>CAJUTM010000024.1 GCA_910589595.1 uncultured Eubacterium sp.
CAGATGTAAGAGTTGGAAGTTGCAGATAGCTACTTAATCAGCAGACACTAATTATTGTGAATTGACAGGTTTGTACTGGATTTGGAAAAATACAGACGATGACTGCAAGGGTCTTGTTCATTACCGCCGATACTTTGGGAAAAGTAATTTGAGCGCAAATACAAAAAATATTTATTCTTATGATGAATTAAAAGCAATGCTGCAGTCGGCGGATGTGGTTTTGCCGTATGTTGAGTATTTTTTGCAAAATGCAAAAGACGAGCTGCTTATTAGCTGCTGTACGGAAAAAATATTCGCACAGTTGGAGTGTATAGTAAAGGAGAAATATCCGGATTACGGCAATGTCTTTGACGAGTATTTTCAGCAAAACAGCTCAACCTTGTTCAATATGATGTTTTGTAAGGCGAATCTTTTTGACGACTATTGCCGTTGGTTATTCGACATTTTGTTTGAACTGGAAAAGGTGGTTGACCTTTCCGAACTGAATCGCTATCAGCAGCGTCTGTATGGTTTTTTATCTGAAAGACTGCTGAATGTCTGGATAAGAAAAAACAGATGTAAGGTGAAGAATGTCCGTGTCGTTAATCCGGAAATGCCGGTGGGTGAGAAAATCAACCTGTGCAGACGCCGGTTCACGAACAGAATACGTTACCAGTTGTTCCGATAGCAGCTATAAGGGGAAGGGGAATTTGCCCGCGAGCCACAAAACTTATTAAGTGTTAGAAAATTGATAGACTTTGTTGTCCGATTGTGCTACACTGAAGATGAAATAGCGATTTGGCTCATGATTTGGAGGTGATAGAATGCCTAATAATGGTGAAATTATTGAAAGAAGTATAAACGACTTCCAAAAGGTACAAGCTCATATGAAGATTGCAAAAGAAGAGAATGCAGTGAAAACATATGAAAGCCTGAAAAAAGACTATAAGTCTTTAAAAGCTGTATTAACTTCCTTAGGCGTAAACCTTACAGAAATTGACGAGATTAAGGAATAATTGAATAGCAAAATCAGGGTGTAGCTTCTGTTAAACGGCACCCTTTTTTGCTGCTTCTATTTTTCTTCACAATCTGTATATTACAGTTATCTTTGACTTCCTGAATGTTTAGTTGAGATGAGGGAAATCTGGAAATTTATCTGATATATAAGACAATCGCTTAATTATTTGTCTCCCCTGAATTAGTGCACTGTGCGGGTATCATGCGGTATCGTTGTCCTTGTATCACTCCCCGAAAAATTATTATTTCTTTTGTTTACAGAGCGTCGCCCGAGCATTGTCTGAGATGTCTGCTGTCGTTTTTCCTGACTTTTGGCAGCCCGTTTGCACTAGACCGCTACGCAGCGGTTCTAATGCACCACCCAGAATCGGCACCTTTGGTGCCACCCGCAGTAATTAGTAACAAGCGGTGGTGCATAAGAACCGGCGAGCGGTCAATGCTGCAAAAGTCAGGAAAAACGACATTGCAGACAGCGAGTTTTGCGAGGAGGCGGCGAAAGATTTCTGTAAACGAAAGAAATCATGTATTTTTCGTTGGGAGTGGATACCGGATAAGATACCGCATGATAGCCGCTACATTGAAAGGATAAATAGTTAAGATTAGGGTGTCAAAAGCCTCATCTGATATAAAAGGAGTGTAGCAATTTATTTTTATTTTTGTTATACTATATGTATATAAAAAGGGAGGGCTCTTATCCTAAAACGGGGAGACACTGTATATTGACGAAATTTGGAAAATCCTTTATAATAAAATCAACTATCGGAAAGAGGGCGAGTGCATGAGACTTGTTTTTATTGGGGCAGACCATGAAGTGACCGGAAGTTGTCATTTTATGGAAGTTGGCGGGAAGAATTTTTGTGTCGATATCGGTATGGAACAGGGGCAGGATTTATTTGAGAATCAGGAACTTCCCGTGGAGCCGTCCGAAATCGATTTTATGTTACTGACGCATGCGCATATTGACCATACGGGATTGCTTCCCATGTTGTATGCCAGAGGTTTTCGGGGGCCGGTTTATGCGACAAAACCAACGGTTGAACTGAGTCAGATTATGTTGCGGGACAGCGCCCATATCCAGCAGTTCGAGGCGGAGTGGCGAAATCGTAAGGCGCAGCGTTCCGGCGGTGAGACGTATGAACCGCTCTATACGATGGAAGACGCCATTGGCGCTATCCGGCTGCTGCAGCCGTGTGAATACGATAGTATAGTACATATTTGTGACGAAGTGTCAGTGCGTTTTACGAATGTCGGTCATTTGCTCGGCGCGTCCTCAATTGAAGTTTTTGCCAGAGAGGGGAATGAAGAGAGGACGATTGTTTTCTCCGGTGATATTGGGAACGGACATAAGCCGATTTTACGTGACCCGGTATATACGAAAGCGGCTGACTATGTAGTGATGGAATCGACGTACGGAGACCGTTTGCATGAGACGAAAGAACCGGATTATGTGGAGGAGCTGACGGCGATTATACAGGATACTTTTGCGCGGGGAGGCAATGTTGTCATTCCTTGTTTTGCTGTGGGGAGGACACAGGAACTGCTATTTTTCCTCCGGCAGATTAAAGAAGAAAGACGAGTGACAATCAATCCGGATTTTGAAGTTTATGTGGACAGTCCGTTAGCGGTGGAGGCCACACAGATTTTTGATAAAAATTTTGACAGAAATATTGAGCAGTGTTTTAGCGAAAGAGCAAAGGCGCTGTTGGCGCAGGAGATTAATCCCATTCATTTTCCGGGATTAAAACTGTCTGTTACTAGTGATGACAGTAAAGAAATAAATTTTAAACCGCAGCCAAAAGTAATTTTGTCGGCATCCGGTATGTGTGAGGCGGGACGAATCCGCCATCATTTGAAACATAATTTGTGGCGTCCGGAAAGTACTATTGTATTTGCCGGCTACCAGACGCGGGGAACGTTAGGGCGCTCCCTGTTAGAGGGCGTCAAAAAGGTGAAGTTATTTGGTGAGGCTGTGGAAGTGCGGGCAAAGATTACGAAGCTGCGCGGCATTAGCAGCCATGCAGACAGGGATGGATTGCTAAAATGGGTGAACGGCTTTACCGAAAAGCCGCCGAAGAGGGTATTTGTAGTACACGGAGACGACCATGTCTGCGACGAATTTGTCCGTACGCTGGAAGATTCTGCCTATATTGCTTCGGCGCCTTACAGCGGTACGGTTTTTGATTTGCTAAGCGGTGAATTTGTGAAAGAGGCGCTGCCGGTAGCAGTGAAAAAGAAGACTGCGGCGAAGAAACGCGCCGGCGATATGTTCCAGCGTTTGCTGACCGAAGGCCAGCGGCTGCTTAGCGTCATTCGCAAAAATGAGGGACTGAGCAACAAGGAAACGGCGAAATTTGCCGACCAGATACATGCCTTGTGTGAAAAGTGGGACAGAGATTAGTTTTAAGACGGGGAAGAAGAGAGGAGAAAGGAGTGACTGATTGTGGATATACATGATGCACAGGAGAGCGTGCTCAATTATGATTTGGAAAAAGAGCAAGTCAAACAAATTGCACTGAATCATTTTCATGCCTACTATGTGAGACATGATATGAATGATGTGCTTGCTCATATTGATGAACAGGTTCAATGGAAAGGCTCCAAAGGCTATTATGTTGCACACAGTCGCCGGGAGTTCGGAACCCTGCTGCAGAAAGAATTGGAATTTGTTCCCAATGAGTGCATGATGAAAGTAGTAGAGACAAGCACGATTTCGTTGAGTACGGGCTGTTATCAGGTCACAGGTGAATTAGAGTTGAGACTTCCGTACCAATCCAATATATATTATTCAAATTTACGTTTTACGATGATGATAATTAAGCAGGATAAGCGTTTTGTGATTAAATCCATTCATACTTCTTCGACAGGAGAATCGGTTTTGGTAGAAGAACCGCATTATCTGCTGGACGAGGATACCGGTCATTTATCGGTGGAGTTGAAAAAGCGGGAGCAGTATGATACGGTGACAGGACTGCTTCATTTGGAGGCGTTTAAGAAATTAATTGAGCAGAGGATACTGGCGCCATCTCAAAATGATTATTATGCCCTGTTGTGCACGGATATCAATAATTATGAAAAAGTAAATAATCTGTATGGGTTGCAAAAAGCCGACCAGCTCCTTGCTGATTTGGCGTCTCTGCTCACTTCTTCCTGTAATAAGGGAATCGAATTATGCTGCCGCAGCGTGGCCGACCACATTCTTGTTTTAGTTTCTTATTCGGAAAAGGATTATCTGATGTGGTTATTGAAATCTCTGTGCGGACAATTTGAGAAGAGTATTACTCCGCAGTATGTAAAGGCAGACCCGCAATTAGGAATCGGAGTCTATCTGATTACAAATCGGAAAGAAACAGTAGAGCGAATGGTTGAGTTTGCTAACCTTGCGAGAAAGAGCCTGCGCTTTCACACAGATTCTCCGATTGCTTTTTATGATGAGAAAATCTTTATGCAGATGGAGCGGGTTCGTCACATTGAGTCGCGGATGAGGCAGGCGTTGCAGCAGAGAGAATTCAAAGCGTTTCTACAGCCAAAATTCAATTTGGAAACGGGACAGATTGTGGGCGCGGAAGTGTTGGTGCGTTGGATTAACGCGGACGGTTCCATGATATATCCGGATGATTTCATTCCTATTTTTGAGCAAAACGGATTTATCATTGAACTGGACTTTTTTATACTGGAAGAAGTTTGTAAGATGATAAATCGAAGACTGCACGAGCAAAAGCCGTGTGTACCTATTTCGATTAACCAATCTCGTGTGTTACTGCAAAATAGAGACTATGCCCAAAAGGTGGCAGGCGTACTGGCGCAATACAATACGCCGCCGCAATATATTGAGTTAGAGCTTACGGAGCGGATATTCCGTGATGATTTGAAAAATCTGGCCGATGTGATGAGCAAATTAAAGGAGCTCGGCATCAGTTGGTCAATTGATGATTTTGGAACCGGATATTCTTCGTTGAATTTGCTGAAAGAGCTGCCTGTTGACATAATTAAAATAGATAAATCTTTTTTGGATGAGACAGAGAGTTCTGAGACGAGTAAGATTATTATCCGCAAGACGGTTGAATTGACGCAGGAGTTGGATATGACGGTTGTATGTGAAGGGGTTGAGACCGAAAATCAGGCAGATTATCTTCGCGGAATCCGCTGTGATGTGGCGCAGGGGTATTTGTACGCAAGACCAATGCCAATGGACGATTTTGAAACATTGCTGGATAAGGAGATGTACGGATGAAAAAGAAAATGAAACCAATTCTTTTTACGATGTTTATCTTAGCTGCCGTGACGGCGGGGGGATTCTATTTTCTGCTTAGTCAGGATTCCGGCCCGACCGGCGAGTTTCAGGAACGTATGGCGAAAGCGCAGAATGATTTAGAAGAAAACCGTTCCTACCGCTATGATTTGGATGAGAGTGCGATACCGTTAGCAACTTCGGGAGAAAAGAAGAATGTATTAAATTTTGAGCACGATGTCGTGTACGATGTGCAGCAGTCGAATCGGGACAGGGAGCGTCTTGACCGTCTGATTAAGAGGACGGATGCAGACTTTGAAAATCCGATTATTGCACGCAACCCTTTCGGTACCAATGAAAACAGTTTCTATTTCTATTTTACGACGTCATACCGCTGTATGGTTCGTTATACAATTACGGTCGAGGATGAGGCGATTTATGACCACACCCGCTATATCAACAACGGAAGTGAAAATAATCTCTCCAAGACACACGAATTTGTAATCAGCGGATTGATTCCCGGAAAGACAAATTATATTATTCTTGAGCTGGTTGACAGTTCCGGCTCAAAACGAGAGGGGAAGACGTATAAGTATGCGATACCAAAGGGGAATGTTCCCGAGAAGATTCCGGTAGAATTAGGCTATAGTAAGGAAGTCAGCCACAACGGAATGTTTTTTGTATTTCCGAAAAACGCAAATCAGATATTGACTTATGATAATCAGGGCGTATTGCGGAATATAACAAAGACGGAAACCGGACACGGTAAGCGCATTTATCAGACAGGTGACAGTGTGTTATATCAGATAGCTCCGGATAAGGTGGCGAGAGTTTCCTCGCTGGGCCGGGTTCTCGGTGTTGTAAAGGTAAACGGTTACGGTGCGATTAAAGATTTTTGCTATGACGGATACAATGAAATCTATTCGCTTGGAAGCAGGAAAAAACGGGAGTATCTGCTTGCTACTTCCATGCAGACGGGAAAGACAAGGGTAGTCTTTTGTTTCCCGAAAGGGATATCCGTCGGCTCACTTGCTCCGAAACAGGGCGGCGGCATATACCTGACAGCCGCAAAACCGTCCGGCATAATTTATATGGATGCGATTACGAGCGCGGAACCAAAGATTAGCTTTGTCATGGGCAAACGGGCCGATTGGAAGAAAAAGCTGGGAAAGAAAAAGATAGCAGAGGAAAAAGAGGCGGTGACATGGGATACTGCCGCTTCGCAGATAAGTTTGACTGAAGACGGAACATATTCCCTGCTTGTCAGGAAGCAAGGGCAGGCGACTGGCGTTTGTGTTCAGTTGGATTCAAAAAAAAGAGGATTGAAAGTTGTTATGACTTCGAAGTTTGGCGGAAATGTCGCCAATCGCTTACAGGTTCAGGGGGAACATATGATACTTACGGATGTGCAGGCAGGCAATTTTGCCGAGTATGACAGAAAAGGAAAAGTCACGCGCAAATTTTCGTACGGCAGTCCGGTTGATTCGGTAGTGAAATTAACCTTGGCTGGTATGTGCTTCTACGGAATGTAAAAAGGGGTTGATATTATATGCTTTTCAGTTGTATAATAAGGCATATGAAATAAATATACTTTTAGGAGGGTAAAAGGAATGAAATTTTTTGTTGACACAGCGAAAATTGAGGACATCAAAAAAGCCGAAGAAATGGGTGTAATCTGTGGTGTAACGACCAATCCGTCGTTGATTGCCAAAGAGGGCGGAAGAAGTCAGGAAGATGTACTGAAAGAAATCGCTTCTATTGTGGACGGGCCAATCAGCGGAGAGGTTAAGGCCACTACAGTGGACGCAGAAGGTATGATTGCGGAAGGCAGAGAAATTGCCAAGCTTCATGAGAATATGGTTGTTAAAATTCCGATGACAGTGGAAGGTCTGAAAGCAACAAAGGTACTTGCTTCTGAAGGTATCAAGTGTAACGTGACATTAATTTTTAGTGCGAATCAGGCGCTTTTGGCAGCGAAAGCAGGAGCCGCTTATGTATCTCCATTCTTAGGACGTTTAGATGATATTTCCCAGCCGGGTATTGATTTGATTGAGAGTATTGCTGAGATTTTTGCCAATGACCCGGAGATTGATACGGAGATTATTGCAGCCAGCATTCGTAATCCGATTCATGTTACGGATTGTGCTCTGGCAGGCGCTGATATTGCTACCGTGCCGTATGGTGTAATCGAGCAGATGACGAAGCATCCATTGACGGATATTGGTGTTGATAAATTCCAGAAAGACTATATCGCAGTATTTGGAAAGTAAAGATTAAAAGCGCAAAAACAGCGCGGAAATGGGGATTATTAATATGAATAAAACAGAACTTCAGAAAATGGCTGTTGAAGTTCGTAAGGGCGCAGTAACCGGTGTCTATCATGCAAAATCCGGACATCCCGGCGGCTCTCTTTCAGCAGCAGACATTTATACATATCTTTTCTTTGAAGAGTTGTCCATTGACCCGAAAAATCCGGATAAAGCAGACCGTGACCGCTTTGTGCTGAGTAAGGGACATACGGCGCCGGGATACTATTCTGCTTTGGCAAACCGTGGTTTCTTTCCGGTAGAGGATTTGAAAACTCTTCGTAAGGTTGGTTCCTATTTGCAGGGACATCCGGACAAGAAACATATTCCGGGCGTGGATATGTCCAGCGGTTCTCTGGGACAGGGTATATCTGCAGCAGTCGGCATGGCGCTTTCGGCGAAACTCAGTGATGAAGATTATCGCGTGTATACGCTTCTCGGAGACGGGGAAATTCAGGAAGGACAGGTTTGGGAGGCTGCTATGTTTGCCGGCCATCGCAAGCTGGACAACTTTGTTGCTATTGTAGATAATAACAATCTTCAGATTGACGGCGCTGTTGACGAAGTATGTACGCCGTATCCTATTGATGAGAAATTCAAAGCATTTAATTTCCATGTAATCAACGTGGACGGCCACGATTTCGATGCTTTGAAAGCGGCTTTTGACGAGGCAAAGGCAACAAAAGGACAGCCGACGGCAATTATCGCAAAGACAGTGAAAGGAAAAGGAGTTTCTTTCATGGAAAATCAGGCGAGCTGGCATGGAACTGCTCCGAATGACGAGCAGTATGCACAGGCGATGGAAGAATTAGAGAAAGCAGGTGAGTCATTATGTCAGAAGTAAAGAAGATTGCAACTCGTGAGAGTTATGGAAATGCACTTGCAGAACTTGGTGCAGAGTTTGACAACCTTGTTGTTCTGGACGCTGACCTTGCTGCCGCTACAAAGACCGGTGTATTCAAAAAAGCTTTTCCGGAACGTCATATTGATTGCGGAATTGCAGAGTGTAACATGATGGGTATTGCGGCAGGACTTGCGGCAACGGGAAAAGTTCCGTTTGCCAGTTCTTTCGCCATGTTTGCAGCGGGACGTGCCTTTGAGCAGGTTCGTAATTCCATTGCTTACCCACAGTTAAATGTAAAGATTGGCGCGACTCATGCTGGTATTTCAGTAGGTGAAGACGGTGCGACACATCAGTGTAATGAAGATGTCGCTTTAATGCGTACTATCCCGGGCATGACGGTAATTGTACCATCCGATGATGTAGAGGCTAAGGCGGCCGTACGCGCGGCATATGAGCATAAGGGGCCTTGCTATTTGCGTTTTGGACGGTTGGCAGTACCGGTGATTAACGACAATCCGGATTACAAGTTTGAACTTGGCAAGGGAGTTGTTCTCCGCGAAGGTAAAGATGTGACTATCGTGGCGTCCGGTCTTCCAGTGTCTAATTGTCTGGAAGCGGCAGAGAAACTTGCTGCGGACGGCATTGATGCAAAAGTAATTAATATACATACAATAAAACCGTTAGATGAGGAATTGATTGTTGCTTCCGCAAAAGAGACAGGTAAAGTCGTAACCGTGGAAGAGCATTCCGTTATCGGCGGTCTGGGAAGCGCCGTATGCGACGTGCTTTCCGAGAAAGCACCGACGCCGGTATGTAAGATTGGTGTCAATGATGTATTTGGAGAATCCGGCCCTGCCGTTGAATTAGTTTCCAAATATGGTTTGGATGCGGACAGCATCTATGAGAAAGTAAAGGCTTTCTGTAAATAAATGAAGTATCGGGGTTTCGCGTGAATGTGATTCTATTGTTGTCTTCGTGTTTTTTGCAAAGGACAGAGGAACGTCAGGGTATGTATAATTACATTCTCTGGCGAAACCCTGTTTTTTTCTTATATATGGGATTGGATTAGGGAAATTTGATATTTGAAAATAGAAAGAGGAGGAAATGGGAATGAAGCAATACCGGATGAAGCCGTTTGTCACACCGCCTGAATTTGACGTTACCGTGCCGGGTTCCAAAAGTATTACCAACCGTGCGCTTCTTCTGGCCGCTTTGGCAGAGGGAAGAAGTGTTTTGAAGGGAGTTCTGTTCAGTGATGATTCGCGCGTGTTTATGGATGCTCTTCAAACACTGGGATATAACATTATTATTGACGAGGCAGGCAATGAGGTGACGATAGACGGCAGGGGAACCCATATTCCTAAAAAGAAAGCGGATATTTATGTGGGGAGTGCGGGAACAGCCGCCCGTTTTCTGACGGCGATGCTCGCTCTATCCGGAGGGCAGTACGAGATGAGTGCTTCCGAGCAGATGAGCAGCCGTCCCATGCGCCCTTTGCTGGAGGCGTTGGAGAGCCTCGGAGTAAAATTTGAATATAAGAAAGAGTCATACGCCTTTCCGTTCTCCATTTTGGGAAGAGAGGATGTGTCATGTGACAAGGTGTATTTGAATATAGATGAAAGCAGTCAATTTCTGAGTGCCCTGTTGCTGAACAGTGTTTTTTGTCCGGATGGTCTGTCCGTACATCTGACGGGAAAGAGAGACGCAAAGGCCTATGTGGATATAACGATGAAGATGATGAAATCGTTTGGCGGACAGATGAGGCAGCACGGCGAACACGAATATGAATTGTTGCCGCAACAGCGTTATACGGCTGCCGAATATGTGATTGAGCCCGATGTATCTGCCGCCTGCTATTTTTACGGGATGGCTGCCGTAAATGGGGGCCGCATCAGAGTCAATCATGTCCATTTTGACAGCACACAGGGGGATATTGCCTTTATCCGTGTACTGGAACTGATGGGATGTCATGTGGAAGATACGGAGCAGGGAATTGTTGTTGGCGGGCCGGAAAACAAAGATGGGGAAAAGGTTCTTCAGGGTGTGGAAGTCAATATGAGCAATTTTTCTGACCAGACAATGACATTGGCGGCAATCGCCGTCTTTGCGTGGGGGGATACAACGATAACCGGCGTGGAGCATATCCGCCGGCAGGAATCAAATCGAATCACAGGCATCGTAACGGAACTAAACCGCCTCGGAATTGCCTGCGAAGAGAGAGAAGACGGAGTGGTGATTCATTTCGGCAAGGTGAGGGCCTCGAGGGAACATCCGGTTGAAATTCAGACATATGAAGACCACAGGATGGCTATGGCGTTTGCCTTGATTGGTACGAGAGAGGAGGGAATCGTTATTGATAATCCTCTCTGCTGCAGAAAAACGTTTGAAAATTATTTTGAACTGTTGACAAAATTGAATTTACGATTAGAATAAAAAGGAAATGGAAAATCTGTACAGAAACGGGGGAATACCATGAAAAAGGTAATAGATATTTTGAGAGAAAAGGTGACAGATGGGTTTGTAAAGGCCGGATATGATGAAAAATACGGAATGATTAGTGTGAGTAACCGTCCGGATTTATGCCAATATCAGTGTAATGGAGCGATGGCTGCAGCTAAGGAATACAAAAAAGCTCCGTTTCAGATTGCCGGTGAAGTGGTAGAACAATTGAGCAGCGAAGCTGTTTTTGCACAGATTGAGGCGGTGAATCCGGGGTTTATTAATATTACCGTGAGCGGTGAATTTTTAGCGGAGCAGGCGGAGCGCATGAATGTGGAAGAGCGTTTTGGCGTGGCATTGCCGGAGAAGCAGAAGACGATTGTGATTGATTATGGCGGGGCAAACGTAGCGAAACCATTGCATGTGGGGCATCTGCGTCCGGCCATCATCGGGGAAAGTGTTAAGCGCATTTGCCGCTTTATGGGCGATAATGTGATTGGTGACGTTCATCTTGGTGATTGGGGATTACAGATTGGACTCATTATTCAGGAAGTGAAAACAAGACAGCCGGAATTACCGTATTTTCAGGATGATTTTGCTGGAGAGTATCCACAGGAGCCGCCGTTTACGATAAGTGATTTGGAGCAGATTTATCCGCATGCGAGCGCCTATTCAAAAGAGCATGAGGACTATTTGCAGGCAGCACAGGAGATAACGGCAAAGTTGCAGGATGGACACAGCGGCTATCGTGCCCTGTGGCAGCATATATTAAATGTTTCCATCGAGGATTTGAAAAACAATTACGATAGTTTACAGGTCTTTTTTGACTTGTGGAAAAAGGAAAGCGACGCCCAGCCTTATATACCGGAAATGGTAGAGAAGATGAAAAAAGACGGCATTGCCTATATGAGCGAGGGCGCTCTTGTCGTTGATATTTCCGAAGAGGGAGATAAAAAGGAACTGCCGCCGTGCCTGATTGTAAAATCGAATGGCGCATCACTGTATGCGACGACGGATTTGGCAACGATTGTGGAGCGCGAGGAATTATTTCAGCCAGACCAGATTATTTATCTGGCGGATAAGAGACAGTCGCTACATTTTACGCAGGTCTTTCGTACGGCGAAAAAGGCGAAGATTGTGCGGCCGGAAGTCGAATTGAACTTCATTGGCTTTGGCACGATGAACGGCAAAGACGGGAAACCATTCAAGACGAGAGATGGCGGCGTACTTCGTCTGCAGTCATTGTGCGAGCAGATTAATGCCGAAGTATATAAAAAAATGAAAGACAACCGTGAATACAGCGGCGACGAGGCGGAGGCAATCGCGGCCAAAGTGGGACTGGCGGCTTTAAAATATGGCGATTTGTCCAATCAGGCGTCCAAAGATTACATTTTTGATATTGAGCGCTTCGCATCGTTTGAGGGGAATACGGGCCCGTATATTTTGTATACGATTGTGCGGATTAAGTCACTGATTGGCAGATATGAGGAAGAGGGCGGCGTCTTGTCATCCGATAACACGCTTTTGCCGCCGGTAAGCGCGAGCGAGACAAAAGTATACTTAACATTAAGCAGATTTGCGGATATGATGGAGGCGGCTTATGCCGAACTTGCCCCAAATAAAATCTGTCAGTATATTTTTGAATTGTCGGAAAGCGTAAACCATTTTTACCACGAAACAAAAGTACTGACAGAAGAGGATGAAGAGAGGAAAAACTCTTATATTAAGCTGCTTCGTCTTGTACAGAGAGTATTGGAATGCTGTATTGGCATGCTTGGTTTTGAGGCGCCGGATAAAATGTAATGGTATTTGGCGTGCATAAATACCGGAAGTTGTAAGGAGTGATTGTGATGTATCGTGAAACAGCACGATTAATAATGTATGGTCAACTGGGAGAAGATAGCATTCTTCTGCGTTTGAGTGATATTTTTGAGAGAGCGGCGTACGAAAAAGATGCGACGAAAGAGGAGCTGGTGCGGGCTGTTTACGACCAGATTTACCGCCTGCTTGATTTGGCGACGCGTTACGGTTTTGATGAGAATCTGTGGCAGTGTTATATTGCGTACGTGCTTGCCACAAATGAAAATCCATTCAGCATTATTTGTGAAATGGTGGGAGCATCGGATGACGGTACTGTCAATACAATAGTCAAACAGGATATGGAATGCTTTTACCATCTTTTCCATTTTGATTTTTCGCAATTGGAGGAACAACTGGGAATACGTTGTTTTGATATTCTATCGCATTATCATTCGATGGCAAAAGCAGAAAATACTTACAATAAGAGCGTCAGTGAGAAAGTCCGTGCGTTGGCGGAGAATTTGCGAAAGGCAAAGGACGCCGAAGATATTTTTAATATGGTGACGGATTTTTACAGACGATATGGCGTCGGTAAATTTGGTTTGAATAAAGCGTTTCGCGTTGTCCACCGCGGAGAGCAGACAGTTTTATCCGCTATTACCCATACGAGCGACGTAGTGTTAGACCAGTTGATTGGCTACGAGTGGCAGAAACAGCAGCTTATCGAAAATACGGAAGCGTTTGTCGAGGGACGGCGGGCAAATAACTGTCTGCTGTATGGAGACAGCGGCACGGGAAAATCGACCTGCATAAAAGCGATTTTAAATCAATATTACAATCGCGGCCTGCGGCTGGTGGAAGTATATAAACATCAGTTTCAGGATTTGGCAGAGATTATTGAGCAAATCAAAAACCGCAATTATAAATTTATTATTTATATGGATGACTTGTCTTTTGAAGAATTTGAGGTAGAGTATAAATATCTGAAAGCGGTTATTGAGGGCGGCATGGAAGTGAAACCGGACAATGTATTGATTTACGCTACGTCGAACCGCCGGCATCTGATTCGCGAGACGTGGAGCGACCGCTCCGATATGTCGCAGGATGAGCTGCACCATTCTGACACGGTACAGGAAAAATTGTCGCTGGTCGCTCGTTTTGGTGTCAGCATCAATTTTGACCGTCCGCAAAAGAAAGAATTTGACAGGATTGTACTCGGATTGGCAAAGGAGCATCCGGAAATCGTACTCAGTGAAGAAGAACTGCTACAGCAGGCAAATGTATGGAGTATGCGCAATGGAGGACATTCTGGACGTGTGGCAGAGCAGTTTATCATTCACTTGCAATCACTGGCAAAATAAGCAGGAAAGGATAAGGCATTATGTTTGAACGCTTTTTTCCCGACACAACGGTGTCATCAACGTATGCGATTGATTATGAAAAACTATATCAGGAGGGATATCGGGGTGTTTTGTTTGATATTGACAACACTCTGGTTGAGCATGGCAAAGAAGCGACAGAGCAGGCGAAAAAACTTTTTTCCCGCTTGCGGAGCATAGGTTTTGAATGCTGCCTGATTTCAAATAACAAAAAGAAGCGGGTACATAGTTTCAATGAAAAGATAGGCGTACACACTGTTTTTAACGCGCATAAGCCTGCGAAAAAGGGTTATTATTATGCGATGGAACTGATGGATACAAGGCCGGAAAATACGGTATTTGTCGGAGACCAGTTATTTACCGATATTTTCGGGGCGAAACGTATCGGACTAAAAAATTTTCTTGTAAAGCCGATAAATGAAAAAGAAGAGTTCCAGATTGTTTTGAAACGAAAACTGGAAAGTATTGTGTTGAAAGAATACCGTATTAAGAAGCGGGAGGAGAAGAAAAAGAGAAGATGGGAAAAGAGATGGAAGAAAGATTATTTCAGTCCCTTGAAATAGATGCGCTCTTGCTGACCGGCACACCAAATATGCGATATGCGGCGGGGTTTACGGGAGAGGGGTATGTTTATCTGTCCAGAGAACGCCGTATTGTTGTCACCGATGCCCGTTACACGGCGGCCGCGCGTGAAGAATGTGCGGATTGTGAAGTTGTGGAGTGGAAAAAAGACGGGTATTACGACACCCTTACCATATTGCTGCAAAAGGATTGTGTGAAAAGGCTTGGTTTTGAAGATTCGGCTATGACGGTGGCTTTTTATAATAAGATGAATCAATCTTTTGCCGAAAAGGGGTTACGGGATGTAATATGTGTTCCCGTACAGGATAAGGTAGATTTTTACCGTGCGGTAAAGACGGAGGAAGAGCAAAAGCGGATTCGCAGGGCAGAGGCCATTGGAGATACGGCTTTTAGCCGCATAGTAGAACAATTGCGGCCGGGGCTCACGGAAAAGCAGGTGGCGGCTCTTTTAGAATTTTATATGAAAGAGGCCGGAGCGGATGGTCTGAGTTTTGATACGATAGCGGCGTCCGGATATCACTCGGCAATGCCGCATGCCATACCAACGGATAAGAAATTGGAAGAGGGAGAATTTCTCACGATGGACTTTGGCTGCCGTTATCAGGGGTATTGCTCCGATATGACAAGAACGGTTGTCATTGGCAAGGCGGATGCCAGACAAAGAGAAATGTATGAGATAGTCCTGCGCGCGCAGCAGACAGCGCTGGCGGGTATTCGTCCGGGGCTGACAGGAAAGGAAATCGACGCGCTGGCCAGAGATGTTATTGAAGAGGCCGGATATGGAAAATATTTTACTCATTCTCTGGGGCATTCTTTAGGTCTGGAGATTCACGAGAGCCCGAACTTTTCTTCGCGGGAGGAGCGGCTCATTGAGACGGGAATGGTCATTACCGTGGAACCGGGAATTTATATAGAGGGTTTTGGCGGTGTGAGAATTGAAGATGTTGTTATTATTACGGAGGATGGGTGTGAAAATATCACTCATTCGCCGAAATAAATAATAGAAATAGAAAAAGAAAAGGAGAGATGTAGATGAAAAGGCAACAACAAACAATCGCAGCATGGGGATGTGTGACAGCATTGATAATGAGCTTGTTAGCGCCTGAGGGCAGTATTTTGGAAGCAAAGAAAAAGAAACCCAAATTAAGCAAAAAGAAAATCAGCATTTCCGTGGGCAAATCAAAGACAATTAAAGTAAAAAACGGCAAAGGATACAAAGTAAGCTGGAAGAGTAAAAAGAAGAAACTGGTAAGCGTAAAGAAAAAAGGAAAATACAGCGCCAGAATAAAAGCTAAAAAGGCGGGTTCCGCAAAAGTTATCGCTACGTTAAAAAGAGGTAAGAAGCGTTACAAACTTACTTGTAAGGTGAAAGTTTTTGGAAGAGACACGGGCAATACGGGAACGACGCCGGATTCCAATAATCAGGGGACAGCGCCGACGGCAACACCAACAACGACGCCGGTAGCGACGGCGACGCCGACTCCGGTGACAACGGCAACACCGACGCCGATGACGACGGCAACACCGACGCCAACGTCAACAGCAACAGCGACGGCGACAACAACAGCGACGGCGACAACAACAGCGACGGCGACAGCGACACCGACTCCGGTAACGACAGCAACACCGACTCCGGTGACAACAGCGACACCGACGCCGATGACGACGGCAACGCCGACGCCAGTGACGACAGCGACACCGACAGCGACGCCAACAGCGACGGCAACAGCAACGGCAACAGCAACAGCAACAGCGACGGCTACGGCGACACCGACAGCGACAACAACGGCGACGGCAACAGCAACAGCGACGGCCACGGCAACAGCAACAGCAACAGCGACGGCCACGGCGACAGCGACAGCAACAGTGGAGCCGACGGCAACAGCCGAAGCCACGCCGACGACGGAACCGGATACATCGGAAGAATTTGTCAAAGTGCCATTATCGGCGGTGACATTGATGGAAACGGCAGTTCTTGACGGCGAACCGGTTTACAACGAAGACGGAAGCATGACTTTTACCATGTGCAATAAATATGGAGGCGGAGGCGTCTGTCTCTATATGAATAGTGACAAAGAGAAAATTGATTTGAGTGATTACACAAAAGTGTTAATTGAGGTTTCGGCAGAAGAATCAACGCCGTTATCGGTTTCCTATTATCCGGACGGAACCGGGTTCTGGTCAGATAGCACGCTGCTCGGTCACGGAGACGCCGGTACGGAGAAGAAGACGCTTTCATATTCTCTTTCTTCATTTTCCGGCAGCATGAATGCGCTCCGTGTGCGTTACAATTCATGGAATCTGCCAAGCGATGCGAAATCAACAGTTACGCTTCATTCGATTACGTTAGTGAGAGATTTGCGTGAGATAACGGAAACGGTTGGCAATTACACCTCGCTCTATGAACTGGCGGGGAACTACGGATTCAAAATGGGAACCGTTATGAATGGCAGTACGATTTCCGATTCCAAATATACAACCGTGATGAAACACCATTTTAACAGTATAACGGCAGCAAATGAGATGAAAGCGTATTCCATGCTGGATGGGACTGCTTCAAAGGCGAATTATAAGGATGAGACTTCCATGCCGGCTATTAATTTTGAAGGGGCAGACCGCATTATGGACTATGCCAAGGAAAATGGCATTAAAGTCCGGGGACATGTGCTTGTATGGGATGCGGATATGTGTGATTGGTTCTTCCGTGAGGGGTATGACAGTTCAAATGGTTATGCTTCCGCAGAAGTGAATAAAAAGCGTATGAAGAGCTATATTGAACAAGTGCTGACTCATTTTGAAGAAAAGTATCCGGGCGTCATCTATTGCTGGGACGTAGTAAATGAAGCAGTTGGTGATAATGAGAAAGAATATGCCGGTGATGATTTACGGCATGTCCGCAAATTAAGGGGCAAAAAGACAAATCTGTTTTATGAACATGTCGGCAGCGATTATGTGGAATTAGCATTTCTGTATGCGAGACAAAAGCTGCAAGAGATGGGAAATCCAGATATCGACTTGTACTACAATGATTACAGCACATTTTATCAGGTGAAACGAGACGCTATCTGTGAATTAATCAAGTCCATAAACACGTATCATAAGGATGATAACGGCGACTATATGAAATTGTGTGACGGCATGGGAATGCAGAGTTACATTGGCGGCTTTGGGCAGCAGCCGGGTTGTATGAACGACAATGATGTTACGCTTGTCAAAGCGGCGATAGAGAAGTTTGCCGATTTAGGCGTTGACGTTCAGGTGACGGAATTGGCGGTGCGCAATTACTTAAACGACGAGGAAACTTTTGCCACCCATGCGGCATTCTACCGCAAGCTGTTTGAGGCGTATATGCAAATAAATGAAGAGCGTCCGGAAAAACCGTTGAAAGCGATTTCCATCTGGGGCATTGTTGACAATCCGTCGATGAGCGAGGATGACTACAGTTACAGCATGAATGGTTTGTACTGCGGTCTGTTTGACGAATATCTCAAAGTGAAACCGGCGTTCCAATCGGTCTATTCATTATTTGGTGGTAACTAGTACAATGAATATATCAGAGACTTAATTTTCATTGTACCAGTAGAAATGGAGAAAAATATGAGACCAAAACTATGTGTGCCGATAGTAGAATCTCTTCGGGATGGCATAACGGCTAGAGCAGGGGAGTATGCGCGTTTAGCGGTTGACATGGCAGAGTGGCGTGTTGATTTCTATGCCGGTTACGAGAGAGAGTTATTGAGTATTGTTGCAGAGTTAAAAAGTATTTTAAGGGAAAAGGAGCTGATTGTAACCCTCCGCACGGAAGCGGAGGGGGGTGAACCAAATGCTTCCCGCTTTGATTATTTTTCCTTTATCGAAGCTGTCCTGCAGCAGGGAATGGCAGACTATGTTGATATTGAAGTGGCGCGTTGTGAGGAAGAGGTACGGCGGCTCTGCCTGAAATATGCCGATGGTTATACGAAGATTATTGGTTCGTACCATGATTTTGAGGCGACTCCCACGCGGGAGGATATAATTGAGCGATTGCAGCAGGCGAAGCAGGCGGGGTGTACGGTAGGAAAACTGGCTTGCATGCCCCATGAACAAAGTGATGTGGATACGCTGCTAGAAGCTACGGCAGCGATGAAAGAGAGATATCCGGAGTTTCCTCTGATTACGATGGCAATGGGAGAATTAGGCAGGCAGACACGTCTCTATGGCGGCTTATACGGCTCTGTTCTTTCGTTTGCCTGTGTGGAGAGGGCTTCTGCTCCGGGACAGATTTACTATGAGGATATGCGGCGGATATTTGATAAGATTTATAGCGGAAATAAGCATATTATACTGATTGGTTTTATGGGCGTGGGGAAATCTACGATATCCGGAGAATTGCAGCGCCAGACAAACCGCGTGGAAATTGATACGGATTGCTGGATAGAAGAACGGGAAAACCGTACAATTGCTGATATATTTGCGCAGGAGGGCGAAGAATATTTCCGGCAGCAGGAGACGGCGGTGATAGATGAGCTGGGAGCGATGAAACCGGCTGTCATCTCCTGTGGCGGCGGCATGGCTCTCCGTGACCTCAACAGAAGAAAACTGCAGGCGATAGGAACGGTTGTCCTGCTGACGGCAGAACCGGAAACTATTTTTGAGCGGGTGAAAGAAAGTGACAGCCGCCCGCTTCTGAATGACAATATGAATGTGGAGTACATACGGAAACTGATGGCGGAGCGGCAGCCTTTTTATGAGCGCGCCGCCGATGTAATCGTATCTACGGAGCATAAAATGGTAAGTCAGATAGCCAAAGAAATACTTGATAAATGTTTATAACGTGTTATAATCTTATTGAGGAATTTATTGTCGTTTTGTACGACGGAAAGAGAGGAAACTATGGTATCAGCAGGAGATTTTAGAAACGGTTTGACCGTAGAGATTGATGGAACGGTATTTCAGATTATTGAATTTCAGCATGTAAAACCAGGTAAAGGGGCAGCTTTTGTCCGCACTAAGTTAAAGAATGTAGTAGATGGCGGCGTTGTGGAGAAGACATTCCGTCCGACGGAAAAATATCCGCAGGCGCATATTGATAAGAAAGAAATGCAGTATTTATATAATGATGGTGAAATGTACAATTTCATGGACAATGAAACATATGAACAGATTGCATTGACAGAGGAAGCAGTCGGGGATTCCATGAAATTTGTCAAGGAAAATGATAATGTAAAGATGGTTTCTTATAAAGGAAATATTTTTGCCATTGAGCCGCCGATGTTTGCCGAATTGGAGATTACGGAGACGGAGCCGGGCGTCAAAGGCGATACGGCTACAAATGTTACCAAGCCGGCTACGGTAGAGACCGGAGCACAGGTTGCAGTTCCGATTTTTGTCAATCAGGGAGATAAAATTCAGATTGATACGAGAACAGGAGAATATTTAAAAAGACTGTAAGAGTCGGATAGAGGATAATAGTATTCATTGGCCGGTGAGAGCGTCTGCGTTTTTGCCGGCTTATTTTATAAAATGGAAACTTACATAATTTTCCGGGAATGTGAGATAGTAAAGAGTGTCGAATGAATGTGCGTCAATGTATATAGAGAGCAGAGAAGAATCGGGAGGGGACTATGAGAAAATATGACGTAAGGGGAATGAGCTGCGCCGCCTGCAGTACCCGCGTGGAAAAGGCAGTAAAACAGGTGAAAGGCGTCGAGACTTGCTCGGTCAGTCTTTTGACAAATACGATGGGAGTCGAGGGAGAGGCGGAGGACGAGGCAATTTTAGAGGCGGTCGCCAACGCCGGTTACAGCGCCAGCGTAAAGGGAGTGCTTGTTTCTGAAATGAAAGAGACGCCGGACGGTGCGGAAGAGGCTTTAAGGGATTATGAGACGCCGATACTGATAAAACGGTTGTGGAGTTCCCTTGCTTTTCTGCTCCTTTTAATGTATTTGTCCATGGGGCATATGATGTGGGGGTGGCCGCTGCCTGCTGCGCTGGCGGAAAATCATGTGGCGTTGGGGCTGTTGCAGCTTCTGCTGACGGGGATTGTGATGGTGATTAATCAGAAATTTTTTATCAGTGGCTTTAAGAGCTTGTGGCACCGCTCCCCTAATATGGATACGCTTGTGGCATTGGGCGCAGGCGCCGCTTTTGCTTACAGCACATACGCACTTTTTGCCATGACGGATGCACAGACGAAGATGGATATGGACGCCGTTATGAGTTATATGCATGAGTTCTATTTTGAATCGGCGGCAATGATTCTCACGCTCATTACGGTAGGCAAAATGTTAGAGGCAAAGTCGAAAGGGAGGACGACTGACGCCTTGAGAGGATTGCTGCGTCTGGCTCCGAAAACGGCTACGATAATACATCAGGGTGAGGAAAAATCTGTACCGGTAGAGCGAGTGAAAAAGGGAGATATCTTTGTCGTCCGTCCGGGGGAAAGTATTCCGGTCGATGGGGTTGTCGTCGATGGTATGAGCGCCGTCAATGAGTCCGCCCTCACAGGAGAGAGCATTCCGGTAGATAAGGTGGAGGGAGATTTTGTTTCGGCGGCGACGGTAAATCAATCCGGCTATCTGCGTTGCGAGGCGACGCGGGTAGGAGAAGATACGACCTTATCGCAAATCATTCAAATGGTCAGCGATGCGGCGGCAACGAAAGCGCCGATAGCTAAAGTGGCGGATAAAGTGTCTGGCGTATTTGTGCCGATTGTAATCGGCATTGCCGTTCTCACTTTTCTTGTCTGGATGATTGCCGGACAGACGTTTGGTTTTTCTCTGGCAAAAGCAATTTCCGTACTGGTAATCAGTTGTCCGTGTGCGCTTGGTCTGGCGACTCCGGTAGCGATTATGGTAGGAAACGGACTGGGCGCCAAACATGGGATTTTGTTTAAAACAGCATCTTCTCTGGAGATTGCCGGTAAAATCCAATGCATCGCTCTGGATAAGACAGGTACGATTACGATGGGAGAACCCCGGGTGACAGACGTCTTTACCGAAGAAGGGGTGGATTTTCGGGAATTACTTCTATATGCCTATGCTCTCGAGAGCCGCAGCGAACATCCGTTGGCGCGGGCGGTAAACAGTTATGCGAAATCGTTGGAATTACAGCCGCCCGACATTTCTGACTTTGAAGTGTTTCCGGGAAACGGCCTGACAGGAGTGTGCGCGAAATCCAGAATAGCGGGAGGGAGCAGGAAATACATTTCCTCAAAGGCGCCGATAGACGGTGTTCTGGCAGACCGCGCGCAGCAGGTGGCACAAGAGGGTAAGACGCCGCTGTTTTTTGCAAAGGAGAACAAACTGCTCGGTTTGATTGCCGTAGCCGACGTCATAAAGGAAGACAGCCCACAGGCAGTGCGGGAATTGCAAAATATGGGGATTCGCGTTGTGATGCTGACCGGAGACAATGAACAGACAGCAAAGGCAATCGGAAGTCAGGTAGGAGTGAATCAAGTAGTCGCCGGCGTGCTGCCGGATGGCAAGGAAGAGGTTATCGTTTCGCTACAGAAAAAAGGGCTGGTAGCGATGGTGGGGGATGGCATTAACGATGCGCCCGCTCTGACGAGAGCGGATATTGGTATCGCCATTGGCGCGGGAACAGATGTGGCGATTGATGCGGCGGATGTAGTTCTTATGAAGAGCCGTCTGGGAGATGTGCCGGCGGCTATCCGCCTGAGCCGTTGGACGTTACGCAATATCCATGAAAATCTTTTCTGGGCGTTTATTTACAATGTAATCGGCATTCCGCTGGCGGCGGGAGTCTGGCTCCCTCTTTTGGGCTGGCAGCTCAATCCGATGTTTGGCGCCGCCGCTATGAGTCTCTCCAGTTTCTGCGTGGTGACGAATGCGCTTCGTCTGAATCAGAAGAAGATTCATAATGCGAAACACGATTACAAAATCAGAGAAGTGTCATGGGAACAGGAGAAGATAGAATCTGGTCAAAAAGAAAGTGAGGAAGAGAAGATGGAAAAGAAAATGAAAATTGATGGTATGATGTGCGGGCACTGTGAAGCGAGCGTAAAGAAAGCGCTGGAGGCTCTGCCGGAAGTGGAAGAAGCCGTAGTCAGCCATATGACGGGAACCGCCGTCGTCACACTGAATGCAGAAATAAGCGACAGTACATTGAAACAGGCGGTGGAAGAGAAAGATTATTCGGTAACAGAGATAAAATAGGAGGCAGAAAGCTCCGGAGGGGAGGAGGGACTATGGCTTTGACAGAGGAACAGCGGGAGCGCTATTCCCGACAGTTGCGGCTGCCGGAGATAGGAGCTGCGGGGCAGGAGAAGATGTTAGAGAGCCGGGTACTTGTTATTGGCGCCGGGGGTCTCGGCTCTCCAGCAATTATGTATCTGGCGGCCGGAGGAGTCGGACAGATTGGCATTGCCGATTGGGACGAGACTGACTTATCGAACCTGCAGCGGCAAATCATTCACTCGCATGAGTCAATCGGTATGAAAAAAGTTGAGTCTGCGGCAAAGCGTGTGAAAGAGATTAATGCCGATGTTGCCGTACAACTTTATCCGCAACAGGTCTGCGAAGAAAATATTGCCGCGATTATCGAGACATATGATTTTGTCTTGGAATGTGTTGACAATTTTTCGGCTAAATTTCTCATAAACGACGCCTGTGTCAGGGCAAAGAAGCCGTTTTGCCATGCGGGGATACAGGGATTTTATGGAGAGGTTATGACTTATGTACCGGAGAAAGGGCCCTGTTACCGTTGCCTTTTTGAAGAGGTTCCGCCGGAAGAAAATTCATCCCGCAGTCTTCCTGAGGGCGTAATTGGCTCCGTGGCGGGAATTATCGGGAGCATACAGGCATTAGAGGCACAGAAATATCTGACGGGAGCAGGAGAACTTCTGACAGGAAAGGTATTTACACTGGACGGACTGACGATGAAGTCCCGTACGGTGGAGATACCTGAACCGTCGCCATTTTGTCCTGTCTGCCGTCATGGAGGGTGACTATGGTAAATGAGTTTTCCAGAACCGCACAATTATTTGGCGAGGAGGCCATGGCACGCTTGAAAGAGGCGCGGGTTGCCGTCTTTGGCATTGGCGGCGTCGGCGGGCATGCTGCGGAGGCGCTGGCGCGAAGCGGAATCGGCGCCATTGACCTCATTGACAAGGATACGGTAGAGATAACGAATATAAACCGACAGATTGTGGCGTTACATAGTACGTTGGGACGCGGTAAGGCGGAAGTGATGAAAGAGCGTATTCATGACATCAATGCGGACTGCCATGTGCGGGCTCATAAGTGCTTCTATCTGCCGGAGACGAAAGAACTGTTTGATTTCCGTGAGTTTGATTATGTTGTGGACGCCGTCGATACGGTGACGGCGAAAATACAGCTCATTGTGGAAGCGGAAAAATATAACACGCCGCTAATCAGCTGTATGGGAGCGGGAAATAAGATGGAGCCGACGGCATTTGAAGTCGCCGATATTTATGAGACGTCGGTATGTCCACTGGCAAAGGTGATGCGGCGGGAGCTGAAAAAGCGCGGCGTCAGGAGCTTAAAAGTAGTGTATTCCAAAGAAGAGCCTGTCCGTCTGCCGTATCCGCAGGGGGAAAGAGGAGCGCCCGCCTCCAATGCGTTTGTGCCATCGGTTGCGGGATTGATATTGGCTTCGGAAGTGATTAAGGACTTGACAGAAAGGGAGAGATAGCATTATGCCGGATAAGAGGAAGCCGGATGCCGCAGGGCAGAGACAGCGGGAGGTTGAACGCAGCATTGTCAAAAAATTCCGCAAGGAGATTTGGTGTAAATTTACGAAAGCGATTAATGAATATCAACTGATACAGGATGGGGATAAGGTGGCTGTTTGCATTTCCGGAGGAAAAGATTCCATGCTGATGGCGAAGCTTTTTCAGGAGATTTTGCGCCATGGACAGAAGAACTTTGAAGTCGTGTATTTAGTCATGAATCCGGGATACAATGAGGAAAACAGAAAGCGCATACAGGACAATGCCGAGTTGCTCGGCGTGCCTATCACGGTTTTTTCTTCTCAAATTTTTGATGCGGTGGCAAACGATGTTACTTCCCCGTGCTATCTTTGCGCCAGAATGCGCCGGGGACATCTCTATCATCAGGCGAAGGAATTAGGATGTAATAAGATTGCTCTCGGCCATCACTTTGACGATGTCATCGAGACGATTTTGATGGGAATGCTTTACGGGGCGCAGATTCAGACGATGATGCCGAAGCTGCACAGTACAAATTTTGAGGGAATGGAATTGATTCGTCCGCTGTATCTCATTCGTGAAGAAGATATCATTCACTGGGCTGGGTATAACGATTTACATTTTATCCGCTGCGCCTGCCGCTTTACGGAGTACTGCGAGAACGAGGATAACAGGGAAAAGGGGGCAAAGCGCTATGAGATAAAGGAGTTAATCCGTCAACTCCGGCAGACGAATCCCTATATCGAAAAGAATATATTCCGGAGTGTGGAAAACGTTAATCTGAGTACGATTATAGCATACAAGAAAGATGGTGTGAAACATCACTTTTTAGATACTTATGACGGGGAAGAACAGTCGGGAAAATGAAACATATAGTAGAGATAAGTAGTAATCAGTAAGGAGCTGGGACGATGGGGAAGTATCATTTTCTTGTACTGGGTGAGGAACCGCGGCAAAAATATCTGGCAGCGATGTTACGGAGACAGGGCCATGTAGTGATGGAGACGGAGGATTATCTGCCGGGCTACCATGACGCTGTTTTGCTTCCTGTGCCGCAAACGGCAAAATATTTGGAGACGATAGCGGATAAACTGCAAAAGGGACAGACGGTATACGGATGCAATTTTCCTGTTGAACTGCGGAAAGACGGTGAGGAAAAGGGCATTCGTTTTGTTGATTACATGAAAGTGGAGGGAGTCGCGAGCCGTAATGCGGTGGCGACGGCGGAGGGAGCTATTGCCGAGGCGCTGCAGTTGGGATGTGTCAGCATTCAGGACAGCAGGGTGTTAGTTCTCGGATACGGTACGTGCGGCGCCGTACTGGCAGATAAACTAATGGCGTGGAAAGCAAAGGTAACGGTAGCGGAGCGCAAAGAAAGCAAGCGGGAGCGTGCCAGAACGTATGGCTGTCAGGCCATTTCTTTTGAGGACTTACCGGCTTATATCGGACAGTTCGATATTATTATGAACACGGTGCCGGCGCTTGTACTCACCGCACCGCAGCTCTCGAAAGTTAAGGGCGAAAGTATTATTATTGATATTGCCTCAAAACCGGGCGGCGTTGATTTTGAATATTGTCGAAAAAAGAATATTTCTGCCAAATTATGTCTTGGACTGCCGGGTAAATATGCACCGATGTCAGCAGCCGGCATACTTATGGAAGTAATCATAAAAACAATTTTGGGAGATTAGCGGAATGGGCAAGAAGAATGGGCAAACCGTAGGCCTTGCATTTACGGGTTCTTTTTGCACCTATGATAAGATGAAAGGGGTAGTGAGGCGGTTAGTAGAAGAAGGGTATCGGGTCATCCCGATTTTTTCCAATACAGCTCAGACCGTGAATTGCCGGTTTGGAGATGCCAAAGAGTATATTAAGGCAATACAGGAGATGACAGGGGAGAGGGGAATCTTCACGATACAGGAGGCAGAGCCAATCGGCCCCAAAGCGTTTTTGGATATATTGGTAATTGCCCCGTGTACCGGAAATACGATGGCGAAACTGTGTGCAGGGATAACGGATACGCCTGTGTTAATGGCGGCCAAGGCGCATATGAGAAATGACAGGCCGGTCGTTATCGCACTTTCTACAAACGATGCCTTAGGAAACAGTCTGAAAAATATCGGCATGCTGATGACGACAAAAAATATTTATTTTGTTCCTTTCGGACAGGATGATTACGAGAAAAAACCAAAATCCATGATTGCTCATCTCGAAGATATCGAAGCAACCATGGAAGCGGCATTTGAGGGGAGGCAAATCCAGCCGGTTGTGCGCTCCCCGTTCAATATGGATATTAAGTAAGACAAATGGTAACTTCATATTTGCGTAAGAAATATTCAATTTGCAACAGATAGGCAATCATCTGCGGTCCGGCCATGAGTTGGCCGTACCAAGGTCTGCCGTAATCTTTTGGATTCGACAGGAAGCGCCGGAGTGCGTTTTCATCTACCAATCCGTGTAACGGACACTGCTGGTCAGCTAATTTTTCCCGCAGGCGTTCTGCCAAAAGGTTTTCATAGTAGGGATGATAGGTCTTAGGATAAGGGCTCTTGCGGCGAAAGAGAATTTCGTCCGGCAGGAGTCCTCTTGAGGCTTGGCGCAGGACATTCTTCACAAGTCCTCCCTTGGCTTTCATCTCCCATGGGATGTTAAAGACATAATCAACCAGTGTCCGGTCAGCAAACGGAACTCTGGCTTCCAGTCCGGAAAACATACTTGTACGGTCCATACGGTTGAGAAGCGTCTGCATGAAATACCGTATATTTAAGTAGCCGATTCGCCGCCGGTTCGTCTCCGTCTCATTTTCTTCGGGGAGAACATTAATTTCACTGATCGCTTTGTGGTAGCTTTGGCGGACATATTCATCCATGTGAAGTTTTTCTACCAAATCAGCCGACAGAAGAGTTTTGCGGGGCTGTAGGGACGGCGTCCACGGGAACGTTCCCGAATTTAACATCTCTTCGTGGTGGAACCAAGGATAGCCGCCAAACACCTCGTCGGCACATTCTCCGGTCAACACAACTTTATGGGATTTGCTCACTTCCCCGCAAAAATATTGGAGGGAGGAATCAATATCTACCATACAGGGTAAGTCGTGAGCGTCGACGGAGCGGGTAAGTAAATCAGCCTGTTTTGTATTATCACATTCCAGATAGTGATGGTCGGATTCGAGAAAGGAAACCATCTGGTCTACAAAAGGACGGTCCTGCGACGGCTGAAAAGAATTTGCCTTGAAATATTTGTCGTTTTCCTTAAAATCAAACGAATAGGTCGTCAATTGTCTGCCTTTCTTTTTTAACTCTCTGGCACAGACCGCAGATACGACACTCGAATCAATACCACCGGATAAAAACGTACATATCGGCACATCCGAGACCATTTGCCGGCATATGGCGTCCTGTACAAGAAACGATGTTTTCTCTACCGTTTCTTCATAGGAATCAAAATGCGGACGGCTTTCGAGATGGTAATAATTTGTCTCATGACGTCCGAATGGACTGCAGGTCAGATAAGTACCCGGCAGCAATTCATGAAAATCACGGAATACACCTGAGCCGGGATTGCGTGCCGGCCCCAGAGAGAGTATTTCATTGAGGCCGCTGCAATCGAGAACAGCTTTGACGCCCGGGAACTGGAAACACCCCTTTGGCTCAGAGGAGAAGATAAGTGTTCCCTCAAATACCGTATAAAAGAGCGGTTTGACCCCGAAAGAATCGCGGAAGAGCGTCAATGTATTGTGACGTTCGTCGTAAATGGCAAAAGCAAATATACCATCAATCTGTTTGACAAAATCAGCGCCAAAGGTCATAAAAGATAATAAAAGAATTTCCGTGTCAGAATTTGTTTGAATGGATACGTTATGCTCCTCTAACTGCTTGCGGAGGACAGGCTGATTGTAAATTTCTCCGTTATAGACGATGTGGTACCAATAACCATCCATCTGTCTTGACATTGGCTGATGGCCGTTTTCTAAATCAATAATGGAAAGTCTGGTATGGGCTAGTCCGCAATGGCTGCCCAGATGACAGTCATTTTCATCGGGACCGCGGTGATGAAGACAGGATTTCATGTTTTCTAAAATGTGCAAAAAATAATCCCTCTGACCTTCAAAATTGGCAGTGGGGTTGTAGAAGCCGGAAATGCTACACATAGTTTCCTCCCTAACAAGATATATGCTATACTGTATGAGGGAGGAAACTAATTTATTCAATTTTTACTTAGAATTTTTATCGTATTCCATCTGCCGTACACATACTTTCCTGCCCTTTCCTTTTCTTTTTTGACGTTTAAAAAAATCACGGATAAACGCCGGATGCAAGAGTATGAGCAGCGGGAATAATTCCAGTCGTCCCGCGAGCATATCAAACATCAGCACATATTTGGAAGTGATACAAAAGTCGCCAAAGTTTCGGGACGGGCCTACCATCTCCAATCCCGGCCCGATATTATTAATCGTTGCGGCAACTGCCGTAAAATTCGTAACCAAATCTTTTCCCTCGAAAGAGATGAGAAAAACCGAGGCGGAGAAGATA
Source organism: uncultured Eubacterium sp. (assembly GCA_910589595.1). Classification (GTDB taxonomy): domain Bacteria; phylum Bacillota; class Clostridia; order Lachnospirales; family Lachnospiraceae; genus Eubacterium_F. The sequence goes on from CAJUTM010000024.1 coordinate 28,777, forward strand.
ATCATAAAGGTAATAAAGTATACGTTGACAGAACGTACTACTTCGTGTTCAATCGGCTTTTTGTCCATTTTAATTTTCTTTATGCTTTTCGGATGGATATAGGAATTTAATTCCTTTGATACCGTTTTAATTAAAATAACAAAACGCGACACCTTGATTCCGCCACCGGTACTTCCGGCGCAGGCTCCGACAAACATAAGAAGGACGAGCACGCTTTTACAGGCCTGTGACCAGTTATCAAAATCAATTGTAGAAAATCCGGTCGTTGTAATGATAGAGGCAACCTGAAAAGAAGAATGTGTCAGCGCTTCTACGGCAGTCATCGTCGAATCCCATATTTCGAAGAAAATGACGGCGATGGAAGCGGCTATAATAATCAGATAATAGCGCACTTCTTCCATTCCGAATGCTTTGCGGAACTTTCGGAATAAGATTAAATAATAGGCGTTAAAATTGACGCCAAACAGTATCATAAAAATAGTAACAACCCATTGGATGTAAACAGAATAACCCGCAAGACTATCATTTTTGATACCAAATCCGCCGGTTCCTGCCGTGCCAAAACTCGTCGTTAAGGCGTCAAACAACGGCATATTTCCGGCGAGCAAAAGCAAAACTTCCACTACGGTCAGGGCAAAATAGATGACATAAAGGATTCGTGCGGTTGTGCGCAGTTTGGGAACCAGTTTTCCAACCGACGGGCCCGGACTCTCGGCGCGCATGAGATTGATATGCGAGCCGCCGCTCAAAGGGATGATAGCCAGCAGGAAAACAAGCACGCCCATGCCGCCAATCCAGTGAGTAAAGCTGCGCCAAAAGAGGGAGCAGTAAGAGAGCGCTTCGACATCAGATAAGATGCTGGCGCCGGTCGTTGTAAAACCGGAAATGGTCTCGAAGAGAGCATCCGTAAAAGACGGAATCTCTCCCGTAATGACAAATGGCAGACATCCAAATAAGCTGAGAAAAACCCAACTTAAGGCTGTCGCAGCACATCCCTCTTTAAGATAGAAAATGCTGCTTTTTGGCTTATGTAAGGAGAGCAGTATACCGAAAAGCGCGCATAATATTGCGATAATAAGATAGGCTAAAATTTCCCTCTCCCGATAGATGGCGCCTACAGCACATGGTAAAAGAAGAAGAATAGCTTCAATTTTCAAAATGTATCCTAAAATATAACCAATCATCGAACGATTCATAATGACAACCTCTCTTTTTTAAGCCAAAATATCCGTTAGTTTGTCAAAACCGGTATGGGTGGTAACAATAATTACCGTATCGCCAACTTGTATATTATCCTGACCACTTGGTATCTTTGCAATGCCGTTACGGTAAATGCAGGCGACAAGCAAATTCTTTTTCAAGTCCAGATTCATAAGCGGCTGTCCGGTTACTTCCGAGGCTTCGTCGACCATAAATTCAATCGCTTCCACCCGTGAATCAAAAAGATGATACAGCGTCTCAATATTGCTGTTCATGGAATTTTTCTTGGCGCGCACAAAAGCGATAATTGCCTCGGAAGTAATCATTCGTGGATAAATGACGCTGCCGAGATTTAAGTTGCCAATGACATTTTTGAATGTCATGCGGTTGATTTTAGTAATGACCTTGGCATTGGAAACCTGCTTGGCGTAGAGTGTCAGCATGACGTTTTCTTCGTCGATACCGGTCAGCGGAACAAAAGATTTGGCCTGTTCTAACCCCTCTTCTTTCAGCAGTTCCTGGTCGGTTCCATCGCCGTTTATAATAATCGCTTCCGGTAACAGAATGCTCAATTCTTCACACCGAGACACTTTTTTTTCGATTATTTTTACGTCTATTCCCATTTGTAACAGTTGATGGGCGAGATAATAAGAAGATTTTCCGCCGCCGACAATCAGAGTATCTTTTACTTGTTTCGTCTGAAAGCCAATTTTATGTAGAAAGGAACGTATGCTTCTGCGGGATGATACAAAGGAAATGGTATCGTTTTCTTCCAGAACGAAAGAGCCGTCCGGAATATATACTTCGCCGTCGCGTTCTACTACGCATATGAGAATTTCCGAGGAAATATTTTTTCCCAAATCAGCAATCGACATGCCTGCCAGTATATTGTCCGGCGGCAGCTGGCATTTAATCATCTCCGCCTGTCCGTGCGCAAAGGAGTTTACTTCCAAAGCGGTCGGCAGAAATAGTATTCGCGCCGTCTCCCGCGCCATCTCCAAGTCTGGATTAATAATCATCGTCAGTCCCAGTTTTTCGCGAAGATAGCCGGCGTCCTGATTGTAATCCGGTGAGCAGATACGGGCAATGGCGGCGCAGTCGCCCGCCTGTTTGGCAATGGTGCAGCAAAGGACGTTGAGCTCATCGGAGGATGTGACAGCAATGATTAAGTCCGCCTTTTCTATCCCGGCCTCAAGCTGAATATTATAACTTGCCCCATTTCCGACAATACCCATGACGTCATAATAATTGGCAATTTCCTGCAGACGTCCGGCATTTTTGTCGATGAGAGTAATATCGTGTCCTTCTTTAATCAGTTGTTCGGTCAGCGCCGCGCCCACCTTTCCGCAGCCGACAATGATAATGTTTAATCCCTGTTTATTATTGGTATTCCATATTTTCACTTGTTTTTTCCTCCCTTTAACTGCCGATAGATTTCATCAATCCTTGCTTCATCAATCGCAGTATCAAGAAATATTTCTACGGCGTACTTTGCCTGGGCTACGAGCATTTCCAAACCGGTAACGCCAATCATTCCGAGTTGATGGGCCTGTGCCGTCAGTTTTGTCGTCAAAGGATTTGCAATGATATCGAAAACGGCCTCACATTGTGGAAAATGGCTTAAATCGACGGGAGAAGCGTCTGTGTTGGGATACATGCCAACGGGGCTTGTATTTATGACAATTGTAGCGTCACTGTGTTTCTTAAAACACTCTTCGTAGGTAATTACGCCCTCTTTCATCGTGCGGTGGCCCACGATAATCTGTTGCCCGGCTCCCATTTCCCGAATGGCTGCCTGTATGGCCTGCGAGGCGCCTCCGTTTCCTAAGATAACGACTTTTTTCCCCGTCATATCAACGCCGTGTTTTTTTACCATATACATAAAGCCCGGCATATCGGTATTGTATCCATAGAGTTTGCCATTGCGGTTTACAATGGTGTTGACAGCTCCGATTGCCCTTGCGCCGTCGTCCATCTCCGTGAGATAGGGAATGACATCCTGTTTGTAAGGAATTGTTACGTTAATTGCCCGAAAAGGGTGTTCTTCCATAAAAGCGGGAAATTCTTCACGGGATAGCGGGTGTGGCTCATAAGTATAGTCTGCCAGTAGTTCATGAATTTCTTTTGAGACGCTGTGACCAAGTGTCTCGCCAATCAATCCGTATTCCATAAGTAACCTCCGAATAAGTTTATCTGTGAAGAGTGTAGCACAAAAACTTGTCCTCATCAAGGAATAATCCAAACGGACAGGCATATATATGTTACAAATGTGTATTGCGAAACCGGAACAGGACGAAAGGGGGAGCTTTGATGCAGGGACAGGAAATTTGTTCAATGCTGCCGTCGCGGCTGGCGGCCATTGTCAGAAGATACGACAGCGATTGGGAGAATGTTCAGGAAATACGCATTCGTCAGGGCAGGCGGATGACGCTGCGTTATCGGGGAGAACTACATATTCCGCAGGGACAGCAATCCGATGTCACGGCAATGGAATGTAAGGAAATCCTGTCACAGATTAGTCAGCATTCCCTGTATGCATTTGAAGAAGAAATCCGCCGCGGTTATATGACGCTTCCATGCGGACATCGGATTGGCGTTGCCGGACGGGCTGTCATGGAGCAGGGGCAGGTACGCACACTCCGTCAGATTACCTGTCTGAATATACGGATATCGCACGAAAAAAGAGGGTGTGCGGATTGGCTGATGCCCTATCTGCTTCATGGGAAACAATTATATTCGGCGCTTCTTGTCTCGCCGCCCGGAGGGGGAAAAACAACGCTGCTGCGTGATATCGTCCGCAACGTATCCGCTCGGTTCAATGTCTCTCTCATCGACGAGCGCTCGGAAATTGCCGGATGTTATCAGGGAATCCCACAGCGGGACGTCGGCCCGAACTGTGATGTGCTTGACGGATGTACTAAGGCAGTCGGGATGGAGATGGCGCTGCGCTCGCTGGGGCCGGATGTGATTGCCGTCGATGAGATTGGATTGAAAGAGGATGACAGGGCGATGCACAAAGCGCTTGTCAGCGGGTGTTCGCTGTTGGCTACCATGCATGGCGAGGACTTATCACCAATAAGAGAAAAGGGGTTGTTTCATCGGTATATCCTGCTTGACGGGAGCCGGAAACCGGGAAGTGTAACGGGAATTTATAATCAACGGGGGCAGCAGATATGGGGATGAGATGGTGTGGCGGAATGCTTATTATGATTGGCAGCGTCTGTGTGGGAATATGGCTTCGCACACAGTATTTGTACCGGCTGCAGACGACAAAGGATATACAGTGTGGGATATCGCTTCTCAAAGGAGAGATTCAATATGGAAGAGTACCGCTTCCGGAAGCTTGTCTATCCGTTGCTCTCCGGCTTCACGGAAACAGCCGTCTCTTTTTTCAGACGGTGAGCGAAAGGCTGCAGGAGAGGGGCGGGACGGTAGAAAAGGTATGGCGGGAGTCGATAGAAAATGTATTCGGACGCCGTCTGCTCGGCGCGGGGGACTATGAAGAATTCATCCGTCTCGGGAATACATTGGGGAATTTGGATGTTGAGTTACAGGTGCGCGCGATGGAACTTTGTATGAAGAGGCTGGAAGAAAGTATTTCCTGCTATGAGAAAGAGAAAAAGAATCAGACAAAACTCTATCCGGTGGTGGGAACCTTTGGAGGATTTCTTTTGTGTCTTGTCCTGCTATAGCAGATAAAGATAGAAAAAATTGATAAGAAAGTGCAGAAAAGAGGAATTACATGGAAATAACAATTATTTTTAAAATCGCACTGGTAGGAATACTGGTTACTATTTTGAATCAGATACTAAAACAGTCAGGGAGGGATGAACAGGCGTTTATTGTCAGTCTGGCGGGTCTGATACTTGTTCTGTTTTGGATTATACCGTACATATCAGAATTATTTGAAAGCATACAGGATATGTTTTCTATCTGACGGCGTAGGAGAGCAAACAGGGGGATTAGTATGATTAAAATAGCGGTGCTTGGAATTAGTATTATCTTTCTAACGATGATGGCGGGTAGTATAAAACGGGAATATGCAATCGCAGTTACTGTCGGGGCAACAGTCTTACTTGCCCTGTATGGAGTGAGCTCACTGAAATCCATTATTGAGCGCATTGAAGAGCTGCAGGAAAGTATCGGCGTCGGGGAGGAGTACCTGACGATATTGCTGAAAATGGTTGGCATTGCCTATTTGACCCAGCTTGTTGTCAGTATATGCCGCGACGCAGGCAATGGGGCTGTCGCGGCACAGATTAATATGGTAGGGAAAATAAGTATGCTGCTTGTCAGCTTTCCGGTGCTGGAAGCTTTGTTGAAGACAGTTGGGGAAATGCTGCGATGATACGGGGGTCAACGGTTTCCCCGAGGATTGGAGGAGTGCATGAGAGGATGGGTGTTAGCGGCCGGTATCCTGTTGGCGGTTTTGATACCTGAAAAAATATATGCCGCGGAAACCGTTCCACAATTGGACTGGCAAAAGGAGATTGATTTGGCGGAGACGGATGAAATCTTTGCCAAAAATGCCGGTGAAACATCGTTTTCTTTGAGCGGTTACGTTGCGGACGTCGTCAAAGGGAAAGCAGAGTTTTCTTTCTTTCATCTTATAGATGGTCTCGTGGGGCATTTAGAAGACGGGATGGAGGAGCAGAAGAAGACGCTGCTTCGCATATTGGCGCTTGCTGTCTTTGCCGGCATTTTTGTGCGGTTTGCCGGAACATTTGGCGACAGGGAGTTGGGAGAGACCGGATTTTATGTTGTATTTTTACTTATGACCGGATTGGTATCTTCCGGATTTTATCTTGTATTCGAGGTGGCAAAAGAAGCATTGGCACATCTCGTGGATTTTATGAAAGCGCTTATTCCCTCCTTTTCTCTGGCGCTCTGTTACGGAGGAGGAACACAGACTTCCCTGTTATTTTATGAGACGATGCTGATTGCCATGGGGATTCTGGAAATGCTTATGTCCGGATTTTTGCTTCCCGGCGTGCAGATTTACTTTTTTATGAATATCGTCAATCAGCTTGCCGAAAACCGTTTTTCAAGAATGGTGGAACTGCTTCGCAGCGTCTTGCGGTGGAGCGTTAAGATTTTGTTTGCCGTGCTGCTCGGCTATCAGGGGATACAGGGGATGCTTTTGCCGGTCATGGATAAGGTGAAAAATAATGCTCTGTGGCAGTCGGCAAAAGGACTTCCGGGGGTAGGGAATACGGTAGGAAGTGTAATGGATACAATGCTTGGGAGCGGGGTGCTGATTAAAAGCGCGGTAGGTATCGGCGGAGTTATCGCTATTATCCTGCTTTGTATTTATCCTCTTCTGAAAATACTTCTGTTTACCCTGCTTTACAAAATCGGCAGCGCTATAGTACAGCCGGTCAGTGACAGACGGATTGCCGCCGTCCTCCAGTCGGCAGCGGCAAGCGGAAAACTTCTGCTCGGCTATGTGTTGGCGGGGGCGCTTATGTTTGTGCTATCCATCACAATTGTGCTTGTGTGTACGAATATGACGATGGGGTGAAAGGGTGGATGATATGGAGACGATAATGGAAATGATGAGGCATATCGTTGTATTTTTACTGATTGCCTCCATGATTGGCAATCTGCTTGTAGAGAGCGAGTACCGAAAGTATCTGTCGTATGCAACGGGACTGATTGTGATGGTAATGTTTCTTGTGCCGGTGTTGTCGCTTATGGGGAAAGAAAAGGATTGGAAAGATTATCTTGTTCAGGCAGATTACCGGCAGAAGGCAGAACAGACAAAAAAAGAGATAGCTCTGTTGGGAGAAGAATATGAAAAAAAAGCACGGAAGCAGTACGAAGAGGCGTTGCGCACGGAAATAGCCGGTTTGGCAGGAGCAAAGCCGGAACGATGTACCGTCCGTATAAGAGAGGGAGAGGTAAGGAGTATCCGCATAAAAGTAGAAAAGATGCCGGACTCTTTAGATTCCGTCATTACATCGCTCTCGCTGCGGTATGGGGTGGAAAAGGATAATATTTTTATCGAGGAGGGCTGACGGAGTGGAACAGATAAAGGAATTGATTCATAAAATCGGGTTGCTGAAACTTGGTATTGTTATTCTGTGCGGCGTTTTTCTCATGGTACTTTCGTGGGGAGGAAAGGAGCAGGAGGCGGTGATGAATTCTGCGACAGAGGCGCCGACGCAGGAGGGAGGCGATTCATCCGAGGAGTATAAGCAGGCGAGAGAGGAGGAACTGCGCCGTCTGCTGCAAAAAGTCGATGGCGTGGGAGGGGTGGATGTTATGATTACCTTGAAAGCGTCCAATGAGAAAGTGACGTTAAAGGATAATACGAGTAAGGGGGAGAACAACGAGGAGAAGACGGTTTTAGTAGAAAATCAGGAGCGAAATTCATCTCCCTATATTGTGCAGGAAAGGGAGCCTGAAATAGAAGGAATTGCGATTGTCTGCGAGGGAGGATATGATTCCGTCATAAAAAGAGAAATTACAGAGGCAGTTAGTGCATTATTTTCCATTGACAGTCATAAAATAAAAGTAATGAAGAGCAAGGAGGCAAAGGAGTGAAGAAAGTCTTGAAAAAAAATCAAATTATTATTACGGCGTTGGTGGTGATGGTTGCTATTGCCGGCTATATGAGTATTACGGACAAAGAGCAGATGACCATGTCCACGGGCGGTACGGAAGAAAATGCACAAGTAAGCGACATTTCAGAGGAAGATATTGTGCTGGATGAAGATGACTCTGTCAGCGGTTCAGCGGCAACTGCTTCGAATGAGAAAGTGTCTTCCAAGGAAAATGCCGGGGAGGCGGTGTTGGTAAGCAATACGGTAAAAGGAAATTATTTTGAAGAGGCAAAGTTGTCACGTGAACAGACAAGAGCAAAGAACAAAGAAACGCTTACAAGTCTGGTAAATAACAAAAATGCGTCCAATGCACAGAAAGATAAGGCAATGAATGAAATTGTAAAAATGACGGAAGTGAATGAAAAGGAAACGGCAACGGAGAACCTGTTGGCGGCAAAAGGGTTTGCAGAAGCGGTAGTTACTATTTTGTCAGACAGTGTGGATGTTGTCGTCAACGCAGAAGATTTGACAGAGCAGCAGATTGCTCAAATTGAAGATGTAGTGAAACGAAAGACGGAGTGCAGCGCCGATAAAATTGTTATTTCCCCTGTTGGCAAAAATAAATAAATCTGTTATAATACATAATACAACTGCAAAGTTGTATGGTATCATACGAATAGGAGGTACAACAGTATGACAGAGATGAAACGCGATTCCTTTGAAAAGCACTCGGGAATCGGAGAAGTTCAGATTGCCAATGAGGTAGTTGCCAGTATTGCGGGGATTTCGGCGGCTGAGATAGAAGGCGTCGAAGCGATGGCAGGTGGATTTGCCAATGAATTGGCGGGTAGATTCGGAGCTAAAAATTTGTCTAAGGGAGTTAAAGTTGAGGTTCAGGATGGTACTGCCGTAGTCGAACTGGCAATTGTCATGAAATATGGTTATAATATTCCGAAAACCTGTGAGCAGGTACAGGAAAAGGTGGCGCAGGCAATCAATTCAATGACAGGTCTTACAGCAAAACAGGTCAATGTCCGCATTGCCGGAGTGAGCCTTGAGCAGGAATAAGAGGATAATTATGACACGACGTGAGATAAGAGAATGTATTTTCTGTTTATTGTTCCAATACAATTTTTATGAAGAGGAAGAATTTACAGAACAGATGGCGAATTTCCTGACAGAAAAAAAGCTGTCAGAGACAAATGAAATGGAAATTCGCGAGAAAATAGACAGGCTGACAGAGAAATTACCGGATATAGATGAAAAAATTGCGGCAAATGCAAAGGGCTGGAAACTGGACCGTATTGCAAAGGCCGAGTTGGCGATTTTGCGCTTGGCAGTTTTTGAAGCACTCTATGATGAAAGTGTTCCTGTTGGCGTAGCAATCAATGAAGCAGTGGAATTGGCAAAAATGTATGGAGAAGAAAATGGTTATGTTTTTGTCAACGGAATTTTAGGAAAGATTGTAAATGAATAGAGGAAAAGTGTATTCCGTCTCTTCCGTCAATCAGTATATTAAAAATATGTTTTTGAGAGAATATGCCCTGTCGGTTGTATTTGTAAAAGGCGAGATATCCAATTGCAAATATCATAGCTCTGGGCATATTTATTTTTCCATTAAAGACGAGGCTTCCCAGTTGACATGCGTCATGTTTCGCGGCGACCGCGGCGGGCTGGATTTTCGGATGGAGAATGGACAAGAAGTGATTGTTGGCGGCTCTATCAGCGTATATGAGAGGGATGGAAAGTATCAATTATATGCGAAGAAAATCGTATTGGCCGGAGACGGGATTCTGAGTGAGCGATATGAACAATTGAAAAAAAAGCTGCAGGAAGCGGGATATTTTGATGAAGAACGGAAATTGCCGCTTCCTGCCTATGCGAAAACCGTCGGGATTGTCACAGCGGAGACAGGGGCCGCCATACAGGATATGATAAATATTGCAACGAGACGCAATCCGTATGTGCAGCTTATTTTGTATCCGGCGAAAGTACAGGGCGAGGGCGCCGCAGAAACAATTGTAAAAGGCATTGAGGCATTGGATAAGACAGGGGTCGATGTGATTATTATCGGCCGGGGCGGCGGCTCCATGGAAGATTTATGGGCGTTCAACGAAGAGATTGTGGCGGATGCCGTATTTTACTGCCGCACCCCTGTTATTTCGGCCGTCGGTCATGAAACGGACTATACGATTGCCGATTTTGTAGCAGACCGTCGTGCAGCGACGCCGTCCGAGGCAGCAGAACTTGCCGTCTGTGACGTACGCCTTGTGATGGAGCGTATCAGTAATCATAAAGACCGTCTGTTCCGGGCCTTTTTCCAAAAGATGGAGGACATGCAGGAGCGCTTAGAGTATATAGAAGAACGTCTGCGTTTTCTCAATCCCCAGAATCAATTGATGCAGAAGCGTCAGTATCTGACGGATATGGAAGAGCGTCTGCTGGGATATATGGAGCAGGCGGTAAAAGATAAGAAATATGCGTTTTCACTGCTGGCAGGGCGGCTGGACGCCATGAGCCCTTTGAGACGGTTAGCGGGCGGATATGCTTTTATTGAACATCGGGATGGATTTATGATAGACAGCATTGAGGCGGTCAGCGAGGGAGATTCATTTACCGTTACCATGCGGGACGGATTTATTGAAGCGCAGGCGCTAAAAGTTATTCCGCGGGATGGAAAATAGGAGGTACGGATGGAATTAGAAGAGATTATGGAAAAACTGGATGAGACGGTTCGCAAAATGGAGCAGGAGAAGTTGACGCTGGAGCAATCGTATCAGGTTTTCTCGGAGGGAATGGAATTGGTAAAACAGGGAAATCAGACGATAGATAAAGTAGAGAAAAAAATCCAGATACTGATGAGAGAGGGAGAAGAGGATGAAGGATAGTCTTTTGAGGGAAAAAATAGAAGATGTGGAACAGGGTTTTGCCGCCTATATGCCAAGAGAAGAGGGGTATGCGAAAACCGTTTTCGAGGCGATGAACTATAGTCTGCTGGCAGGAGGAAAGAGACTGCGCCCTCTTTTTATGTATGAGATGTACGGCATGCTGGGAGGCGCGGATGAAAAGGCAATCCGTCCCTTTATGATGGCGATGGAAATGATTCATACTTATTCTCTCGTGCATGATGATTTGCCGGCCATGGATAATGATGATTACCGGAGAGGAAAGCTGACAACTCATAAAAAGTATGGGGAGGCAATGGGGATTCTTACCGGAGACGCACTGCTTAATGCTGCATATGAAACAGCTTTTATGGCATTTGACAGTGAGACAGATGCAGTGTGTATCGGAGCTGCTTTAAAAGTGTTGGCAAACAAAGCCGGTGTGTATGGTATGGTAGGCGGGCAGGTTGTTGATGTTGAGAACAACGGTCGTTTTGTGGAGGAAGAAATGCTTTCCTATGTTTACAAGAATAAGACGTCGGCCTTGATTGAAGCTAGTTTGATGATTGGAGCCATTTTGGCGGGAGCTTCCGAAGCGGTTGTGCGTCAGGCTGAGAAGATAGGAACCGAAATTGGAATTGCCTTTCAGATACAGGACGATTTGCTTGATGTCGTAGGAGACGCAGAGGTTATTGGCAAACCTGTTCATAGTGATGAAAAAAATGAAAAATCAACATATGTTGCCATACACGGACTTGACAAAAGCAGGGAGAAAGTGAAAGAATGTACAGAGGATGGATTGTCCGTATTGGATGGCATGAAAGTGCAAAATCAGGAAGAAAAGAAGTTTCTCCATGAATTGATGCGCTCACTAATCGAGAGAAAAAAGTAGAAAAGGAACGAGGAAAGTGGAAACGTTATTAGGCAGGATTGTAAAGGAAAATGACATTAAGAATATTAAACCGGAGGATTACCGACGTCTGGCTAAGGAGATACGCGTCAAATTAGTGAAAAACATAAGCCGGACGGGAGGACATCTTGCTTCCAATTTAGGAGCGGTGGAATTGACCATGGCTCTGCATCTCTGTCTGAATTTTCCGGAGGACAAACTTATTTGGGATGTAGGACACCAGTCGTATGTCCATAAACTGCTGACCGGAAGAGCAGATGCTTTTGTCAGTCTTCGCCAGTTGGGAGGTTTGAGCGGTTTTCCGAAAGTACATGAAAATCCCTGTGATTGTTTTGATACAGGGCATAGTTCCACGTCGATTTCGGTGGCGCAGGGATTTGCGAAAGCCAGAGATTTGCGTGGAACAAGCGAAAAGGTAGTCGCTGTCATCGGCGACGGGGCTTTGTCGGGCGGTATGGCGTTTGAGGCGCTGAACAATGCAGCGGCGCTGAAAACAAATATGGTCGTTGTTCTCAATGACAATAAGATGTCGATTGCGCCAAACGTAGGCGGGATGTCGAACTATCTCGGGAAAATTCGCGCCAATCAGAAGTATCGTAGTTTGAAAGCAAATGTAGAAAATGTTTTAGACAGACTTCCCAATGTCGGACAGCCGATAGCGAAGAGGATAAAGCGGGCGAAAGATTCATTAAAGCATTTATTCATTCCGGGGATGTTGTTTGAGGACATGGGTTTGATTTATATCGGCCCGGTTGACGGACATAACGTACAAGAGATGCTGACGGCGTTTGAAACGGCATTTTCCATTGCAGACCAGCCGGTCATGGTACATGTACTCACAAAAAAAGGAAAAGGGTATAAGCCGGCCGAGCAAAATCCGGCAGCGTTTCATGGCGTGGGTCCTTATGATGTAAAAAAAGGTGAAATTTTTAGTAACGATGAGTTAAGTTATACGAATATATTTGAGCGATGGCTGCTGCAGACAGGCGGGGAGAGGGAAGACGTTGTTTCCGTATGCGCCGCCATGCCGGATGGGACGGGGGTAAAAGCGTTTGCCGAACAATATCCGGACAGGGCTTTTGACGTTGGCATTGCTGAAGAGCACGCCGTTACTTTTGCGGCGGGATTGGCTGCCGGCGGCATGCACCCGATTGTCTCGCTGTATTCTACTTTTTTGCAGCGGGCGTATGACCAGATGCTGCACGATGTATGCCTGAACCGTCTGCCGGTTTTATTTACCGTAGACCGCAGTGGTATTGTCGGCAGCGACGGAGAGACACATCAGGGAATTTATGATATTTCCTATCTGACGTCTATCCCGCATATGACGGTGATTTCCCCTATGGATGCCGACGAGCTTGTGCAGGCTCTTGATTTTGCCGTCGGCTTCGATGGGCCGGCAGCCGTCCGCTATCCTAGAGGACAAGCTTTTCAGATGAAGAGAGAGGACAGGGAGCCGTTTCTGTTCGGCAGGGCGGAAGTGCTGTGCGAGGGGAAAGATGTGCTCTTGTTAGCGGTCGGCAACATGGTAGAAAAGGCATTGGCTGCGGCGGACATTCTCAAGAGCAGAAAAATATTTCCTACGATAGTGAATATGCGGTTTGTGAAACCGTTCGATGAAGATTTGGTGCGCCGTCTGGCGGTAAGGCACCGCGTCATTGTCACGATGGAAGACAATGTGGCAAGCGGCGGTTTTGGGGAAAAAATCAAGGCTTTTCTTTTGCAGGAGCGGATTTACCACCGCTGTGTATCGGTTTGCTTTCCAGACCGGTTTGTGGAACACGGATTGCCGGAAGAATTATATGAAAAATATGGAATGGATGCTGCCTCGGTGGCAGAGAAAGTGAGCGGGGTTGTGCAGCAGTGAAAGAACAAAAAGAACGTTTGGATGTGCTGTTAGTCAAGAGAGGACTGGCAGCTTCCCGTGAGAAAGCGAAAGCAATCATTATGGCGGGCGAAGTTTTCGTCGGGAATCAGCGGGAAGATAAGGCCGGACAGATGTTTCCTGTCAGCGCGGAGATTGAAGTGCGGGGCCGGAAGATGAAATATGTCAGCCGCGGCGGTTATAAGCTGGAGCGGGCAATGGAAGTGTTCGCCGTGCAATGTCAGGATGCCGTCTGTATGGACGTCGGTTCGTCGACGGGCGGCTTTACCGACTGTATGCTGCAAAACGGCGCCCGCTATGTATATGCCGTCGATGTGGGAACGAACCAGCTCGCGTGGGCGCTCCGGCAGGACGAACGGGTTTATTCTATGGAGCGCACAAATATCCGTTATGTGACGCCCGAAGATATCGGCGAGCCGGTAGATTTTGTCTCGGTTGATGTCGCCTTTATTTCGCTGACGAAAGTACTTCTGCCGGTGAAAGCGTTGATGAAAGAAAACGCCCGCATTGTCTGTCTGATTAAGCCACAGTTTGAGGCGGGACGGGAAAAGGTTGGCAAAAAGGGAGTGGTGAGGGACAAATCGGTGCATGAGGAAGTGATTGCAATGGTTATTAACTATGCGCGGAGCATTGGCTTTAATATTCTCGGTTTCGATTATTCCCCGATACGCGGGCCCGAGGGCAATATAGAATATCTGCTCTATATGGAAAACGGTACAGAGTGTCTTCCGGCAGGAGAGGATGAGAAACGGGAGATACAGGCTTTGGTACATCGGGCGCATGAGACGCTGTAGTGGAAAGGCGTGAGGATATGGACAATTTTATCATTATTTCGGATGCGGAAAAGGATATTGGACACGAGACCGCGGAAGATATTAAAAGATATTTGGAATCTTATGGGAAATGTGCTAGAATAGTAGGAGATTTGGCGCAGATTGGCGGGGAAATCCGCACAGATATGGCTATTGTCCTCGGCGGGGACGGCTCTGTCATTCAGGCGGCAAAGCGGTTTGCCGGAGAGTCGCTGCCGATTCTCGGTGTAAACTTTGGCACGCTCGGGTTTCTGACCGTTGTGGAAAAACCCCGCATTCATCAGGCGTTAGATGACATCCTGCGCGGGGATTACGAAGTCGAGAAGCGCATGGCGCTGATGGGGCGTTTGGAAAAGGCGGCTTCCCGAGAGGAGACTGCACTGGCGGTCAATGAATTTATTATCGGCAAGCAGGATTTCGGACGCATGATAACAGCAGAAGTTTATGTAGACAATGATTTGTTAGATACTTATGTGGCGGACGGTATATTAGTATCGACGCCGACCGGTTCCACGGCATATAATTTGTCGGCGGCAGGGCCGGTACTGGCGCCGGGGATGGAAGCGATGATTATTACCCCGATATGTCCTCATTCCTTAAATAAGAGAAGCCTTGTCGTGTCGTCCTCTTCGAAATTGCGTATCGAATTGGGAAGGACAAAAGAAAACTATAAGGATAAGGCGACCATTCGCGGAGACGGACAGGTGTTATGGACAGTGTCTACCGGCGACGTAATCTGGATTGAAAAGGCCGGAGCTACATTTGATATGGTGCATTTGGGAGACGTCAGTTTTTTTGAGAGAATGCGCAGTAAACTCAATCGCAGTTAAGAGGTGACAAGGTGAAACGGGCAAGACAGGGAAAGATATTGGAATTAATTAACCGATATGAGATAGAGACGCAGGAAGATTTGGCAAAGCGGTTGCTGGAGGCGGGGATTCCCGTCACGCAGGCGACCGTGAGCAGGGATATCCGCGAGCTGTCGCTGACAAAAGTGGCAGGCGGGAACGGAAGACCGAAATATGCCTCCACGGATTATGGAGGAGGAAAGACAGTATTTACAGACCGTTATGCCAGAGTTTTACAGGATGGTATGATTGAAGTCAATCCGGCAGATAATTTAGTAGTAATTAAGACTGTCAGCGGCATGGCGATGGCGGTAGCTGCCGCCGTAGACGCACTGGGCATGGAGGAGATAGTCGGCTCGATTGCCGGCGACGACACGATTATGTGTGCGGTAAAATCTGCTTCCATGGTTCCGCAGGTGATTAAAAAGCTGGAAGAAATAAAAAGTAAAAAATAACGGAGGATATTATTTATGTCAGGACATTCAAAATTTTCAAACATTAAACACAAAAAGGAAAAAAACGATGCGAAAAGAGGTAAAATTTTTACGGTTATCGGCCGCGAGATTGCCGTTGCCGTGAAAGAGGGCGGGGCAGACCCGAATAGTAACAGTAAACTTCGGGATGTGATAGCAAAAGCAAAAGCCAACAATATGCCAAACGATACGATTGAGCGCGGAATTAAAAAAGCGGCCGGCAACGTGGACGCGGTAAATTATGTGAGCTGCCAGTATGAAGGCTATGGCCCGAACGGCACGGCGATTATTGTCGAGGCGCTCACGGACAATAAAAACCGCACCGCTTCCAATGTCAGAAATGCATTTACAAAGGGAAATGGCAACGTCGGAACGACAGGCTGCGTGTCGTATATGTTTGACGAAAAAGGGCAGATTATTATTGATAAAGAAGAATATGAAACTGACGCCGATGAGTTTATGATGCTGGCGTTGGATTCCGGAGCAGAAGATTTTATTGAAGAAGACGACAGCTTTGAAATTCTCACGGCGCCGGAAGATTTTAGCGCAGTCAGGGAGGCGCTGGAAAAAGAAAACGTGCCGATGGCGCAGGCGGAAATAACAAAAATCCCGCAAAACTTTGTAGAATTGGCGTCGGATGAAGATAAGAAGATGTTCCGGCGTATTATGGATTTGCTGGATGAAGATGACGATGTGCAAAATGTATATCATAACGTAGAAGATTTTGATGAATAAAAAATATTTTAATATGGTATAGACAGACAGTGCAGCCATGCGGCTGCGCTGTTTTGCTGTTTTTGGATTGACAGCGAAGAATGACCGCTTTTTTTGATTCATATTTTGCCGCCATCTGTGCATAATAACGTTGGATAAAATGCATAGGAGGCTTTTTTTGTGAAATGGTTAATCAGATGTACGGTTTTATTTTGCTCCATTCTTGGAGGTATTCGGGCAATGCCGGTGAAATTTGCAGGTTCCGGTGATAATGTATCTTCTACGATACGTTATGTGGCATTGGGAGACAGTATTGCCTATGGCTATGGCTTGCAGGATAAAGACGAGGAATCATATGTGGGATTGGTGCGGCAATATTTTGAAGAGCGGTATGATTATGTAGTGACAACCAATTTTGGGAAAAACGGAATGCGCAGCGGGGAACTGTTGGACATACTTACCAATCCTGAAAATGAAAATTATAAAAAGTACAGGGATACTCTGTCCTATGCGGATGTAGTTACCTTATCCATCGGTTCCAATGATTTATTACATCTTATAAAACTGGATTTTAATATGGAGGAAATGATACGCGAGGGGGGCGCCAAATTCCGGAAAGCCTGCAGCAATTTTGCGAGCAATTTTCCGAAGATAATCAGGGAAATCCGCACGATTAATCCCGACGTAAAAATCTATGCCAATAATATATATAATCCTGCCAAAGGGCTTTCTTCGTATGCCAGTGTTTATGAAGTGGCGGAGCGGTATATCAATCTTTTGAATCAGGCGTTCCAAAAAGCGGGGGGATATTATCTCGTGAATATTAAAGAAGCCTTTGATAAGGAAAAGAAATCCATGATTAATATTTCACTGAAAGGAAGAGAAATTGACCCGCACCCGAGTAAGGAGGGACATGAGTTAATTAGTGAAATGGTAATAAAACAGATAGCGAAATAGGCGGGAATGTGTTATAATACAAATCGGTGTAGTATTTCCAGTGGGGAGTGATGATATGAATCAGGATTCATTTTCGTTTACAATATATATGATTCATGCATGTGCCAGTGCATGGGATAAAAAACCATCAGAAGTGTATGATATTCTTCAAAGCAGGGACTGTATTGATAATTTTTTAGTTTCAAACTATGATGTTTTACACACGCAGGGTACGGCATATGTAGTTAGTGATATACAGGAGTATCTGAAAGTGAGGGGGATTGTCATATGACCGTTTATCATGGTTCAATACAGAGTGTAGGAAAACCGGACGAGGTATAGTGATGGATGAAAATAGATTAGAAAATATTTATCAGGAGAATCTTGAAGAAAGAATTATGTTACATTTGAAAGAGACAGAAGATATTACTTATGAGAAGTCAGTGAGGATATACTATACAAGTAAACTTTCTAAAAAGATTGAAGAGGGAAAGAATGGCATCCAATATTTAGACTATAAGATTTTTGTGGAGATTCTCAAAGAAACAGAACCGGAGCTATTTAAGCAATAGAAACAAAATTGATAAGTTGAGGTGTTTATCAAACACTTAAAAATAACAAAGGGAGAGTTGAAAAACTGTGAGTATAAAAGGTGTTATTGTTGATTTGGACGGTACAATATTAGATTCCACATGGGTGTGGACAAAAATCGACCATGATTTTCTCGGTCAGAGGGGGATTGATGTTCCTCCGGATTATTCGCAGGCAATTATTTCCATGGGGTTTGAGGATGTGGCAAAATATACTATTAAGCGTTTTCGTTTGCAAGAAACAGTAGAAGAAGTCATGGCCCAATGGAATGCTATGGCATGCGAGGCTTATGCCAGTGAGGTTAATTTGAAACAGGGAACGAAAGAGTTGCTTTTCTGGCTGCGGGAACGAGGAATCAAAGTGGGAATTGCCACGTCTAACAGCGCCTCGCTGTTTGTTCCCTGTCTGCTTCACCACGGCATATATGAATGTTTTCATTCCTATACGGAAACAGGAGACGTCAAACGAGGAAAAGAATATCCGGACGTGTACATAAAAGAAGCAGAAAAAATCGGCTGCCGGCCGGAGGAATGCGTCGTGCTCGAAGATATTATACCAGCTTTGCGCGGGGCAAAAAGCGGCGGTTTTATTACCGTGGGGGTGAGGGAGGAAAAATGGAAATATGAGGAAAAAGAGTTTGCGGCAAGTTGTGACTTTGTGGTGAATGAATTAATGGAAACGGTTGCGATTCTTGAGCAGATGTCAGCGGCAGAGAGGGTTTCGTGAAAATCAGTAGAAAAATTTCTTGTCAGGCTGAAGGAGTAATATATGGATATAAAAAAGCTAATTGGCGAAACAACAGAGTATGATAAGAAGCAGGCAGTTGAAAAGAAGAAGATAAAAAGTTGGTGTAAGAGTGTTAGTGCTTTTGCGAATACATTTGGTGGCTCTTTAGTGTTTGGAATTTCTAATGATGATGAGATTGTGGGAATTATTGATGGCAAGGGTGATTCTGAGTTTATCAGTCAAAAGATTAAGGAAAGGATAAGTCCGATACCTGCATTTAATCTGCGTTTTGAAGTGATTGATGGAAAAGAGCTGATTATAGTAGATGTTATGGCGGGGAAAGATACACCATTTTATTATGTCGGTGATGGAACGACAGAAGCATATATTCGGGTAGGTAATGAAAGTGTCATTGCTAATGCCATGGAATTGAAAAGGCTTGTTCCTAATTTGAATTACAATGCGGTTGAAATGATAAATGGTGTTGATTTACAGGACACAGTTTCTAAAACTTCAAAGCTTACAAAAAATGCTTTGGAAAAAGCTTTGGAAAATGAAATTGTTGAGCTTATGAGACAAGAGCCAAAGATTACACAAGTAGAGATAGCTGAAAAAGTTGGACTGTCGAGAAGTAAAGTACAAAGTGTGATAAAGAGGTTTTTAGAAAGTGACAGGATTGAAAGAACGGGAGGCAGGCGTTATGGGAGATGGTTCATAAAAGAGTAAAAAAGATTTTTCAAACTGTTGACGTTTACAAGTACATTTGCCGGAGGAGTTTTTCGACATTTGCGGATATATTAATTGGAAATGGGGTTTATAATGAAAAGAGAAAAAAATTGGGAAATACAATATGGTGCTTTGCAGAAAGCGATTGATAATACCGCTATTAATTATTTCTGGTATTATCCAAAAGAGAATTTGAATATTATGTCGGAAAAAAGTTGTCGGGAATACAAATGTAAATCCCGATATGAGGGGGCACCGGAAAGTTTTGCAAAAGACTTTATTTTGCCGTGGGAAATGGATTCCTTTTATCATATGTGTGAGAAAATTAAGATGGGAGCGGAGACTGCTACGGAAGTTTTCCACCGGCCGGATGGTGTGAGTACATACCGCGTTACGCTGACGACAGTAGAGACAGATGGAGAGGGAGAGCCACAGGAAGTAATCGGAGTAATTGAGAATGATTGTCTGAAGCAGCAAATGAATATTATAGAGGTGCTGGGTGAAATATATGAATCAAACTATTATGTAGATTTGAGGGGAAAGACATTTCAGGAAGTGAGAAGCAACGGTTATGCAAGAAAGGCTATCGGACGGGTGGGGGATGTTTTGGAAGCCGTCAAAACTTACTGTGAAAATTTAGTAGAAGATACTTATTATGACATTATGAAAGCGTTTATGGATATCGAGACTTTACCGGAGCGGTTGATGGAGACAAAGAGTATTTGTGTCGAATATTTGAGCAAAACAAGAAAATGGTACCGCGCTAGTGTACTGACACATTTACATCTAGCATAATGGTTGCTTACATAGAAGTAACT
>CAJUTM010000025.1 GCA_910589595.1 uncultured Eubacterium sp.
ACCGGGCCTTTGCCCTATTGGAATCAAGATTTTGAACTTGTTTCGCAATTGCCTAAGTATTGTCTTATCCCAAAAATGCCTGTACCTACACGCACAAAAGTAGCCCCCTCTTCAATGGCCACTTCATAATCACCGGTCATCCCCATGGAAAGCTCACTCATATTAATATTATCAATGTTTTTCCTATTAATGTCAACTAGTAATTTATTCAAATTTTGAAAATGAGGCCGATTTTCCTCCGGATTTTCGACAAACGGTGCAACCGTCATCAGCCCCTTTACACAAATATTCGCACATCCGGAAATCTGACGGATTGCTTCTTCTGTTTCTTCAGGCATAAATCCAAATTTGGATTCTTCTCGTGCCATATTGACCTCAATCAGTATATCTGCCACCAAATTCTTTTTTTCATATTCGGTTTGTATCTGTTTTGCCAGCCGCAGCGAATCGACGGAATGTATTCTCGTCACTTTCCCGACAATCTGCCTGACCTTATTTCTCTGAAGATGTCCGAGCAAATGCCACTGTAACTGCCTGTCGATTACTTTCTGCTTCTCCAGCATTTCCTGTACTTTGTTTTCACCAAATGAAATAATACCACTATCGACAGCCTCTTCTATCATCGCGACCGGTTTTGTTTTGCTCACGGCAATGAGCGTCACTTCCTCACGGTCTCTTCCGGCCCGTCTGCAGGCATCCGCTATCTTCTCTTCTACCTCTTGTAAATTTTCTCTTACCATTGTTTTTCCCTCCAAAACTATTCAATAAAATCGTCGTCTTTCAGACTCGACGGGTCTACCACAATATGGTCGTATGCCGCCAGTCCATACGGCGTCTGCTCCTTTACAATCGTATATTCCTTATTTTTATATTGGATTTCGACCGGCCGGAACCGGCAATAACCCTCATTGACATAATATACGCCCGACAGCTTCTTTTTCTCACTGACAATATAATCTTCTCCCGCTGAAGAATCCATTAATATATCGCCCTCCTGAAGAACAGACGAAGAAACATAATACATATCGTCAATTAACATGGCGTTGGACAACGAAGTAAATTCATGCGCCATCTTTCCGGACGCATTCATCGTCTGTCTCACCACCCCGAGCCCGTCTGTTCCCCTTGTGACAACGCTTTTCGGTATCGTAAAGAAATCTTTTTGCAGGATGGAGCTATTGGGAATCTTTAAACCGGAAGCGGTTTTTAACTGAAATTCGATTTGCAGGAAACGGTCGTTTATGTAGTGCTCCATAAAGCGGGACGTCGTCAATATTGCAAAATACTCTCCCTCCCTCTCATAAATATCTACATTGGCATTAAATGATGTCTTATCTTTCAATACGGTAACACGAACCGACTCCTCGTCTTTTAGCGCCTGATAGTAACTGTCGTCCAACTTAACTACAATCGACCAGTCGTTGCTTGTAATTAATTTATATACGGGAGCTCCGGCTTTTATAGGGCCCTCGCTCTGTAACTGTCTTCGCGTAATACTGCCATATTCATCGAACAGTTCCGTCGAGATTTCTTCCTTTTTTGTCTTTTCATAACCATCCATTGTATAGGCGACAATACCGCTTTTTTTCGCTGTTACTTTCGTAAAATTTTTATCCTTTCCAGAAGAGGTCATCGCTTTTTTTAAATCGCTGTACAAACTGCCATTATTCCTGTCAAAGACAACATTTTTTGCATCATACTTTAGTTTTGTGACGTCGTTGTAGTTTGACATTGTAAATGAACTTTGAAAAGAGGAAATTACTTCCCTCATCTGTACAATGCTTTCCGAGTTGTCCTTTTCCTTTTGTATCTCTTCCAGTATTTTACTCACTTCGCCGTCTGCGTCAATCGTATATGCCACGTCGCCTTTTCCAATGCGGTTTCCCTCGGAACAATAATAATTAACATATCCCGCCTGTTCTGTCTGCACCACTTCTTCCTGCCTCATAATAAATCCGTAGAGAGGCGCATCGTCAGAAATATCGGAAGTATTTACTTCATAAATGGATACGTGGTTTTTGGATAAAATGTTCCAAGCGAGAAAAATAATATATAAAATAATAATTAGAAACAGAAAAAGAGCCAGATTAGGATGAAATCGTTTTTTAAATTTTACTACATTTTTATCAGACATAAACAGGAGCTCCTTTTTCCCTTTTTTATGAATATTATTTGTTTTCCTATGCCATACTTACAACAAAGGAGGTAAGTCCTATGAAAGCGTTGGATTATACAGTGCTGATTCTTGTCATTATCGGAGCAATCAACTGGGGACTAATCGGATTTTTTGGTCTGGACCTTGTGGCCTTTTTATTTGGCTCTATGTCCATCCTGTCCCGTATTATCTATGCAGTAATCGGTATATGCGGACTATATGCTCTGAGTTATTGTGGCCGAATCGGCAATTGACATTTGGCAGATTAAGAACGGTTTCCACCGTTCTTAATCTGTATCATCATGCCATATTCCCTTTTACATACGAACTAGATTTCGCCAATCCAAATCCCCGCGTTCCAGAGCTTTCACAAGAAGTTCCGCCGTAGCGACATTCGTTGCCAATGGGATGTTATGAATATCACAGAGACGAAAAAGATTTTTTACGTCCGGTTCATGTACTTTCTGCGTCAATGGGTCGCGCAAAAAAATGATTAAATCCAGTTCATTGTTCTCAATCTGTACCCCTAACTGTTTCTCTCCTCCTAAATGACCCGCCAGATACTTGTGTACCGTCAGATTTGTTACCTCCTCCACCAATCGTCCGGTTGTTCCTGTTGCATAGATGTCATTTTTACTCAGTATCCCCCGATATGCAATACAGAAATTCTGCATCAATATCTTCTTTGAATCATGAGCAATCAGTCCGATATTCATAGTTACAACCCCTTTCCATTATTTAAAGTCTAAATTGCTACCCCGATTTGGTTGTATCCCAATATTTATCAAAATACCAATCGCCATCATATTCCCAATCAACGACGTTAAACCATTGCTCAGAAAAGGCAGCGGCAACCCCGTATTTGGCAGAAGGGAAGTCGCAACTCCGATGTTGACAAACGTCTGAAAATAGAACATGGAGCCAATCCCGACGGCAATCATCATCCCCATATAATCTTTGGCATTTTTAGCGGCGATAAAACATTTAATTATAATGACAGACAGCAATAATAAAATGACCATACAACCGACAAAACCAAACTCTTCACTAATCGGCGACCATATAAAATCACTTTCCGTAACATCCACACTCGTATAGTTTCTTACTGCCTCGTTCCCCTCCAGCAGTTTTCCATAAAGTTTTCCGGAAGCAATCGATAAGATGGAGTTATTCTGCTGATACATAACACCAAGTTCTTTATCTTCCGGATGCAGCCACCCCATAATACGGTCTAACTGATAACCGCGCAGCAAAATCTGGTTCGGCTGCTGGATATACCAGAACAGAAAACCAATCACAGGTACGACGACGGCTGCTACCGGTCCTAAAATACGATGTCCGATACCGGAACAGGCCAGCATCATCGTAAGAATGACAAGCATGACAACACTCGATGATAAGTCCGACTGGATAAGGATAAATCCGGTCGGTACAATTGTAATCGCTGTCGCCAGAAAGAAGTTTTTAAATGACTGCAGATTTTCTCTTCTCTTGGCAAAAAATACCGCCAATGTCAGAATCAAAACTATTTTACAAACTTCCGACGGCTGGAAACTGATAACTTTTAAATCCAGCCAACGGTATGAACCTGTTTTATTATCGTCTCCCAGCGGAGATAATTTTGTCGCTGCCGCCATCAGTGTCGTAATAATATAGATGATAGGAACATACATACATATATCATGGTAATCAATAAGTGTAAATATGGCAATAATAATCAATCCGCCAACGATACCCACCAACTGTCTCTTCATGGAAATTGAAGGATTGACCATGGAAATCACATAAGAACTGATAAATGTTAAAAGCAACACAATGACAATCAGAAAAATATCAATATTTTTCCAATTATAGCGTTTAATTTGTAACCATTGCTTGATTCGATTTCTCATTCTATTCTACCACCTGACTGTATTTTGTTACTTTTCAACCTGCTTCATATCTTTAATCGGTATATTGGCAAAAAGAGCAGGAACCATTCCGTGGTCGTTCTCGGATTTCATCTGTTCTATTTTAATATCTAACCCTTCCAAATCAATCTCCACATACTTGGATAACACATAAATCAAATCATTTTTAATCTGCTCCATTATCTCTGGTGAACAATTCGCCCTGTCCGATACCAGCACCATTTTTAAACGGTCTTTGGCTACGTTACCGGAGGACTTTTTTCGAAAAAAATCTGTAAATCCCATTATTCTCATCTCCTAACTTTTCAGCTTGCTTCGCAATAAAGAAAAGAAGCCATGTTTAGGAAATAAATCCAGAAACGGAACTTCTTCGCCCGTAACACGCCGGCATATATTCTCATAAGCCTGTCCGGCCAGCGTATTGTTTCCTACAAGAGGTTCGCCCTGATTGGTGGCAATGACAATATTTTCATCATCCGGAACTACCCCTAATAAATCAACTGCTAAAATTTCGACCACGTCTTCACTGGACATCATGTCGCCCCGACGTACCATATCCGGACGCAGACGATTGACAACGAGTTCAATCGTGCCGATTTCGTTTGCTTCCAAGAGGCCGATAATGCGGTCGGCGTCTCTGACGGCAGAAACCTCGGGAGTAGTCACAACAATCGAGCGGTCGGCCCCTGCTATGGCATTTTTGAATCCCTGTTCAATTCCTGCCGGACAATCTAACAGTATGTAATCAAATTCTTCTTTTAATTCGGCTGTCAGCGCTACCATCTGTTCCGGTGTGACGGCGTCTTTATCTCTTGTCTGTGCGGAAGGCAGTAAAAACAGGTTCGGATATCTCTTATCTTTAATCAGCGCCTGCTTTAAACGGCAATTCCCCTCAATGACATCAACCAGATTATACACAATACGGTTTTCCAATCCCATCACAACATCCAGATTGCGCAATCCGATATCGGTGTCAATCAAAACTACTTTTTTTCCTTCCTTGGCAAGCCCCGTGCCAACGTTGGCCGTTGTGGTCGTCTTTCCCACACCGCCTTTTCCTGATGTAATAACAATGACTTCACTCATGATGTTCTCCTTTCGCCTCTGTTACAGACCATTCATATTAAACATTTATGTTTGTCAGTGACATTCTTGATAAATCATCCATATAGATTGCCCCCTCCCGCAAATATGCGATTCGGGGAACGTTGGATGGTGTTTCTTTCTCGTCCGGCGTTCTGGCAATAACGTCGCTGATTCGGATTTGAATCGGGTTCATTTTTGTTGCCACAATAAAGGCATCTTCTTTTCCCGACGCTCCAGCATATACCGTTCCGTTTAATTTGCCGAGCACGACGACGTTTCCCGTAGAGACGACCTGCGCCCCCACATTTACATCTCCTAATATGACGATGCTTGTTTCAAATTCCATCACCTGACCGGAACGGAGATTCCCTTTGAAAAATTGTCCGGAATTGCTGTCTATCGCCATCAGTTTTTCCTGCAGGGTTCGCTCATATAATGCCTCGCGCTCTTCATCCTCGTCAATGACACAGACAATCTGCAGTTTGGAATTTTCCTGTATCGTATGAAGCAGAACCGCTTCTTCTTCGTCCGAGAGCTCTCTCCCGTCAAAGGCCACCACGACCCGATTGTCTCCTAAAAAGTCGGCGTTATTTTGAAATTTTTCCGTCACTTTTTCTAACAATTCCTCAAAGGACAACTCGTCGTCTAAAATGATACGAATACCGGACTTATTGCCTTTCAGCATAACAGGTTCTTTTTTCATTGTCTCCCTCACTTCTTTGGCTATTTATTGTAATATCCCCATTAATCCGTCTGATTATTGTTATTGATTGCCGGATTGGAAACTTTCTTTTCAAGCAGTCGCTTGCGGGCTCCCTTATCATAATAGTATTTGTACACATTACTTGCCAGCTCTGCCGCATTGGATGATGTAAACCCGTTTGGTATGACAACGGTCACGGAAATCTCCGGATTTTCGTATGGCGCAAAACTGACAAACACGGCGTGGTTCGGCTCATTTTGCGTAATCTGTGCCGTACCGGTCTTTCCCGCTACCGTGACCGGCAATCCCTGAAACAGGGATTTAATGCTTCCCGTACTTACTACCTTATTCATACCGGTCTTTATCGCGGCCATCGTCGAGGACTGGCAATTCAGCTTACTGTTAATCTTGGCGCTGTTCTTTTCTTTCTTTCCTGATTTCGTATTCTTCATTTTATCAATCAGCGTCAAATCGTAACAGGTGCCCCCGTTGGCAATAGTTGTCACATACCGCGATAACTGAACTGGCGTATAACTGTTGGAGCCTTGTCCAATCGCCGAACGGACAACGTCCAAATCGGAAAATTTTGGTTCTGCCTCTGCCAGCTCAATGCCGGATTTTTTTGTCAAGCCATATTTGTTCGCATATTTTTTTAATTTCGACAGGCCCTTTTCATTATCAACGATGTTGTCATGTCCGTTACCGAGACGGTATCCCATCTCATAGAAAAAGTAATTGCAGGAATGCTGGATGGCCTGCGATACATTCAGGTTTCCGTGCGACACGGTACTCCAGCACTTCGGCCAGGGTTTGTTAATCTTATCGAATTGTACTTTATCCGCCACCTGCGAATAGGTATCTATGATACCCTCTTCTAACACAGTAGTGGCCGTTACCATCTTGAACGTAGAACCGGGCGCCGTCTTTTGCTGTGTGGCGCGGTTCAGCAGCGCGGACGCACTGCTTGTGCTGATTTTATTGTAATAATCGCTGTCTACGGAGTTAGCAAATTTATTGTTGTCATAACTCGGATACGATACGAGCGATTTCACTTTTCCCGTCTTAACATCGGTAACAATAACGGAACAGGAACACGGCGTCAGTCCGAGTTCTCCTGACGATATTTCCAGAGAACGGATTTTCGATTTCAAAAATGCAAATGGTGATGTTGTTCCCGCTTTTAACGACTGATAGGAATTACGGTTCATTTTTAATACTTTCTGGTCATAAAGCAGAAGACAAATATCCCTTCCCGTTATCGTTTCTTTTTCTACCATCGAGTGATAGACTTTTTTATCGAAAGAAAAATCGTCAGATATTTCATTGAGGACATAGTTTACTATCTTTTGGAAAACCTCTTCCGAGCTGTAATAATTATTATCTACTTCCAGATTATCGAGATTAATCCAGTTATTCTTGATGGCATGAATTAAAAATTCACTGAGGCTGATTTTACCTTTAATATAATTATTATATGTGGAATCCGTCGTATCCATCGTACTGGAATTTAGTATCTCATTCGTTTTTAACATCGAAAAAACGTAGTCCAGATATTCCGACACCGTCTCCGGTAAATCTTTTCCCTGCGTGCGGTTATTTACTTTCAGATATTTTTTGACACTGGCTATACCACTCTTTTTAGCAGCAGTAAACGACCGATAAACGGATTTTTCCAGTGGTGTGGCATTGCTTTTCGAAAAATGAGCGACATCTACAATACTATTTTGCAGGATGGCATCGTACACTTCATAAATGGAAATTAAAATGCCGGACGCCTTTTTCCCTCTCGTACCCCTGCTTCTTCCATTTACCATTTTAGAACTGAGAATACCGGCAATCTGCTTTTCCGCCAATTTATAAATTGCCTTTTGCAAATCCGATTCAATCGTCAGATAAATATCATCGCCTGCCACGGCATCTTTTGTCTTTTTCGAGCTGATAACACGGGAACTGCTGTCTATCAGCAGTTTTTCCGAGCCCTTTGTACCTTTGAGGCGGTCTTCGTATTCTTTTTCCATCCCCGTCTTGCCAATCTGGTCGGCGGATGTATATTCTGTTTTCGGGTTGAGTTCCTGCTTTTCCGCCAGAGTTTCCGAGGAAATCAGTCCCGTATATCCTACGATATGTGAAAAATATTCACTGTCATAATAGACACGGTTCATTTCCGTGGAAACTTCAACCCCCGGCAGGTCAACCGAGCTTTCTTTAATCGCAGCTACCGTTCTTTCACAAACATTCGAACTCAGTGTAATCGGTTCGTATTTGGAATAAGTATTCATTAAAAGGGCATAGCGGACTGTCATAATGCGAAGCGCTTCCTCGTCCGAATAGTTTTCTTCGTCGGAAAAGAAATTAATCGTATTGACGCCGTTTTCGGTGCGGATATAGCGAAATAACTGCTCTGCCGTCATCTGTTTCTGCTCTTCCGTCAGCTTCTTTACTGATGTACAGAAGAATATGTCTCTCTTAAAACGCAATTCCGCCGCATGGTTTACATTGTATTTGAATTTTCCTTTCGACGTCCTTGTAATCGGAAAATCCAAATCCAGTTTATCCCCGTTTTTCTCTATTAATTGAATACATCTGGCAATCATTGTATTCTTGTCCACATTTTTTTTCAATTCTCCGGAATCTTCCAGCGTAATCGAATATCTCTGTTCGTTCGTAACTAATAATTTGCCGTTGCAGTCGTATATTTTTCCCCGCGCGCTCTTGATTGTCTTAACTTTCTGCTTCTGCAGCAACGCCTCTTTATCATAAGTCTCCCCCCGTATAATCTGGAGGTAGAACATGCGGCCAATCAATATGCTGAACAATAAAATATAAGTGAGAACCACCGCAAAAAAGCGGGATTTAACAACATTTTTTATTGTTTCCGTAATACTGTCAAGCATCTTATACCTCCTCTCTGTTTTCTATTATTTTACTTTCTACCAAAAGAATCAGGCGGTAGAATAAAATACCAACTAATGTCGTATAAAGTATTTCCGGTAAAAACTTATGAACAAAATAGAAAATAAAATGTACTCTTCCCCGCATTAAAAATTCGGTCACATAATAGTACAGGCAGTATACTAAATCCCCTGCCGCTATGAGAACGGTAGGAAGCAGCAGACTGTCGGTAAAATATACTTTCCGGCAGAATCCCAAAACAAAACCGATTGTCATAAAAACAAAGGCATACAGGCCGATTACGCCGCCATACATCATATCCAGCATCAGTCCGCAGATAAGTCCTATCCATATACCGGAAGTTCTTCCCCGCAGATAGCCGTACGAGATTGTGACGACCAGCAACAGGTTTGGCACTGCATCTGCCAATTCGATTTCTTTAAAAACCGTGGTCTGCAGCAAAAGCGCCAATACAATAAAAAGGAAAGCAGCTACTTTTTTTCTAATCATATTTCTTTATATCCTCAATTTCCGAATTATCCTTTAACTGTGTAATCACCAGTACATTTTCCAACTGGTCGAAATTAACGGTCGGCGTCAGGTGTGCCGTCTTCGACTGCACCGCCTCGTCGCTCACAATATCCTTTATATATCCGACCGACAACCCCTGTAAAAATTTGTCGCTGACATGGGAAGTTACGACTTCATCCCCATCTTTTATTTTCGCGGAATTGGAAATCATCTCCACGTCAATATAACCGTGATAAATGCTCTCCATGTTTCCCTTTACCATACAAGTCTCGCCGGAGGCCTCGAACATTGAACTGACATTGCTTTTATCGTCGATAATCGCCCGCACTTTGGCATAGGAAGTACCGACTTCCGAGACAATCCCTACCAGACCATTTCCGGAAATGACGTTCATATCTACCTGTATGCCGTCCTTTTTCCCCTTATCAATCGTAAATACATGAAACCAGTTATTGCCGTCGCGGCTGATTACACGGGCGGCCAGTTTCGGATAATCGGGATATTTCTTGTCCAGTTTATAGAGTTTGCGGTAATTTTCCAATTCTTTGTTCTCACGGGCTAAAATCTTGTTGTCATAACTTAACTCGCTAATCCGCTGGTGAAGCTGCTCGTTCTTTTCCAGCAGGCTCCTTTTGCTGTGAAGCAAATCCGCCTTATCTGAAATATAGCGTCCCACCGTGTTAATCCCTTTCTGCATCGGGGTGACGGCATCGCCAAGCGCTGTCTTTATTGTCGAAAAACGGTTCGTAAATTTAAACGATAATAAAACTAAAATCACACATAACACCGACAGACAGCAGTACAGTATCTTGGGATGTATCCAGTTTTTTTTCCTACGTCTTTTCATGATGACCTCCTAACACAAAATCAAATCGTAAGTTTTGCTAATTGCGGGTCCTCAATAATTGCTCCCAATCCCATTACTACCGTGCTCTCCGGCTCCTCACACAAATTCACCTTTAATCCGAGCTGGTCGTATACAAAACGTCCTAAATCCTTAATCCTGCTGGAACCTCCGGTAATATATACGCCGGATTTGTAAATGTCGGATGAAATTTCCGGCGGCGTCCTCTCGAGAATGATTTTGACGGAATCGACAATTCCCTGAAACAATTCCGCGAGCGCCTCGTGTACTTCCTCACCGGAAATCGTTATCTCGCTCGGCAGTCCGGTTACGAGATTGCGTCCGCAGACATCGATTGTCTCCGTATTGATATAGGCGGCGCCAATCGTCATTTTAATCTGTTCGGCCGTCTTCTCGCCGATAACAAAACTTTTATCTTTCTTTATTTTATTCATAATTGCTTCATCAAATCGATTGCCCCCAACCGGAATCAGACGGCTGAGAACAATCCCTCCCAGTGACAGGACGGAAATCTCTGTTGTATTGGCGCCGATATCAAGAACGAGTGTGCCCGTTGATTTTGTAATATCGAGATTCATTCCCAACGCATCGGCTATCGGTTTTTCCACCACGTGTATTTTGTGAGGCTTCAGGTTCGTATTCGTGATTAAGTCAAAGTAAGCGCGCTTTTCCACTTCCGTTATATCGGTAGGCACTGCGATATAATAGTCGGCGCCCTTTAATTTGCGCTTCCCGTCCATCTCCAGAAAGAAATAATCAATCATCGACTGCATATTACCGATATCTGCGATTACACCGTTCTTTACCGGATAGGAAACCCGAATATTTGCCGGCGCCTTTTCATACATTTCGTACGCCTCGTTGCCGACGGCAAACGTGTGCGTCTTATTGTAGATGGCAATGACACTTTTTTCATGTAATATCACGCCCTCGCCGTTTTTATAAAACTTGATTGAACTTGTACCAAAATCAATACCTATTGCTTTTCCTGCCATATCACTCTTCCTCTCGAATTCTTATATAAGTCCTCTCTCTTTTAAACTAACATATCGGTTATCGCCGATAATAATGTGGTCTGTCAGCGGAATGCCTATCTCATCGGAAGCGGTTACTAACCGTTTTGTAACATCAATATCTTCCCGACTCGGCATCGGGTTGCCGGTAGGATGATTGTGCAGTACGACATACTGCGCCGCGTCATGGAGCAGGGCCAGCCGCAATAACTCCCTCGGCTGTACCATAGACGACTGGATACTTCCTTTAAACACCACCTGATGATAGAGAAGTCTGCCGCCGGTATCCATATACACGGCTACCAGTTGTTCCGTCTCCCAATTGCGCATATACTCCATAAAATAAGCCGCCAATTGTTGCGGGCGGCAAAAATGGGGGGCTTCGCTCTTACATTCCCCTGCTAATCGTTTCGACAACTCCACCGCACACAAAATCTGAATTGCTTTTACCCGACCGATTCCTGAAATTTTCATCAAATCCCGTTGTGTCAGATGATGTAATCCCAGAAGTCCTTTGTAAGAAGGATGAAGCTGCAAAACTTCCATCGCCAGCGACAGGCATGTCCTCTCTCTTGTCCCTGATTTAATCAATACGGCAATCAGTTCTGCATTCGACAACCTCTCTGCTCCCAGTCTCTCACATTTTTCATAAGGCCGCTCTGAATTTGGCAATTCTTTCATTGTAAAATTATCTTTTTTCATTCAGGCTCTTTCCGAAACCCAAATTTTACCTAAACAAAGTTATTTTACCATATTGCGATGAAAAAGTATACCTCATAACTAATTTTTTGTGTGAAATTTCTTTGTCTTTTTTACTATTTATGCGGTAATTCGACAAATCCACTATCGAGCATATTCTGCAATGTCTTTATCATACCCAATTTCCCGTGGGGCCATGTAATACCTCCCTGAAAATACACACTGTAAGGAGGCTCAATCGGCGCGTCCGCACTCAATTCAATCGACGAACCCTGATTAAAAGCGCCGGCCGCCATAATTACGTCGCTGTGATAGCCCGGCATGGCATACGGCTCGGGCAAAACATAAGAATCAACCGGCGCCGCCTGCTGAATCCCCTGACAGAACGCAATCACGCGTTCCGGACTGCCAAAGGCAATCGCCTGAATGATATCGTTTCTCTCCTCACTGCCACACGGACTTGCGGTAAATCCCAGCCTTTCATAGAGATTGGCGGCAAAAACCGCCGATTTTAGCGCGCTTGCCACTACCGTCGGCGCCAAAAAAAGTCCCTGATAAAACGACGGATTCACTTGCAGGGAAGCTCCCACCTCTTTGCCGAGCCCCGGCGCAGTCAAGCGACAGGCGGCCAGTTCCACCAACTCTTTTTTGCCGGCGATATATCCCCCGAGAGGAGCTAACCCGCCTCCGGGATTTTTAATCAGCGAACCGACGCACAAATCCGCTCCTACTTCCGATGGCTCAATGATATCTACAAATTCCCCGTAACAATTATCGACCATGCAGATGACATCCGGTTTGATTTTCTTAATAAACGATATCAGCTCACCGATTTGCCGCACGGAAAACGTCTTTCTCATGGCGTAGCCTTTAGAGCGCTGTATCGTTACCAGTTTCGTCTTTTCATGGATGGCCCTGCGAATCCTCTCGTAGTCAAATTCACTGTCGCCGATTAAGTCAACCTGCCGGTACGACACGCCAAATTCACGCAGCGAGCCCTTTGTCTTACTTCCATTGATACCGATAATTCCCTCCAAAGTATCGTATGGTTTTCCTACCGGTGACAACAGTTCGTCGTCCGGACGCAGAATGGCAGAAAGGGCAATCGTGAGGGCGTGCGTGCCACAGGTAATCTGCGAGCGCACCAACGCGTCCTCCGTATGAAAAATGTCCGCATAGACAGCTTCCAGTGTATCTCTTCCGCTGTCGTTGTATCCGTAGCCGGTAGACCCCCATAAATGGCTCTCACTGACTCTGTTTTTCTGCATCGCGTGGATGACTTTTAATTGATTGTATTCGGCCGTCGAATCAATCGCCGCAAAGCGATTTTCTATTTCTGCCAATACCTCGTCGGCAAAGGCGAGCACTTCCCTGCTGATACCGAATTTTTCGTACATATTTTCCATTGTCATCGTATGACACCTCTTTCTGCTGCTAACTGCATAATCGCTTCCACAAGCCGGCTGACGGAATCGTAAGTTCCCTTATCCAGTATGGTAACATCTCGCTCCCTGCGAAACCACGTCATCTGCCGCTTGGCAAAGTGCCTTGTATCACGCTTCAGGCGGTATACGGCTTCCTCGAGACTGCACTGATTCTCCAGATATGGAACTAATTCCTTATAACCAAGCCCCTGCATGGATACTAAATCTTTATGAAATCCCCGCTGCAAAAGAGAGCTGACTTCGCCCACGAGCCCCTCTTCCATCATCGCGTCCACCCGCCGGTTAATTCTTTCATAGAGCGCGGCCCTCTCCAGTGACAGGACGATATACAAAAACTGATACGGTGATTCTCTCCGCCTCTCCGTATCGTTGTGTACGGAAAATTTTTCACTGGTAAAATGATAATATTCCAGCGCGCGTATGACGCGTTTGACATTATTCGGATGTATGGCTTCCGCCGATTCGGCATCTACTTTCCGCAAACAATCATGAAGAGCGTTGACGCCGTGTTCTTTGGCAAAGGCGGACATCTCCTCCCGATATCCATCCTGCTTTTGATTCTCCGTAAAGCAGATATCATACAGGACAGATTGAATGTAAAATCCCGTTCCTCCCACAAGCAGCGGAATCTTCCCCCTGCCATAAATATCTTTCATATATTTTTTCGCGCGTTTCTGAAAAATCATTACGTTAAATTCCTCGTCCGGCTCAAACTCATCTACCAGATAATGGGGAATCCCCTGTTTTTGTTCCTCTCTTATCTTTGCCGTTCCGATATCCATTCCCCGATAGACCTGCATCGAATCGGCGGATATAATTTCCCCGCCAACTGCCTTTGCCAGTTGTATCGAAGTTTCTGTCTTCCCCACGGCAGTAGGGCCGGTCAAAATAATTAACGGTTTCTTTTCCATCGCAATACTCCTGTCACACTATCCTTTTAAATTTCTTTTCTAATTCGTGCTTACTCATGGTAATCGTCGTCGGCCTGCCATGAGGACAATGATACGGCTGCTCCATTTGCAGCATTTGCGTTATCAATTCTTTTGCCTCCGCAAAGGAAAGCAGTTGTTTCCCCTTAACCGCGGCTTTACAAGCCATTGTCGCACAATGGGAAAGGACAAGTTCCGGCTCGGATATGCCGTTTTTTTCCATCATTCCGTCAATCATTTCCAAAAACAAATCTTTGGAGGCGAGCGAAAGAAAATCAGCCGGAACACCGGTAATAAGATATTCTTTATCCCCAAACTCTTCAAAGCAAAAACCGATTTTTTCAAATATCTGCCGATTCTCCTGTAAAACCCCGATTTCTCTTCCCGAGAGAGAAACTACAATCGGAGCAGCCAATTCCTGCGTCATGCCTTTCTTTTCGCGGAGCTGCGCCATCAGTTTCTCATATAAAACTTTCTCGTGAGCCGCATGCTGGTCTATCATCAAAAGTTCCTCTTCGTATTCAATGAGCCAGTATGTCCCAAAAACCTGACCAATCATCCGAAACTGCGGGGTGTCCGGCACGACCCCCTCCTCTTTCGACAAATCCATCTGTTGGAAACTTTCGCGGACAAAGGAAGCCTTTGACGCTGCGGAAAAAGGAGCTTCCCGCTGCTCCGGAGAAGGGATTGCCGTTTCCTGTCCAACCGCCTGTTTCGCCGCTCTCTCCTGTTTTTGACGCTCCATCTCAAACGGCTCCGGATGTCGTTCTTTCCTCTCCGGCACACGGGGTGAAGCCTTTTTCTCCGCAAGGCTCACTTCCGGTATGAGATTATTTTCTTTCAGCGCACGGTAGAGAGTATCATAAAATAGCTGATAGACTTCTCTCTGATTCGTAAAACGCACTTCCATTTTCGTCGGGTGGACGTTCACATCAATGACGGCGCTGTCAATGGACAACAGGAGGACAACAAACGGGTAGCGGTGGCTCATCAGAAACTCTTTATAGGCTTCTTCCACAGCGCTGGCAATGACCGGACTCTTAATATACCGCCCATTGACGAAATAATTCATCATCAGCCGGTTTCCTCTGGACAAAACCGGTTTTCCGATAAACCCCGTCAATTTCATTCCATCCGCCTCTGCACTTATAGGAATAATATTTTTTGTGACGTCCGCACCATATATATAGTAAATATTTGTCCTCACCTGTCCGTCTCCGGACGTCTGCAGCTTATTTCTGCCATCGGCAATATAAGTAAAGCGGATATCCGCATGCGCCAGTGAATACCGCTGAACCAATTCATGGATATAATTTCCCTCTGTCGTCGCCGATTTTAAAAATTTCTTTCTGGCAGGCGTATTATAAAACAGATTCCTAACGATAAATGTCGTTCCCGTCGGACATCCGACTTCTTCAAAAGCAACTTCTTCTCCTCCCCGCACTTCATAACGCGAGCCGGCCAGCGAGTCGCTCTCTTTCGTAATCAGCTCCACTTGCGCAACCGCGGCAATACTTGATAATGCCTCGCCGCGAAATCCCAAACTGCTCACGGCAAACAAATCTTCCATCGTCCGTATTTTGCTCGTCGCATGACGAAGAAAGGCCGTTCGTATTTCTTCTCTGCCAATCCCCGAACCATTGTCCGTCACACGGATAAAAGAAATGCCGCCCTCTTTAATTTCTACCGTAATTGCCGTTGCACCTGCATCTAAGGCATTCTCAACCAATTCTTTCACAACTGCCATCGGGCGCTCAATCACCTCGCCGGCAGCAATCTGATTTATTGTACTCTGGTCTAATACTCGTATCATAGATAGCCACTACCATCTTTCTTTTAACTGCTCCTGCCACTTATACACCAGATTCAAAGCATCAATCGGTGTTACATTGGCCAAATTAATGTCTCGAAGTTCAAACAAAATATCGTCGGTCTGATTGCCTCCCATCGCATCAAAAATCGACAACTGCGTCATCGCTGTTGCCTCCGTCGTTTTATCGGCAGGCAGTACCGCGCTGTTTCCTCCATCTTTCGTCTCCATATGGTCGGCAATCGCCCGGGCGCGCACCAATACCTCATCCGGCACGCCGGCCAATCGGGCAACCTGTATTCCATAACTTTTATCCGCGCCGCCTTTGACAATCTTTCTCAGGAATACGATATCTTCTCCGTCTTCCTTAACCGCAATGCAGTAGTTCTGAACACCGTCCAGTTTGCCCTCCAATTCCGTCAATTCATGGTAATGGGTGGCAAACAAAGTTTTGGCCCCGATTTTTTTCTTGTCTACAATATGCTCAACCACTGACCATGCAATACTCAAGCCATCAAAAGTACTTGTCCCCCGCCCGATTTCATCCAGAATAATCAGACTGTCCTTTGTCGCATTGTGTAAAATGTTCGCCACTTCCGTCATCTCTACCATAAAAGTACTCTGTCCGCTGGCCAAATCATCCGACGCCCCCACACGGGTAAAAATGCGGTCGGTCAGTGATAAATCGGCGCTTTCCGCGGGAACAAAACTTCCTATCTGTGCCAGCAGGACAATCAAGGCGGTCTGCCGCATATAAGTAGATTTTCCCGCCATATTAGGGCCGGTTATAATGACGACGCGGTGCGTATCATCATCCAGAAAAGTATCATTGGCAATGAACATATTGTGTTCCATCATCTTCTCAATCACCGGATGTCTGCCATCCTTAATGGATACTACTCCCCTGTGGTTAATCTGTGGACGGACGTAATGATTGTGCTCCGCCACATAGGCTAAAGAGGCCAGCATATCTATCATGGCAACGACGGACGCCGATTTCTGTATCCGGCCCATCTGCTCAAAAACGGTATTGCGCAATTCGCAAAAGACGGCGTATTCCAAACTGTACAAACGGTCTTCCGCACCTAAAATCGTATCTTCCATCTCTTTTAACTCAGGTGTTGTATAACGCTCCGCATTTGCCAATGTCTGCTTTCTCAGCCAATTTTCCGGAACGAGATGAACAAAAGATTTTGTCACTTCCAGATAATATCCAAATACTTTGTTGTATTTAATTCTCAGATTTTTAATTCCGGTCTTTTCTTTTTCCCTCTTTTCCAGTTCTGCCAGCCAGTCTTTGCCTTCTGTTTTGGCCTTGCGCAGACGGTCAATCTCTTCGTGATAACCGTTCTTAAAAATCCCACCCTCGCGCAAGGCAATCGGCGGTTCTTCTTCTATCGCATCGTGAATCATCTGATATACGTCTTCCAAAGCATCCAGATTGTGATATAATTCCTGAAATAACTCCGCTTTAAAATTCCCACACAAAAAACGAATATGGGGAAGCATTTCCAACGAGGATTCTAACGCAATCATATCTCTCGGATTTACCGTCTTATAACTGATTTTACTGAGTAACCGCTCCAAATCATAAATGGGATTCAAATATTCCCGCAGTTCTTCCCTTGTCACGGCATTTTCATTTAACTCTTCAATCGCGTCGTACCGTGCCGTTATCTGCTGTTCGTCAATCAATGGCTGTTCAAGACAGGAACGCAGCTTTCTGGCTCCCATCGCCGTTTTTGTCTTGTCAAGAACCCATAAAAGAGAACCTCTTTTTTGTTTTTCCCGCAGCGTTTCCACCAGTTCCAGATTACGCCTTGTATTCCGGTCTAACAACATATACCTGCCCGTATGATACGGCAGCAGATGGGAAATATGCGCGAGCGAGCATTTTTGTGTTTCCTCCAGATATTGCATGACGCATCCTGCGGCCGTCACTCCCAGAGGATATTCTTCCAGTCCCATTCCCTCCAATGTTTTTACATGAAAATGGCGGCATAGGGCGCGCCTGCCCTCTTCTTCATCAAAATAACGCGGCTCCAGTGCGGAAATAACGATGCCGAGACGCTCGCTTAAATCCGTCAAATCCGCTCCGCTTATGTAAAAGGTGTCGTTACAGATAATTTCTGCCGGCATATATTTATTGATTTCATCCAACAGCTTTCCGAGCGTATCTACTTCCGTCAATAAATATTCTCCCGTTGTAACATCTACGACCGAAATACCAAAACTCTGATTTATGGCGACAATTCCCATCAGATAATTATTTCTCGTCTCGTCGAGCGAAGATGTAAAACAGTTTGTTCCGGGGGTGACAATCTGCGTCACTTCCCGCTTTACAAGCCCCTTTGCCTGCTTCGGGTCTTCGACCTGTTCGCAAATGGCAACTTTATATCCCTTTTCCACTAAGCGGTTAATATATCCCTCCGCAGAATGAAACGGGACACCACACATGGGTGCCCGTTCTTTCAGACCGCAGCTTTTACCGGTCAGAGTGATATCGAGTTCTTTGGTGACGCAAAGCGCATCATCAAAAAACATCTCATAAAAATCACCCAGACGGTAAAATAATATGCAGTCTTTGTATTGTTCTTTCGTTTCCATGTATTGTTTCATCATGGGTGTTAGTTGTTCCATCCGTTTGTATACCTCTTTCTGTTCTTTTAAAACAGCCGGAAAACACAGTACTATCTTAATTGTTGCCGGAATTTGCATCGGCCGTCGGTTCCTGCGTCGGCTCTTTTGTCGGCTCTTTTGTCGGTTCCTGCGTTGGCTCCTTTGTCGGTGCTTCCGTCGGCACTTCTGTCGGCGCTTCTGTCGGTTGCGGCGTTTCCGGTCTCGGTGTCTTTGTCGGCTTTGGCGTCTTTGTCGGTTTCGGCTTTTTCGTCGGCTTTGGTGTCTTTGTCGGAACAGGCGTCTTCGTGTGCGGCGCTTCTGTTGGACGCGGCGTAACGGTCTCAATCGGTCTTGGTTTTTCTGTCGACAAATACATTGCATTGATATATCCTGTCGTACCGTTATACTCTACTTCCATCCATTCCTTTTTGTATAATTTATTAAACTTTAACTTCATCCCTAATGGAACTTTGGCAACGACCGCCGCTGTCAGCGAAGGTTCTGCGCGCATATTTACCGTCGCAGTCGTATATCCCTCTGTTGCCGTGGCGAGGTCATCATCAATATCCTGACCCCAATCCTCTTCGTTTTCAACCATGTTACCATCCGGCGTAGACGTCGGCTCCGGAGACTCCCTCACTGTCAGGGCGCCGTCGGTAACGGAGGAAGCATTTGCCTCCTCATCGGTAATGACGTCGCTGTCAAGATAAGTAAATGATACATAATATCCAATCCCAATTACTAATGCCAAGGAAAGTATTACGCTGATTCCAAACATTGTTGTCTCAAATACCCGATGTTCAGAACTTAACATTTTGGCAAAAAACCCTTTTTTTTCTTTCTTCATTCCTATTTTACACTCCCTTACAGATAATATCTTTGTCTATTATAACCATTTTGTCAAGATTTGTCTATTAAAACTATCAAAAATTAGATTTATCTCAATTGCGATAAATCATTCCCAAAAGCAAACGAACATTTGTTTGACAAACAAACGTGTTTGTGTTACATTAATAATAGTAGCATAAATACAACAATTTTAGGAGGTTTTCATTTATGGGCAGAGATACCATTTCAAAAAAACAAACAGAAATTTTAGAATATATTAAAAATCAAATTTTAGATAAAGGATATCCGCCGGCAGTTCGTGAGATATGCGCTGCCGTTCATCTGAAGTCGACATCTTCCGTCCATTCTCACTTGGAAACATTAGAAAAATTAGGATATATTCGGCGCGACCCGACGAAGCCGCGCGCTATTGAAATTGTAGACGATGAATTTAATTTATCACGCCGTGAATTGCGCAATATTCCTCTGCTCGGTAATGTGGCAGCAGGACAACCATTGTTTGCTGAACAAAATATCGAGAGTTATTTTCCTATGTTATCGGATGAACTCCCTGACGGTAACCTGTTCATGCTCAACGTTCGCGGCGAAAGTATGATAAACGCAGGAATTTTTGATGGAGATAAAATTATCGTTCAGCAGACCGAAACAGCAAAAAACGGAGATATAGTAGTCGCTTTGGTAGAAGAAGCCGCCACGGTAAAGACATACTACAAAGAAAACGGCCGCTTCCGGCTCCAACCGGAAAATGACACAATGGAGCCAATCTATGTAAATGAAGTCATTATACTAGGTAAAGTAGTCGGTCTATTCCGTTTCTTCTAAGAAATCGTGTAAAAGTATGATAAAGACAGAAAGACCGATGATTAAACGGTACTTTCTGTCTTTTGTATTCCCCATATTTAGCGAAATCTCATAACTCTTCCCGCATAACCGCCCTGCCGTCTTTCCAGATTCTTTCCAAATCATAAAACAGACGGTCTTCTTTGGAAAAGACGTGGACAATAACGTCGCCGTAGTCCATTAAAACCCACGATGACTTCTTATTCCCCTCAATACGCTTGCTGTTATACCCCGCCATCGTCAGTTTTTCATCTACAAAATCAATCATGGCGTTGAGTTGGTTTTGATTACGCCCGCTGGCAATAATCAGATAATCGGCAATAACTGAAATTTCATCAATTTTTATTATCTCAATATCTTCACCCAATTTTTCTTCCAGCGCATCATAGGCAATCTTTACTATCTCATTGGCGTTTTTTTCCATTATCTTCCTCTTTTCTACTCATTAAATGAATCAATTATTTTTTGTTATTTGTCTTGTCTTTATAATAACTATATGTCTGAAAGGTCAGCTCATCTATTGGTATATTTGTCCTCTGCAAATAGTTCACGGTATTTTCCAAAGTCATAAACAACCCCCGTTCCAAATCACGGAAAGACTGTTTTCTTACTTCCGGCAGCGAAT
Organism: uncultured Eubacterium sp.; assembly: GCA_910589595.1. Taxonomy (GTDB): domain Bacteria; phylum Bacillota; class Clostridia; order Lachnospirales; family Lachnospiraceae; genus Eubacterium_F. The sequence goes on from CAJUTM010000025.1 coordinate 20,972, forward strand.
AGGGCTTACAATCGAGCTTCCTTCCCGGCTCAATATAATCCGCCACATAGAGGATTTTTTCCAATGTCGTCATCTTCGGTTTTCCGGTTGTATGACAGGCAATCGCCGAACATATTTCGTCTTTCATACCATATCTCTGTTTTGCCAGATAAGCTCCCAATTTACCGTGAACCAGCGCCGGATTCTCCCGTTCGCATTGTGTTAAAATAACACCGTATTTATCACAAAGGTTAAGCATCTCGTTAGCCGTCAGATATTTTGCACAATCATGCAAAAGTCCTGCCTTTCTGGCTTTTTTTACTTCTTCCTCCCCCTCCATAAAGCAGGCGGCAAGATTAGCAGCCGTATCTGCAACTCCTAACGTATGCAGATACCGCTCCGGACGAAGCGTCGCCGCCAAATCGGCAAGCAATTCTTTTTCTTTCTTGGAAAAAGAATGAAAATCCGCTCCATATAACCTATGAATCCCAATATAGCGGAGTACTTTTTCCGGCACATATCCCGCCACCGATTCATGCCGCAGCAGTCTCCCGCGAATTTCTGCAGAAGAAATCGAGACCGTTGGCATACACACCGGCAAAAAATCACCATGAAACTGCTCTGACAATTCCTGACAGCGATGCGCCAGCTCCTCCTCCGACATCGTTCCGCGCGAAACGGCCAACACGGTACAAAGGCGGACAATTTCCTGCGGACAGAACCACTTATCAAAATCTTTCAGCGAGTCACCTCCGAGAATGAAATAAAACTTTGCCTGTGGATATTCCTCTACGCATTGCGCCAATGTCTCGCACGTATACGTTGTTCCCTTGCGCTTCAGCTCCATATCAGATAAAGAAAACGGCCCGATACCATCAATTGCAAACTGTACCATGCGGCAGCGGTGTTCTTCTGAAACAATCTCATCCTCATTTTTATGCGGCGGTTTCTTCAACGGCATAAACCAGACCTCGTCCAGTTGAAACTGTTCGCAGGCAGCCTGTGCCATCATCAGATGGGCATTGTGAATCGGATTAAAAGTACCTCCCATAATACCAATCTTTTTCATAACCATCACTCCTTCGCCTGTTTTGCCTTTGGCAGCTCAATGCCGTCTTTCTTCTTACGGTTGTGACGATACAGAATGATTTTCCGTCCAATCACCTGCACTACTTCAGCATGCGTACGCTCTGCCAAAAGAGCGGCGATTTCTTTTGGATTCGCGACACAATTTTTCAACACATGAATCTTAATTAACTCTCTTGCTTCCAATGCCTCGTCTACAGACTTCGTAAGTTCAGGCGTTACTACTGATTTCCCAATCTGTAATATCGAGTCCATAGTCATTGCCAAGCTTTTCAAATAGGCTCGTTGTTTACTTGTCATAATAATTCCTCATTTCTGAGCGATTTTTCACGCTAGTTCCTCTCGCTTTATTTGTAATAATCAAATTGCCAGCCATACATCTTCACGGTATCGCCCTCTTCGATGCCAAGTTCCTCTAACTGCTCTAAAATTCCATTAGTCTTTAAGAATTTCTGGAAGAACTCAAATCCTTTCTCCGAATCCAAATTCGTATACCCAAGCATTCTCTCAATACGGGGCCCCTCTACAATATAAAGCCCGTCCTCCTCGTCGCTTTTTGTTACCGTGAACGGTTCATTGGAGAAATCCGGCATTTGCACCATATATTCTTTTTCGAATATAATTTTATCTTCTTCTGTCTCCGCTAAAAGCTGTTTTGTATAGTAGAGAAGTTCCTTTACTCCCTGTCCACTGACGGCAGAAATAGGGAAAACCCGCATTCCTTTCGGCTCAAATTCCTCTTTTATGGCTGCCAGTACCGTCTCCCCATGTTCCGTATAAGGCGATTGTCCCCCTCCGGCAAAGCAGTCAATCTTATTGGCGGCAATTACCTGTGGGCGGGCAGCTATTTGCGGGTTATAGGCTTCCAGTTCCTTTTGTATTGTTTTTATATCCTCCAGCGGGTCACGTCCCTCCGTCGAGGCGGCGTCCACCATATGAATCAACACACGGGTTCTCTCAATATGGCGCAAAAACTCATGCCCCAGACCGACTCCCTCCGAGGCGCCCTCAATTAAACCGGGAATATCGGCAATGACAAACCCATCTGCTCCCTCCAAATCCACTACGCCCAAATTTGGATTCAGCGTTGTAAACGGATAATTTGCAATCTTTGGCTGTGCATTGGTTACGCGGGAAAGGAAAGTAGATTTCCCTGCATTAGGAAAACCCACCAAACCAACATCGGCTATCACTTTCAATTCTAACTGCACTTCAAGCTCAATTCCCGGTTTGCCCGGCTGCGCATATTTGGGAACCTGCATTGTCGGAGTCGCATAGTGTTGATTCCCTTTGCCTCCCCGACCGCCTTGCAAGACAACTTCCCTCTTATTCTCATAAGACATATCGGTAATAATCTGTCCCGTCTCTGCCTCACGGATAATTGTCCCTGCCGGAACTTTAACAATCTTATCTTCGCCGTCTGCGCCGTGACAGCGCTTCTTTCCTCCCGGTTGCCCGTCTCCGGCAAAATAATTGCGAATATGGCGAAATTCATTCAACGTATTGAGTCCTAAATCCACTTCAAAAATGAGGTCGCCGCCGCGGCCGCCATCCCCTCCGTCCGGTCCGCCGTTCGCCACATATTTTTCCCGGCGAAAACTGACGTGACCGTCGCCTCCCTTACCGGAGCGTATTTTTATTTTCGCTCTATCTGCAAACATACCCTGTCCTTTCTAAAACATAAGGGCTGCACAAGGCAGCCCTGACTTATCTCTTTGATTTAGCAGGGGTCAGAAAACTTCTTCTCCCCCAACAATAAGAATATCCAAAGATTATTTGCTCTCTACCGGATATACGGAAGCCTGTTTCTTATCTCTTCCTTTTCTCTCGAAACGAAGAACACCGTCTACCAAAGCATACAGTGTATCGTCTCCGCCTTTACCAACGTTTACACCCGGATGAATCTTAGTTCCACGCTGTCTGTAAAGAATATTTCCGGCCAAAACAAACTGTCCGTCTGCTCTCTTCGCTCCCAGTCTCTTTGACTCGGAATCTCTGCCGTTCTTAGTTGAACCCATTCCCTTTTTATGAGCAAACATTTGAAGGTTCATTTGAATCATGTTTTTTTCCTCCTAACGATTTCTACTGTCACATACTGCTTCCCATACGATTCTGAAATGCCATTTAAACCAATTACCATTGACTGCAACAGTAATTGAGCCTCTTCCGATGATGTCCCTTTAACACAAAAATCAAGCATTCCGCGTTCCTCTTCGCATTGCAGAGAATACACATCATCTGTCAGTTCTTCAATTGAATTAACACAATTAATGGCTAATGCGGAAACAGCAGAACAAATAATATCTAATCCATATTGCGAATATTCTGCATGTCCCTCAATATGAAAAGCGGTTATGTTCTCTTCCTGCTTTTCTACCCTGACCTGTATCATAAACAATCACTTCATACTATTATGCATTGATTTTATCAATCTTTACCTGCGTGTACGGCTGTCTATGACCATTCTTTTTATGGTATCCGGTCTTTCTCTTGTATCGGTAAACAATGACTTTCTTCTCTTTTCCCTCAGCTACTACCGTTGCTTTTACGGAAGCTCCCTCTACCGTTGGCGTACCAACTTTCACTTCCTTATCACCAACTAAAAGTACCTGTTCAAACGTTACCTCGGAGCCGGCCTCGGCACCAAGTTTCTCAACTTTAATGACGTCGCCTTCCTGAACTTTATACTGTTTACCACCGGTTGCTATAATTGCGTACATATAGCACCTCCTAATAAATTTACTCGCCAACTACGGCGTCTGCCCCGCATAAAGGCAGAACTATAACCTCGTTGTGCGGCATACTGGAATAGTATAGCATTGTTACTTCCCAAATGTCAAGCAATTTATGGAATTAAATATCCGCTTCCGTTCTTATTATCTCTGCCTTTCCACGCAGTCATTTTATAACTGGAAGAAATTCATATCCTTTTCCAAATCAGTCGCCATCGCTTTCAACGTATCTGCCTTATCTGCCAATACTCCCATTGCTCCATTCAACTCCGTCATGGCAGCCATTGTTTCCTCTGTCGCCGCTACGTTTTGCTCGGATACCGCCGACAAATTCTGAATCACATCCGTCACTTTCTCACGCGCCAAATCACAATTATCGGTATCACTCTGAATCACGCAAATCTCGTCTCTGGAAGTCTGAATACCCTTGCTGACGCCACTAAACTTCTCTTTTGTATCCTGAAGTCTTTCCTGTTGTTCAGAAATGATTTCCTGCATCTGATTCATAGCGTCGACAGTATTTTGCGACTCTCGGGCAAGGTTTTGAATGACCTGTTCAATCGATGCTGCGGAACTATTTGATTCTTCTGCCAGCTTTTGTATCTCCGAAGCCACTACGGCAAATCCTTTTCCGCTCTCGCCCGCACGTGCGGCCTCAATACTGGCGTTGAGGGAAAGCAAATTGGTTTCTTCGGCAATCGAGGAAATCATAATAATAGCTTCCTGTATCTTCGTCACGGATTCGTCCGTCAGTTTTACCTGTCTCTCGATGCGTTTTACCGCCTCGTATGTACGGTCGCTGGATTCACTCAACTCCGTAATAATCAAATCGGCTTCCGTCTTTGCCTGCTCCATCTTTTCCGATGTATCATTTAACGTATCTACTTTATTGACAATCTGTGAAATGGAATTTCCCATCTCACCTACGTTCATTGTTGCATTTTCAATATCCTCGGCCTGAGACACGGCGCCTTGTGAAATATCATCCATCGCATGGCTGATTTCATCAACCGTTGCATTTGTCTGCCTTGCCAAATCATTCATTTCCTGTCCGGAAGAAGAAAGCATATCGGAAGACTGCTTCAAATTGCCGATAATCATACGAAGCTCTTCCATCAGCGACTGCAGCGCATTTCCCATGACTCCGAGTTCGTCTTTTCGTTTTATAATCTTCTCGTCTACCTGTACGCGCAGGTCTCCGCGGGATAACGAGTCAAGCATGATACCTGTCTTCTGTACCGCTTTTCCAATCTTATTGGCGATAAACAAAACGACAACAGCGGCAATCAAAAACAAAAAGAGAGCAATTCCACATACGCCGATAACTTTATAACGAATGATAGAATCTACTTTCGCCGTCGGCTTTCCAGCGAATATCATACCGACAACGGACTCGCCATTTTTTATCGGAATGTAATAAGCATAATATTTACCATCGTTAATTGTCAGATTAGTAGCAGAATACTCTCTTCCGTTTTGAATAACCTCTGTCGTCACTTCTTCCGACGCTTTTGTACCTAAAATCCGTTTTCCCGTTTCGGCGTCAAACAGCGAAGTGGCTCTTCTTGTATCACCGAAAAACAGCGTAATCTCCACATCAGAATATTTAGCAAAACTATCGATGAGTTTTTCATCCTTTGTCGCATTAAAGGAACCTTTCATCAACATATCGCCGTCTAACGAATAATCACCGTCACCCAGCGCGTCGTAAGCGGCGCTCACACTGTAGCAGACATCTTTTAAGCCCGACAGGGATTCCTCTTCAAGACCGGAACTCATCGAATTAATCGCATAAATCGTAATAATTCCGGTCAAAACAATCATGGAAACAAGCGTCAACGCTAAAATCTGCACCCGAATTGTCAATCTTATCTTCTTTTTACTCATATTCTCCTCCATTCTGAAACATAATAACCCCTTTTCCTTTGTTTGTTGTTATTGATATACAATATATCATATCACTATTAGAAAAAAAAATCAATTCCCAAAAGCTTCCCATAAAGGTGCTCTTGTTTTCATCCTCGTAATCTCGGCCAAACCAAGTTTTGTTATGTCAATCAAAGATGTTCTTGTCTTGTCCTTTTGCAGTTCTCCCTGCAGCAAATCAAATAACTGCCGCTCGTTTTGCTTGTTTTTCATATCGATGAAATCTACTAAAATAATGCCTGAAATGTTGCGAACACGAATCTGTCTTGCCACCTCTTTTGCCGCCTCGCAATTAATCTTAAAAAAAGTAGTCTCCCTGCTTCTCTTACCGTCTATCGCCTTGCCGGTGTTGACATCAATCACCGTCAGCGCCTCGGTCGGCTCGATTACCAGATTGCCACCGCTTTTGAGCCATACACGTTTCTCTGATACTTTCTGAATCTTTGTTCCTATGCCGAGAAGCTTTTCCAGAGGATAGGAAGAATCCTCGTAAAACTGAACTTTATCCACTCCCTGTGCCTGCAAATCGTCATATACGGTACGGATATCGGTAATAATGCGGTCATATTCTTCCTGCCGGCAGCTACGGATATACGGCATGTAAAAAGGGTCTGCCTTACGGAGCCGGGAGAAACAAACCCGATACCGGCTATGCTCCATCATGGAATGCAACTCTCCCACCAGGCGTTCGCATTCTTCCCGAATCACTGCCAAACCGGCCTCTGCGGCATTCGTCCGCAATACGATTCCGTACTCTTCTTCTGCAAATTCCTCCAGCAAAGGCTGCAGACGCTTTTTCTCTTCCTCTCCTATCTTTTTCGATATCTGTTTACTGCTGTTTTGTGTTGTCACGACGCAATAATAACCGACCAGCTCGATGGCCTGTGTGACGACCGGCTGTTTTGTCTTCACTGCCGCTTTTTTCACCTGAACAACCAAATCGTCGCCGACACGTATTTTCTTTCCCGCACATTCCGTCTCCGGCATATAGCAGATAACGCCCTCTTTGATTTCAACAAAGACAGCGCGGATATTTTGCACAATATTCTGCACGCGCCCCACATAAATATCGCCCACTTGCGGCGCTTCTTCCTGATGCCGTTCTCCGACTACAAGGTCGTATAGTCTATTTTCGCTCTGATAAAACAAAATGGGGCGGTCTCTGTATTGCGTAATAACAATTTCGTTGCGGCCGTTCACATTCATGCGCCCCCTTTCTCTTTGACTTCCGAAAAATGCATCTGCAGCCGGTGTACCTGTAACATATGGGCAGGAAGTTCCCAACCGCAGAAACGGCAGAAAGCGTCGATTACCAACTCCGGTTTTATATTTTCGGCGCTGCCGCTTGTCAACTGCATATAAATTGCCTCTCCCTCATATTGACAGTGTAGGACGCCATAATCTTCTCCTGTCTTCCCTGAAAATTCAGACAGGGAAAACGCATCTGCCAGAATATTCCCGCGAATATCCATTTCCCTTTCTGTCTTTTTTGTCTTCTTCGTAACATAAACATGCGGCTGTTCCATAAAGGAAAGCCATTGTTCCCGATAGTTTGCCGGCCAGATGCCTTTTTCTTTCTCAACTACCATATAATCCGCACGGCGCAGAAGCGACATAGAATTTTTAAATCCCTCCGGCATAATTTCAATTTGCGTCACAAAAATCTCATCCGTCATATATTGGTTCAGATATTCCGCCAGTTGTCGTAAGGACTTATCTTCCGGCAGCGTATGAAACTCCACGTCAATATACTCGCCGTCGCTCGTCACACCGACGCCGAGCGGCGAGGCAAAACTCATCAACTGGTGGGGACTGTATCCTTTCGAGTACGCCACATCCATCTTCGCGCGGCGCAGCGCTTTCTGAAAGAAACGCATACAATCCAGATGTCCAATAAACTTAAGGGAACCTGTCTTCGTAAATCTCATCCGTACTTTCATGCCAGCACCTCGCTTTCCTTTCCGCCATCTTCTGGTACAGCCGCACACTCTGCTGCTTTCCTGTCGGAAACACATATTCCGGTATTCCACTTGGCTGCGCCGCAGCCACTACACTGCACACGGCAGTTCGGCGTCACTTTGCCAGCTTTCGCCTTTTCGTATTCACGCCACAAAAATTTCCTGCTGACACCAATATCAATAAAATCCCAAGGGAAAATTTCGTCTCTGCCACGCTCCCGATAATTATAGAAATATCTGTCAACCCCGTTCGCATCCAATACTTCATTCCAAATCTGCGGCTGGAACCAGTCTGTCCATGCGTCAAAGAGACATCCCCGCCGATACGCCTCCTCAATAACCGGAGCCAGACGGCGGTCGCCTCTGGCAAAAATGCCCTCTAATTCCGAAGTCACGGCATCGTGGCACTGATATTTAATGGAGCGCTGGTTCACCTGTTCGCGCACTTTCCCTTTCAGATATTTTCTCTTATTTTCAAAATATTCCGCCGTCTGCATCGGGGCCCACTGGAACGGCGTAAACGGTTTGGGAACAAAAAACGACGTACTGGCAGTAATCTCCGGCCTGCCCTGACGCTCTTCTTTCGGCAACTCAAAATAGGCAGCGGCAATCGTATTTGCCAATTCCGCTATTGCCGCAATATCCGCATCCTCCTCTTCCGGTAAACCAAGCATAAAATACAGTTTAACCCGTTTCCATCCTCCCTCAAAAGCCTCTCTGGCCCCCTTGATAATTATCTCTTCGGTCAGGCCTTTATTAATCACATCACGCATCCTCTGTGAGCCGGCCTCGGGAGCAAATGTCAGGCTGCTCTTGCGCACATCCTGTACCTTACTCATAACATCCAGAGAAAAAGCGTCAATGCGCAGGGAAGGTAACGCCAGATTCAGCTTCCTCTGCTCCCCCTGCTCCATCAGATAATAGACCAGTTCCGGCAATTCCTCGTAATCGCTGGAGCTTAACGAGCTCAAGGTAATTTCCTCATAGCCCGTATTATCCAACATTTCCAGCGCGCGTTCTTTTAGAAATGCCAGACTCCTCGGACGAATGGGACGATAAATCATACCCGCCTGACAAAAACGGCAGCCGCGGATGCAGCCGCGCTGAATCTCCAGTACAACGCGGTCCTGCGTGGCGCGGATATAAGGAACTAACGGTTTCGACGGATAATAAGTATCGCTCAAATCGTCCACTACCTGTTTTTGCACCTGACTCGGCGCCTCTTCACAATTGGGTTTCATGGAAGCAATCGTTCCGTCCGTCTTATAAGAGACGTCATAGAGTTCCGGCACATAAATCCCCGGCACCTGCGCCGCACGTTTTAAAAACGTAAGCCGGTCTTCGCCATTCTCTCTTGCCGTGCGGTAGGCGTCTAACAATTCACGGTAAGCCGTCTCACCCTCTCCGATATAAAATAGGTCAAAAAAGGGAGCAACCGGCTCCGGATTGTACGTGCAGGGGCCGCCGCCGATGACAATCGGGGAATCCCATGTACGTTCCGAGGCATATAACGGTATACCGGACAAATCAAGGATTTGTAAAATATTCGTATAGCACATCTCATACTGAATCGTAATGCCAAGAAAGTCAAAATCACGCACCGGCTGCTGGCTCTCAAGCGCAAACAGCGGTATCTCTTTCTCGCGCATTATTTTATCCATATCCGGCCACGGGGAATATACGCGCTCACAGTAGACATCATCCCAGCAATTGAACATATCGTATAGAATCTGAATACCAAGATGAGACATGCCTATCTCATAGACATCCGGAAAACACATACAGAAGCGGATGTCTACCTCAGACAAATCTTTCTTTACCATATTAATTTCATTTCCTATATAACGGGCAGGTTTCTCAACCTGCATTAAAATATCGTCGCCGAGTGCTAATTTTCTCATACTCTTGTTTATCCTCCGTCCTGCAGTAAATGATATTTCATCATTATACACAACTTGTTGATATACTGTCAAATACCTTGCCTCTTTTTTCGGATTATGATATATTGAAACAAGTAAATGAAAGCAAAGGAGGGACTTACCATGGGTTGGTGTCCAAAATGTAGAAATGAATATGTGGAGGGAATCGCGGTGTGTCCGGATTGTAACATTGATTTGACGGATGAGTTACCGGCAGAAGAAAATGAAATGGAACCTGCCATTCTCGAACATGTCTCCCATGAACAAATCGGTGCCCAATGCGTTTTACTGTTACAACACCACGGTTTGCAAACGGCCGGATTAATGCCTGTCCAGGAAGATGATGAAACATACGAAGATGGCTTTTACGTTGTTGTAGCTTCTTTTGAGCGGGAAGCTGCCGCAATGGTGTACAAAGACTTTGATTCTTTAGAAGATATGGCACGGCAATACGCACCGGAAAATATACAGGAAATGGAAAAGGATATGTCCGACTTACAAGAAGAAGAGGCCAACATAATGTTTACCGAACTGCGTACCGAATCGAGCAGCGTCTATGTTAAGAAAAAGGATAAGTATACGGATTTAAAATTCAGCGGCATCTCCTTTATTATCTTCTCCCTTATAGGCGCCGGACTGCTGGCAGCTAATTATCTGGAATACATCAATATGTTTAATACCTTTTCTTCTCTTATTATGGCTATCGTATTCCTCATTTTCCTTTGTGTCGGCATAACATCTTTGCTGCGCGCCAAAAAAATGAAAAATTTAGTCTCACAGGAAGAGAAAGTAAGCGATGAAATTCTCCTCTGGATAGAAGAAAACATTACGGATGAATGGATTCACACATTGGTTGACTCTGAAGAAAGCGATGAGAACAACTATTTCCATGCCCACGGCGCCATGTGCCAACGGGCTGCCGAACAATTTCCTCTTCTCAACGCCAACTACATCGACCAATTAATGGACGAGCGTTATAACGAATACTGCGAAAACAAACAAGAGGAAGAATAACTATTTCAGAAGATATTTGACAGGTTAGCCTGACGGCAGCAAACCAACTTGCTGCCATCAGGCTATTTCATTAAATTCATCTTACGAGCAAGCAGATACATTCTTCGTCCCATAGGGAAATCAAACATTTCCTCTTTTGTAAGTCCTTTCAGTAAAAGGAACATGACAAAGTAGACGACAACGGCGGCAGCTATGGAAAACATCGTACGGATAAGATTGGAACTTATCAGAAGTCCCAGTCCTCCATAGACGGCTACTGCGGCAACGGCCATCCACAACGCCGACGATAACGGCGCCAGAAATGTCTTTGTTATCTCCAGACGGAATGTTGGCACATATCTTTTTATAGCACGTAAATTCAGCCAAAATACAACCATAGGAAAGGTAATGTTTCCTATGAGCAGAGCGTATACACCAACATTCGTACCTATCAGAAAGAAAGCGACAATCCCCACATGGAGCAATAATGAAATGGCGGAGTGTATGACCGGAAGACGCATCTTATCTATACTTTGCAGCGCCCCGCCCGTTACGTTTGACAGTGCATAGAATACAATCGCACCGGCTCCTACGGTCATCATATGCCCCCCCAACACATAATTGGAAGAAGAAAACAACATTTTCACAATCGGCTGCCCTAAAACGGTAAGCCCCATCGCACACGGGATGGCAATAATCATATTGAATTTAATACCGGAATATATATTATATTTCCACTGCTCAACATCCTTTTCCGTATAAGCGGCCACTGCGCTCGGTATAAGCGATGATGCGATTGCCGTCGAGATGGCAAGCGGTACGCCGCAGAGGAGACGGTATTTGGAGCTGTAAACGCCGACAAAACTTTTAATCGCCATCGGACTCATTCCCTGCATGCCGCAAATGGAGCCAAAGATTTTATAATCAATCAACCCGCTTATGTTATACACTGTCTGCGATAACACAATCGGCAGAATCGTCAACAGTAAAACTTTAAACAGATATCCGGAAGAGGCATAGTTGTTTGTGCGGTCTCTCTTTTCCAATCTGGCTTGTATCGGACGATACAGCCAATACACAAACAGCACGAGAAGCAATGCCGACGCGGCTCCCAGACAAGTTCCCAAAGTACCTCCGGCAGCTCCCCACGCCGCCTGCTGCAGATTGTCATGATTCCACTTCATAAACAGATAACTGGCAGCCACGCTCACAATGGCATTGATTATCTGCTCTATAATCTGTGAAACAGCCGTCGGTATCATCGTTCGTTTTCCCTGAAAAAATCCCCGATAAACTCCCAACAGGGCAACAATAAAAATGGTAGGCGCCAATACCCGCAGAGGAATCTGCACTCCGGAATATTCCGGATAAATCGTCCGTTCAATGACTCCCGCCCCGAAAAATATGAATAATCCGAAACCTCCACCGGAAAAGATAGCAAAACGCAACGCAACCGAGAGTGTCTTTCCTGTATTTCTGTGTTCATGATTCGCCTGCTGTGCTGATATAATCTTGGACAGGGCAAGCGGAAGACTATAAGAGGAAATTATGAGAATTAAATCATAAATTTCAAATGCCACCGCATAGATACCATTTCCCTCTTCTCCTAAAAAATTGGACATGGGAATACGGTACACCATGCCAATAATTCGCACGACAAGAGAGGCAATTGCAAGTATGCCGCCCTGCTTCAGAAAATCTGCGCTTCTTTTTTCATTCTTTGTGCCCAATGGATGTTTCATCCTTTCACTTAATTAAATTCTTTCGATTCTTTGGATAAACTGCTATATACGTTTTACCGGGATTTACCGTCAGCAGATTACCGGTATCATCATAGTACTCCATCGTATTTGTATCTTCATTTCTCACCCACGTGATGGAAGTCCTTTTGCCGTCTGTATAATAGTAACCGGAACCTTTATTGTTGTTGAGCGACATCGTCTGATATCCATTGCGGTCAATATTCTTCTCGCTTACAAGCTGGATAATCACATTTTTAAACGCCAACTGTTTCTTATAATAGGTGTCCATGTGCTTTTTGTTATATTCATACTTTTTATACACTTTTTTACCGGCGTCATATTTCATCTTACAAGTAGAATAATTAGAAAACGGTATCGTAATCTTATCTGCCTTTTTCCCTCCGGCTAATGCAGTATCCTTTTCATGGAAATTGAAATGCTTTGCCATTGCATTCTCATCCCGTTTTAATGAGTATCCGAGTTTTTTCGCTCCCTTTTTCATCTTTTCCCCGGTAGTAAATACATTGTGGGGAGCCGCAATGTGGGAATCCCGATAATAAACAACGCCGCCTATGGCAGATAAGCCGCTGAGATTTTCTGTTCCCAGAGATTTTATCTTTGAGGTTGCATATTTGGTATGGCCGAAATGGCAGTAAATCGCGTCCCACTCCTTAGCAAACTGTACATAATAGTGTCTGGCGCTGCGGACAGAACCGATTTTTTTTATGCCCCTAACATCCTCATATACCGCCAGCATACGGGTTATACCTCCCTCCGCCAGCGCTTCGTAGATAATATCCGCTTTGGATGTTCCTGTCTGCCGCAGGAAAGCATATTCTATGTTGTTAATCATAACCGCATAACAACGCTTTTTTGCCACATCCTCTTTAATCCACTTGCCGGTAATCCGGCTCCGTACCATGCCCTTATGAGGGGCTGCCGTCGGCGTGGGAACGGCTGTCTCCCTTACAATATTGTCTTTTTGCTGACTGCTCACCCGCTCTTCTTTCGTCTCCCGCCCCATAAACAAATATAAGAAGACCGCAAGCGCGGAAAGCGCCGCCGTCACCGACACGATAACTACCAGTTTTTTCTGTCCTGCATTCATAAATCCCTCCATGTTATCGATTAATCTGCAATTCCTGCATGATTTCTTTTTGCATATCCTCCATTTGCAGCCGCTCTTCTTCTTCTATATGGTCGTAGCCGAACAAATGCAATAAACTGTGAACTACCAAAAAAGAAAATTCCCTCAATTCTGAATGACCATACTCCTTTGCCTGTTCGCAGACAATGGCCGGACAAATGACAATATCTCCTAACACCAGTTCTCCGGTTTCCGGCGAGAGCGTAAGCGACTGCTGAAACAATGGACCGGTAAAATCCGCCGGCTCATCGTATTCCATCATCGGGAAACTGAGCACATCGGTCGGCCGGTCAACATTGCGAAATTCTTTATTGAGACGATATATTTCCTCTTTCTCTACAAGTGTAACGCTGACTTCCGTCTCAAACGGACAGGATACCCGCTTCCCAACATAGGCTGCCAGCTTGTCCAACTGCCCGCGCACGGAAAAATCAAAACGATATCCACCCTCATCTTCTAAGTAAATGGTCATTTTTTACCTGCTTTCGTTGTTCCTTTATAGTTCTTTTTCCTTGACTCCCGATAGGCCTCGCGCGCCTCGTATTTTTCATAGGCGTGAACAATTTTCTGCACTAACGGATGACGGACAACATCTTTATTCGTCAAATAGCTGAAACCGATATCCTCCACCTGCTGCAGTACTACAGAAGCCTGTTCCAAACCGGACTGGGTATGAAATGGCAGGTCTTTCTGCGATAAGTCGCCGGTAATGACAACTTTTGAGCCAAACCCGATACGGGTCAGAAACATTTTCATCTGTGCCGGCGTCGTATTTTGTGCCTCGTCGAGAATAATAAACGCATTGTCCAGCGTCCGCCCCCGCATATAGGCCAGTGGCGCCACTTCAATTAATCCTTTTTCTGAATTTTTTATAAAACTGTCCGCTCCCATAATCTGATACAGGGCATCGTACAGTGGACGCAGATACGGGTCGATTTTACTCTGCAAATCGCCGGGGAGAAAGCCGAGGTTTTCTCCAGCTTCTATGGCCGGACGCGTCAGAATAATTTTACTCACCTCATCATTCTTAAACGCCTGTATCGCCATCGCCATGGCAAGATACGTCTTACCGGTGCCGGCCGGCCCGATACCAAAGACCATCATTTTATCACGGATATGCTGAACATACTTTTGCTGTCCCAGTGTTTTCGGTTTAATCGGTTTCCCCTGTACGGTATATCCGACTAAATCTTTATCAATGGCTGCCAGAGATACTTCCGTATGCTCCTTTGCTGCCATTAAAAGATACTCTACATTTTGTTCTGTTATCGTATTTCCACGCTCCGATAATTGCAGCAATTCACGGAAAATGCGTTTTGCCTCTGCGGTTGATTTTTCATCGCCAAGTATTTTTACCGTACCATCCCGTAAAATAACATTTACCGAAAGAACCTTTTCTATTTTTTTAATATGACAGTCTAGTCCGCCAAAAATATTACGCTCATGTTCTACCGGAATCTCCAGAGTTATTTCCTGTTTCTCCATCTGCCTCTTCCTCTTCCTTCTTTTCCACTTGCCATTCCTTTTCCTGAATGTATTTTTTCTTTGTATCCTCACATAAGTAGCCGATACGGCCGACTAATTCCCATGTCGATGCATTTTTCTTTTTCATCTGTGCCGTGTGGGACAATATTTTATGTCCATCAGATGCAATCGCCCTTTTTATCCGGTTATAGCATTCCGCACCTGCCTTTTGCAGTTGTTTTTCATTCATGGAAACAGTTTTCCACTCGTACTCCCGACATTCATATTGCTCCATTGATACACAAAAAGAAAAGGGATATAGCTTCTTATCCAGCATTTTCGAACTCATTATATCATAGTTATATGAATTATTAAACCGTTTGAACGGATTTTTTAAAGAAATACTTGTATCCCCTAATTGCCAGTCATATACTCTTATTTTTCTGCCGGTATATTCTTTTATCTTCTTTTTTACCGGAACTGCCTCACTCAAGTTTCTTTCCGCATATATTTTAACGGTTCCTTTTGCCGCCACAGGCGTCTTTTCGATTATCTGGTCGCTATCGTCTGTAATTGGGACGATTCCGTTAATCAAAATCTGACCTTTTTTTACTTTCTGGCCTTTTTTGACGGCAGCCAGTCCACGGTTGACGGAAATTTCCCGAACAATGCCGTCTCTTGGAGCAACCAGATGACACGGCTTTTGCTCCGATTGCCTTGGCACAAGCTTTTCTGCCTCTTTAATTGATATAACAAGATGGCTTCCTTTCTCCTCCGCCGAAACCCAACTGATATCGGAATAACGCTCCCTTATGCTTTTTTCAATGTCGTCGCAAAATAAACGGCTCCTCTTCATTCCCCTATGTACGCCCATCTCATTCACCGCTTTTAACAAGGTCTCTTTTGTATAGGTACTCTGCCCCTGAAAGGAAATCTCCCAGACAAAAGACGACATAACTGCAAGCAGAATCAAAAAAAACAGAAAGCCGGAAGAAAACGTCCAATTTTTTATCAGCCAATGCCACAAAAAAGGAATCCCCGCTTTCTTTTCTATATGAGGCCGGATTTTTGTTTTCTTTACAAGCGCTTTCGTTTGTTTAAAATCTTTTACATATAAGCAAAAACAAATCCGTTCTTCTTTCTCCACCTGCCACAAATCAATATTGTGATGCCGGCACATATTCATAAACCGCTCCCAAGAGCCCCTGTCGGACGAGCATCTCAGATAACCACGTAGCCACTTCAGGTCAATTCCCCCTTATGTTTGAACATATTGTACAAGGTTAATTTCTCCCTGTATCTTGCAATCATCCTGAGTAAACCGCTCAATCTTCAGCCGTTCTCCCTGAAACAATAACTTTATATGTTTCCCCTGCAATTTTATCTGCTCTGGCGAATAGTCGATAATTGATTTGTAATTTTCCACCAGTGCCATGTGCTTTCCATACATATTTACAACGGTAGCCCCCTCTAAAATATCCGGAGACAAATTTAACTTTTCTGAAACAGTACGCATTCTGCACCTCAGCACTTTTCTTTTATTATATGCCGTCACCGCGATACGGTTACCGGTATACCGTAAATTAAATTTTGCTAAACGACAAGAAAAAGTCTGTTTCCATATTGTATGAAAACAGACTTTCTCATATGTGCTATTATTTGTATTTTCTTTTACGAGCAGCTTCAGACTTTTTCTTACGTCTTACACTAGGTTTTTCATAATGCTCTCTCTTACGAATCTCTTGCTGGATTCCTGCTTTTGCACAGTTTCTCTTGAAACGACGCAATGCACTGTCTAAGGATTCGTTTTCTTTTACTGTTACACTAGACATACTATCACACCTTACCTCCCTCCAGTTGCAGATTGTGCTTCAATACAACTGATTGGGTATTTTTTGCACTAATGAATATTATACCATATTTTTCCCATACGTCAACCTTTTTAATAATTAAATTTGCTATTAAATTTGGCGCAAACCATTAATTATTTTTTCTACTCAATTTTTCGCTTAAAATAATCCGGCTAAAAGCGCGCCCGCTACCGCACCAATGGCAACTACAATGAGCCCCAAATCAAAAAAGGCAAAAATCAAGGCAATCATTGTTCCCACTACACTTGTGACAATATTTCCGGTCGCTGTAAAAATTGCCGGAAAGGTCAGCGCCGCAAGTACGGCATAGGGAACATAAAATAGAAATGACTTTATAAAAACGGACGTTATTTTCTTTCGCAATACCGTAATCGGCAAGACGCGAATCAGGTATGTAATGCCTGCCATAATTGCCAGACAAATCAACATCTGCGTTACGTTCATATTTACCTCCATTCCGGACAGCTATACTACTCCTCAACCGGTTTTACTACTGCCCCTATTGCTGCTGCCAGCACCGCAGCAAGAATCACCTGAAAACCGGTGGAAATCTGATTTAATACCGGTGTTGCGCGCATTACGCACACAGCCGCCACAGCCAGCAGTATAACAAGTGCAATCGCCCGATTTTTGCGCGCCGGCGGAACAATAATCGCAATAAACATCGCATACAGCCCCAGCTCCATGGCGCTTGACAACGCCGCCGGCATTATATGGGAGGCCAGCGCCCCTAAAAGCGTTCCCATCGTCCATCCGGCAACCGGCAGGGAAATCAGCCCATACATATAGCGTGCCGAAATTTCCGCCGGCTCAGTTGAAGCCACGGCAAATATTTCATCCGTAATCCCAAAACCGACAGCCATTCGTTGTAACAATTTTGTCTCTTTTTTCAGCTTTTGCGATAAGGCCAGTGACATAAGAAGATAGCGGATATTAATGACAAACGTAGCTACCGCCAATTCTAAATAACCTGCCTGCGCTATCATTAATGTTGCTCCGGCAAATTGCCCTGCCGATGTCAGATTGGTAAATGACATCAGGACGGCAATCCACGCTGGTATTCCCCCGTTAGTCGCCTTGACGCCAAACGTAAAGGAAACGGATAAATAGCCGACAGCAATCGGAAGACCTTTTCTCAATCCCCTGACAAATTCTTTCATAACAGTCTCCATTCCGAAGCGGAGCGGAGGAAGTACGAGCAAAAAGCAGCGTAGCAAAGAATATTTTATATTCTTTTTTTGCTCTGTACATCAATACCATTTGTGGCGTTTCGCCGCAAATGGTGGTGTGAAAAATAAGCTATCAAGCTTATTTTTCACACTAGTCTCCATTCCGACTTTATCTCAAATCCATCTGTACCTGTACTGCATTTCCACAGACGCTGACCGTTGCCATCGAACCGCTTATGAGCGGCATGGACGGGGCAACATGTCCAATATCCAAATCCATTAAAACCGGAACCCCGTATTCTTCCAGAACACCGCAAACGGCCTCATACTGGTCAAGCCCCATCATCGGCTCATCATAGTGCGCCGGACGCCCAATAAGAAAACCTTTTGCATATTGAAACCATCCCGCCTCTTTCAAATGCCACAGAGAACGCCGCATATCCATTACATTTAAGTCACAGGCTTCCAAAAACCACAGGAAACCATCTTCTTTATATTTGTTGACAAAAGAGTCCGACACCTTGTCAAATCTCGTTCCGACGATATTGTTCAGGCAGTCCAGACATCCTCCTATCAAACGCCCCTCCATCGTGAGCGACTCCGTCTGCGGCCGCGTGCGGAGTGTAAACGGCTCCGTCACATAGTACGGCTCTAACGGATGTTCCTCATCTTTGCGTGACTCTTTTTCCCACAGGGGATAGTTGTGTACCATCGTCTGTTTCCCCTGAAGCAGACAGTACGCGTCCTCAATTGACTCATGCCACGGCTCCATACCAAAAGAAGCGGCATTCGGGCCATAGACGGTCGCCGTATCGGCAAGCGTCGTCAGCAGAAAGGTCAAATTCGTATTATCGGAATATCCCATAAACCATTTCGGCTTCGCGTTTGCCAACGCACAAAAATCAATGTGGCTGATAACTTCACACATTAACTCTCCGCCGCCGCAGGACAGCAGGGCAGAAAGCCCGCTATCCATATAGGCAGACATAAATTCTTCCGCGCAATTCTCCGGCGTGCTGCTAATACCAATTCCGTCACCGGCATAACAATTCGGCCCCAGTTTCGTTTTAAAACCTTTCTTTTCCCAAATCTGTAAACTGTGATTAAAAGCAGTACGATACGGCTCGATTGCACATCCAAACGACGGCGCAACAAAGCCGAGCGTATCGCCCTGTCGGATAAACGGTGAAAATTTCATGACTTCCTTTTCTCCTTTTTAAATTCTTTTCCTAAAACAAACAATTATTTCAAACGGATTCCGGCATAAACACTCTGCAAAATTCAGGAGCTGCTTTCTTCAGATTCAGCGGCTTCCCTCTGTCATCCAGAAAACAGTGGCTGCTCTCCCCCGTACAACGAAGTTCATTTGTCTCACGTTCTCTCACTTCATACGACAGATTAAGGCGCACACCGTTAAATTTCACGATTCGGGGAATTATATTTACGACTTCCCCGAATCGTGTCATTAGATGATACTGGCAGGAAACGGATAACACCGGACAGATAATTCCTTTTTCTTCCATTTTTTCATAGCCAAATCCCTGCTCTTCCATTATCGCAATCCGGCACTCTTCAAACCAGCGGATGTAATTGGAATGATGTACTACCCTCATCTGATCTGTTTCATAATATTGAACTTTATGCTCATAAACCATCATCGTTCCCGCTCTCCTCTGCCTGTCTTCAAAACGATATAGAACTTAACGTTTGACATAATTCATAATTGATGAATACCGCTGTTGCACAAAATTTCTGATTGCCGAAACATTGTTATCAAACTGTCTTTCCTGCTGCGTTTCGCTTCCGAAAAATCTTTTGTAATAGTCCTGCATAAGCGGTTGATAAACTTTTGTAACGCTGTCCAGATTTTTTAAACATGTATCCGCATTGAAATTTTTTGAGCCGATTTGCTCAAGCGCCGCAATAAACTTCTGGCGGAACCCGCTATTTTTTATTACCGCCGCAAACAATTTATCCTGCTGCAACGTCCGCTGATACGAGTTCTCCGTTGCCTGATTATTGGATTCGTTATAGAGTCCCATAGAATACTCGGTATCAAATAGCAGATAACGCCATTTGCCATCGGCATATGGATTTGTCGCGTCTGTTGTTCTGGCCCGCCATACAAGATAGTTCTTCTCAGGATTCCAATCGCTGTTGGCGATATAAATTTCCGTTGCATAGTAGTCGGCAAAGCTGTCAATATCCATAATCTTACAAAACTCCTCATAGACAGAAGCCTTTGTAAAATCTTTATTGGCATAGCTCCAAAGTTCTTCATACAAAGCTTCGTCGCCTTCCTGTCCCTCGTCCATCTCTCCCTCTTTAAACATGACAACGTTGTCTTTATCCACACCATAGTTTGTCTCTATGGAATTATCACTGTATTTTTCCGTCAGATTATACAATCCCCAATACTCGCCGTTGATAAATAAAACGCACGGTCTCGCCGCCTGCACTCCATATGCCCTGTCGCCTACCTGTGCCTGATTCCAAACATCACGGATTTTTGAATACTCGGTATCGTTGCCGCCGTTTCGCAGCATGAACGATTTATACTTCTTGACTTGTTTGCCATCAGCATCCAAATCCCCCTCAATCAGCGGATATTTCAAGTTCTTTTGTCCATACTCTTCCCTCAGGTAGAATTTAAAACTCTTCTGTCCGTACATCCGGCTGGCGCCTCCATGAAGCCGCACTCCAACCGGAGCAGAAAATTCGAAAGTCTCTCCGTCGGCGTCAAAATAATCAATTGTCGCCTCTCTCTCCCACGTGCGGCCGGACTGCGTGTAATTTCCCTCATAGTTCCAATATTGGTTTCCAAAGAAAGAGCCTGTTATCTGTTTTTCCTCTTCCGTATTCTTCCACTCATCATACACTTTGCCCATCACATGAATGCCGGTATCATAATTCAGGAAATTATCCGGTGCTATGACAAGAGACATCACTGTTGCTCCCGCATATTTTTTCTTTACCTCATTACCGACAAAATAACTTTTTGTTACAACTTCGCTTGCCTCGTGCTCTGCATTGACCGCCACCGCACGTATCACCGTACACTTTGCCACTTCATCCGCTGTCGGCACATAATCGTAACCGCTGTTTGCAATATACATCTTTTGTATTTTTTTTCTGAGCAGAGTACATTCGGCATACCATTGCGGTTTTTTACCTTGATTGCACCCGTATATTTTGTGGACTCTTCCGTCGGCATACTGCCATCTGTCGTATAGTAAATCTGCGTCTCCGGCTGACTCTCCATCCGGAGTTCAAATTCACTTTCATAAATACCTGATTCAGAAGAAAGTACCGGCGCCTCCAACGTTGGTGTCGGTGTTGATGTCGCCGTGTTCGTCGGCTCGGCGCTGTCAGAAGCGGACGGCGGCGTCGGTGTCACTGGCTTGTCTGTCGGATTGTCAGTATTTCCTCCGGAATTCTGCCCCGATTGTCCTGTCTGCGGGGTATTTGAAGAACCTGTTCCTTTCCCGCTGTTTCCTCCTGCTTTTTTCGCTTTAACCGTCACTTTACACACAAGTTTCTTTCCGGAAACCCGCGCGGTAATCTTTGCCTTTCCTGCTTTCTTTGCCGTAACTTTTCCCTTTTTCGAAACTTTGGCAATCTTTTTCTTACTCGTTTTCCACGTAACTTTCTTTTTCGTTCCTTTCACCTTTAACTTAACGCTTTTTCCTACCTTTAAGGTTACTTTCTTGTGGTTTAAGCGTAAGTTGCTTTTCGCAGCTGCCTGCTGCGGATAAACGATTGACAAAACGAGCGCCGCCACCAAAGTAAATGTTTTAAACTTCCGTGCCATCATTTTCCTCCTTTCAGGAAACAAATTTTTGCAATTCCCCATCTCTCATCCGAAGCGCCACATCAGCCGCTTCGGCAACTTCACTATCATGTGTAACAATAATAACACAGTATTCCCTTTCATGGGCAAGACCTGCCAATATATCTATGATATTTTGTGTATTGGCCGAATCAAGACTTCCTGTCGGTTCATCCGCTAAAATAACTTTTGCACCGGACGCCAGACTTCTGGCAATTGCCACGCGCTGGCGCTCACCGCCGGAAAGCTTTGACGGAAACCGTTTCATCTGGTCTTTGCGGATGCCAACGCTTGCGAGCAGTTTTTCCGCCTGCGTTCTGGCATCTTTTGGCATAATCCCACACAACTCCATGGGAAAACAGACATTTTCCATAACCGTCAGCAACGGAAAAAGATGAAATGACTGAAAAATCATGGAAATACTTTCGCGACGGTAACGGTCAACATCAAGCTCCGCCAGACTGTCGCCCTGAAACGTAATCTCGCCCTCTGTCGGCAAATCCAGACCCGCAAGCATGGAAAGCAGCGTGGATTTCCCGGAACCGGAAGGCCCCACGACCGCATAGACTTTACCTGCCTCAAAAGCACAGGAAACACCTGAAACTGCCGACTTTGGTGCATTTTTGTATCGATATGTTACATTTGTTAAAGATAAAGCTGACATATTCTCTATCCTTTCATGCCTTATTCCTGCTGCTTCATTCTTTTATCTGCAATAATTCCAAAACCTTATGTCTGGTTACTAATACTGCCGTTGTCAGTACCCCGCAGAGACAACCGGTAAAAAGCAGTATATAACAAAACACAAGTGTCTGCATACTTCTCTCAAAAAGCTCCGGACGATACAGGGAAAGTCCGACTGTTACCGAAATTAGCCCGACTATACAGAGAAACATTTGCTCCAATGTCAGCATACATCGGACACGCTTTTTTGTGACTCCGAGTATACGCAGTAAGGAGGCTTCCTTTGCCGACTGCAGAATCACCAGCACCTGTCCCGTCAGAGCAATGAGCAGTGCAGCCGCCACGGCAATCGGGAACAGTTCTTCCAGTAACGTGCGGATTCGTACAATATCCTCAAGCGCCTCCGAATCAATATAGAATGATGCCTTGGGCGCATATTTCGTATTGGTATTTTTCAGGTTTGTCAAAAGGTGGTTCATTTCATCAAGTTCCCTGTTGTCCACCAATTTGCATTCGCAATAGCCAAATGGGAACGGCTGGCCGTACACATCTTCCATCGGGCCATTGATTCCCGCAAAGATACTTGTATTAACAGTATCATCAGCAGACTTTATAATCCCTATGACTTTGTACATTACCGCCTCTTTTTGTTCTGCCGCTGACAGTTTCTTCCCTTTATACACTTCACTGAGGGCAGCATATCGGGAAACCGACAACAATGCGACTTTTTCTCCCTGACTAACTCCGAGTATTTCTGCCATTTTCTCACCAATCATACAGACCGGTTCATCAGCATTGAGCGCTGAGAGGTCATATCCGTCATCATAATCTGCCGTGTATTGAATATGTTCCCCTGTAAGATAGCGGTTAAGGTCATTCGTAATGAGCATACGGGTACTCGAATCCAAACCGTTTGTCCGCACGTCGAAATTATTGTAACAATAAACGTCTTCCAGCAGTTCGGATTCTTTTATCTGCGCTATGTTTGAAGAGGCAAAGTCCAAGGCGGTAGCTCTTACATCGACCTCATGAAACGCATCCTTATAGGTGAGCATTGCCAGCACAAGCATACTGACTCCGGATGCCAGCACGATTGTAAGTACAAGCGACACGGCCGATTTCCAGCCGCTGCGCCAAATATGGCGTAAGACATAAGAAAACACATGCTGCAGCGCATTATATTTTTTGCGGGAAGATAATTTTACTTCCGGAATTTTTACCGGTGCATATGTTACCGGCACTGTTTCGTGGCTGTTTTCCTCCAATAGTGCTTCCGCACCTGAATTTTTCCGTGATGTGTGCCCCTGCAGTAAATCCATCGGCGGGAATTGCCACCGCGGCAAGCATGGCAAGCGGTACGATAAGCGAACCTCCCGCTTTCCTGCCGGGAACACCCAAGGCACGCATAATGGCATACGCTTCCTTATTCCGGCCAACATACAGATATATCGCCAACAGAAGCGCCAATACTGCTCCCAGCACATACAACACCGTAGTCAGAAGCGAGACAACCGTTCCTGTCTCAAAACTGCCTTTTACACCATGCCATCCCCATCCGAAAAGCGCAAAGCCACACCCATTCTGGCCGCAAGCGTTTCCGCCTTTTCCCTGAATGCCTCTATGTCGCGGGCATCCTCTACATAGACGCTGAATTCCCCAATGGACGGCTCATAATCAGAGGGCACTTCAACCGGCAAAAGTGACGACGGCACAAATATCGTACTTGACGAGTAGCTCCAGTCAGCTTCTGACACCCGCGCACCTAAATCATCGACAAAGCGGTATGTACCTGCAATTTCAACTTCCGCTTCATCAACAAACTTGGAGACACGCTCTAAATCACCCTTTGATTTTGTCCCATTCAAAGGGTGCTGTGAAAATAATCTGTCGCCAAGCCTTACCTTGATTTTATCCCCGACTGACAGACCATGAGTTTCCAGAAAGGACTCGCTTACCACACATGTATCCGTATCTTCAGCAGTCAAAGGGCGTCCCTCTGTCATAACCATTTTGCGCTCATTAAACCGCGGGATGGAGCGCATGTCCGATGTATATACAATATCACAAATATTGTTATCCTGATTAATCGCATTAATCAATTGTTTATAATATGAAAATTCGGCCGTGTCAAGATAATTTGCACCGACACCATCCAGAACACGAAGCATCGTTTCATCATAACCATCCGTCAAAAGCGCTTCTTCTTCGTCCCAATATCTCCCTCTGACAAGCACTCTGCTCCCCTTTTTCAATTTCTTCCAAAAACTCTCAGGGTATGCGTTCCCTTTGCCGTCAGCAAAATCCTCCACCCCCATATGTTCTATTTTAACCGTATTCCCAAAGGAACGGCCGCATTCACTGGCAAGCACCGTGACATTATCAAACGACAGATACAGCAGACTCTGACTCTTTTTATATCCCTCATAAGTTCCTTCCAGCACAAAACAATCCATGCTGTACTCTCCGAATCTTTCGTCCATCACACGCTTACAGTCCTCCACAATTCCGGCTGTCATATATCTTTTGTCAGTATGAGTCACACCTGAAAGCGACGTAAATTCTGCAAGCTCCTCTGCCGTCGGCCACGATTTATTCCCCACTTCATGGGAAGCGGAGTAATATATCCCCTTGTCTTCCCAATCCACACGCATTTCCGGCAGGGTATTGTCAAGCGCCGCCACTCCGTGGTAGAAACTCTCGGCACGTGCCGCTTCCCTGCCCGTAATAGCATAATCCGTAATTCGCAAAAACAATGTAAAGGAAGCCGCAGTAATCAAAAAGAGCGTCAAAATTGCTTTAACCGGAGAACGAAAGATTGTTTTCAGAATTAAAGATATTCTCATATTTTACTTCCCCTTTTCATTTCGTCGGGCGTTGCTCCGCTTCATATTGCGTATCAGAATATTCCCATCTTGATAATAAATGGTATTTTTAACATCCATTTTTACCGCCCCCTTTTTACACAACATACCGTAAACCACTGCGGAAGAGCTGAAAGGGGATTTTTCTTTCTATCATAATAGGAATCAATCTCTTCTTGTGACATCGTCCTTCTCTCTTCTTCATAAAACCAAAAATGCCCCTTATCCCTTTCATCATGCATTTCCTCTAATCTGCAAATCATAAGTCCGGAATCACAAATGGCATTTAAAATATCCTGTAAGCGCCAATGATAGGTGATTCCATCTTCCAGCGGTCCTGTCATCTCGTAATCTTTCAATACAACCACTTCTTTTTCTTTCGGCTTCCCATCCTCATATGCAAATGGTCTGGAAAACGGATGTATTTCATAATTTATGTAAAAACCATCCTTTTTTAAGACTCGTGCAATATTTTTATACATTTCGGGTAATTGATTAATCCACACATGCACGCCCTCTGATGTGTAAACTAAATCATATTCCTCAGAACCTATGTCTGACAATTTCATCGTATCCTGCACACAAAATTGTATGTTTAAATTATTTCTGTCTGCAATTTCTTTTGCATATTGTAACTGTTTTTCACAAATATCACAAGAAATCACATCAGCCCCTAATGTAGCAAAAGCAAATACCGCCCGATTATCACCACTGGATGGTATAAGTATTTTTTTGTTTTTAAAACAAGGGATTGAGGAACAAAGTACTTCCCACGTTTTTTTGTGAAAAGCCTTTTGGGGAGATTGTAATATCTCTCTTATCACATCTTCTTTACGATAACTCATATACCAGTCAGAATCAGCAATATCAAGCCATTCCTCCCTTACCCTTGTTATATGCGTATCATTCATTTTCCTATGCGCCTCCCACGCTGTAAAAGCCTCCTGCCATGTTTCTTTTACCTGATTCTTTTTGGCAACAGCGATTACATTCTGTAAAGCAATATTATTACCATGTATATCTGAAATAATGGCATATTTCATCACAACTGTCCCTCTGAAATTTTTCTATGGCAACGTCAATCATTTGCATTTCAGCTTCTGTGTATCCCCTTTATATCTTTTCACTTCTCACTGCGATTGCCACAGAAAATCATTCGCTTTTTCTTCGGTAAGTTCATATCGTTCCATTAACTGTTGCAAAATTTCTTCATCAGAAATACTAAAAAATCTTAGACTTGCAATTAGCGTTCTAATGCCTTCTTCTCTCGCTTTTTTCTCTATATCCCTCTCTCTCATCATTAACGTCATATATTCCCGCCTCCATTCATCACTTGATTTTACTCTCTTGACCTTATTATCAATTATGCGGACAAAGGGATTATCACTCTTTTCTCCGTTTACATACCGAAGAAATTCCCTGACATCCTCATCCCCTGCCTTTGCATAATTCTTTGAATTGAAAAAGATTTTTTTTGCACCATCATTTGCTCCTATGTCAAGATTTAGTACAAATTAAAATGAGAAATTTATAAGCTAGCTG
>CAJUTM010000026.1 GCA_910589595.1 uncultured Eubacterium sp.
AAAAGAAATAATAATTTTTCGGGGAGTGATACAAGGACAACGATACCGCATGATACCCGCGCAGTACACAAACTCGGAGAGACAAATGATTAAGCGATTGCCCTGGTTCGGAAAGGAGTGGCGATGGGAAATTTAATAATAATAGGAATACTTCTGCTTTTGACAGGCATGGCGGCCCTTTATATAAGGAAAGAGAAGAAAAAAGGAGCCGGCTGTATTGGATGTCCGCTGAGCGGCTGCTGTACAGGAAAAGGATGTGACAGCAAAAAAGAGAATGAGAAAGAATAGTATGCGGTAACAAACGGCTTGTTGACACAAAGCTGACATAAACAACGGGTTGAATTAAGGGGAAAAATGTGGTAGCATAGCCAATAGGAATTGGAGGAAATCATGAAGACTAAAATTGGCACAATATGTGGCATAGGTGCAGTGGCGTGTGCGATGCTTGCCAGTTTGTTTCAACCGGCATGTTTGAGAGAACCCGATGTCAGCGAAGCTGTATCTGCGATTTCGTACCGTATGATGAAAGGAGACAAAATTAAGATAAAGACGATTGTCTCCAAAAGTAAGTTGTCGGCGGCTAAAAAGAAGAAAGTATCTTCGCTGACATGGAAATCAAAAAATAAAAAAATAGTAAAAATATCAAAGAAAAAATTGACTGCGCTGAAAGCAGGCAAGGCAAAAATAGTAGGTTATCAGAAGAAGAAAAAGAAACGGAAGAAATATATCACGCTTCGTATTACTGTTGTGGCTAAGCCAAAACTGACGCGTACGACACAAAAGGGAAAGGTGAAGGGGCGGACGGTAGTTTCTAAAACGGCGATGGCGTGGTATGGCATTCCCTATGCGGCGACTACGGCGGGAGCGAACCGCTGGAAGGCTCCCCAGCCGCTGCCGGCATGGCAGGCGACGAGAGACGCAACAGTCATGCAGCAGAATGCAGTTACATACAGCAGCTCGGATGCCAGAGGCTATACCGGAACGGAAGACTGCCTGTACGTCAATGTGTACCGCCCGTATACGCCGGATACGAAACTGCCCGTCTTAGTATTCCTGCATGGCGGCGGCAACGCGTCGGGAACGGCTAATTTGGAATTTGGCAATATGGCCGCCGCGATGGGAGTCGTCATCGTTTCTGTCTCCTATCGCGTCGGTGCGTTTGGATATATCAGCCATCCGGCGCTTAGAAACGGTACGGCAGAAGAAAACAGCGGTAATTTTACATTATTGGATATCCGCAGAGCGTTGTGCTGGGTGCGGGAAGATATTGCAGCCTTTGGTGGAAATCCGGCCAATGTGACGTTGTCGGGATTTTCTGCCGGAGCAAGAAATGCACTTATGTGTCTGATTTCGCCCTCAATGAGAGGATTGTTTCACAGGGCTTTTATTTTGAGCGGCGGTTTTACTACCAGTACGCCGAAAGAAGGACAGGAGCAAGTAGAGAATCGTCTGGCAGCTTTGCTTGTGAGACGGGGAACTTATAAGGATAAAGGAGAGGCGCTTGCCTATCTTCAGTCCGCTAAAGCTGCGGAGATAAATAAATTGCTGAGAGGATTGACGACGGCAGAGGTTGCATGGATTTATAAAGATTTCGATTTGAAAATGGAAGAGTTTCCACAAGGTTATACCGATGGCGTAATATTGCCGAAAGAGGGATTCGAAGCGATTCGCAAAGGGAATTATAATCGTATGCCGATTCTACTTGGCAGCGATATGACCGAATTTTCTTCTTTTGCCATGTCGGGAAGCCTTACGTCGGGAACGGCGGATTTGTCCCCGCTGTCCTCTGCGGAGCTGTTGGAATTGATGGAAAAAGGAGTGCGGTATGGCAGTATGCTGCAATCGCATTTCTATATAGAAAATACTGCGGCAGAATTATATGCGGATTTTGCCCACGGGGATATATTTGCATTCCGCAACCGCTGGGGAACATCTGATTCCGTGAGCGACGGTTTTTACAGTAAATTTGCAGGCGCTTATCACGGTCAGTCGAGGGATTTTCTGCTTGGGGATTATAAGCACCGCATGAAAGAGTATTCGCCTGCGGCTGTCTCTGCAAAAAACAAAGCCGGACGTCTGGCGTTGACCGACCAGATGCGGCGGTATCTTAAAAACTTCATGGTAAAGGGAAATCCCAATGGCAAATCGCTTCCCGTGTGGAATGCATGGAATCCGTTTTGGGGCGCTAATAAAATTATGCATCTGAATGCCGGATTGAAAAAAGCGACTTCCGCCATGAGTACGGAGATGTACGATAGCAACAGTATTTTTGCCAGTGTTAGAAAGCAGACATCAAAGGAAGAGTATAGCGCCTTGACGACATCATTGTGGGAGGGATGTTTCTTTATGCCATCCGTTGTTCCCGCATATTGAGAATCATAATAGAAAAATACAAAGAAAGAGGAGGGGCAGGCTCATCAGCCTGACAGGAGAACTATGATTTTTTCAACGTATGAATTTATTCTTGTTTTTTTGCCAATAACGTTTAGCGGTTATTTTGTGCTTCATCACTTGAAAATGCATTCTGCCGCCAAGTTATGGCTCGTGTTGGCATCCTTTTATTTTTATGCGCAGGGAAGTGCGGACTTTTTCCCGTTCTTTCTCGGCAGTGTGGTTGCCAATTATGTTATGGGTAGTACGCTTAGTAAATTGCAGGGCGCCGGACATCGGATTGAGAGAGGGTTTCTCCTTGCCGTTGGCGTTTTGGCA
The DNA here is from genome assembly GCA_910589595.1 of uncultured Eubacterium sp. Taxonomy (GTDB): domain Bacteria; phylum Bacillota; class Clostridia; order Lachnospirales; family Lachnospiraceae; genus Eubacterium_F. The sequence goes on from CAJUTM010000026.1 coordinate 2,710, forward strand.
AACTGTGCCCTTCTCGGATATTACAAATATACCGATTTCTTTTTAGTGAATGTCAATCGCATTGCGGGAACGGATTTTGCTTTGCAGCATATCGTACTGCCGATTGGTATTTCATTCTTCACGTTTCAGTTAATTGCTTTTCTGGTAGATTCTTTCCGTGGCGAGACGAAGACGTATGACGTCTTGGATTACCTTTTGTTTATCACGTTCTTTCCGCAATTGATTGTCGGCCCGATTGTGCATCACGCCGAGGTTGTTCCGCAATTTGAGAATCCGCGAAATGCGAAAATCAATTGGAACAATGTCTCACTCGGATTGTTCGTTTTTTCCATTGGATGTGCCAAAAAGATGCTTGTCGCCGACCCGCTGACGACGGATGCGCAGGCTTTTTTTGCCCGCATTAACGACCATTTGCCAATGTTACAGTCGTGGTTCCATTCCATTGAGTATACGGTTTCGTATTATTTTGACTTGTCGGGCTACGCCGATATGGCAATCGGCCTTGGATGTATGTTCAATATTGCCATTCCGCAAAATTTCAACTCCCCTTACAAGGCGAAAGATTTTCAGGAATACTGGCAGAGATGGCATATGACATTATCCCGTTTTCTGGGAGCTTACATATTCCGCAACGTATTTAGGAAAGGCAGCAAATACCGCAATTATTATGTGGCTACGATGGTTACTTTCTTTGTTTCCGGTTTTTGGCATGGCGCCGGCTGGACATTTGTTGTGTGGGGACTCGTAAACGGTATTTTGGTATGTATTGCCTCTTACCGCAACCGCAAGGGAAAGAAGACGCCGGTCTGGCTCGGTGTTCCGCTTACTTTCCTGCTGGCGGTGCTCACCCGAATTTTGTTCGTTTCCGTGACATTCGGGGATGCATGGCAGGTATTGAAAGGCCTTGTCCGTGTCAGCTCATTACATATGGCAGACATTAGCGCCTTTGTCACGGATAACTGGTATCCGGTAGCGCTGACATTCGTAGGTCTGGGAATCTGTTTCTTCCTGCCGACGACAAAAACGCTTGCCGAAAAGTTTAAGACGGATTGGAAACGCCTGCTCTATGCGGCAGTTCTTCTGATTATTTGTATATGCAGTATGGATAAAGTAGTACAATTTCTGTACTTCCAGTTTTGATAGAGGAGAAAGGGGAAACTCGTTATGATGAACGCAAAGAAATGGTCGTGTTGTTTTGTGGCGTTAATTCTTGCCTGTCTGATGGTGATTATGTCATTGAATTATTTTGTCGACCCTTACGGATATTTTGAGAGCCAGTCAGGAGAAGCGTATGGATTGGATTACTATGATTATCTTCGCGGACAAAAAGCAGAACATATTAAGCATTTCTCGGACAATTACGACGCCTATCTGGTCTGCGGCTCTAAGGGGAGTGCGGTTCGTCCGGAGAAACTGAAAGAACTCGATGGACATGACTACTACAACTGCTGGGTATTGTCGGGAAGTTTTAATGATTATGTCGCCTATGTAAAATACATTTGTGAAAATACGGACGCCAAAAAGATTTTACTGCAGATATCGACTTCCGAATTATTTGAATTTGACCGTGAGGACTATGGTACGATTTATGAATTGCCGGCGGAAGTTACCGGAGAATCAAAAGCGTTGGAAACCATTTCTTTTCTGATGAAAAATCCGAAGATTGCAGTGGAAGAGCTGACGGAAGATAAAGTTGCCCGTCCGAATAAGAAAACAGGCGAGCGCGATTTGCAGTATTATTATGATTTCCAAAAATCAAAGCTGGCAAACGATGAGTATTTTAAATATATGTTTGAGGCTTCTTATGTCTATTATAAGTTTTTTAATAAGCAGTTGCGGGATATTGAAGAAAATAAGGAAGCGAGTCTGGATAGCCTGCGCGAAATCAAGGCGATTTGTGAGGAACATGGCGTAGAGCTGCAAGTGTATTTTGCCTCAATGTTTTCAGCACAGATGATACAGTATGAAAATGATGTCTTTTATGACTTTATGGAAGAGGTTGTCATGCTCTTTGGCGATACATGGTGTTTTAATACTTATAACGATGTCGCCCTCTGTCCTTATAATTTTTATAATCCGGCGCATTTTTACTATGAAGTCGGTGATTTGATGGTCGACACGATGGCCGGTAAGGAATGTCCGTTCGAGGGCTTCGGACAGTTGTTGACGAGAAAGAATATCGGAACCGTGATTGAGGAGCGGAGAAAATCTTATCAGAAGTGGAAAAAATATTACGAGGAGAATTATTATCCGGCGTATGATTACAACGGTGTTCATTACGAGGCGCACAATACGCTTCCGTTTCAGGGATATGATTCAGCGGCGAATTTGACAAAAAATCGTGTGTCAGGAAAACAATGATGTAGAATGAAAGTGAAATTATGCTTTTATTGGTTTCTTTTTCTTTCCTATAATGGTATAATAAAAAATAATGTCAAAGGATTAGGAGGAAAAGGGAATTGTTGTACGCAGAGCCGCCAAAAAGCACCGCTATTTATAAAGTGGAAAAGCAGGGAACAGCATGGGTAATGTATTCGGAAAAGGGAATGCACCGCCTATGCCCGATGAATGACAAAGTAATAAGAATTACTTATACGGAACGGGATACTTTTTCAGAGAGAGATAAGCCGGGCGTGACAGCGCTGCCGGCTTATAGTGCGTGGGAATATAAAGAGGGAGAGGAAACGCTGCAGTTTTGTTCTCCTTTTCTAAAGTTGGAAGTCTGTCGGGCGAGCGCTTCTTTCGCTTATTACAGAGAGAATGGAGAATTGCTCTTAAAGGAACGTGAGAAAGACAGTAAAGTAATAGAGCAGTTTCAGTCATACCGGCTGGACTCGGAGGAGACGTCTCAGGTTAAACGGGTTGAGACGCCGGACGGAGTAAAAGAAATTGTTATGGATGCCGCCAGAGTGCCGGACGATTTGCTGTATCATACCCGTATGTATTTGGAGTGGCAGGAAAATGAGGCGCTTTACGGATTGGGGCAGCAGGAAGAGGGAATTCTGAATTTACGCGGACAGACGGTCTATGTACATCAGGCAAACCGCAAGATTGCCGTACCGATGCTGTTGTCTTCCCTTGGTTACGGTATTTTGATGGATACTTATAGTCCGATGATTTTTAACGATACGGTGAGTGGTTCCTATTTGTATACGGAAGCGGACGATGAACTGGATTTTTATTTTATTGCCGGAGACAATATGAACGATATTGTCAAAGAGTACCGCAAACTGACCGGTAAGGCGGCAATGCTGCCGAAGTGGGCGTTTGGCTATATGCAGTCGCAGGAGCGGTATGAGACGGAAGAGGAAGTATTGCGTGTGGCGAACGAGTATCGGGAGCGCGGGATTGGTCTCGATTGTATTGTTTTGGATTGGTGTTCATGGGAAGATGGTAAGTGGGGTCAGAAGACTTTTGATGCCTCCCGTTTTCCTAATCCGAAAGCAATGATTGATAAGCTGCACGAGCAGAACGTACATTTTATGCTGTCGATTTGGCCGGTTATGAATAAGAGTACGGAAAATTATGCGGAAATGAAAGAGGCGGGAACGCTGCTGCCGGCCAGCGAGATTTATAACGCCTTGGATGAGAACGCCAGAAAGTTGTATTGGGAACAGGTAAAGAGAGGGCTGCTTGGCGCTGGTATTGACGCATGGTGGTGTGATTCGAGTGAGCCGATTACCGTGGAGTGGTCGCATACCGAGAGGATGGAGCCGGCGGTGATGTATGCGGAATTTTGCAGGGAACTTGAGAATCATCTGCCGACATGGGCGACAAACGCCTTTCCTCTGTACCATGCCAGAACAATTTATGAGGGGCAAAGAGAGGATGTATGCGAAAAGCGCGTTTGTAATCTGACGAGAAGCGCCTATACGGGGCAGCAGCGTTACGGTACGATTTTGTGGTCGGGCGATACCGCGGCAAGCTGGCAGACGCTGCGGGAGCAGATTGCCAGCGGCTTGAATTTTGTTGCCAGCGGTCTGCCTTATTGGACGACGGATATCGGAGCCTTTTTTGTCAAAAAGAGTACATTCTGGTATTGGAACGGCGATTACGATGATACGGTGAATGACGCCGGATATTTGGAGTTGTTTACAAGATGGTATCAGTGGGAAGCTTTTCTGCCGATTTTCCGTGGGCATGGAACCGACTGCCGGAGAGAGTTGTGGTACTACGAGGGTGAGAAGCAAATGTTCTTCAATGCCATATTGGCGGCAAACCGTTTGCGCTACCACCTGATGCCTTACATATATTCGCAGGCGGGGAGGGTATGGCTCAAAGATGAGTCCATGATGAAGATGCTGGCGTTTGATTTTGCAGAGGATACGAATGTACTTGATATTCGGGATGAATATCTGTTTGGCGACAGTTTCCTTGTATGCCCTGTAACTGAGCCGATGTACTATGAGGCGGGGAACAAGCAGCTTGCAGAGCGTTCCTATACCCGCAGGGTATATCTGCCGCAAGGGTGCGGCTGGTATGACTATTGGACAAATGACTATTATCAGGGCGGTCAGTGGCTTGAGGCAGAGGCGCCGATTGACAAAATGCCATTATTTGTAAGGGCGGGAAGTATTATCCCTATGACTGCTTCACTCTCCCACATATCCGTGAAAGACGATATAACATGGACGGTTTATGCCGGAGCGGATTGTGAATATCTGCTCTATGAGGATGCCGGCGACGGCTACGCTTATGAGCAGGGAGAATATGAACTGACAAAATACGAATGGTCGGATGAGAGACAGATTTTGACAGATGGCAATGGTGAGATTGTTCCGTCAGTTAATGTGATACAGGCAAAATGAGAAGAGGAGGTTCATGTAGTGAAAGATACGATGCCCAAACAGGGAAGCCGGATGTTTGTTTACAACGTGGAAAAGAAAGCATTTGCTACCGCCTCACAGACGGATTGCCTTGTTATTGCGCCTGAAGATACCGCTTGTTTTAACCGCATGCTGGAGGAAGCGGCGTCATTGAAACAGCCTGTGGCGAATTATGCTACGCTGCGGGCGCAGACGGAAGCCGGCGGTTTTGCCAACTACTATGTAGGCGTGATTTGCATGGCTCCCGACAGCGACATCATTATTACTTTGACGGAAACTTCCGACGCCTGTTTGGATTCGCAGAAGATAGATTCGCTTACCGGCCTTTTGAATCGCAATGGTTTGTCGGCGTGGATTGATGAGCATGAAGAAATTTTTACGGACATTGAAGATGAGAAATATATGGTCGTCTATTTTGATGTACAACGCTTTAAAGTCGTCAATGAAATGTATGGATTAGCCGAGGGCGACCGCCTGCTGAAATATATCGGCGAGGTCGTTGCCGGAGCGGCTGGGGAAGATGGCGTCGGCTGTCACCTTGATTCCGACCGATTCGTAATTGTTGTCAAACGTCCTCCGGATAAGAGGGATTTATTTGTAGAGACGCTGTTAGATGAGATATTGGATTTTGATTTGCCGTTTGAAGTCAGTTGTAATGCGGGTATTTATGTGACGACTAAAAATTTCCACTCGGCAGATACGCTTGTAGACCGCGCAATTATCGCGCAGTCTCTCGTGAAAGGAAGCTACACGAAGCGTTTTAATTATTATACGGAAGAGCTGCGGAAGAATCTGCTTACCGAGCAGGAGATTATCGGCATGATGAGAGCCGGATTGCGGGACGAGCAGTTTGCCATTTATTATCAGCCGCAGTACGACCATGCCACCGGAATGCTCGTAGGGGCGGAAGCGCTTGTCCGCTGGCAGCATCCAGAAAAGGGCCTGATTTCTCCGGGACTTTTTATTCCGGTATTTGAGAAAAACGGTTTTATTACCCAGCTTGATTTATATGTGTTTGAGAAAGTCTGCCAGTTTTTGCGTTTTTGTCTGGACGAGGGAATGGTCATTGTGCCGATTTCCACAAACCTGACAAGACATGACTTTTTCTATCCGAATTTTATTGATACGTTGGAGGGAATCCGCAAAAAATATGATATTCCTCCGGAGTTTATCCGCTTGGAAATAACAGAATCCGTAGCGCTTGGCAACAGCCAGTTTATCAACGAGGCGATGGAGCGTCTGCACAGCTATGGCTATGTGGTAGAAATGGATGATTTTGGCAGCGGCTATTCTTCCCTGAACATTTTAAAAGATATTGATTTTGATATTATAAAGCTTGATATGCGCTTTCTTGAGAATGGGCAGGATGAGACTAACAGGGGCGGAACTATTTTAAGCTCCGTTGTAAGGATGGTGAACTGGCTTGGTGTTCCGGTAATCGCCGAGGGAGTGGAGACAGTCAGTCAGGCCAATTTCCTCAAAAGTATCGGCTGCAATTATATTCAGGGATTTTTATATTCCAAGCCGTTACCGGAAGACGAATACAAGCAGCATATCAGCATGACGAACGTTGGGGTATCGATTCCGCAGAAGAAATTGTTAGATACACTGGACGCCGGCAATTTCTTTGCCAACGATTCGTTAGAGGAACTGATTTTTAATAATTTTGTCGGTGGCGCTGCCATTTTTGACTACAGGGATGGCAAGCTCGAAATCGTGCGCGTCAATGAAAGTTATCTGGCTGAACTCGGTCTGGAACTTTCGGAGAAAGACGTTATGAGCCAAAGTCTGCTGGATGGGTTTGACGACGAGGGCAGAGAGAGCTATCTGGAAATGCTCGAGCGTGCGATAGAGACGGGAGCGGAACAGGAATGTGAGACATGGCGGACGCTTACTTCTGCGGATGGCCGGGAAGAGCGGTTGTGTGTGCGCAGTAATGTCATCATGGTTGGGAAAAGTAAGGATGCCTACCTGTTCTATGCAAGGATACGGAATATAACGTCGGAAATTGATGGTATTGCTGTTTTGCCGGATTTGAAAATGGAATGAAAGTGTAAATAAAGGAAACGCTTTTGGGGATGCTTTGGCATCCTCTTTTTTCTTTATAGACTTCGGGCGTCAAAAGCCCCTTATTGTTTTTTGTGCAATTGCCAGTTCCCTTAATAATAAAGGACTTTTGAAACCTGAATATTTATAGAAAATTCAAATTACTCCATTTTTCAATTAAAAACAAGAATATTTTTCGAAAAAACAACTTTCTGTCGCAAAAAAGTATGTGTCTGTCGCAAAATCCCCATTTTTATTTCAAAATATGTTATTTTTTTGAAAGCAGTTTCATAGTAGCAGAATCAAATACACAAAGAAATGAGGGATACTTATGAAAAAAACAGTTATCAGTGGGATTTTGGCAGTTTCTGTAGCCGCTTCTGTATGTGTTACAGGTTCTTTTTACGGAAGTAATGAAAATATCAGTTTTGCTTCCTCGGAACAGATTCCGGCGTCAATCGTAAACACAGGGGAGCTCACTGCAAAGAGAACGGAGTTTGTCAAGCAGTTTTCCATGAGCGATGGCAGTTACACTGCAGTCACTTATTCCATGCCGGTTCATTATAAAAAATCAAAAGGCGGCAATTGGAAAGAGATTGATACAACCCTTGTCAAATCCGGCAAAAAGAATTACAAGACAAAAGCTACTGACCTTTCCATTCGGGTATCTAAAAAAGCTAATAAAAAATCGATAGTATCCATGAAACGGGGAAAGAGCCGTCTGTCACTTGCCCTCAAAGGCAAGAAAGTGCGGGCAGCCAAAGCAAAAGTCAGCAATCCGAAGAAATCCGTGCCGGTGGATGTTTTGAATCAGAATAAAGTCACCTATAAAAAAGTACTGAAAAATACGAATGTCTCCTATGATATTTTTCCGGAAAAAGTGCAGGAAATCGTCTCTGTAAATAAAAAACAGAAAAGAAAATCGTATTCCTTTCAAACCGGTACGGCATTGAAAGTAAAAGTTAAAGGTAAAAAAGTTTATTTTAAGAGTAAAAAGGGAAAGACAAAATTTACCCGCATGGGCACGAAAATAACCGATGCCAACGGAGTAACGACATCAAAAGTAAAGCTTTCTTACAACAAAAAGAAAAAGATATTAAAAGTAACGCCGGACAAAAAATGGTGGAACAGCAAAAAGAGAAAGTTTCCGTTGGAAATCCGCACAACCTATCTGACTGACAAGCACCGTCGGGATGTGAAAGTAGGCGCTGCCTATGCCGGTTCGCCAAACAGTAACTACGGGTACGATAAGTCGTTGTTACTGCAGGCTAACAAATGTGTGGCATTTACCAAAATGTCCACGCTGGCAGAATTAAAACAGCCAAACGTTCAGATACTGGACGCCTCACTGAATATTAAAAACGAAAAGACGATGAAACTCGGGGCAGGAAAGACATTTGACATTGGAGTACATAAGGTGAAACAGAACTGGAGCGTCAACGCGCTCACTTACAATAACCGGCCGGCCTATGAAGCTGCTGCTTCTGCCACAGTGGGGCTCCAGAAAGCGGGAAACTACCAGTGTGATGTAACCGGAATGGTAAAAGACTGGTATGCCGGAGAAGCCAGCTACGGCGTGGCGCTGGTGGCAGACAACGCCAACCGCGCCTATCAGGCAAAGATTGACCGCAATCCGTATTTTAGCGTACATTATGAAATCGTCGGCTTTGAGGGGGCCGTGGAATTAAAAGAGAACCAGCCGCTTACCCGCTCCGTTTTGCAGGCAGGGCAGGAAAACTATTATTACTTTGACGCCAAATCGGGCATTGCCTATGATTTGTACACTACATCTGCGTTAGATACACAGGGAACGCTATATGATAGTGACAAAAAGCGTGTAGGTTTTGATGATAACAGTGGTCTGGGAAATAATTTCTCTTTCGTAAGGAGCTATGATGGCAGACGTTATTTGAAAGTTAATACAAAAGGAACAGCTACCGGAGAATATACCCTTACATTGAAAAAGCGGTTTGATATAGCGGAACCGACAGGTAAGATTGGACAGGATAGTTACATCATTAGCTGGAATCCGATTGAACATGCGAAACAATATGTTGTTACAATTTATGATACAAATGGTAAAGTGGGCGAAGCGTTTACCGCTGATACTTCTTATGAGTATGTATATACTCCGGAAACGGTCGGAAAGACACTTGCTTTTACGGTGACACCGGAGGAAAGCGAGCATTTAATGGGAGAACCTTCACGCAAAATCTATAATAGAAACAATGCATCGGAGTGGAATTATGACACTCCGATGTCAGAGGGGAAAATCAACTTTGCCAGTGCAGTGTGTAAAGATAAAGTATATATTTTAGGTGGTGAAAATAGGGAAAATGGTACGGTTTGCAAAGATTTGGAAGTGTTTGATACACAAAAGCAGACATGGAAAAAGGTTAGCAGGTATCCGGAACATATTGATGGTATCTGTAACGCGGCAATGGTAACGCTGGCTGACAAATTATATGTTATTGGTGGACAGACAAATACCGGAAGTACAGCTAAGACAATAAAAGAAGTTTATTGTTATGAGCCGGACAGCAACCGGTGGGAAAAATTGGCAGATTTACCGGAGGGAAGAACGGGAGTGCCTGTGACCGTATGCGATGGTAAGATTTATGTTTTTGCCAAAGCAGGTACTACGGAGCAGGTAGATATTTATAACCCGTCTGAGAACAAGTGGTCGTCAACGGCAAAAGCAGATACAAGTGTCAATTTGCAGGCACAGACAATTGATGGCAAGATTTTTGTGCTGCGGGAGAAAGCTTCTGCTGATGGCACACTTCCTGCCAAAGTATATTGGGAGGAATATCTGCCGGAAAGCGGGGAATACGATAATGCAGGTTCAGAGCTGGCATTGACAGACGCAGACCGCTATCAATCAGGAACGGTAATCAACAGTAAAATATATATGGTCAATAATAATAGAACCAATCAGGTGATTTGTTATGATATTTATCTGGACACTTGGAATAAAGTTCCAGTTCTGAATTTGCAGAAAGAGTTTTCCCAAATACAGTCCGTGGGCAGCACACTGTATAATATAGGCGGTTATATGCAGGGATTTGGAATATTGGATGTATTGGAAGTCTATCCTGTAAAAAATTTGCAGATTACAAAACCGATGGATGTAAAACAGGGTGAATCTTATGAATTACAAGTCAATGCGGGGAAGTGCGAAGACAATACAGACTATCTTGTAACGGTACGGATTGACACAAAGATGCTGGCTTTTAGAAGAACATCTTCCTTTATGCAGAAGGAGGAAATGAAGGTTCAGTTAATGAGTTGTACGCCGGAAAAGGGTGTAATGGTATTAAAATTGCACAGCAAAATGGAAGCCGGCGTTACTTTTGAGGCATATCAGTCTATTCCGGTAATGGGATTACAGGATGGAACAACGATAGCTACGATGGAAGTTGAGAAAAAATAAAGGATAATGTTACAAAGGTAAGGGATGGCCCGATGAAGAAACTAAGTATAAATTTTTTGACCCGAAAAAGATTATTTGTTATAGCAGTGATTATGTTACTAATCACTGCGGGAGTGTTCTTATGTATTGTTTTTATGCAGAGAGCCGAGAGGAATTCAGCGCCAAAACAAAAAGCGGCATGGGAGCAGTTAAGTCCGGATGAGCAGAAGATTGCGGGGATTTATGCGCAATTGTATGATGTGCCGGAAGAAAAGGTTGCGAAACTAAAACTTGATATGAAAGACTGGAACAGCGTAAACAGCAGACTGGATACAGAATATTTTACGATAAGCGAAACGGAAAAGTATCAGATGTCAGAGCAGGGATATTCTCTGGAAGATTTATACGAGGCAGAAACGCTGGCCAGAAAGACAGGAAAAAAGGCATCGGTGCTGGCAAAGGAAAAGGGGAAAGCAGCCGAGGGGAAAAAATGGTCTGAAATTTTGCCGGATAACCGAAAGGATAGTTTAGAGGAAAAACTGGGGTTGACGAAAGCGCAGATAAAAATTCTGAAAAGGAAGAATTATAATCGGGATGAAAGAATTGATATTGCCTTACTTTGTTTTAACAGACAGGAAGCCTTTGAAAGCATTATGAAAAAGATAGAATCGGGACGAAGTATCAAAGTACTAAAGGAGGAGACAGCTTATGAGAAATAAATTATTAAAAGCTATGCTGGCGGTTCTGGGATTATTTGTCGGAATTTTAATAAATACAGGCAACTGCTATGCGGTAGATAATCAATATACGTCTGCTAAGGATGCCGTGTATGCAACTACATATAAAGATATCTTTTATAATAAGACAGCAGGTTCTCCTTTAGAATATGAAGCAGAAAACGGGGTAGATAAAGCTACAGGACATCTGACACTGCAAAGAACAGATTTGGATTTACTTGGAACCGGTGGAATGGATTTTGCGCTGACCCGCTATTATGACAGCAATGAAGCAAACATCGGTCAGCCGTCGGTACAGCATGTCAAAAAATTAGATGTAGACAATATGGAAATCAGTTTTCAGGGGGAAGATGGGAAAAAGCACACCTTTGTTGTATCGGTAGATATTTTTAATAATCATTCTGCGGCGCTCAAAGATATGTTTATTGACTATAAAGCAGGAGGCGATGTCAGAGAGGATACCGAGACAGATACACAAAAAACTCAGGTTATTGATAACCGTTCTTATAATGTCTATGGAATCAGCAGTGGATGGTCATTTGATTTCCCTTGGATTGAAACGATGAGCATTAAAGAGGGAGCGGAGAGCAAGTGGTCTGCGAAGCCGATTTATCTTCATTGGGGAAGCAAAGGTGCCATGGCAATTTTTACCAGTGAAAATAGTGGCAACAAAACTTATCGTATAACCGGATTAGACAATTATGGGTATTATGACGTAAAATTGGAGGATTTTAATAAGACAGTAGATGGTGTGAAGTGTCGTTATTTACTTCGGGATAAGACCGGACTTCGCACATATTTTAATGCCGACGGAGTAATTGTACTGCAAAGGGATGCCCATAATAATGCTATCCATTATTCTTATCGCGATAAAATATATTTTGATAAAATTATTGATTCCGTGGGCAGGGAGATTTGTTTTCACTATGGCGCGGAGAAAAACGGACAGCGTTTTTTGCAGCAAGTTACGGTGCAGGGAGAGAACGTGGACGGGGGAGTGTCCAAAAAGACAATAAGCTACTCCCTTTCCGAAACTTCTTATAAACCAAAGAATGGCAAGAAAATATATGGAAGCAAATTGAATTGTGTTACGGTAGATGGAAGCAAAGAAGAATATACTTACCGGACGGTAGAAACATTTGTCAACACTTCCGGTTGGAGAATTGCGGCTCACCGTGCCGATACGAATCAGGCGTATTTGCTTAAGAGTGTTACCTGTGACGGCACGATAACAAACTATGAATATCGGGCGGGAACGATACGGGGAACAAAAGACGGTGTGGAAGGACAAAAAAGAGATGTTGCCACACAGTTTTATTATGTAACCCGTGAATATAAGCAGGACGCCAAAACAAATAAAAAGGCGGAAGGAATTAAGTATGACTATTTCCAGAAGCAGAAAGACAGGGATAAGCTTGTATCTTATGCGGATGGTTTTGATGAAATTGACACACAGCAGTATGGAGAAGACGGGCTCCGTAATGTAACGGTTATCAGCAGCTATAACCCGAAAAAGCACAAAGATAATGGACGTTATTCGGATTATGTGTATAAAAAATCTTCGTTGGATTTTAGTACGCTGCATTTGAGCAGTAAGCCGAAAAAGAATGTCAGCCTGTATATTTATAATACGAAGAAAATGCTGACGGCGGAAATTGAAGATGGAAGCAGTAAGAGCGAAACCCTTTACAGCTATGACAAGGATGGGAAGGGGTCTCTTGTCGTACAGCAGACAGACAAATTTTATGGAAAGAACAGAAGTAAGAAACCAATTACGGATAAGCAGGGATTTACTTACGATACTTATCGCAATCTTCTTACAAGGAAAAGTCCGAAAGCATATAAAGCGAAGTATGCAGGAAAGGAGCATTTGTTTACTGCCCATTATGCCTATTATCAAACCGCACAGGGATATCCGGCAGAAGATAAACCGTTTTGTTTGTGTACTCTTATCAAAGACGAAGAATATCTGAATGGCAGCGATAAAGTGAAGTTAGTCAGTACAATTGCGGATAATGGCTTGGATTACAAAACTATATCGGAGGAGATAAAAGAGGGGAACAGGGATTACCGTACAATATCAAAAACCGATTTCTCCTATGATACAAAAGGAAATGAGACAAAGGGAATTGTGTATCCTTATTTTGACACGCAGGGATTGAAAGAGGTAATTGAAAATAATTATACCTATAATGCACAGGGACAGCAGACGAAAAAGACAGTTACTTTGACATCCGCCAAAAATCCGGAGCAAAACCGCACTTATATGGAGGAAGAAGCCGTTTATGATTCTTTTGGAAATATTGTAAGTGAAACGAATCAGGATGACTATACTACAAAATATCAGTATGATGAAGAAACAGGAGAAACGAAACACAGCGTAGAGGGTGTTGGAACAGAATATGAATATTCACAAGATAAGATGATTTCCGGAGACGGTTTAAAGACAATGTCCGTAGACCAGTACAATCGGTGCATGGTGGAATTTTTGGATGCTTTTGGAAATACCGTTGTAGAAAAGGATGAGAAATCCGGCACATGGACGGAAAGTACTTATGATTATGGGGAGGAAACGCTGTCTTCTGATGAGGAAGAAGAGGGCAGCAGCCAGTTAGTAGAAGAAAGAGTATATAGTTTTGAGCCAGAAGGCGACAACTATATTAATCATGAGGATGGAACCAAAGCGCCAAATTATGATATCGGTGGAAAAGGGCAGAAAGTATTAAGTGGCAGCCGCTATATTTATGATGATTATGGAGAGGAGATTGTAAGCGCTTCCTTTTCAGGCGGTGCAATGGACGCGGCTCACTGTTCTGCATGGACAGTAACGAAAGAGACAGAGGATGTCACGGAGAATCAGATTGTTACCCGCACTTATATAAAGCAATTAAATCCCCAAAAGTATCAGCAGGAGATTGACAGGAACAATTATTATAATCAGTTTGATGGCAGTGTTCTTAGCGAAACAGTAGAAGAGACCGTGACAGATGAAGAAGGGAATGTTGTCTCTGAAAAGACTACTTATATCTGTGGAGAGGAAAAGTCGGAAACGGTCACTACCTATACTTGTGATGAGGCAGGGCAGGTTTCTTCTGAATATAGTAAGATACGGAAGTATGAAAACGGAACATGGCTTCCGGCAAAAGAAACACAGAGCAATTACCAATATGATTATCAGGGGAATGTTATACAGACAGAACTGCGCCAAAAGGAAGAAGGACAGGCTGAGTGGGCAACCCAGACTACCCGTGCGGAATTTGATGAACAGGGAAATCAGACAGCAGAATATAGTCCGCGTGGAGTAAAGGAAGGATATGCTTCTAAATATGAGTATGATATTCTCGGCAGAATGATTCGCGAAGAGATTCCATTGGAGAAAAAAGATGGTAAAATCGAATATCAGACAAAAAAGACAGAGTATGATAATTCGGACAATATTGTGGCGACGGAGGAACAGCAGACAGATACGAAATCCATCCGCACCGAATTTTCTTATGATAAACGTGGAAATCTTATTTTAGTAAAGAACTGCTTGGAAAATGACACGGCACAATATACCCAGTATGTATATGACGCAGAGGGAAACAAAATCCGCCAGATTACCGGATTGACCAGCCCGCTTGCCATATCGCTTGCGGAAGGAACGGGCGAAAATCCCTATAAGTATGCAGGCCATCAATATTCTGTCAACATCAGCGGTAAAAAGAAGTCTGATATTTACAGTGAATCAAAGTATGAGTATAATAAAAGAAATGAGCTGACTTCTTTTATTGATTCAGAAGGAAGAAAAGAATCTTATACTTATGATGAATATGGAAACCTCACAGAAACAAAGGATAAAAACGGCAATACCATAACCGGAAAATTTGACTACCAAAACCGGTTGACAGAATCTGTTGCCAAAGAAAAGGAAACCGGAAAGAAAACGGTACATACATATCAATATGATAAATATGGCGAGTTGTCAAAGCAGGATAATACTTCTTTTGCATATGACAATGTTTCCGGTCAGGTCACAAAGGAGACAACTACCGCAGGCAAAGGAAGCAAAATTGAAAAATCGTATGCTTATGACAGTGACGATAACAGGACTTCTTTCTCCGTCAGTGTGGACGGTAAAACAGAGTTAGATTATCGCTATGAGTATGACGCTTTTTCCCGTCTCTCCAAAGTAAAGCAGGCAGAGCACGGCAACACACGACAAATAGCGGCTTATACTTATGATGAAGATGGCAATCTTTCCAGTCGGGAGGCCACGGAAGCAGGACTGAACAGTCAGTATACTTTTGATTATGCTAACCGTTTGACGAAAATGGATAACAAGACGGCCGATAAGAGCATTTCCTCTTATCAGTCCACTTACTTGAAAAACGGGCAGAAAGCGTCAGAAGAATCGCAAATATCAACAGAAACAAAGGAGAGTGATAAGAAAAAGGCAGCCTATACTTATGATTTGTTAGGGCGGCTGACAAAAGAAACAAATTCCGGTCAGGAAAGTGTATCCTATACCTATGATGCCCATAATAACCGTAAGGAAATGAAAGTGGGCAATCTTACAACGGCTTACCGTTATAATAGAAATGAGGAACTGCTTCGCTCCGATACATTAAATACGGAGACGAAAAAGGATTCTGTTACACTGTATAAGAACGATTGCAACGGGAATCAGTTGGCAAAGGTAACAAGACGGAATGTGCAGGAAGACGGCGCCTATTTTGATTTGGATGTGTCGCTCGGAGATAACCGCATAAATGACAATGTAGTTTATCATTATAATGCGCTGAATCAGTTGACGGAGACGTTGACGCGGGATAAGAAAGTTACCTACGAATATGACGCAGAGGGCTTACGGACTGCTAAGACTGTCAATGGTAAAAAGACCATCTATATATGGGATGGTGACCAACTGGCGTTGGAGGTAACAGAATCTGGCAAAGTGCTTCGCCGCTATGTCAGGGGCAGCAGCCTGATATACAGCGACGAGGGGGCCGGAACGAAAAAGCAGTATTATGTTATGAACCCTCATGGCGATGTGGTGCAGTTACTCGATGAAAACGGTAATGTGACTAAGTCCTATGAGTATGATTCCTTTGGCAATGAAGTAAAACCGGATAAAAAGGATGATAATCCGTTCCGCTATGCCGGAGAATACTATGATAAGGAAACGGCTTCCATTTATCTTCGGGCGAGATATTATCAGCCGCAGCTGGGGAGATTCCAGACGAGAGACACCTATACGGGTGAGGATGACGACCCGCTGACGCTGCATTTGTATACTTATTGTGGAAATGATGCGGTGAATAATGTTGACCCGAGTGGGCATTTCTTTGAAACATTATTAGATATCGCTAGTTTTGCGGACAGTTTTGTCAGTTTTGTGAAAAGTCCATCATGGGAAAATGCTGCATATTTGGTTGCAGATACAGTTGCGGTTGCAGTACCGGGAATACCGGGGACAGGAATCCTAAAAGCGGGGAAATATGCGAAAAAAATTGCAGGACTGGTAAATACGGGAAGAAAAGTCGCCACTAAATTTAAGACAGCAGCCAATACCGTTAAGACGGTTGGTAAAAAGATTGGAAAGAAAATAGTAACTAAAGCGTCTACGGTAATTAGTAAAGGAAAGAAGCTTGATGGCACGAAACTTTTGTCTAGGACAAAAGAGGCCATGCGGAAAGCTAAAAAGACTTATGGAAGCAAAATTCCCAAAGGGCCTAAGAATAAGAAACCCAAGGTACCAGTGAAAATAGGTAAAAAGACTTTAATAAAAAAAGCTCAATTACCGACAAAGGGTAAAATAAGATATGTTCCTCCAAAAGCTTGGAATGCTTCGCAACCGTTACCTAAAACAAAGGAAGGATATATTGATAAGTTTGGTAACATTTGGAAACAGGGGGCTTCTAGAACTGCTAGTGAGAGATTTGAATGGGATGTACAGCTTTCTAGAAAAGGTAAAGCGCATTTGGGATGGGCAAGTAGGGATGGTTCTCATTTGAATGTTTCATTAAAAGGCAAAATTACACATTAATATTAAGAGGTAAACGAATGTTTTTAAAGTTTTTTATTTATGCAGATAGTAAAGAAGAGGCGCACGCTATCTACAATGAATGTATGGAAGATATGACATATTTTATTGTAGAAATTCAGGAATTTGAAGTAAAGCAATATTGGAAATTTTCTGATATGTATGTTGTTAAGGCATTATTGAAATTAGATATTACAGAGGATAGTTTTTTTTGTTTTTTACAAAGTATATCGGACGATTGGGCGCATTATGGATTGCCAGTCATAAATTTACTGGCGTCTGAAACAAGTCCGGATTGTAATTATATTAAGGAGAAGATTTCAATGGTTACTATATTTTTTGAGGAGGAGGAATTATACTTAATTCCAAAGTCTGAAAGAGATAAGTAATTTTGGTTGATACAGTGGGAATAGAAGAAATTAAAATGTATTTATCTATAACAGTGATGATAATAGGATTCGGCAAAGTGCTTACTCAAAGATGTATATAATATTTGTGTAGAATATAAGGTGACAAAGCAAGGTAAAAAGGCTAATTATGTTGGTATAACCAAACAGAAAATATCTAAAAGATTGTATCAACATAATAGAAAGGGAAAGGGATTTTCTCGTTTAGATACTCAATTTTCCGGATTGACATTGAATCAGGCAAAATCAATAGAGCAGTATTATATACAACTAAAAAATGGTCCTAATAAACTTAATAAAATAAATAGTATTAGTCCTACAGGTAAGTATAAGAATTTTTATGATGATGCTATAGAGTGGGCTAAAGAATATATATATTTGCATAAAAAATAATTTTGATATCATAAATCTTACAGACTAGATTTGAATCCACATTGTTTGACACAATATTGTTGTACAGATGACTTAGAGAAGGAGGCCAATATATGGAGGAAATAAAAGATTTTGATGAGTATTATAATAATAACCCGCTTGCCCAAAGAGAGGAAGAGAGATTTAATTTATTGGATGATGAGAAAAAAGAAAAGTTAAAAATTCTTGAAGAACTAGACTTAAAAGAGTATCAGTTAAAGGTAATAAAGCGAAAACGTGTGAAACCTCAAAAAGGGGATTTATTTGTAGTGTCACCAAAAGAAAATATGTATTTTTGGGGTGTTATAATAAATTCTGATGTTAAGGTTTGTGAAGAAGATGGGTTTATGGTAGTTTTTATATTAAAGGACAGAGCAGAATCTCCCGCGGATACAAGTATTCCCAATAGTATCACAAATTTATTAATAGAACCTGCTATTGTGGGAAAGTGGTATTGGAATAAGGGTTATTTTTATAATGTTGGAATAAGTATAGAAATTCCTGACAATGTGGATTATGGCTTTTATTCGGTTGGTAGAAGAAAATATGTAGATGAATATGGAAATACAATGAAAAAAGAACCGGAGTTAGTAGGGATATATGGGGCATGTACCAATCAGGGCATTGCATATGAAATTAATTATGAATTAATAGCGTCCGGATTAATTTGATGGTTCTCTGTCAGCAGATGATAAAGTTCGTGGGAAGCAAAAAGAGTTTGTGCACAATATGAGGTGGAAAATGAGTAAAGAAAATGAAAAAATAATTATTAACTGTGTAAAAAAGATAGCTAAACAAAATCATTTTAAAACAATATCTAATTGTATATACAAAACGGATGGTAATTTGGTTATATATGCAGTGGTTTGGGCAACAGATAATCATACTATTGTTTTTCGGTGGTGTATCAAAACGATAGAGTTAGATGATATTTTTTGGGATATATTTGATATGTCAGATAATAAAAATGAAAGATTTAGTTTGAGAATAGAGGGTGCATTTTGTTGTCCTTCGTATATCTTTGACGAGAAAGTATGTGAAGTGGAAAATATGGAACTATTAGAAGAAATCGTGGGCTCGTTTTTTCTTTCAGAAATGAAAAAAGTTGAAGAATATACAAATAATATTAGAGCGGAGTATGGTGATTTTTTATCATATATTATTAAAAGAGAAGACGCTTATGATTTAACAAAACTTTTGGCACATATTTTATTGGGAGAGTATGAATATGTATATAAAATTGTCAAAAGTGAATTAAAAAGAGGGGAAAATGGAGGATTTGGAAACAAAGGGAAAAATATATATCAATATATGGAGGAATATTGCCGCAGAAAAATACGAAATAAAAAAATAGGTTTCAGGAGTAAAATTAAGAATCTTAAGAAATAAATGGAGAGAGATTATTATGGATTACCCAATATTTGAATCGGAGGCACCAATTCAAAAAGATAGTTTTGACAATTTTACTAAGGAAGAAGTGGAATTATATTTCAACTGGTGTACGGGACATATTGATGAAAGAATAGAATATCTGGAAAAGTATATACAAAGGGATGATATTTTAATAAAACTGGATTTTTCGGTGGAATCCCTGATTCCGGTTTGGGAATGGTATGAAAAGAAAATTGTAGTGGAGCATTATACGAGAAGAGAATTAAAAAAGGAGGCGAAGAAATATCCGGATTGGCTTCGTAAGGAGATACTATCGGATGATACAAAAATTAGTGTAAACACACTGGCAATTTGCGATGATTTGGCGATATATTTTGCAGAAGTTATACGAAGAAATAATTTAGAGCATATATATTGGGGATATTATACGAAACCTAAAAACTGCATATCGGTAAATGAACCCGTTCTATTAGGTTTTGTCATAATGCAATGGAGTGTATTGGCAAGCAAATGATAAAATATCAGGGGGCGGATTTTATGGCAATATTATTTGATAGGCAAAAGAAAAAATATATAGAACTTGTACTATGTGTCATCAATGACCCAGAGTGGTTATCTTATAAATTATCTGGTGGAGAAATATTTCCGGATAAGAGAATTGAATTATTTCGATTAGATAATGAGGACTTATTTCTTCACGATTCTTATGAGAAAGAGGTTGAAATTATTATTGAAAATCTGCGAGGTATAAAGAAAGTGCACCCTTATGCTTTTCAACCAAAAGACGAGGGGGAATTTTTGCTTAAAGTTGACTATCAGGATGGCTTTGTATTAGTCAAATTAGTATTTCGGGTGATAGATGAGATAGACGAAACAAAGGTGTGTAATAATATATTCGAAATTGAAACATCAGATGTTTTTCTGGAAGATTTTCTATACGATTTGGAAAAAGAGTATAATAGTATAACCAATAGTCTTTAGTTTAGAAATAATTTCCTTTTCCAGCCTTTTTATCAAATTGACATTTACAAATCTTAATGATAAAATTACACAAAGACAGAATTTCTTTGTAAGAAAGGGAAAAGGGTGATTTATGAAAACTATAAAGGTAAAAAAGATAGCGAAGAGTTTACTTGCCTGCGGTTTGATTTTGCAGGGTTTCATTTTTGCACCTGCGGCCTATGCGGAGGGAACGGATGATATTGTTTCGGTGCGGACGGTGGACCGTGATATCATGGTAGGAACGACAGCAAATTCCCTCTATAGCAGTGACGAAATTATTAGCAAAATGGATTTGGATGCATCTTTGGCAAATCAGAGTTTTAATATGTCAACTACCGAGATTGACGCTACAGATTTATCCAATTGGTATGTATATGACCATTACGACACGAAAGCATATGCAGATGAGGCGGCTTGGCAGGAGGCCACAGGATATAATAAAAATCTGCGGCCGCATTTTACATATTCCGAAGCAGCTTCTAATGTTTTCTTTTCAACGCCGCTGACTGTTGAGGAGGCGTTGGAAAGGAATCAGAATACTGGAGGAACGGGAGGCAATGTTTACTATTTAAAAGAACATATTGTGGCAAGCAGCGAAAATGGTAATGCGGCCATGAAGTTTTATGGTTATGGAACTACCGGATGCACCGATTTTCTTTTCTATCCGGCGCAGGAGACGGGCACAAAGAAAGTAGAGTATACGATAAATGCAAAGGATGTTAAGACGCATTCACTTTCGCAGGCAGGATTTTTGTTTAACTGTGGAATAACAGAGGATAAGCTGAGTGGTTATGCCTTAGTGTTTTCGTTCATTTCCGGACTAGCGCAGGAGGGAGATGACCCGAGAAATATCTGTGCGGGCGGTATTCAGTCTGCCGTTATTTATAAGATTACGAATGGACCGGTGGCGTTGCTCCATGAAGACAGTTCGATGTTCTCTCCGATGAGTTCCTATATTACGCAATTGAAAAAGATAGATTTGTCTTCAATTTCATTTGACGGACATTTTGATGTTAGTAATATTGAGATGTTGATTACGAATAACTCCTTAAAAGTATATATGACGGAAGCAGGTGAGCAATCCGGAGATAATCCGGAAAGGAAGACACTGTTTGATTTTCAAAATCAGAATAGCGGAGAGGATACTTATTGTAAAGATTATACTCCGTCCGGTTTTGGTGGTTTCGGACCAATTGTTCCTTATCAATTTCACAATTGCCAATATACTTCGTCGTACGTGTATTCGAATTTGAAAATGAGTATTTCGGAATCGGACTCCGTTCTTTCCGGTTTGAGTAATTGTGACTATACAAAGGCTACACAAAAGGACGGACAATATGTTGACAATAATAAATATTTTGTGTTAATCGGGGACAATACAGAAGGAGAAAACGGCTTCAAAGATTGTTTTAAGCGAGATTTTGATGATGTATATTTGGAGATGTTGAAAAATCAGAGTGTAATGCTCATAACGAATCTCAATATCGAAAATATGGAAGGTAATATTAACGGAACCAATTACAATCTAAAAGACTATTTAGGAGAAAATAACGTCGTTCAGATTCAGGGCAATACAGCAGAGGAACTGGCAGCAGAAATTGAGAGAGTGGTTGCAAATCAGCAATACTCCAAAGAAGAGGCTGAACAGGCAAAAGATGCGTTAGATGAGGCGACAGGAACCGGACACGATGACCATGCGACGGCAAGGTGTTTTGTAAGTTATAACGGGTTACAGGTAGATAAAGTAAATGTGACGCGTATGGGAGAAGATAGTATCGAATTGCTCATTGATGATTCTCTGTCGATTAACGTAACTAATCCGACCCATATGCTCCGTTATCCGGATGGAACGACGAAAGTTCTGCCGGATAATAAAATTACCATTCAGGGAATTGCTAACTGGCCGACAGGAGAGTATACTGTCATATCCGAGTATGCGGAAAAAGTGTCTGCCAGAACAGTCTTTTCTGTTGTCTCAGCCCAGAACAGTTATTTAAACGGAGTGGGCGCGGACGAGGGAGCAAAGGATGACCATCTGTCCTGTCTGGTGAATACGATAGGCGTGAATCGGGTGGCTGGAAAAAAAGAATATAAAACAGCTTTGATAGCCGACGAGGGTTATCAACTTCCCCAAAATATAGTAGTAAAAACAGATACGCTGACAAAGGGAACAACTACGGATGCTAATGGCGTAGTTAGAGACAGTGAAGGGAATCCGGTAGAATTGAAAACTCTTGTTCGCAATAGAGATTATACCTATGATTCTGCGACGGGTGAAATCGTAGTGGACAAAGACTGTATTACCGGAAATATATATTTGTACGCCAATACGGCGAAAGTCATCTATGACTTTACTAATGTAACAGCAGGAACGAATCCGGTTACCAGTGTTTCTTCTTTTGATAATAAAGATTTGGAAGTGAGGCTTTCTGTTGATTCGATATTGGAAATGCCAAAAAGTGTTACGGTGTCGGCTGGGGAAGAGAGCTTTGAAATTGCGCAGGACGAGACGAAGAATGTAAAGGGTGGAGTCATTGCTTATTTGGGAAATAAGGTGCAGGTTTCGTCGTCGCTTTTAGGAAACAATATTACGATTAAGGCGTCTGCCGGAGTGTTCAAAGTACACTACATATCGAACCATGAATGTATAGCGGAGGGCGGAGAAACGGCGGATATCTTTTACGGAAAGGATTATGATAATATTATTACCGTAGCGAAAGGCTATACGGTTGTTGATGCCAGTGCGGCCCTTGGCTCGGAGACGGACGACGAGGGAAATCCGCTGAAGCGTCCGGAGAGTTTTACATTTGAGCCGGAGACCTGTGCTTTCCATGTAGATGGCGAAGAGATTCTAGATGATATTTATATTACGGTACGGGCAAAGAGAAACAACGGTAAGGTAACGGCAAATGTCACGAATCTGGAATTTGATGGCGAGTCATTCTGCGTGCCGGATACCGACTATACGGCGAAACTGACCGCTGAAAAAGGATATGCATTGCCGGAGCAGATTACTGTTACGGCAGATAATCAGGAGCTTTCCGCAGAAAGTTATGAATACAGTCCGGAAACCGGAGAGATTCGCATTGACGGCAACTTCGTAAGAGGAGACATTGTAATTCAGGCGGCGGCAGAAAAGCAGATTTTCACCGTAACGCCTGAAGTGAAGCATCTTGCATTTGAAGGTGATTTAGTTTGTGATATGCTGAACGATTATCTGGCAATATTAAAAGAAGAGCAGGGTTATGCGCTTCCGGAAACAATTCGCGTGACCGTGGATGATGCGGATTTAGACGGCTTTAAGTATTCCAACGATACTGGAGAACTGCAGATTTCCAAGAGTATGTTGACTGGCAATGTAGTTATTACTGCGGAGGGCGTGGCAAAAGAATTTCCGGTACATACGGAACTGGGAAATCTGAATTACGAGGGAGCTGCTACGGGCAATATGGAGCAGGCCTATAAAGCAAAAATCAGGCCTTATGAAAACTATTCACTTCCGGCTCACATCTCAATCAAAGTTGGCGGTGAGGTACTGGCAAAGGATGCATATTCCTATGATTCCATCACCGGTGATATTGAGATTTTCAAAGGCCAGATTAAAGATGATGTTTTGATACAGGCGAATGCGGATAAGATAATTGTGCCGGCAAAGGAATATTATGTTTTGTATCGTCTGACAAATATGTCTGTCAGTGGAAGCGATAAAGCTGCTGACAATAAAGATTATATTGCCACGCTGCGTGCGAACGAGGGCTATTCACTACCGGCAGTCTTTTCTGTCACATCGGGAGATAAGCTGTTACGCCAGGGCGTTGATTATGGTTATAACGGTATTACGGGCGTCCTGACTATTCCGGCAGAAAGTATTAGCGGCAATATTGTAGTTGAGGCAGCAGGAAATCCAGTGACAAAGGTGGAGCAGAAAAAACCGGATGTCAGTAAACTGGTAGTAGTTCCACCGAAGTATGAAAACTCATTTGATGGAAAAGTTATTGGTGTAAATACGGAAATGGAATATTCCGTGGATGGTGGGAAAAGTTGGACAAAATGTAAGGGTGAGCAGATTACGGGATTAGGAACCGGAAAGGTCAGCATTCGTTTTTACGCTACCGGAACAAAGAACAGCAGTCCGATTGCCAACATTGAATTGGATTCTGCGACAATGGAATATTATATTCCGACAATCAGTATGTCAAAGCTGATGGGAAGAAATAAGAAATTCCAGTTGAAAATAAGGAATGTAAAAGGAGCGGCCGTAAAGGTTTCCAGTTCTAACCCATCGATAGTAAAAGTGAATAAAAAAGGCTTAATCACTTCCAAGAAAAAGACCGGTAAGGCGAAAGTCGTAGTGACAATTATTAAAGGCAAACATATCGTCCAGTATGTCGCTAAAGTTAAGGTTGTCAAAAAGGTAAAGAAAAACTATAGTCTCAGCAAATTTAAGACATCCTATAAAGCGCCGACGATTGCTCTTTACAAAAAACTTACCAAGGGAAAGAAATGGAAAGTGAAAATGACCCATACAAAGAATGCTAAGATTTCGTTCCGCAGTTCGAATAAAAGCGTTGCTACGGTATCGAAGTCCGGCGTAGTAAAGGCAAAACGTTCCGGAAATACCCGCATTATGATTACTGTTGCCAATGGCGGCGTTGTCGATAAGTATTATGTCGTATTGCGTGTATTCCAAAAAGGAGAGCGTTCGAATTTATCCTATCTGAAAGAAATAAAATAATATGCAGCAGCTTGCAAAAGGCGCGCGCTTTGGCGGCGCCTTTTGTTGTTTATGCGGGAATATTTCATGTTTCAAATGTCAATGATATGAGATAAACAATACTATGTTTTCAGGATGGGGATAATTATGGCAGTCAACAAGAAACAGTTTATTAAACAAATGGCAAAGAACGGGCACACAACACAGCTTGCCTGCAGGGAATATTTGAATCTGGCTCTTGATACGTTTTATGAGTTATTGCGGGATGGTAAAGAAATTAAACTCTATGGTATTTTAAGCGCGGAATTAAAAACCATGCCGGAAAGGATGGCAAGAAATCCGCAGACAGGGAAAGAATGTATGGTGTCGGAGCATAAGCGGGTGAAGATTAAAATTAGTCAGACACTCCGCGACAAATTGAATAACTAAGACCGTTTTTGGCAATGTAAAATAGGAAAAGTACATTGACGGTTTGCGTCGGAAAAAGTATAATTATAGTAAAAACGGAGGGGGAATTAGATGTATTGTCAAAATTGCGGTAAACAAATGGAGGAAGGAGCAACATTTTGTTCGGAGTGTGGTTCTTCTTTACAAAATCAAAATACTTATACAACATCGAACAGTTATACAACATCAAATAGTTATGTAACTTCTTTTGAAATGGCTTCGCAGAAAAAGGGGACTGCCATTGCGGCACTGGTATTAGGGATTTTCGGATTGTTGGCATGGATTATTCCGATAGTAGGATTACCAGTGGGGATTGTCGGCTTAGTGCTTGGAATCAAAGGCAGTAAGAAAAGCGGCAAAGGTATGGCGATTGCGGGAATTGTCTTAAGTACGATTTGTCTCATTCTCACGATTATCAATGGGGCGATTGGCGCTTATCAGGGCTATAAAGGAGAGGCTTGGTTTCAACAGGATAAGGTACTTCAGGAATCGGAGAAGAATGAATTTACAATTAGGGACGATAAGGGAAATATTTTGTTGTCAGGCGGAATTGAGGCAGTGGAGTTGAAATCTTTGGATTTGGCAAACGGTGAGAAGCAATATGCAGCAGAGATTCGGTTTTCTGATTCGGCGGCGGAGAAATTTACTCAAATAACAGCAGAACATATCGGGGAGCAATTGGGAATATATCTTAATGATAACAGGGTTTCAAATCCATATGTACAGTCTCAGATTGAAGGAGGAGTCTGTCAGATAACGGCAGAAAGTCAAAGTCTTGCCAATGAATTGGTGGAATCACTTCGGAAATGTATATAAATGAGCCGGAGAGTGGAAGGAGAAGATAGTTTCCCATGAATGAATGTGTAAAAAATCTAAATCGGATTGAATTTGTCGTCACTATGGCTTGCACGGGAAAGTGCAAACATTGTTCTCAGGGAAACCATGACGCCAGTTCCGAACATTTTGATGCAGATATAGCAGAAAAGATAATATCTGATATATGCAGTATGTATACCATTGAGTCTTTGATGACTTTTGGCGGGGAGCCGCTGCTCTGGCCGGAAGTCGTTTCCCGTATACATAAAGCGGCAGCAGAACAGGGAATACCAAAGAGGCAGTTGATTACCAACGGCTTTTTTTCCAAAGACAGAAAACGAATCAAAGAAGTTGTTGATATGCTTGCCGATAGCGAGCTCGGTGAGATTGCCTTATCAGTTGATGCATTTCATCAGGAAACAATACCGTTAGAGCCTGTCAAATATTTTGCGGAGTGTGTGACAAAAACGGATATGTCCATAAAGCTCCATCCTGCATGGCTGGTAGATGAAACAGATAATAATCCCTATAACGTAAGAACAAGGGAGATTATGAAAGAGTTTGATTATCTGAAGATTTCCGTTAGTTCGGGAAATGTAATTTTCCCGAGCGGCAATGCTGTCAAATATCTGGGTGAATATTTTGATGAAAATAAAGAGTATACAAGTCCTTACGATGAAGACCCGAAAGATATCAGGGCAATTGGTTTTTTACCTGATGGCGATGTATTGGACGGTAATGTATATCGGGATAGTATAATTGATATTTTAAATGGGTATAGGGCGTAGGGAATATACTTTTTGTTTGATGATGTTTTTAATAATACAGTTGATTTGAGGTTTTTTACACACCTATTGACTTTTATGACATATAATTATATAATTATAAGCATAAAAGTCAATGGAAAGTAGATGATAAATTTGAGAGCGACGGAAGAGATTATTAAGATGGCAAGAGAAAATAATGGCATAATTACTACGGCAATGGTGGTTGCAGCAGGTTTTTCTCGTGGTAATATCAAATATCTTGTTGACAAAGGTGTGATTGAGAAATCTGCCAGAGGTGTTTATATTCTGCCGGAAGTCTGGAATGATGAGATTTTTAATTTACAGCATCGATTCAAAAGAGGAATCTATTCTCATGAAACAGCCTTGTTTCTATGGGATTTAACAGATAGAACTCCGAATAGATATCATATGACCTTTCCGGTGAATTACAATTTGACAAAGCCAAAGGAAGAAAATATTCGCTGTGTGCAGTGTAAGAAAGCATTATATGATTTGGGAATAGAAGAAGTGACTACGCCGGGAGGAAATACCGTAAGAGCTTATAGTGTAGAGCGCACTCTCTGTGATACTTTAAGACCTCATAGCCATACAGATATTCAGATTGTGGCGGAAGCGTTTAAACATTATGTAACTAGAAGTGATAGAAACATTCCGGTTTTGTCAGAATATGCAAAAATTCTAAAAATTGAAACAAGACTCCGGTCATATCTGGAGGTACTGCTATGAGAAATGCAAGGCAGTTAAAGGCAATAATTAGAAATATTGCAAAAGATAAGCATGTGTCTGCACAGCTTGTTATGCAGAATTTTATGTTGGAGAGATTATTAGAACGAATATCTGTTTCGAAGTATCAGAAGAATTTTATCTTGAAAGGTGGCTTCCTGATTGCCGCAATGGTGGGGCTTGATACTAGAGCAACTATGGATATGGATGCTACGATAAAAGGACTACCTGTGAATGAACAAACTGTACGGAACATGTTCGAAGAAATATGTAAAATAGAATTAGAGGATAATGTAACATTTAGTTTTCGTAGTATTGGAGAGATTCGTGAGGGTGATGTATACGCAGGATATCGTGTTTCATTATATGCAAATTATCCACCAATGGCAGTTCCCCTGAAATTAGATATAACCACGGGCGATAAAATAACGCCAAAAGAAATTGAATATCAGTTCAAACTCCTACTGGAGGACAGAAAGATTTCAGTATTTGCTTATAACTTGGAAACAATAATGGCGGAGAAATTGGAAACAGTAATATCCAGAGGCGACCAGAACACAAGACTAAGAGATTATTACGATATATACATATTGTCTAAACTACAATATTCAAATATAGTACCTGCTTCGTTAAAGGAAGCGTTGAATGAGACAACGGAGAAACGTGGCTCGAAGGCAGTAGTTGAGGATTATCATAACATTATGGATACGGTTAGAAGCAGTGAGGTTATGCAGAAACGGTGGGATAACTATCAAAAGGATTTTGAGTATGCAAAGGATATTGCATTTAAAGATGTGTGTACTGCAGTCATAAGATTAATAAGTAGTCTCTAAAAAGCGGATGTAAATTAGCTTCCAGCCGTTTGTCCGTTTTATTGCTGTTCGATAAATTTTCGAAATTCCTCAAGAAATTTTCCGGCGGCTTTGGAAAATATCTGATATTTTTTCCAGACGAGGTTCATGCCAACGTCCAGCAGAGGCTTACAGGGGATAAAACAGAGACTGCTATTTCCGGTTGTATTAATAATCCGGTCCAGGGCAAAGGCATAGCCAAGGCCCTCATCAACCATAAGGGAGGCGTTGAAGAGCAGATTATAAGTAGCCGCAATATGTAATTCACTAATCGGTTTTCCAAGCCATGAGGCCAGTAAGCCGCCATCTCTCGTGTTTCGGCTAAACATAAGCGGTTTATCCCATAAATCTTGTGGGGTAATATATTTTTTCTCTGCCAGAGGACTGTCTTTTCTCATTAAAATCCCATAGACATCTTTGACCGGAAATTGCATATATTCATACTTGGATGTATCAACCGAGTCAAATAAAAGCCCGAAATCAATCAACCCTTTATCCAGACTTTCGAGAACATCTGTGGAGTCGCCGCTGGAAATATGGTAGTGGATGTCGGGATATTCAATCTGCAGTCTTTTGCCTGTCTTGGCGAGCAGGCGGACGGCGTCGGTCTCTCCGGCGCCAATATAAATATCTCCGGCAATAGTTTCGTCGGAAATGGTAATTTCCCGCTCTGTCTTCTGTACCAATGCAAGAATTTCTTCAGCGCGCTTGCGTAAAATCATACCCTCTTCCGTTAGTGTGATTTTGCGGTTTCCGCGTATCATCAGTTGCTTTCCCAGTTCATCTTCCATATCTTTCAACTGTCTGGAAAGTGTTGGCTGGGAAAGGTGAAGAGCCTCTGCAGCGCCGGAAATGCTCTGCTCTCTTGTAACGGCAAGAAAATATTGAAGAACACGTAACTCCATTGTCAGACCCTCCTTAATATAAAATGAATTACTTTTTTGCGAGTACATATAAGCGGTATAAATAATTTTGATTAAAGTATAACCTGATATGCTATAGTCGTCAAGCATGGATGTGTATATGGTATAAGAATTTATTATGGTTAAAATGAGTGACTGCGATGCTATTTTGTCAGAGTTTGTTTGGTCGGTACATTAGATGAAAATGGAAGTTATAATTAAGACTCTGGTAGACAACGTTAAAAATTCGCTCTCTGGCATAGTTATGTTCTATGTGCGAGGGAGATTATTTGTGATGATAAAAAGTTAAAAAAGCAAAGTGATTTTGAAGAAGAAGCGTTCTTGTGATTAGAGGTGTGTTATAAAACAAAATTGAATTTGCAATTGTGTAGTCTGCTGTATTTGTGTATAATATGAGTATACAGACAGCCGTAGCAGAATTTGTATGATGGCGATTACGATTTTGATGAGATGAACCCTGATGTGGAAACCAATTACAGGAAGGAGCAGCATTTTGTTCCAATTGTGGAACAAGAATTGATGGTGTGGCAAATACAAATGAAGAACAGGAAAAAGTTTTATTGGAAGGGTTATGTAACAGGATAAAAAGCAAGTTTAATGTTCAGAACGGACATGGAGTGCTTACGAATAAAAGATTTATTTATGACAAACATAGTATCGCCAAAATGGCGGTAATTGGTTTGCTTGTTAATTTTACAAAAGGTACTTATGATTTTGATATTGAATTTTCCGACATTGAGAAGTAAAGGATGGCAGGCAGGGAGTAAGCAAAACTATCATTTTTGTGAATAGATATGGTGAAGAATACAACTTCTATATTAAGAACAGGCAGAAGTGGGTAATTGAACTAACAAATTTGTTAGGAAGAGAGAAAGTTCACTGTTCCTTATAGTTTGAATTTAAATTTTGAGTCAGGAATACGCAGACCGTCGCTATGGAATTTATCCATATGCGGCGGTTTGTTATTTACGCGGAGGCAAAGTGAGGATATGTCTGTGCTTGCACAAGACTATCCGAGCGCGCCCGCGAACCCGAGCAGTCTCGCGAAGCGTGACGCTCGTGGTTTTTACAAAAAAACGTCAACGGCTATTAATGATTAATGATGATTGACCGATATATAAATTGACAATATACATCGAAAGGAAAGAAGCGGTATGGCAAAGGAAGAAATTACACCGAGCGAATGGCAGATTATGGAAGTCCTGTGGTCCTGTGGGGAACCCCTGACATCCTCCGAGGTCTACAAAAGAATGAAAGGAAATGTGGAAATGTCAATGAGAATGGTGCGGGTGCTGATGAATCGCCTGAACCAAAAAGACATCCTCGGCTATACAGTGGATGAACGCGATTCGAGGGTTTATCACTATTATGTGCAGAAGTCAAGAGAGGAGTGTGTGAAAGAAAAAAGCAGGAAGTTTGTGGACAGCTACTTTTCCGGCAATGGGACAAATGCGATGGCGGCGCTGCTACATAGTTTTGCCTTGACCGATGAACAGATTGAAGAGCTGGAAGAGATTTTGGAGAAAAGCCGGAACCGCAGTACAGAGTCTGCGGACAAAGAGGGTGGCCCCCATGCCTGATTGGTCCATGTCTTGGACGGCTGAAGTTGTTTTATGAAAATAAAGCCGTGTTGAGAATAACATGGTGGCTGACGCAGGGAACGATGACTTGCCTTTGGGTTGACCGCATTTATATGGCGGTTATTTTTATAGCGACAATTATGCAACTACGGCAGGTGCAAATGTGGATTTACAGATATAAGAAAGCGGTTATGCCGTTCATCAACGTTTCAGGAAAAGAAGGACTATTCAGGTAGTCCTTTTTTCTTATGGGAAAGTGCGTCCTCTGTGGCTGCAATTCGCGCAGCTAAAGTAACCATTCACGAAACAGGCGTTAGAAATATCTCTTATTTTTCCGATAAGTTAGTTGAAGACGGGAGGTGGCAGATACGATAAAAATTGCAGTGTGTGATGATGAAAAAAATATAAGGTCCTATCTTGTTTCGCTTATTAAAAAGCAGAACCGGGAATGTAGTATTACGAAATATGCTTCTGCTGATGAGTATTTGTCAGATGGCAGAGAGCATGATTTGGTGTTTCTGGATATAGAGATGGAAAGCTCCCATACGAACATGGACGGCATGGGGCTGGCAGGATATATCCGAAACATGGAGGTTCGGAAACAGCCCATCATCATTTTTGTAACAGGATACGAAAAGTATGTTTATGACGCATTTGACGTCGGGGCGTTCCAGTATCTGGTAAAGCCTGTAGACGAACAGAAATTTGCCGAGGTGTTTGAGCGGGCGGTAAAAATAGTATCGGAGGCGGAGCGGCGAAAGAAAAAACTTGTGCTCCGCTATGGCAGCGAGAGAAAAGTAATACCACTGAGTGACATTTATTATATGGAAAGCCGGAATCATACTATCGTTTTGTGCCTGAAAAGTGGAACTATGGAATATTCTGCCAAAATGGGTGACTTGGAGGAAGAACTGGCGGGGCAGTTTTACCGCATCCATCGGGGATACCTAATCAATCTTTTCCATGTGGAGGGATACAACAGGACGGAAGTAAGGATGGCGAACGGAGATAAGCTGCTACTTTCGAGATATAAGTATGACGGATTTGTGCAGGCGTACATGAATTATATTTCGGAGGAAAGCCTATGAGCCAGTCAACATTTCAAACAATAAGCAATATATTGGAAATTTGGAAAAATGTCATACAGTCTATCCTGTTCCTTGTTTTGTGGGCGGCGCTCTTTCATAAAAAGAAAGAGAGAAAGGACGTTATTGCAGCAATCATGTTTATTCTTGCAAATGCGGGCATAGGATTTCTGCCATGTGCCTCATGGGTCAGGTATGCTGTTTCTGCTGCTGTCATAATAGGATATGGCGCGCTATGCTGCAAAAAGCAGATTAGTAAAGTGGTCTTTGCCGTGCCTGCCTTTTATAATCTTCATTGTCTGAGTTATCTAATTGCCAATAGCATTCATGTGGAGACGGTGAGGAGATTTGTAAAAGAGATTGATACTTCGCAGGATGGTTATGCACAGCGGATGTACTATGGTGCAACAGTAGGAATGTTTTTATTAGTCCTTTTTTATTCGGCGTTATTAACAGCTATGGTGCTCCTTATTTGCAGATTGGTGAAAGAAATCGGAGTAATGACATGGCAGGATGTGATATTGCTTTCCGTCCTCAATTTTGTGGGCAGTATGATAACAAATATTGTTGTGGAACTGTATGTAGTGCAGATTGGAGAGGGCGCCTTTGTTCTGTTTGATGAAAAGCGGGAACTATTGTGGAAATTGCCCGCGATAGCAGTTTTCATTTTTGCGGGGGAAGCTGCGCTCATCTATTTCTGGCAGAAATACCGTGTCCTGCTGGCCGCCAGACAGAAACATTTTGTAGAGGAGCAGCAGGTCAGGGCCATGAAGAGACGTTTAGAGGAGGCGGAGAATTTTTATGGCAGTATCCGCAAAGTACGGCATGAGATGAAGAACCATATGGCGAACATCAAAGGGCTGGCAGGGGCCGGACAGTACGGGGAAATAGAGGACTATGTTCGTAAAATGGATGTGACTATGCAAAAATTAGAATACAAGTATGTGACGGGAAATGCGGTTACTGATGTTATTATCAATGATAAATGCCGCAGGGCAGAGAAATCAGGAATCCGCTTTGCTGCAGATTTCCGGTATGGTGGGGAAATTCCTGTATTCGACTTGGGAATCATACTCAACAATCTTCTGGATAATGCCATTGAAGCTTGTGAGAAGCTGAAATCGGGAGAAAGATTCATATGCCTTACCATGAAACGGAAGAAGCAGTTTTTATTGTTGGAAGTCGAAAACAATTTTGACGCAACGGTTCCTATACAGACAGACGCAAGTCTGATACCAGTCACAACGAAACCGAGCGCCCTGCCGGAAATTATTACGGAGCATGGAATTGGACTTGAAAATGTGCGTGATGTGGCTGAGAGATATTTTGGCGGTGTCAACATAAAAGTGAAAGGAAATGTGTTTCATGTGACTGTAATGCTGCAGCAGGGGGAAGAAATTGAGTAAATGTCAAAATGATTTTTATTAAATAAAACGAAAAAACAGATAAAAACAGGGGGTAAAAAAATGGTTATCAGCGGAAACAGACTTAAATTTTGTTACAATATGACAACAGCGAATAATACAAAAGATGCGAGCGATACAGGGGAATTTGCACTAGAGAAGACAGGAGACACGCGGGAATTATCAGAGGCAGAAGAAATGGAATTGTTCAAGAAAGAGTTTTATGAAGACCTTTCCAAGCTTACCGTACACAAGACGTTGAACAATGTTGCAATCAATATTTCAGAAGCAGGATTTAAAGCGATGAAAGAGGATTTGCAATATCGGGAAAAAATTCTTTCACTGCTCCAAAGGGATTTGGGAAGTTCGGTTGCTCCGAGAAATTGTTCTGCCATGTTCACGGTAGGGGCAACCTTGAGTGAGTACAGAGGCGATTCGTGGCCTGTAGGCAATGATTCGGAATTTTATGCCCATTCCCGCAGGAGCTTTTTTAAGAAGATGGGCAATCAAAGACACAGACGCACAAAACTTCTGCAAGAATATATGCAAAGACGCAAAAATCTAAAATTTTAAGGGGGATAAAATTATGGCAATTTCAGGAATTGGCGACAATTACAACAATGTGTACGAGGGTGACTATGCGGCACAGAAAACTGCGGCATCTAAAAAAGCAGAACCGAAAGCAGCCGTACCCGCACAGGCGGGAAAAGCAAAGGATGTCGGAGAAAAGGCGGTATCAGACTATTATTCTTATCTGCAAAAGAACTATGACGTTATGTCTAAGGGCAATGTGGCGGTATCCGGCGGGTATTTGAAAAAATGTTCGGGAGATTCCCAAAAGGCGAAAGAGCTGGAGGATTTTTTGAAAAAGATACCGGAACTTGAAAGGCAGGGATATGAGCAGCTTTCCGCACAAAACCGAGGCTTGGGCGGGACAGTGACCTATTACCAGCAGACATGGTCAATCGGCAGCGATGGCAGCATACAGAGTACCGTATATTCGGTAACAGAAACAGGGATGACCAATGCGGAAAGAATGAAGAAGAATATGGACGAGCGGTTGGAGAAACAGAAAGAAAAGAAAGCGGAAGCAGAAAAAGCAGAGGAGAAAAAGGAAGAAAAAGCGGAGCAGGAAATTACGGTTAAGTATGTAGAAGCAGAATCTGAGCTGGAAGCGAAGATGATGATGGAGAAAGAGAAGCCGGAAGATGTGTACTATCCTAAAGTTGATATGAATGTTTAGAATTACAAAGATATAAAAAGGGGTGAACGAAAATGGATATAAATAATCTGCAAGGAACACTGCCGCATTCATACCGGATAGACGCCGACAGGATAAGGCAGCGTTTACAACACGAAGATAAAAGCTCTGCCGTGGTTCGGCAGCAGGGGGACAGCGTGGATATTTCCAGAGAAGGCCGCAGGGCTTTAGAGGAAAAAATGTCCGCGGTAAGAGGAAAGGAACAGGCTGTGAGTATGGGAAAACTTTCACCCGTCAGCTCGGGATTATATGACATAAT
The DNA here is from genome assembly GCA_910589595.1 of uncultured Eubacterium sp. GTDB lineage: Bacteria > Bacillota > Clostridia > Lachnospirales > Lachnospiraceae > Eubacterium_F. The sequence goes on from CAJUTM010000026.1 coordinate 37,818, forward strand.
AAATGATTTTACAAAAACAGATTCTTTTGACGGTTATGTGAATAAGATGGCTTCCGCCTATCAGCATTTGAAAGACCGTATAGAGGATAAGTATGCGGCGGCTGGCAGCGAAAAAGAATATTATACTGCCGAGGATGGAAGCATACAGGAACTGACAAAAGAAAAAGAATTGGAAATGCTGGATAAAGACTATGAAACGCATAGCAGGTTTATGGCAGCGAATATGCGGATATGGAGCGAATTACAGGACTTTCAGGCACAGACGGTATACCATTCCGGCAGTTCAGCAAAGGAACCGCCTGTCGTGAAAAAACAAAGCGCAGATGTGGAGGAGCAAGCTTATCGTTCGTTTATGGATGCCATCAGTGAGAAGAACAGCACTTCCACTTCCGCAAGGCATAACCTGAACAGCATTTGGGATTTTTATGCAAAGATGAAACAGTAGTACAATAGTGGCGAGTCAAAATAAGTTTGACTCGCCACTATCAGGCTAAAGGGGGCGGCTCACATTTCTGTCAGCGATGATTGAAAAAATCAATAAGAGTGCTATAATATATAGTGTGGGCCGGAAGACTTAATGAAAAGTTGATACAGGGAGAATCGTATGAAATTATTTAAAAAGAAGACAAAAGTAATGATATATGACAAGGGAAATAAGAAACCTGTAATTAAGTCAAGTATTTGCAATGGCGAACAGATTGCAGGATTTAAGGATATACATACGGGGAAATTTGAAGAAATTATGCTTATTAGGAGCCAGTCTGATTTAGATAAATTCAAAACCATGTATGGAATTGAGGAAGAAATAGTAAAGGAATATTGAGTAATATACATTTCATAATGAAAAGCAGAATAAGGATGTGTATATGGTAGCACTTAGAGATGAAGGAGAGCTGATTGGCTATTATGAGAAACACGAATATAGAAATAGCGAAACAATGAAACTATATGATTTGTGGTAAAAAAGGAGAAAATATAATGAGGACAGCAATTATTTACGCGTCAGTACATCATGGTAATACGATGAAAATTGTAAAAGAAATTGCAAACAGCGAACAAGTGGACTTGATTGACGCCACACAAATAAGCGAGAAAGATTTAACGAATTATGATTTAATTGGCTTTGCTTCTGGCATATATTATAGAAAATTTCATCAGTCGGTGTTAAATTTTGCATTAGTCAATCTTCCGGTCGGCAAGGATGTGTTTTTAATATGTACTCATGGAGGGAGTGCAGCATTTCAATCAATAGAAACAATCACTGAAAATAAACAATGTACTGTAAAAGGGAAATTCTCTTGTAAGGGATATGATACATATGGGCCTTTTAAGTTAATCGGAGGCATTGCAAAAGGACATCCGGATGAAAAAGATTTATCAAATGCAGTGGAATTTTACCGCGGACTTATGAAATGGGAATAGGGGGCGGTAACGATAACCCGTTGCCAAAGCAGGCAGAAAGACGGTATGCTTCTTTTACAGAGATAAAAAGGAGGCAGATTGAAATCATTAGAGTTAGGTTATGGCTTCTATAGAAAAAGAAATGATGGCCTTGATATGGACTAAACCATAAAATATTGTGAATACATAAGAGCTTCTCCTGTTTTATTTTTCTATCATTATTTTATATAATGAGTTTGCTGATACAAGATATAGTGGTTGATGACTGGAACAATCTAGAGAACGTTTACCTTGCAGATGGCACAAGATTTTCAGTTTATGTAGAAAAATGTGGAATTTGGAACAATTATGGGGTATAATAAAGAAAAAGTTTAATCTTATGGGAGGATTAGTGTTATGGCACTTATGAAATGTCCTGAATGTGAGAGGGAAATTAGTAATACATCTAAGATATGTATCCATTGTGGTTATCCTTTACACAAGAAAAGGTATATATCCAAAAAGCTTATTGTAAGAGTACTGATTGCTGTGATATTATTGTTTCTTGGGGTGGTACTGACAAAATGTATCTTTTCACATACTATCCAACATATAGGGTTATTTGAAATAATGGAATTTAAACAACCGTCTAGTATTAAGAAAGTATTGGGAGATAATTACGAATATAAAACATATGATGAAGGTAGTTCGTGGGAGGATTATAGTGATATTGAAGTAGACGGATTGCCGTGTTCTTCGGTTGAAATTGTATATAATTATGATGAGTATGAAAAAGTTTTGCTTAATATATCAGATATATCAGCTGATGAAACGGATATTTTAGAAAAAGATTTTATTGCTCAGTATGGTAAAGATTATGATTATAAGGAAAATGAATATGGTGGTAGAAAATCTTTTGAATATAGTTGGGATTTTGAACCTAATAGAAGAATTTGCTTTGATATTCACGAAAGCGAAGAAGATGGTATGTATTGGATTAGAATAAATTCTTTTCATAATTGGTTGAAATAGTTGGAGGTAGATATGGCATTAGTTAATTGTGAAAATTGCGGAGCAGAAATAAGTGATAAGGCGAAAGCATGTCCTAAGTGTGGGGAAATTACAAAAGAAGCGGTGGATTTAACTTTATTGTGTCCGGAATGTGGAGAAAAAATCGAAAAAGGTATGAAAGTGTGTTCCAATTGTGGTTACATATTATCTCGTAAAAGTAGGAACAAAAAAATAGGAATTATTATTGGTATAGTGATAGTGCTTATTGCAATTATAGGAATTATCATAAGTATGATGAGTAAAAATAATAATTCTCACATTATTGATGCTTGCAAAGAAATACGGAAAAGTTTATCTAATCCCAATTCTCTTTCGCTACAAGAAATATATACATCAGAGGAACAAAGTACGGATACAACTATTGATTATGTGTATCGTGTTTATGTAGTTTATAAATATACTAATAATTATGATGGTAAAGAAGAAGGCGTTGCGCTATATCTAGTTGATGATAAAGGAAAAACATATTTTGTTGAAGATGGCAGTGAACAACTAACGGGGTATAAATCAACTGCTAAAGTGGAAATATTCGGTTTGGCCGGATGGTTTGAACCGACTAATACTTGGACCGCATTAAAAAGTACAGAAATTGATGAAATTGAAAAGGAAATAGAATAATAAACAAAAAGAGGATTGCTTGAAATACAGCAATTTTCTTTTTGGGTTTGCGCACCATGGGCGCACTCTATCTCCGCATCTATCCGCCACATATACTCATACTTTCAGCAACTTTTGAATTTCATCTCTTTTAGCACACTTATTTGTATTTCTGAGCCTCAAATGTGATTTCTATACGTCGGACCAAGGATTCGTAGTGAAGACGTTTCTGTAATGGGAATGGAGCAGCTTATGGACAGCGTAAAGCGGAGCGGCGTGATGCCCCCTGCCACTGTCCGCCAAAAAGAGGACGGTCGGTATGAGTTTATCAGCGGTCACGGGAGGAAAAAGGCTTGCGAGCTTGCAGAGTGAGTAGGTCTCGTATTGCAGGAACTATCCTAAAGTTGACCTATTGACAAACGTATTTTTTCAGGTCGGGCATTTTTTGCTCACAGAGAAAAAATCTTTGCCATCAAGTAAGTAACAATAAAAGCTATTGCTGCACTTCCAAACACATATAGTACAGTTTGATATGGACGTTTTCCGATTTCTTGTTGTTTCTCTATCTCATCTAATCTTTTTCCTTCCATAAAGGCAACAATTTCTTTATAGGTTGAAAGATTGTTTTCTTTTTTGACTTTATGTGCCTTAAACGAAAAACATACTGCAACTGCATACACCACACTCCAGGGCATCATTCCATACCAGCCCATGAAAGCCATAAACGGAACTACTGAAATGACCGTTAGTATCAAAAATACAGCATATATACCTGCATATTTCTTTAACTTTTTAATTTCTGTTTCCTTGATTTCTTTTTTCATAATTTCAACATCCCCTTTAATTAGTTGGTCAAGAGATACGTTGAATACAGAACTTAGCAGTAATACACTATGAATATCGGGATAGTTTTTCCCCGTTTCCCAATTAGAAACTGTCTGTCTGCTCACATAGACCTTTTCTGCCAGTTCTTCTTGAGAAATCCCCATATTACTGCGATATTTTTTTATTTGTGCGCCAACTTCCAACTTTCTTCCTCCTTTTTGCGTTTGTCGATTGATTAGTATCCTTGAACCACCAGAATCTTATCATTCAACAACCTCGGCTTCTACCAAAAGAATTTGACTTTAGCCAAAATCCCTATGTCAAATCCTTTTGACACAGGGATTTATCTATGTTTATTATAATACTACCTAATCTTTTGGGGAAATACAAATTCCATCAGAGTTAGATTATGGCTTCTATAGAATTAGAAAAGGCTATGTTGATGAGTATGGGAGGTCTCTTGAACGAGAACCCAAATTATTGGGAGCTTATGGGATTTTTACAAAAGATGGGTTAGCATATGAGATTAATTATGAATTGATTGCTAACAGCATTTATGAAAGAAATGATGGCCTTGATAGGGACTAAATCATAAAAAGATAAAGGGCTGTGTGTATACAAAATTCCATTTTACAGAATGTTTTAATTGGAGTATACTTAGACTATACTTGATTGGGAAAAGGAGCAAATACGAAAGGGGAATACGATGATTAACCTTGGTACATTAGAAGAAATTAAGGACTTGAGAGAAGTATGGTCACATGAGGCTCATGACTTTACTCCGTGGTTGGCAAAAAATATCTCTATTCTTGGTGATGAAGTTGGTATTGATATTTCTATAGAAGAAACAGAATCATCAGTTGGTGATTTTAATGTGGACATATTTGCTACAGATGCAGATACAGGTAAGAAGATTATTATTGAGAATCAGCTTGAAGAAACCGACCACGACCATTTGGGTAAGCTAATTACTTATGCATCTGGGAAGTCTGCTGATTTGGTTATTTGGCTTGTAAGGAAAGCAAGACCAGAGCATCGTGCTGCAATTGAGTGGCTTAATAATCATACGGATGAAGGTGTAGGCTTTATTCTTTGTGAAATAAAGGTGTTTAGAATTGGAAACTCTGAGCCGGCACCCAAATTTGAGATTATTGAGCAGCCGAACAATTGGGTTAAGGAAATGAAAAAGCCTTCCGGAACCAATAAAAGAACTGTTCTTCCGAAGATAAAAGATATGCTTGAGTGGGGAGTGGTTAAAGGGGGAGACATTTTAGCTGCAAAAGGCTCTGACGAGGAGGCTGCCCTTCTTCAAAATGGTCATGTTTCCGTCAATGATGAGGAAATGTCGATGCAGGATTGGCTAAGAAGAGTGACTGGATGGAAGTCTGTAGAAACATATAAATTTGCTATCCACAAAGAAACGGGTAAGACATTATCTCAAATCCGTAAAGAGTATATGGATGAGAACATGGAATGGTTGTATGATACTACTTCCAAAGAGATAAGTTTTGATGAGTTCCATAATTCATTAAAGAGAATGTCGGAAACAGCTTTGTTATTACAAAGATTTCAAGATAAAAAAGAAGCTATAGCTTATCTTATGAATGAAACAGGACTTCCAGTAGAAGAGTGTACTTCTGCATATGATATTTATATGAAAATGTTTGATTATAAATGACATTTATTTAATAAACTTTCAGATTGCAGGAGCAATACAACGAGATTTGTACTACGATTTGACTGCTACACACGGCTGTAAAATGCTAATTCTTGGTGTTTTAAGATAGGAGAAGATTATGATTAGAGTTTTATTTATCTGCCATGGAAGGAGTGACCGTTTTTGCTGAAAGCATGATATTTACAAGGTTTTTGGTAAAGTAATCAAAGAATTTAGACCAAAAATAGACCAATTAGACAAGAGGAATCTGTATGATATTTGAATATTTGCATAGGCACATATGCTGATAGGAATATGAGTATGTGTGTCTATTTTTGTGTTCAAATTTATTAGTACATATAATGTAGAAATAAGTTTATGGGAGAATAATTAAGCTGACAGAAATGTGCAAAACATGAAAAGTATATTTTATTGACAAAAACAAGGAGGAATTGCAGTGCGAAAGATTTCAGATTTAGAGGAGAAGAAACTAATAGTTGCTTATTCTATGGCAAAAGACGAGAAAAACATTGGGATTGAGTATGTTTGGAGGGATTGGCGTACAAGATGGAATGATGATTTTTCAGTCAATGGGAGAGCATTGAGAAGATACAATCATCAATTTGTAAAATCCAAAACAAAAGCAAGGGAGATGATAAGAAAGGGAGAAACTGATATATACAAGTATAAAGAATATGATGATTTACTTGCACAAATATGTGAATGGATGGAGACAAATTATGATAATTCCATAAGCAGACAGGAAAATGTAGACATCCTTAGAAGAAAACTGCTGGAATATAAAGAAGAATGCTATGGGGAGCTTTATACTCTTTTGAAAAAAAGCGGATTAAAGGGAAAAGGATATAGGCTGCAAAATGCCGTTTCTGCAAAAAATGTACAGGATTTAGGCATTTATCGTATTTCTTATAAGGATGGGAAAGGTTTCACGGAATATGTACAGGGGACATATGAGCAGATCGTTAATTGGATGAATGAGAAAGCGGAGGTAATAAACAGAAATGAATGAGAAGATTATTAAACCCGGATTTGTAAAAAGGATTGTAGATTTATTGAAAAGCAGAGATAAAAAGTATACAAAGGAAGAGATTGAATATGTTTTGTCTGCATTTTGGGATGTAATTATAGAGGCACTTGAAAATGGCAATTCGATAAATCTAAATGGATATGCAACATTAGGAACAAAGCATATGGCAGAGCGTAAATCAAGGAATGTAGTAGAGAATAAGGAAATTATTCTGCCTGAACAATATCGTATATACTTTAAACCAGGTTCTAAATTAAAGCAGGCAGCAACAGCTTATACAGAAAAGCAGTTAGGGGGTAAATGATGGGGATTGAATTACATAAAAAAGATATTATTGATAAAATATCACAAAAATTGATTGGTGAAAAGATAGCAATAGGCGGTAATGGCAAGAAATATAAACGAAAATATCATCTAAAATACACACAGAAAATTATTGCAAATGTATTAAATGCTTTTTGGGAGGTAGTTGCTGAATCTGTAGAGCAAGGCGATTCTATTAAAATAAACAATTATATCAAGATGGAACCCAAATACTATAAAGCAGTCAAATTAAATGCCAATGGATTTAACAATATAAAACAGAATATTGTTCCAGCACGATATAGGATTAGGTTTACTATGGGTGAACGTCTAAAAGAAGCGTGTAGGAGATTGTCACAAAAACTTAATGATGGAGGAACAGAAAATGGTAAAGATTAAGGATTTAGAAGAAAAGAGATGCATTATGGCATATTATAAATGCCACAGTGATAAAAACAGAAAAAATCTGTTTAGTAACAGCAGTATTTATAATGAATGGTGGAGATGGTGGGGCATGGATTTACCAAAGAAGAAAAGCGGAAAACCAATGCAGATATACAGAAATCAGTTTGTGTTGTCGGCAGCAAAACAAAGAAAAGGCATTACTTCTGAAAAGCATAAGGAGTATACGGAGGTACTCAACTCTATTACAAAATGGATTAATGACAATTATGATCTTAGTGTTTCACGCAAAGTAAATAGAAACAGATTTCATGATATGCTTGTACAGCTTAGAGAAGAAAATTATGCACAACTGATTCATTTGTTGAAAGATAATGGATTGGCAGATAAAGGATATTCTTTACATGACACATCTTCAGATAATATTTTTGACTTAGCTAATTACTGTCTAATATGTAATGGTGATGGTATGACAGTTACAAATGGTAGTTATGAGACAATTTTAGAACATTTAAGCACTATAGCCATTGAGGAATAATGAATCATAGAAACAGACGGCAATACCCTCACGTTTGGTGTGTCCAAGCGATGGGGGGAAGGGTCATTGGAGGAAAAAGATACATAGTGAAATTAAATGAACGAGTAGCAATTATTACAGAAGATAATATAAGTAGATTATCATATTTGTATGGAGAAATAGATATTGACGATTTATTCACTGGGGGTTGGTTTATATGCAGTTTACAGATTTAGAATGGAAAGATGTTGTATCGGATGGAGTTACCGTATGTAGCCTGCCTTAATGAGATCCCAATAAAAAAGTAATTAGAAACTGAATAATCAATTAAAACAAGAGACAGTATGAATCTGTATTGTCTCTTTTATTATGAATAGGATTCGGAGCATACAATCGGGATGCTCAATTATTGGCTGACCACAAAATTGTGGTGAGTTATCTATTATCATATCGAAAGGAATTTTATAAGCAACAATGAGTAATACAAAAGTAATCGAAAATTTAGAAACAAAAATATGTAAGAAGTGCGGTAGAATTCTGCCAGTAGATAAATTTAGAATGGTAAAAGGACAGTTCCACAATCCATATTATTTGGGACATTGTAAAGAATGTGAGTATAAATATCAGCGTGAGTATTTAGAAGAAAAGAATAAGGTTACGTTTTCGGATAATCTCGAAATACTCATAGAAAGACATTATAAAGAAGTCAAGTCAGAAAGAATGCTGGATATATCCAAAATAAATATTATCCCATTAGGAACAGATGAGATATTTGTAAGGCTGATGGATTATAAGAATGCATGGCTATCAAATTATGGACGTGTAATCAGATTTTCAAACGGTAAATATAATCTGTTACAAGGAAGTTATGACGATTATGGAGCTTTATTCTATTCGTTAAGAAAGAATGTATTCTTTGATGGTAAATGGGTTTATCAGGGAGTTCATCTTTATGCGGCAAAGGCAGTAGTAGAAGAATTTATTGTGAATCCTGATAAGGCAAATAATGCTTACATATGGCATAGCGGAGCCGATAAACAGGATCTTTATTATAGAAACTTGTACCCGCTGAATCAAAAGCAGTATATGATTGTCAGAAGTCATTTTAATAAAACAGGTGATGATTCTGAAGAATTTATCTTAAAAGTTATGAATGATATAAGATACAAGCCGGATGATTGGAGCCGGAAATGTATGGAGCCTGTTATGTGCGGCATTGGTTATCGTGGAAGTGAAAATGTGGACTGTACATCGGAATCCTATCTTAAATGGCATGATATGCTGGTAAGATGCTACAATGAAAAATTTCATGAGAGACAGCCGCAGTATACGGGATGTACTGTGTGTGAGGAATGGCTGAATTACAGTAATTTCAAAGTGTGGTATGATCAGAATAAGATAAAAGGTATGTCATTGGATCTGGATAAAGATATTCTGTTTAAGGGCAATAAGGTGTATAGTCCTGAAACGGTGGCATTTGTGCCGCATGTGATCAATACGCTATTCTTGAATGGTAAGAAAAGCAGAGGAGATCTGCCTTTGGGGGTACATTTTGATAAGAGTAAAGGTAAATATCGCGCCGAAATGTCATTTATGAGAGAACAGATTAAATTGGGCTGGTTTGATACTGCTGAGTCCGCTTTTGCAAGGTACAAAGAGTATAAAGAAGATTTTATAAGGGATATGGCAGAACAATATAAGGATATTTTACCAAATAAGGTATATGAAGCAATGATGGAGTGGAAGATTGAAATTGATGATTAAATTACAGGAGGCCATTTTACAATGAATAAGACAAATACAACAGATTCTACATTAAACATGGTTAAATCAGTATGTGCGGAGCGTGAACGCAAGGAATGTGATAGGTTAAGGGCAAACAGGATTGAAATGGAACAAAGAGAAGAAGCTGAAAACGAAAGAATACAGCATAGCAATAGTGTTCTCAATTCTTATATTGAAAAAGCAATGGCGAGAGAAGAACAGCAGAGAGAGAAACATAATCAGACCTTACAGAATATCCATGATGCGAGTGTGAAAAGAAAGTCAGAAGACGCATACAGGACAGAAGAGATGACTGCTGCAATGAACAGAGGTATCTAGAATGCAAGGGCAGAGGAAAATAGAAATACAGTAGATGATTTTATGAATCGGAATAGGAGATTGCTCCTATGTCAAGATTTAGTACAAACTAAAATGAGATATTCAATAAGTTAGC
>CAJUTM010000027.1 GCA_910589595.1 uncultured Eubacterium sp.
GGGTAAAAGTCAGTAAAATCAAGTGTTTGCAACCTAATCAGCAGACACTAATTATATAAGATTCCTTATCATTTTTCGGGATATATGGATATTATGAGTTCAGAAAAAGAGGGCAGACAGCGAGTTTTGCGAGGGGGCGGCGTAAGATTTCTGTAAACAAAAGAAATAATGTATTTTTCGCTGGGAGTGAATACCGGACAAGATACCGCATGATACTCGCTTACCTGAAAATAACAAATGACTAGGCGTTTGTGGTGAAAAAAGAAAGCGCTTTCCTTGAATTGCAGACAAATATCTGCTATACTGTAGACATTTCATTGGGAACAGAGAGGGAGATTGGCATGATTGAAAAAAGAATTGTAATAGCGCTCGGAAGAAATTCGTTTGCAGAGACATTTCCAGCGCAAAAGAAGAATTGTAAAAAAGCGGCCGAAGCGATTGCCGACCTTGTCGAGCAGAAATATCAAATCGTAATTACCCACAGCAACGGCCCTCAGGTCGGGATGATTCAGACTGCGATGACGGAATTTTCCCGTCTGGACGAACGATATACCGTAGCTCCCATGTCTCTTTGCAGCGCCATGAGTCAGGGATATATCGGTTATGATTTACAAAATGCCATCCGCAGCGAATTATTAGACCGCGGTATATTCAAACCGGTTTCTACCGTTATCACACAAGTGCGCGTAGACCCGTTTGACAAAGCATTTCATCGCCCTACCAAAGTAATCGGACGGACGATGACGCGAAAAGAGGCGGACGCCGAAGAAGAAAAAGGAAACTTTGTTGTCGCCGAAGGAGACGGTTACCGCCGAATTATCGCTTCCCCACGGCCGATTGATATTTATGAAATCGATGCCGTTACTGCGCTTTTGGATGCGGGCCAGATTGTAATTGCTGCCGGAGGCGGCGGCATTCCGGTTATGGAACAAGGCACCACATTAAAGGGCGCCAGCGCCATTATTGAAAAAGACTACACAGCGGCCAAACTTGCCGATATGGTTGATGCCTCCCATCTTCTCATTCTGACATCACAGGAACGACTTGTGACAAAAGATACGCAAGAAGCCATCGGCACCATTACCTTGAAAGAGGCCGAACAACTCATTGACAACGGACACTTCGATGAAATTACAACGCTGCCTAAAATGGACGCCGGCATATCTTTTGTCTCTTCCGGAAAAGGAAGAACCGCCGTCATTACAAAATTGGAATGCGCTTATCAGGGTATGAAAGAACGCATGGGTACCATTATAAAAGAGGGTTGAAAAACAACCCTCTTTAAACTTATTCTTTATAATCATTTTCCCAAAATCCGATTTACTTTTTTGCCAGTTCCAATATTTCTGAATAAGAATACATTTCATCCGGCTGAAAGCAGGAAAGTAGTACCGCGTCCAATTCATATTCTTTATTCAGCGGAGCCATCTGGCACAATTTCAACATTTCGTTTGCCATTGAAACAAAATTCCTTTTTGCAATTTTCATATTATATTTTTCTTCCATATTATCTATACTGTCAAGATACTGACACTGGGCAACATAATGGATTATCGGGAGCAGGTCTCCACGTCTGATATCAATACAGCGACGTTTCTGTTCTTCACTATATCTGGTCAGTTGATATAAGGCATCTTTGACAGAATGTAGTTCGTTAAAATGGCGGTTACATATTTTAGTAATATCGTTCACCCAATCCGGACAATTTGATTCAGCGTCCAGATTCATCAGTTCCCGACATGTCTGGTTTGATACAAATAATCTTTCCCATTGTAATGATACATTAAATAAATCTGACAAACGCTTTGCCGACATTCCTTTTATATTGTTAAAAACCGTATTTCCCGCAAAAGGAAATACCTCTGCCAGCAATCTGGAATTTGCTTCCAACTGCGAATATGCTATAGAAGATAACTCTAATATATTATCCCCCATATTCTGGGATACTTCCTTATACTCTGCATTATGGTAAGACCTGACAAATCGCTTAAGAATTTCTCTCGGTTCCAATCCGTGATATTTTCTTTCGCTTAACCATTTCTTAAAATTTGTTTCTGCCAACAAATCTTCCAGCTTCTTTTTCGCATCTTTGCGAATAAATAAAAGAATTTCTTTCCTGCAATAGTGCAATATATTTGAAATTACATCCTGATAACCTTTAAAAAATTTCTGTTCTGATAACATCCATGACAAAAATACATCTGATGGCTTGTCTATAATTTTCATAAATTCCTGTTCAAAAACTTCATCTGATATTTTATTATCTTCTTCCGACCTAAAATCAACCCCTTTTTCAAATTTCTTAATTAATTCAAGACAATATTCATATGTCATATAATTTTCAAGTCCATACATAAAGATAACTTCCCGATAATCGCGAATTTGGAATGCACTTTCTCCCAGACCAATCATAAGATACTCTCTTGCCTTTTGCCTGCCTGTCCGCAACTTCAGACAAATGGAAAGTACCTGTTCTCTCCGCGGCCTGCTAAATCCGCCTATCCCAAACCATTTTCGCATAGTCGGAAGAGAAGCAAACATAAAATGGCCGGTTTTCTTTCGAAAATCTAAAAAGGCATTTCGCCTCTGTCCATCCAATTCCTGTTTGGTTTGAAAGGAAAATCCTAACTCTCTTACTATAAATACATCAAAATCTAAAAATATGTAATCTGCATGACATTTTTTCCAATTTTCAATAAAATGGGAATCTTCTCCTCTGTTTTGCCATATTTCCATATACTTCCTCTTTTCGGATTCGTAATATGAAATATTTTACAAAAGAGAATATCTAATTTAATTTCCATTTTTTTCATTTTTATAAAAACGTAATGCCGATTATTTTGTTTCTTTTCAATTTTTCACTGCTTTTAAATTGAGTTCACAACCCTCTCTTTCTTATACAAGCAAATAGTACAAATACTCCGGATCATTTTCCGATAGCATTTTACCGCTTTTTGCCGCTAAATCGTAGCAGTGTATGCGTTCGGTTTCATCAATTTCTTCCTCATCTTCGTCCAATTTTACTCTGCGGATAAAAAATTTTCCTTCTATAATTCCGCAAAATGAAACAAGTTCTGTTTTTTCTTCTTTCATCTGCTCTGTCAGTTCTTTCTCAAAACGGATTTTTTTATCCTCCAAATCATAGCTGACAACTACATTTGAAACCAGATAGAGACGGCTGCCGCTTATAGCCCAGTCCGACCAGCTAAAGTCTGCTTTTTGCACGCCATTTTCTTTTAGTACTTTATTTAAATCACCCTCTGTAAATAAACGTTTCTTTTTTCCCTCTGAACTATAAGAACAAAATTCTGCTTCGCTATTCTCTTTTGTAATATCCTCTCTTTCGTATATAATCTGCTTTCTTTTATCGTCACAAATATAGCCATAAGTATAAAAATTCTCTTCAATACGGATAACCTTATTCCCGCCAAGCTTATAACAGGAAAATCCATATTTATCATCTTTCTTACCGAATGGCTTTGTATTAAAAACAAAACAATTTCCCATGTAGTTGTCTGACATGGCAGAGTTTTCAAAATAATGATTCGCTGGCGGATCGTTTTGCAGCTCTATATAATCGCCTTTCTTTCTGTCAAAAACATAAAAAATGTGACAATCCGATACGAATACAAAAAAATCAGAATTTGCATAAAAATCATCTCCCTGTATCGCTTCTCCTCTCGGAAGTTTTGTCAATTTCCTTTTTTGATTGACATCCGGATAGTCATTGCCATCCAAAGGTACAATCGGTACCGAATAAATTTCACTTGTTTCGTTGTCTCGTTGATACTGCAAAATAAGTTCTTCATTGCTGGCAAACAGGAGCGTTGCTCCTTTCGTATAAATGGTTCTGACGTAAGTACCATCCAATCCCCGCTCCTCTATCAGGCCGGCCCCTTTACTAAGATACATATTTCTGTCATTACAACAGCTATACTTACGATTTGCGTCTGTTATTTCCTTATCCATTTTATACGTTTTATGTCGAAGCAGCTCTTTGATGTGATTTTCCACCTGTAGTTTACCGCTGCCTTCCGTATAAGAAAGCACGTGGGAATTACCCGCATACCTCACCTCGATATACAGTCTGTCACCGGCCGCTTTCAGTTCCCGTATAAGGTCACAGCCGGCTGTCGGAAGTTCCGGAAGAAGATTTTCGATTTGCTCCCCTTTCAGCAATTTTCTGTTTTCTTTTTTCTCACAATCATATAGCCACACATCATATCGGCCACCCTCACTCTGCTGTGACAGACCGGTATAATAGAAACAGCCTTTCCCTTTCGTCACTATCATATCTTCCAAGCCGCATTCGGTTACCAAATCCATGCGCCCCGTACCTACCTTGTGACAATAGACACCCCGTTCACGATGGTTGACATATCGGGAGCACAAAATATAGTCTCCTGTCTGGTAAAAACTACTTCGATTATCTGAATAATAATCGTACTTTTCCTTTACTGCCAATATTTCTACATACTCTCCTCCTGACGATAACAGGGCAAGCTTTCCGAATCTTACTTTTGCTGTTACAACTCCATCATCCGACTTCTGCAAAAGCAGATTCTCTTTATCCAAATCCGTATACTCCATTTCATAAGTAAAATGGCTGTTAGCCCAGACATCTTCCCCCTCGTTGTCCGGCAGTATTTCATCTGTTGTAACAGTATTCGCAGATGTTTTCACCGCCCTCTTCTCTACTCTCACAGAGGCGCATCCAGAAAACAGACAGAATACTAAAAACAAACACACCGTACGAGGGACATACTTTCTCAAAGCATGTCCCTCTGCACTCCTAGCTTTTATATTCAAAATGCTGGTAATCTTTACTTTCATTCCAATCCCCTCCCCATGAAAAACCATTTCTCCTAAATATTTTATACGCTATATCATTTTTTTGCAGCATCTTGTCTGCATGCTCGCCGCGGCAAAGCTTTGGATTGCGCTCCAGATATTCCGTGGCATTGGCCGGATAATATCCGTCTTCCCGCACGTAAGGATTGATTCTCGGATTGATGTCAATAGCCAGTCCCAGCGCATGCTTGGATAACTGCGTGCTTCCCTCAATCACGCGATAGTTAAAGGCAGAAGAATTGTTTGCCTCCATCGAGAGTTCATCATCGCCCTCGAAATCATCAACTAAACGCACGCTCTCAATCGGATACTCCCATTTATACAGTTGATAAAACGCACGCATGACCGGATAGGCAATACGCTGATTCACAATTAACTCTCCCTCCTGAATCTGTCCCTGAAAATCATAATGAATAATGCGCACATAACGCAGTTCATCCAGAGAAATATCCGGATTCTCCCGAAAAGAGACACCCACTATCTTCTCTTTTATAAATTCCGGCAAAACCGCGCTGTTAAATCCCTCTTTATAGACTTTGTAAGTTCCCACATAACGTCTCGTCTGCAAAAGCTGATAAAGATATAGCAGGGTAAAGACAAAAACAGCGACCTGATAAATCCGGCAGATGGATACAATGCCCACAAAAGTTAAAAGGAAAATAAAAATGCGGGAAAATACCGTCACCCACCAGCAAAACTGCATTCTGCGGTTTGTTGATACATTCGCCATATCATCCGAGACGGCGACCGTCATATAGATTACTTTGTATTCCATCCAAATCTCAAAGACCGCGGCAAAGAAAAACAGCGCCAGCGTCACAATAATGCGGGCCCCGCCGTTAAGGAAAAACGGCATAACGCGCAGAAAAACAGACAGACTGCCGCTTATCAATGCCAGCACGATACACTTAACAAAACTTTTATTATGTTTTATGAGTAAAATTGCGCCGGTTATTATAAGAATGCACCCCAGAACATCCGGTAAAATATCCATCTGCAATTGACCGCCCAATATATTCTGCATTACATATTCCTGTATTTTCGGATGTATCGCAAATCCTCCAACCGGCCCTTTCGGGGCAATATAGTCCGGATATGCCACTCCCGAAGCAAAGAATACATCTACTCCCGTAAAGAGCAGTCCGATTGTAATTAATAAAATTGCCATTCTCTTCCCTCCTGTATCCATATGCTAATTTTGTTTTCTTACAATTTTGTATTCATCATCTGTCTGATAGTATGGACACGAATCGTACGATGAGCTCATAAACCGCGCCATTTCATCTTCATCTAAATTTACTTCGCATTCTGCATAGCCATCTTCATCATATACATAAAAAGCACAAAACTCACAGTTGGTTATCATACATACTTCCCTCCCGTTAGCGTTCGCCCCTATCGGGCCAACGAAAGAAAAATGACAGGGAGGGCGACCACCCTCTTTGTCATTTTTCAATCACTATTACGTTACCAATCAGGATACGGAATCAAGAACATCGTCCGACGCCTCGCCATAATCTTCCCCGCCGCCGATACCGTCTCCGGTATCAGAATCCGCGTCCTCTCCTGCTCCCGTATCGTAATCCTCTCCCGTTCCGATATCAGGGGGCTCCTGCGCACCAAAATTACCCAACGCCGAATCACCGTTCCCCGCACCGGAATTCATTAATTCATTCAAATTGATTCCCCATTTTGACAGCATATCCATCGCGGATAACATTAATTCCTGACTATATTTTTGAGAAAATGTCTGAATCAACTGCTGATTAATTGGAATCTCTTTCCCTTTCGGCGCCGTTATCTCACCATCCAATACGCCCTGTGTGAGTTCAACCGAACAGGTAAGTTCCTGACTTCCGGCAGGCGAATTCGTCTTCGTTTTCATCTCGTCCAACTGATAAGTAACACATTTTCCCTTGTCAAGGTTTTTTATACTTCCTTTTGCCGATACTTCGGCTTCTGTATCCGTACTCTTGCTGCTTCCTTTTATCGTCACCGCTTTCGTTGATTTATCAAGAGTTATCGTCGACTGGCAATCCATCAACGCCTCGCCGTCCGTATCTGTTACTTTATAAGAAATACTGTCTTCACAGCGTTCGTCTTCCGTACTGTTTCGTTTCATTTCCAGTTTTCCGAGATTCTTCCCGTTTTCTTTCACTACCATGGCAGCACTCATCGAAGACTGGTTTTTATTTTCCGCAAACGTCACATCAAAAGCTATCTCCGTTCCGGAATCACCTTTGATATCAGCCTTTAAGCCCGTGAGTTTCCCGCGCTCGCCATATACGTCAAACGTAAAATCGGCCGTACTTTTTGTTAATTCAGGAACAACCTGTTTCAAAGCCGAGGCAATGCTGCCTTTCTCTGCTCCCAAAGCGCTTTCTATCGCCTCCACACCCGCTTTCTGCTCTTCCACATAATTGCGCAGACTGTTAATTACGTCGTTCGTGACATTCTTTGGAATTGTCAGACGGTATCCGTTATCCACTTTTTCACAAACCGTGCCATCGTAAACCTCTTCGCCCTGCTCTTGCAAATGTTCACTAAAACTGTCTTTGAGTTCAGAAACCTGTTTGAGAGCATCCTGCACTTTCTGTATCTGTTCCTGCCCTGAATCTTTGTCGGCCGTCAAAGTAAATACCTTATCTTTCAAAAGCTCCGGTACGGCAACAGCCAGTTTTTTATCCGGCAGGGAAGCGTATGCCTGCAGATTAATATTGCTGCCGTTAGTTCCGGCTCCGAAATTGAAGCGTCCTTTTTGATTTTCCATATCAAACTGCAGACCTAAACCAATTTCCATTTTGTCAATCACAGACATAATCCCGTTACTCGTTTCCGGTAATCCGCTCATCTTCAGATTGGAATATTTCACGTCAAGATTCATCCCGTGTTCCAACATTCCTTTTGTCATTTCCGTGCTGCCAATATACTCTCCGGATGAAGTATACATCATTTTCTCAGGCGCCTGCTTCAATAAATCAAAAGCTTTCGCCTTATCGGATGAAAATACACCAAACGCAAACATAACTCCTGCTGATGTACCAATTAGAACTACAGCGATTGCAACGATAAGCACAATCACTTTCACATTTTTCTTTTTTTCCATCTTGTCCTCCGTTTCCTTTCATCACAAAGATTCTTTTTATACAATTAATATGCATATAAAATCATAATATCATATCATTTCAGATTTGTAAAAACTTTTTTCCATGCCTTATCATGCGAAGCTATTCTTTACTATGCTCACTTTTTCCTGATTTCCTCTTTTCCCAAAGCTGATATCCTCTCTTTGTCACAAAGTAAGCTGACACACCAAGAAGAATACCAATCAGCAAACCTGCCAGTATATCGGTCGGGTAGTGTACATAAAAATACAGTCTGGTCGACGCCATAACGGCGGCGGCGGCAAGCGCCAGCGCTCCCAACCGGCGTCTCCACATCCATATACCCATTGCTGCCGCAAACGAAGACATTGCGTGTCCGGAAGGAAATGAAAAATCGGTCGGATTCGCAATCAGTAACAGAATATCCGGATTTTGCCAGCACGGGCGCATTCTTGCCACCAGAGGTTTCAGCGTCAGATTTCCAATAAGAAGAGAAAATAGCAACGCCACAATCACGGTCACTCCTATCATTCTCGTCTTCTTTTTCAGCAGCAGAAGAAGAGCAATCAAAATCCAGATGATTCCTCCCTCTCCCAATATTGTAATCCACCGGAAAATAGTTGTCAGTATGTCGTTTTGTATCGACAGAAACCATTCCAGAATTATATTATCAAACCAAGCAATCAAAAACCTATTCCTCTATTTCTTTCATCTGTTTTGAGAATTCTTTTTTCACATCACTGAAGTTTGCCAGAGGCAAACTTCCAATGGCGAGACTATTTCACCGTAATGATACATTTCTTTTTCAAAGAACCATAAGTTACATAAATCTTAACTTTACCTTTCCGTTTTGCCTTTACTACACCTTTCCTACTGACGGTGGCAATCTTTTTATTTGAAGAGCGCCACTTCACCTTTTCCTGTATCCGCGACGGCGTTGCTTTTACCCGAAGTTTATATTTTTTCCCCGCCCGCAACGTCTTTTTCTTTTTGTTCAGTGTCAGCTTACCGATTTTTTGTAAATAGCGCCGGATTTCCTTAGCAGCGCCGGAACGATATAAATCCGAATAGGAAAATAATACATATCCCTCGGTGTTGCCTGCACGTATTTTGTCAATTTGTTTTGCAAGATTATTCGAAGACTTCTTCCAGCCCAAATCATCGCTTAACGAATATCCGGCCTTATACAGAGCCAGACCGATATACATAGGCACATCTTTCGCATTAATTGCACGCCATGCCGCAAGACGTTCCGTAAAGAGCTTTGTTTTCTTTCCTGATAAAATATATTTGTCTGACCAGTATATCTGCGGAATGATATAGTCTACATAACCGCTTTTTGATAACCATGTTTTGACATCGGCGCCGATTTTCTCACAGTAACTGATGTCTCCGGCCGGACTGATACCAAATTTTAATTTTGAACTTTTTGCCTTAACCGTCTGATACACTTTTTTTACCATGGCGTTTACATTTTTCTTTCGCTCCGCTTTGGAAACTTTATTGTATTTCTTTTCATTTGTCGGATAGAAGTAATCGTCAAAATGAATGCCGTCTACCGGATAACGGGTAATAATCTCCTGCACCTGCCGCACAATCCTGTCGGTCGTGGAAGCCGCTGCAGGGTTTAATACTTTCTTTTGTGAAATCCGATACGGATTCAACCATGCGTGAAATTTCAGTCCATATTTATGTGCAGAAGAAACAAGTATTTTCAAGGGGTCATAACGAAGCGCCTTTCCGGATTTTGTTATATATCCCGACCACTTTACTATGGAAGAGGGATAAATGGCGTCGTCATGTGAACGGACATGAAAATAAACGGTATTACAGCCGCTCGCCTTAATATTGGCAAATATGCGGTTGGCATTGGCACGAAATTGACTTTCCGTCTTATTCTTTAAACCCAGTTTTTCAAACTCAAAACAGGATACCCACACGCCTCTTGTAGATAAACTTCCCGCCTGTACTTCCTCGCCCTGACACCATGCACAGGCAATGGCTGTCATAACAACTGCTATCAATAAAACAAGTCTTCTGTTACGCATCTTATTACACTCCTTTTCTATAATAAACCAGTGCTGAAATAACGCTCCATGCGGTCGGCTAAAACAGTCGCAATGCGAACATCCCTCCCATATTTTTTCGTTATTTCTTTTGCACTCCAGACATTGGCGCCGGAAGAAGTTCCGCAAAGCACCCCCTGTACCCTTGCCAGCTCTCTTGTCGTCGCAATCGCGTCCTCGTCTGTCACTTCAATAATATCATCAATTAAATCCGTATCGAGAACCGCAGGAATAAAGCCATCTCCGATTCCCTGAATGCTGTGCAGACCCGGCTCATGCCCCAACAACGCAGAAACATTCTTCGGCTCAACTGCCACAATTTTAATCTGAGGATTTTTTTCTTTTAAATACTTGCCGATTCCCTGTAAAGTACCTCCGCTTCCGAGCCCCGATACAAAGACATCAATCTTTCCCTCCATCTGTTCATACAGCTCCACCGCTGTCGTGCGATAATGGATGTCTGGATTGTTCGGATTTTCAAACTGCTGCGGCAAAAAGCAATTGCCAATCTCCTTTACCAGTTCCTCCGCCTTTGCCACAGAGCCGCCGATACTAAGCTCCGGCGGTGTGAGAACCAGCTCGGCACCTAACGATTGAATAATCTTTTTGCGCTCGTCGCTCATGTTCTCCGGCATAACGATAATGACACGATACCCTTTCCGTACGCCGACAAACGCCAGTCCAATTCCGGTATTGCCGGAAGTCGGCTCCACAATCGTCATACCAGATTTCAACACTCCCTGTTCTTCCGCTTTCTCCAACATGTTTTTGGCCACGCGGTCTTTAATGCTTCCCCCCGGATTCAAAAATTCCGCCTTGGCATAAATATTCATCCCCGTCGTTCCTTTTAAACTGACAAGCGGAGTATTTCCAATCAAATCAATTACATTTTCATATATCATCGCTCTTGTTCCTCGCCTTTACTTAATTTCTACTTATGATTACGCAGTCAATAATATGACGCCGCAATATCAAAAGATTCAGCAAACAGTTTACACTGTTTTTCCACAAATGTAAAGCGTCAGGCTCACGGTGTCAGGAAAATGCGTTTCATCATTTGCAGCAATATTTTACCACTGTGCATCAAATAGCTGTCGATAAAAGCCACCCTGTTGCAGAAGTTCTTCATGGCTTCCCTGCTCTATTATTTTACCATCTTTCATCACTAATATAACATCCGCTTCCTGTATCGTTGACAAACGGTGCGCTACGATAAAACTCGTACGTCCCGCCATCATTTTCCGGAACGCGCGCTGAATACGGATTTCCGTACGCGTGTCAATCGAAGAAGTCGCTTCATCCAAAATGAGCATGGGCGGCAGGCAGAGCATTACGCGGGCAATGCACAAGAGCTGCTTCTGACCGGCAGATAGACTTCCTCCATCCTCGCCAATGAGCGTATCATAGCCTTGTGGCAAACGTTTGATAAAACTGTGTGCATGACTCGCTTTCGCTGCCTCCACTATCTCTTCCTCGGACGCCTCCGGTCTTCCCATCGCGATATTTTCCCGCACTGTTCCCTTTTTCAGCCATGTCTCCTGTAGTACCATTCCATAATTTTCACGGAGACTCTCCCTCGTAATCTGTCGGATGTCACGCCCGCTCACGCAGATTTCTCCTCCGTTTACATCATAAAAACGCATTAAGAGATTAATCAGCGTAGTCTTACCGCACCCCGTCGGCCCGACGATAGCCACGCGTTGTCCGGTGGCAACTCTCATATTAAAATTTTCAATCAGAGACTGCTGCGGTTCATAAGAAAAGGATACATTGTTTATATCCACAGTGCCGTCCGCTTTCTCCAGTACGAGTGCATCTTCGGTATCCGGAGTCTCACTCTCCTGTTCAATAAGCTCCAACACTCTTCCGGCACAGGCAATGGCATTTTGCAATTCTGTGACTACGCCGGATATTTCATTAAATGGTTTTGTATACTGGTTGGCATAACTTAAAAAGCAGGACAGCTGGCCGACAGATATACCGCCGCGCACCGCATAGAACGCACCGAACACACCGACACTCGCATAGACCAGACTGTTGACAAAACGGGTGGACGGATTCGTAATTGAGGAAAAGAAGATGCCCTTGAGGGAACAGGCGCGCAGCCGCTCATTAATTTCATCGAAGCGTTTCTGTGCATCCTCTTCGTATCCAAACGCCTGCACCACTTTCTGATTGCCAATCATTTCTTCGATAAAGGCCGTCTGTTCGCCTCTTGTCTCCGACTGCAAAAGAAACATCTGATACGTTCTCTTGGCAATAAAACTCGCCACAAAGAGAGACACCGGCGTGACTACGACAACGACAAGCGCTATCGGCACGCTGATACTAAGCATAAAGCCAAGCGTTCCCAATATAGTAATTAAACCGGTAAACAACTGGGTAAATCCCATCAAAAGCCCATCTGCAAACTGGTCGGCATCGGCAATGACCCGACTCACGACCTCGCCATAAGAATGGCTGTCTATATAGCGGAGCGGCAGCTTTTGGATTTTGGCAAACGCATCATCGCGAATATCCCGTACGACGCTATAAGTAATTTTATTATTGCACACATTCATCAGCCATTGTGCCACTACCGTCACCCCGATGGCAAAGGCAATCTTTTTACAGATGGAAAAAACAGCGGAATAATCAACGTTACCCTTTCCCACAATATAATCTATCGCATTACCGGTCAGTATCGGAATGTAGAGAGTAAGCGCTACCGTCACCACAGCCAAAATTAATGATAATACAAGAAAGAAGCAATATTTCCTTATATAACGCAGTACTTTGCGTATTGTCTCCTTTTGTGTCATCTAGCGCGCCCCCTTTCCGTATTGGGATTCATAAATTTCCCTATATACTTCGCAGCTATCAATGAGCTGCTCATGCGTTCCCTGTCCGTCCACAAGGCCATCTTCCAGCACAAGAATCGTATCGGCATTGCGAACCGAGGCAGCGCGCTGTGATACAATAAATAAAGTCATTCCGGTAAGTTCTTTGCGAATAGCTTCCCGCAGCCTTGCGTCGGTCACATAGTCAAGCGCAGACGCGCTGTCATCCAAAATCAGTATTTCCGGCCGTCTCACTAATGCGCGCGCAATAGCTAGGCGCTGTTTCTGGCCTCCCGAGAAATTGCGTCCGTCCTGCTCAACCGGTTCGTCAAGTCCTCTGGCCTTTCCTTTTACAATGTCCTCCGCCTGGGCAATCCGCAGGGCAGTCCACATCTCCTCCTCTGTGGCGTCTTTCTTTCCCCACAAAAGATTGCTGCGTATCGTTCCCTTAAAGAGAACCGATTTCTGCAGTACAATCCCTACTTTTTCCCGCAGCTTTTTGAGTTTCCACTCCTGAACGGAGAGTCCGTCTATCAAAAGCGTTCCCCCCGTAATATCATAAAAACGCGGGAGCAGGTGTACAAGAGAAGTCTTTCCCGAACCGGTACCACCGATTACTCCGATTGTCTCCCCCCGCTTTACTTTCAAATCAATATGAGAGAGCGAATCTTCCGACGCATTCGGATAAGCGAGCGACACATCGTCGAATTCGACAATCCAATCCGCCTGCGTCATGGCCTCGGCCGTATGTCCTGTCTCCACAAGAGCGGACTTCCGCTCGAAAACTTCCTGAATCCGGTTGCCGCAGGCAACTGCCTTATTTACATTGACAATCAGGTTTGCCAATTTTACAAGCTCAATCAAAATCTGCGACATATAATTAACGAGTGCGACAACCTCTCCCTGTGTAATCCAGCCGCCGTCCACATGGATTGCACCAATCCAGAGAAGAAAAATGACGGAGCCGTTAATAATAATATATGTGATTGGATTCATCAGGGCGGCAATTCGTCCTACCGTCATCTGAATTTTGTTGAGCTGCTGGTTTTCCTCTTTAAAACGGGCCTGTTCTTCGCCCTGCTTATTAAACGCACGAAGAACTCTGGCTCCCGTCAGGTTTTCTCTCGTTCTGCCGAGCAGACAATCCAGAGCGGCCTGCACTCTTTTATAGAGAGGAATGCTCAAAAGCATGACGCCAAAAACGACAAGCGACAGAAGCGGTATGGCAACAACAAAAATGAGCGCCGCTTTCACATCAATGGTAAATGCCATTATCATTGCCCCAAAAACAATAATCGGTGAACGCAGGAACAGGCGCAGAACCAGATTTACTCCGGCCTGCACCTGATTGACATCGCTTGTCATACGGGTAATCATCGTCGCGGAACCGACCTCATCCATATCCCCAAACGACAATTTCTGTATGTGCGCAAATAGTTCTTGTTTTAATTTGGCAGAAAAACCTACCGCCGCTTTTGCGGCAAAATACTGGGCAGTCAGCGATGCCGTCAGACCGACAAGTGCCAATAAAACTAACACGCCACCCATTTTCACAATATATCCGCTATCCCTGCCGGCAATTCCCACATCAATAATCGCCGCCATGACTAGCGGCACAAATAATTCAAACGAGGCTTCCAGCAGTTTAAATAAAGGCGCTAAAACAGATTCTTTCCGATAACTTTTCAAAAAACGCAGTAATTTTTTCATGTCTTCCTCCATCGGGCCGTCAGACACCCGCCACCTCACCACGCTGCATTTCCAACTGCGCTTTCACCAGTCGGTAATACATTCCTTTCTTTGCCAGCAATTCCTCATGAGAACCAATCTCGGCAATCTGATGTCCGTCAATGACAATCAGACGGTCAGCATTTTGTAATGTTGACAGGCGGTGGGCAATCGCAAAGGTTGTGCGGCCATTTGTCAATCTCTCCAATGCCTGTTGTATCATAAATTCACTCTCCGTGTCAAGACTTGCTGTCGCCTCATCTAAAATCAACAATTTCGGTTTGTTCAAAATGGCGCGCGCGATTGCGATACGCTGGCGCTCTCCGCCGGACAAACTAAACCCTTTCTCACCGACATAAGTATTATATCCATCCGGCGTCTTTGATATAAATTCATGTGCATTTGCCATCTTAGCCGCCAAGATTACCTCTTCATAAGAAGCATCCGGCTGCGAAAAACGGATATTGTTCAAAATCGTTCCCGAAAAAAGGAATGTCTCCTGTAACACAACGCCGATTTGCCTGTGGAATTTATCAGACTTAATTTCCTTGATATCGTGTCCATCGATGAGCAAATGACCGTCGTCTACTTCATAGAGACGCATAATCAGGTTGATTAGCGTCGATTTTCCGGTTCCCGATGCGCCTACAATACCAATCATCTCCCCCTTGCGGATAGACAAATTCAAATCTTCCAGCACCGGCTGGTACGATTTGTAGCCAAACGTTGCGTGACGGAACTCTATCTCTCCCTGCAAATCCAATTCTACCGGCTGTTCCACATCTTCGATAAAAGGCTCCTGCGCCAATACATCGTTAATTCTCTCCATACTGCTGATAAGGCCCATCAATTCTCTCGGTATGCTTGTCATCCAGTTCAGATACATATATAAGAGCTGGGTGTAAGTGACAAACTGCAGCAGTTCTCCCGTTGTCATCGTTCCTTTAAAGACGTCCAGACCGCCAAAGTAAATGACAAGAAAAACACCCGCTCCCATAAGTAAGCTCACCATCGGCATAAAAACTGCCCAAAACACTTCATTTCTCGTCTGAACACGGCAGTACTCATCCGCAAGGTGGTCAAACTTTACACGCTCCGCCTCTTCCTTTCCGTAAGATTTGACAACACGCATTCCCGATATTACATCCTGAAGATTACTGTTGACATCATCATCCTTTTTCATTTGCAGATGAAAACGCCGGTGAATACTCTTGCGGAACGCATAGGTCGTAAAAACTGCCAGCGGAATAAAAATAAACGTCAGTAACGCCAATTTGACATTGAGCGCAAGCATAAAAATAATATCACACAGGAAAATGAAACATACCGTGAACATATTACAAAATGTCCGCTCCATAAAATCGCGTATCCGTCTCGTATCATACATAATCCGGTTCATCAATTCCCCCGGACGGCGGTCATTAATGAAACTGAGTGAAAGAATTTGTATTTTGGCAAATAGCTGCTCCCGCAAATCTTTGGAAATCGTTGCACCCAACACAGTGCAATAGTAACTTTTCAAAATATTGATAATGACAATTCCCACACTGAGGGCAAACATAATTCCAAGGCAGGTAAAAGCAACGCCAATCCCCCCGTTCCCTTTCGTCAGCACATCATCGACCAGCCGTTTCTGCACTTCGGGATTGAGAAGCGTCACAACCGCCGCCATTACCATCAAAAAAATAATACCATAAAATTTTCTTTTATACGGGCGCGCCATCTTCAAAAACGTGCGCCAGAAACCGCCCTCTTTGGAGCAGTGCGGACAATATCTTGTTCCGGGAATCGCCCGTCCGCAATCCGGACATATCTTCTCATACTCCGAACTGACAACCTCTTCTGTCCTCCCCCGCGTCAGAATGTGAATCCCTCTGGCAATATACGCATAACGAGATAAATGTTTTGCCGAATAATGAACGACATACTGCATCACTCCCTCATATTCGAGTACGAGAATGCCCCCTCCGATTTTGGCTTCTGCTTTGACGTGACGGCATTTGGCAATTTCATATGTTTTCGCCAGTCTTCCCGAACGAAACAAAAGCAGCCGCTTTGTCGTCACCACAAAATAGGAGTCCGCTAACCAACTGCCATCTTCCGCAATGTCAAACGGAACCGCATAGTACAGCCGCTCCTCTTTTCCCAAAACGATTTGCTCTTCTACCTCTTTCGGCAGCTCATATTTTAATATCATACTATCCCCCATTCCGAAGTTTACATAACACTCCTATAAGAACAAGTCCAATTTGCGCTGCTCCTTTTGTGTCAGGGCAAAAACATCACGAATCTCAAAACGGTTCTCGTCCAAATCCGTAATCAGCAGACGGCTGTCGGACAGACGGACTACCGCGTTCCCTCCCATATTAATCGTAAACCGGCATTCTCCGCGGTCGGTCAGAACATAAAAATAGGCATAGCCATATTCGTCTTTAATATCAATAATTTTTTCAATTACCGGAGTAAAATAATGCAAATTCAACTGCTCTTCCAACATCTCTCTTGTTTCCTTACCCATCTCTTTGAGATTGGCGATAACGCCTATCTCTTTCGAGCGCTCTTCCACCGTACGGATGGAAATAAATTGGTCTGGCTCCGTAAATGGAAACAGGCGAATCACCTGTACCCGCTCCCATACTTTGTCATCATATTGCAAACGGACAAATCCTCCCTCTGTTCGGGAGAAAACCGCATTTTCTTTTGTCAGATAGTGCAGGGACGTCATTTCCCCGACTTCCTGCTCCATCTGAAGAATCGTCGCATTATCTTTCATTCTCACTACCTCCCTTCATTTCCCCGGCCAAATCGCTTTTTAAGGCTAAGGATTTCGTCTGTAATTCCATCAGTTTAAAATAAATTCCCCTCTTAGCTTCCAGCTCCGGCTGTGTTCCCTCTTCGACAATTTTTCCATCGTCGATAACGACTAAGCGGTCGGCGTCGCGCAGCGTTGACAGGCGGTGGGCAATCGACAACGTTGTCCGCCCCTGTACTAAGTATTGCAGAGACTGCTGTATCGCCTTTTCCGTCTCCGTATCGACGCTGGCAGTCGCCTCGTCCAAAATCAGTATTTTAGGATTTGCCAAAATCGCCCTCGCAATGGAGATACGCTGCTTTTCACCGCCCGACAAATCTTTTCCTGAAGCGCCGATAACCGTATCATACGCATCCGGCATATTGGAAATAAACTCGTGTGCGCTCGCAAGTATCGCCGCCTGTATAATATCGCCTCTCGTAGCCTCCGGATTCGCATAGGCGATATTGTCCGCCACAGTTCCCATAAAAATATAAGTATCCTGCGATACCATCGCCACATTCCTGCGCAAATCATGAAAAGCCAGTTCCCTTACATCAATGCCGTCAATGGAAATCGTTCCCTCATTGACATCGTACAGACGGGAAATAAGATTGACAAGTGTTGTCTTTCCGGCGCCGGAACGGCCGACAATCCCCAGCATTTCGCCCGGCTTAACATGCATACTGATGTCTTTTAAGACCGGATTATTCGTATCATAACCAAAGGTCACATGCGCTAACTGTATTTCCCCTTTCGGCTCCTTTAACGCAATCGGATTGTCCGTCTCCTGAATATCCGGAATGGCGTCCATAATCTCAAACATACGCTGTGCGGAGTTAATACTGTCCGACCACATATGGAAGACCCGTGAAAAGAAATTCATCGGCCCGTTCAACTGTCCGACATAACCGACAAATGTAATTAATACGCCGAGTTCCACGCTTCCCGTACCGAGCAGCAAAATAACTCCTAAAATCCATACCCATATATTGGAAATCTCCTGTACGAGATTGTACAGTATCGTAAAACGGTTGTTGTATTTGACAATACGAACTTCCGCATCTTTAACCCGCTCATTTGGCGGCATAAAACGCTCATTTTCCAGCTCCTGCTGTCCGAACGCCTTGACTACACGCGCTCCCGTCAGATTATCGTTTACCTTGCTGTTGAGATTGCGCTCGGCACGATGTCTTCTGCCAAACAGGCTCCACAGTTTCGGTTTCAGCTTAACGCTCATAACGACGAGCAGCGGTAACAAAATACTGGCGACAAGGGCCAGCTGCCAGTTGAGCCGGAACATCACGATATAAGTAGCAATGATTGTCAGACCGTGAACAAATATGTAGGGAAAGCCGTCCAGAAAAAATGCGGTCACGCGCTCGGCGTCACTCAACACGCGCGTCATCAGGCTTCCGGTCTGCTTGCTCGTAAAAAATCCGATTGACAGACGCGCCATCGCGGCAAAAACATCCTGTTTTAAGTCGCGGATTGTACTCGCTACCACCTGCGCCATCAGCGTTCCCTGAAGCATTGCCACCGCCTGCTGCATAAGTTTGGAGACAAGCATGACGAGGACAAGAAGAATGAGCGCCCACACATATTTCCCGATACCGAAAAAATGATAAAACGCCGGATTCTTTGCCAGTACCTTATCGTACAAAACCGTACCACTCAAATACGGCCAGACGAGATTCAGCGCCGCCGAGCCAAAATAACACAAAAAGAGCAGTACAAACTTCCAGCGGTAGTGGAAAAAATATTTCATCGTCCGCGAAAAAATAGAACGCTTATTCATACATTTCGGACATATCTTCCGCTTCGGGTCAGGATACATCGTTCCGCATTTCGGACAATATTCCGCTTTTTCTTCCTGAATGTCCGCCGACGATTCTACCTCGTCTGCCTCATCCGGATAGTTTTTTATTTTCTTATAACTTTTGAGGAACAAATTCATCTGCTCCAGATATAAGTTTGTCAATGCGGCTACCCGTTCCGGCACGCCGTTATATTCTACTGTAACGAGATTGGTCGCAATTTGACGCTCCACACGCATGTGAGCCGTTTCCTCAAGCGACAGAAGACGAAACGCATACTCCAGCGTATCTTCCCCATAGACCATATCCTGCGTTTTCGTTCCGCGAAAATATCTCGTCCGATTGCCAATCGGTTCGCTCGTCACCACGCCGAGTACTTTCGCTGTCAAAAATACATATCCGCTTATGTATTCGCTGTCAAAAGATAAATCGACCGGACAAACATCTAAAATATCCTCTTTTTCTATACTATATTTTTTCAACATGATGAGAACTCTATCCGGCAATTGATTTTTCTTCATGTTCCGCCCTCCTCTATCTCTTTCTCACCCCGCCTCTGCCAACCCCTGCGGCGCCATGCCTCCCGCCGCCGCGGGTGCGCCCATATAAATGCAGTCAGAGTACTTCCGTTACCAAAAGTACTCTGACTATACCAAATCTGTATTCTATTGTCAATCCAAAAAATTAAATTAACCTACGAGGCTATGGGATTGATTTTTCATGGCAGATTACTGCGCGTTTCCACCGATTTCCTGACGGTGAATAATATCTTCAATGGCGCCATACAATTCCGGTTTCAGCTCCTCCAAAGCGACCGGTTCCTGCATGAGAATAACATTATGACAAGTGGCATTGACAAATTCGACAATCATATACAACATCAACTCCGGATTGCGGAATTTTCGTCCGGATTCGGCAAGCATCGTCTCATATGCCTCGTAAAAACAGAGACCGTCATTCTCTTCCTCCAGCAGCAGGGCGTTGCGGAACACACCCCAGCTGAGATTTTTGGCGATAAACCGCAGCAGCATTTTATCTTCATTCAAGCGGTTAATAATCGAATCTGCCAGATAGATTACCTGTTCTTCCAGTGTCGGCAGTTTCCTGCACCTCATCTCCTCGGTTGCCTGTAAAAACAATTCCGTCGCTTTCGAGGCAATCAAATTGTCCCGAATATCAAACTTATCCCGAAAATACAGATAAAATGTTCCCTTGGCCATCTTTGCCTCGGTGGCAATGTCGGAAATCGACGTATCGTTGATTCCCTTTTCCGTAAACAGGGCAAACGCCGCCGCGAGAAGAGAATCTCTTTTCTGTTTTTTCTTTTCATCTAATTTGCCCATACATACACCTTTCCCTCTCCCGTCAGGCTTACTCTTCCTTTGAAATCTCTTCCGTCTCAATGACAAACTTCACGTCTCCGTCCATGCCGCCGGCAACGCCGCTAAAGCTCTTGTACGCCTGACCTGTCTGACGGATTGCCTTTAAGCGGTCAAGAAATACCTTTATATCATCCTCATAAATACGATTGATTTCTTCGATACCTTCACGGTTAAATTCGTCTGCTCCTTCCGATAATTTACTGCTGCCGCGGTTAAGTTCACCACTTGCCGTCGTGAGCTTATTTACTCCCGTCACCAGTTTGCCGGATGCCTTTACAAGAGATTTTCCTCCCTTATTTAAAGAGCTGACACCTTTCTTAACTGTAGTAACGCTTTTCTTTAACTTCCCGCCCGCCTTTTGAAGTTTGCGGCCCGAAGTTTTCAGCGTCGTATTATTTTTCGCAAGTTTTTCACCGCCCTCTTTGAGGCTCTTTACACCTTGCACCAACTCCGGCATGGAGCTGTTCAACTGTGATGTCACACCGGTCAGCTCCGCTGATTTTGCCGACAATTGCTGTAATCCGTCCATCACGGTATTGACGCCGCCGGAAACAGCCCCTGCCCCCTGTTTTAACTCGCTCTCCGCAGAAGTAGCCGCTTTTAATTTCTGAATCGACTCTTTCTGCCCGTTCAGAACCGCTTCCATCTGGGCGATAAGCGTTGCGTCTGCTCCCGACGCTTTTAATCCTTTGATGAGCGTATCCGTCGTCTCGTACGACTTTTCCAACGCCGCCAGATTTGTATTCAAGGTAGTAATGCCGTCAGATACCGATTTAGCGCCGCTTTTTAACTTTGTCACGTTTTCCTTTGTTCCTAGTTTATCCACGCTGCCGGTATACGCTTTTAATCCGGTATCAAAAGCGCTTATCTGATTCGGCAGATTTTTTACTTTTGTATACAAATCGGAACATCCGTCTGTAATTTTTTTGGCGCCGTCGACATAAGAAGAAGTTCCACTGGCAAAACTTGTCACACCGGACGTATACTCATTCACTCCCTTTGCCAGCTCCGGAGCCCCTTTCGCCATCTTTCCAATTCCTTTTGCCAGTTTATCTACGCCATCTTTCTTAAATTCCTTTACCGAAGATTTCAAATCTCCCATTTTATCAGCAAATTTGTCCATGTTATCTGACAGTTCTTCCGAGCCTTCGACAATCTTGCCGGCAGCATCTGTCAGGTCGTCTAACTTCTCCTCCAAGTCATCCAACTGCTCAATTTCATCCAATTCGAGTTCGTTGAACAAATTCGGACTTCCATAGGTAAACGTATTTCCCATGGAAAAATCTTTGACATCTGCGGTCACGGTAAAACCATCGGGAATCTTTTCCGAGGCGTCTTTCTCCAAGTCCAGACTTTCTTTCAATCCCGGCACTCCCAGTCCGACGGCAATCTGATTACTGCCATCGTTGATGACGCGTCCGTTATCAATTTCAACTTTATCAAATACTTCTGTTGGAAGTATCATGCCGGTCAACATGATAAATGGAGTATACAACGTTGTCTCTTTGCCGTCAATGGTTTTCGTCTGCTTGGATTTATTTGTATAGGCAACATGGATTTCCACTTTGCCGCTCCTGCCCAACATATCTTTTGGCTCCATTACCGCCCCGTCAAGCTTATACGTTATTTTCAAATCAATTGGCAGTTCCTGAGAAGTCTCACCCTGATAATAAATATCTTTTCCCTTTGCCGCCCACTCGACAGATTTTCCGTTTTGGGTAAACGTTTCGTCACCTTTTACATTCGTAATCCCCGACAAATCGGATTCATCACGGATTGTTCCGTTTATGTCCGCAGAACCTTTCAGCCAGTCCGCCACCGTAATCTGGGAAACCGTACCGTCGGCGCCCGCGTTCACATAGACCGATTCCTGTTTGCTAATCTTCTTCGCCTCAATAAAGGAACTGTTGCTTAATACTAAACTCAATACTAATGCCGCACTCAACGTTGATTGGGCAATTCGTCTCATATTTCTTTTCATAGCCTCTGCCTCCTTAACATTAATAATCAATACTGCGCATATCCCATGTCGTCTTACATATCCATTTATCAAATACCATCAACATCGCCGGTAAAATGACGATTACTACAATCGTACTAATAATAGCACCGCGGGAAAGCAATGTACAGATGGATTGTATCATATCAATATTCGATGATATCGTCACGCCAAAGGTCGAAGCAAACAAACACATTCCACTAATCAGTATGGACTTAATAGAAGTTTTGTGCGCGATTGCAATCGCCTCTTTCTTTCCTTTCTTCCGCTCCGCCCTCTCTTTATGATAACGGCTCGTCATCAATATGGCATAATCGACTGTCGCTCCCAATTGTACGGCGCCAATGACAATACCCGCTACGAACGGCAGCGTCTCCCCACTGTAAAAAGGAACTGACATATTGAGGAAAATGGCAAATTCAATGACCGCCACTAAGATAATCGGTATCAGAAGCGAACGGAACGTCAGCATGATAATAATGAAAATGGCAATAATGGAAACATAATTTACACTTGCCAAATCAATATCCGTTACATCCTGCAAATCCTTTGTCAGCGGCGCCTCTCCAATCACCATGGATTCTTTGCTGTATCCTTTTACAATATTATTAATCTCTGCAATCTGCGTATTCACTTCTTCTGTGGCGGTTTTGTAATCCGAGCAGACAAACGCGATTTCATAGTCCTTGCTCTTAACCATTGCCCTATAATCTTGTGGTATCATATTATCGGGAACATTAACTCCCTTAAAAGAATCAATACCCAACACCCACTTGACACCTTTCACACCCTCTACTTCCTCTAACATCGCCGCCTTGTCTTTCGATGAAATTCCATTTTTCATAAGAAGGATGTGCGTATTGTTCATATCAAATGTTTTTTCCAGTTTCTTATTGGCAACCGCCGAATCCAAATCCTGCGGCAGCGCTCCCGCAATGTCATAATATATTTCATAATTGCTGTTTCCATAAAAGGCGGGCCCGATAAGAATGATAAAAAGTATCAGCGCGACCGGCCAAATCTTTACAATACCTTTGGAGACGCCGTCCAGATTGGGGATGAGATTTCTGTGCGTCGTCTTCTCAATCACTTTGTCAAAGCAGAGGATAAGCGCAGGCAGTACCGTAAGACATACGATTACGCCGATGATAACTCCTTTTGCCATAACAAGCCCCAAATCCATTCCCAGTTTGAAAGTCATAAAACAGAGAGCGGCAAAGCCGGCGATTGTCGTGACCGAGCTGCTCGTGACCGACTTAAACGTATTGGAAATCGCATGTGCCATAGCCCGATTTTTGTCTCCCTCAAAACGAATCTTATTGGCTTCATAACTTTCCAAAAGGAAAATAGAATAATCCATCGTCACTCCCAGCTGCAGTATCGCTGTCAGCGCCTGCGTTATATAGGAAATCTCACCAAAAATAATGTTGCTCCCCAGATTATATATAATCGCCATTCCAATTCCGAACAGGAATATAAACGGGGTAACAAGCGAATCCATCGCCAGAAGCAAAACGACAAGCGCAAGCGTCGCCGCTACCGCCACATAGACCGGCATTTCCGCCATCGCCAGATTCTTGATGTCGGTGACGACGCCGGACATACCGCTGATAAACACCTGCTTTTTCACGAGGGAGCGCATATCCTCAATAGCCTCCATCGTCGTATCCGCCGACGTAGTATCGTCAAAAAGTACAATCATCATCGTGGCATTGTCATTGAACAACGCTTTCCTATACTTATCCGGCAGTATTTTGGCAGGTACGGTAATACTGCCAATTACATCATCATACCAGAGAACATCTTCCACATGTTCTACTTTTTTTATCTTCTCTTTCAAAGCAACAACATCTTTGTTTTCCATGTCCTCGACAATTACCATGGAAAATGCTCCCATACCAAACTCATCTACCATAATATCCTGTCC
The DNA here is from genome assembly GCA_910589595.1 of uncultured Eubacterium sp. Classification (GTDB taxonomy): domain Bacteria; phylum Bacillota; class Clostridia; order Lachnospirales; family Lachnospiraceae; genus Eubacterium_F. Next base: position 24,485 of record CAJUTM010000027.1, read on the forward strand.
GGATACGGTTTCCAGTGAATTTGGAAGATAACTCAGCACGTCGTAATTAATTCGCGTCGACACATAGCCAATGACAGCCGGTATCATAAGCAGCAACGCAAAAATGATAACGAACACCTTGTTCTTTGTGAGCCATTTACCAAACTTGATTACCATCGTGCATGCCTCCTTTTTTAAATATGACCATCGGTCACTTTTACTGTATGCAAGTGTAGCACAAAAATGACCGACGGTCAACCTTTTTTGTAAAAAAATTTTTTACCCTGAACATTTTTGATTTTTCCTGCATAAAATAGCCATATATATTTACTGGAGAGGCAAAGAGTTAAAGGACGTTCTTTGCTTATCTTTCGGAACGGGGGTCTTATGAAAAGTGTCAATCAGATAATTCATGCTAACTCTCCCCACCAGCACGGTTTCCTCGGACAAAACACCGGCATTGCCATTGTCGATACCGGACTCACCCCGCATCCGGATTACCGCAAGCGGATTGTCGGATGGTTTGACGCCCTGCACGGAAAACCGTATCCCTATGATGACAGCGGTCACGGCAGCCACGTTGCCGGAATCGCCGCCGGAGACGGCTTTCTCTCTCAGGGACGATATGAGGGCGTTGCTCCCATGGCAAACCTCATCGGCATAAAAGTACTGAATAACAAAGGAAACGGCACCGTTTCCGATATTATGAAAGCGCTGCGGTGGATACAGAACAATTACCGGCAATACGGCATCCGCATTGTAAATATCTCAATTGGCGCCAATGACCGGCAGGCTTATGACGAGGACTGTGCGTTTGTACAAAAAGTAAACGAACTGTGGGATATGGGACTTGTTGTCGTTGCCGCAGCCGGCAATCAGGGGCCGGGGCCCCAGACAATAAGCGCCCCCGGTAACTCCCGCAAAATAATAACAGTCGGTTCCCTTCCGGAACGGCATTCCTACTCTGCCAGCCACTCCGGAATCGGCCCGACCCTTTCCTGCATAAAAAAACCGGACGTCGTTGCGCCCGGTTCTCATATCGTCAGTTGTTGCCCTCCCCGTAACGGGAAATCTTACTCGTATTCGGTAAAGAGCGGTACTTCCATGTCCACCCCGATTGTCAGCGGCGCCATTGCCTTACTGCTCAGCAAATATCCCTATCTGAATCCGCGGGAAATCAAGATACGGATGAAGCATTCCTGCACTGACCTCAATCTTCCGCATGAACAGCAGGGATGGGGACTGCTTCACGTTACAAATCTTCTGCGCGAAGAATGAAATGAATCTGCCGGCCGCCGGAGCCTACCGCTATATTATAAACGGAATCAACAGCCTCGCCTTTTTCCGCTTTAACATGGTAGGAACCTTCTCCCACATAAACCGTATACGAACCATTTTCATCAGTCTCTGTCTGATACAGCGTTCCGTCGGCAATATTTTCGCAGATAACCGTAACGCCGGCAACCGGTCTCTGTGATGTATCCATCGCCGTACCCACTACTTTTTTCTGATCTACCACACGCAATGTAGCCGTACACTGGCAGGTTCTCTTTTCATTCTCTTTGTCGGTAATTGTCAGCCGGACGGCGTATTCCCCGACAGCGTTTGCCTTGCCGCTTATTTTTCCGGTATTCTCGTCTAGCTTGATTCCGGCCGGAAGATTGATTGCCGAATAGCTGTATTGATTGCTTCCTCCCACCGCGGAGGCAAACTCTTTTTCTTTGATTTCATTTCCGGCTAAAATAGTACTGTCTTCCGCTTTGCCTACGATTGTCGAGTTATTGCCTACATATACATATATTGTCTGGCGAACGGTACTGCCTGTCTCGTCCGTCGCCTTTAATGTCAATTGCGTTCCTACGGTAACGGTTGTCAACGTTCCGGTAAACAATAATTGGTTATTTCTTTCTTTTACCGTGATTCCCGCTACGGAGCCTGTCAGCTCATAAGAAATATGGCCGCAGCAATATTCGCTGAGGTCGACAACTTTATTCCAACTGTCTCCCACGACGCCAATCCACTTCTCGTCGAGCGGACGCGTATTGCGCACATAGATTGCCTGTGTCTCCATCGTCTTCACACCATTCCCCGGTAAGGCGGCGATGGTAACGCGCACAAAAGAATCCCGACTGACCGAATATTCCGGAGCCAGTGTCAAATCATACGTTTTATCTTCATAATTGCGCATCTGTGCAATCCGGTACTTGCGGCTGTATGTACCAAACGAATACTGTTTCCCGTCCAGTGAAAATTGAGACTCGCTCAGCCTCATTGCCTTGTCGAGTACAACCCGCACGGCGTTGCTGCTTAATACCTCAACCGAGGCAATACTGACGCTGTTTGTGGCAAGTACCGTCAGTTTAATGCTTCCTGTTTTCTTGCTTCCCTCTACGGAAGTAGCTTTAATGGTAACCGTTCCCGCCTTTAATCCGGTCACTTTTCCGGCGCTGCTCACCTTGGCAATGGATTTATTAGACGTCGACCATGTCACTTTCTTGTAACTTCCGCTTGCCGGATTTACAATCGCTTTTAATGCCAGCGTATTCCCCACATAAAGTGCGTTTTTCGGCTTTTCGATTGTGATGGAAGTAACTTTTTTAACGACGTTAATCGTAATCTTTGCTTTTTTCTTTTTGTTCTTTTTTGAAGTGACGGTCACCTTGCATTTTCCTGTCTTGATTCCTTTTACATAACCGGACGAAGAGACCGTGGCGATTTTCTTATTCGAAGATTTATATTTTACCTTTTTATTGGCGGATTTGTTCGGCGTCACCTTGACGCTCGTCTTTAATTTTATCTTCTTTCCCACCGCTACATGAACCGAAGAACCATAATTACTCTTTACGGTAACTTTCTTTACTTTTACTTTTGCCGATGCTTCCTGCGGCGCCGCGCAAACCAACAGCGCCATTGCCAGCAAAAGCATCCCTTTCCACATTTTTTTCATAAGAACCTCCCTTACGCTTTTTTTCTTTGTTTATAAGAATACTGTTAAAGAATACCGTTAAACTTTGTCAAAAAATTGTATTTCAGCCTCAAATTGCATTCTTTTTCAGTTTTCTTTTCAATCTGCTTTTCTGCTCCTCCGATAAGTTCATCCCATCGGTCAGAGAATCAAACCAACCGCTAACCCTGCTCTTTCTCACATGTAAAACGGGAAATTCGTCGCTGGATATAAGAGAGAGAAGCCAATTTTGATAAATTTCATCCCTCTCTCCCATTATCATCGGAACATCCCCCTGAAAATAATACTTCCCATCTCCACTCAGGCAGGTAACACTTATTTTTTTTAACGATTTCGGAAACTGAATGATTGACCGGTCGGGAATTGCAAATAAACTTCTGATTTCTTTTACTCCTTCAGGAAGCTTTATCTTATAGTTAACGCTTGATAAAATAAATTTGTTAGTGAGAAAAGGTTCGATAGTGAGATAACTTACTGCTCCGTAAAAAATTTTACCATCCGCCGAACGGAGCCAGCCAGATTCTTTTCCAACTATAAACGGATTTCTTTCATCCACATAAACTCTGTTAAAATTTACGCAACCAGCGTTGTTCCAAAACGCATTTTCCTCTATCTCCTGCACCTTTTTTCCAATTTGAAGTATGTAAACATTTTCGTTTGTAAAATAAAAATTATCGCTTCGCAAAACCGTAATTCCTTCCGGAATAGAAACCGTATCCCTCCCCGTAAGAGTAATATTTTTCCCAAGAAATGTCGCTTTCTCCGGTAGAGATAAGAGACCCATGCCCCACAGCGCATTGTCACCGATATAGCTTGCATTGGGAAATCCATGGTCTGCCAACAATTCAACCGGCGCGGCTCTTCTATCTGATTGTTCCCATTCCCTCCAGTATGTCCGCAGCCTCTCCGACGAGTTATCTATCGCAAATGCCTCTTCTTCCATCCTCTCAATTGTTTTCGGCAGCATAAAGATAACCTGAGTTTCCTTTTTTTGCATATTTTCCAGAGAAACAGTATGGGCAAATGCGCGTCTGGGAACTACTTTCCAGCCTTTTTCCAGTTCAATACACATTGGCCCGCAGTTTCTAAAAGCATCCTCCTCCACATAGATTCCGGCCGGAAGGGAAATCTTTCGCATGTAGGGATTCGCTTCCGTTATAAAACAGCCATTGTTCCCCAATTCAAACGCATGAGAAGCTATCCGGTTCACTCCCTCAGGCAGTACGATATCACCGCTGTAAATATCACCGATATAACGGAAAATCGTATTTCCTTTCATCAAAAACTCGCCCTTTTGTACCGTTCCCGCCAGTTCCTTTTTCCGGCAATCCGCTTCCTCAATCACACCGAACGGATTTTGCACTATCGTATAGCAGTATCCGTCCTTTTCATATACTTTTTTCTTTCTGCGACCGGCTAAATCAACGCTCTCAACAGCCGTTCCCAAAAGACGTTCGCATTCGGATTCTGTAGTACAGAGGGAAATACCGCCGATATCTGTCTTCCTGTGCTTGCTATTTCCCGCCAGCCGCACCCGCATACGCCATACTTTACCCTCTTCGTCAAAAAGTAAGCTGCAATACTTTTTTACTGTTTCCGGCAGCTGCTTTTTTGTATTCATGTACTCCATCAGATGCACGGTCTTTTCCTCCGGTAATCCGCTTTTTTTCGTCAGTGTCCCCTGAAATTCCAACACATGGGGTTTGTCCGGTATTTGCGGTATATCGATTCGAATCTTACCTTCTTCTGGATAAATCGCCCCCTTGCAGCTATTCCCCGCTGTAATATAATAAACAGGACCAGCCAGCCGCTGCGGTGCATAGGAAAATTCATAACCGTTACCAATGGAATATGCAGTTGAGAGAGAAATCTCATTGTTTGTCCTTTTATTGTTTAAAGAAAAGGACAGTGTTCCACTCGTAACACGATACACTTCCAACGTCAATTTCCCGTCCGCACTCTGCCACACTCCCTCATATTTGGCATACTGCTGAAAATTTTCCTTATCCTTTTTTTGTAACACGTTTGCTATTACAAAAAAAATCAAAATACATAAAAAAACTACTGCTGCCGAAAATAGAATGCGCCGCTTCCTCGTCGTCATGCGTACCCTGTTCATACTTACCGCTTCTCCCTCTTTTATTCCATGTACTCACATGCCGCCAGCGCTGCGACCGCACCATCCGCAGCAGCAGTTGCCAGCTGGCGCACCGATTTCGTACGGCAGTCGCCTGCCACATAAACTCCCGGCGTCTCCGTATTACAGTCCTCCGCCGCCTCAATATATCCTTTCTCGTCCAGTTTTACATAGTCTGCAAACGGCTCGTTATCTGGCATCTGCCCAATAGCAATAAAGACGCCGGACACTTCAATTTCCCGCGTCTCCTTTGTCTGCACATCCTGTATCTGAACAGCCGTCAGATTCGGTTCTCCCAACAATTGCCTGACAACCGAATTCCACACAAATTCCACATTTTCTTTCTGGCGCAGCGCGTCTCCGAGTTTTGCCTCGCCCCGCAAAGTATCTCTGCGATGAATCACATATACTTTGCGGCAATAATTCGAGAGAAACATCGCATCTTCCAACGCCGTGTTGCCGCCGCCGACGACAGCTACATCCCGTCCCCGAAAGAACATACCGTCACAGGTGGCGCAATAAGATACGCCGGCGCCGATAAGCGCTTCCTCACGCTCTACACCAAGCGGCCGGTTCTTCGCCCCAGTCGCCAGAATAACCGCCTTTGTCTCATAACAGACCTCGTCTCCGGCGGCATTTCTGGCATAGACATATTTCTTTTCTCCCTCCGGAGCTTCTTCCATCCGCAACACTTTTTCCTGCTTATATTCCGCCCCCAGACGGATTGCCTGTTCGTATAGATTTTTGGCGAACTCGAAACCGGAAATCTTTGCTATGCCCGGATAATTTTCTACTTCGGGAGAGTTTACAATCTGTCCGCCAAAAGATTTTTTCTCCAACACAAGAACGGATTTACCTGCCCGCACTCCATAGATTGCCGCAGACAAACCCGCTGTTCCCGCTCCTACAATTATAATATCGTACATAAGCTCCTCCCAGCCTGATAAGATAATGTCAGTTATTTGCTATTTATTACTTCAGATAAGCGCGGCTATTTCTTCTTTTGAAATGAAGCCAACCGAGCGGTTCGTCTCCTGCCCTTCCTTTATTACAACTAATGTCGGAATAGACATAACGCGGAATTGCATTGCCAGCTCCTGCTGTTCATCTACATTAACTTTGCACACCTTGATGTCGCTGCGCTCCTCTGCAACCTCGTCGACAACCGGCGAAAGCATCTGGCACGGCCCGCACCAGCTCGCCCAAAAATCAATCAGCACCGGCTTGTCCGCTTGCGCCACTTCTGTCTCGTAATTTTTTTGTGTAATTTCTACTACTGCCATTATTAATCCTCCATTCCGAAAACGTTTTTTGTTTCATATCCAATCCCATAAATTGATGTTGGGGTCAATGGTGACTATATATAGGATACCTTTCCTCATATTATTATATACTTTGACCTCTGCCGTTTCAACACATTATTTTTAATTTTCTATCCATTCCTCTAATTCCTCCTGTACCCGCCCTATTTCCCTTTGCAAATCCGCGGCCGAGAGCAGCCGGCAGCCGGCGCCGCGAATGATAATCTGCTCCATGCCATCCGATGTCGCCACCGTAATCTGATACTTTTTATTATTTTCATGGGCAAATCTTTCAATATAACAGTCCGCCGTTTCCGCTTCTTTTGTATAAACGACATGGATATTGTGATAATCCATCACCTCGGTCTTGTGATTTTGTACGCGGTAGGCATCGAACACCAAAATCACTTCACATTTCCGGTATCCCTGATAATTGCACAAAATGTCCATTAACTTGTCCCTTGCCGCCGCAATATCCGTCTTTGCCAGTTCGCGAAGTTCCTCCCATGCAAAAATGATATTATAACCATCCACAAGTAAATATTTCGTATCCGGCACATTTTTCTTCCGCGGCTTCGCCAGCCCCTCCGGTTTATCGGATACGGAGCGCACCCGTCTGGCAGAAATCCCTTTATGGGAAACGGGCCCGCTCTTGCGGTTCGCATACATTGCCCGCTCTAAGATACCATCAATCTCCTCCGTATCTATCCACTCTTCTTCATGTGACGTACTGCGCTCTGTCCTCTCTTCTTCCCTGCCGTCATCCGCTGAAGTTGTTCCCTTTCCCGTGTCGATATGCATATAGCTGCGCACTTCATTCCACGGTATCGTAATACCCGCTCCGTGAGAACAGAAGACCGATGATGACGGGTTCTCCGTGTCACTCTCCGGCTCATACCGCATTCTCTGTATGACCTCATCGGCATTATGGCACGGACGATAACCCGAGAGCGAACAGGACAAATGCCCCTGCCCTTTTGTATAGGCGGCCACTTCCCGCGGATATCCCCGCATGGTACTGACCGGAGCCTCTCCTGTGAGAATCGAAACTCCTGCCGCTGACTGCTCCAGTGTAAACGAACCGGCCATCCTCTCCATATCACTCATCGCACGGCCCACATAAGATTCCGGCAACTCAAGGCGATATTCATAATACGGCTCAAGAAGAACCGACTCCGTCTGCATTAATCCCTGTCGTACCGCACGGTATGTCGCCTGACGAAAATCTCCGCCCTCCGTATGCTTCAAATGCGCCTTTCCCGCAATAAGCGTAATGATTACATCGGTAAGCGCAGAACCGGTGAGAACTCCCTTGTGCTCCCGCTCTGACAAATGCGTAAAAATTAGCCGCTGCCAGTTTCGGTCAAGCAAATCCTCGCTGCACTCCCCCCTAATCTGAATACCGCTTCCCGCCTCTCCCGACTCCATCCACAAGTGGACTTCGGCGTAATGCCGCAGCGGTTCAAAATGTCCGACGCCCTCTACCGGCCGGCTGATAGTCTCTTTGTAGACAATATTTCCCGTGCCAAAACATACCTGTACGCCAAATCTCTCCAAGATAAGACTCTGTAATATTTCGATTTGTACCTCGCCCATCACCTGCACTTGAATTTCCTGAAGTTTTTCATTCCATACCACGTGCAGCTCCGGCTGTTCCTCTTCCAGTTCACGCAATTTTGGCAGAAAAACTGCCGCGTCGCACCCCTCCGGCAGTTCGACGCGATAGGTGAGCACCGGATTGAGCGCCGCGCCTATTCCCTCTGTCTCACTACCAAGCCCCTGCGCGGGATAGGTTTTCAAAAGTCCCGTCACCGCACAAATGGTTCCTGCTCCGACCTCGGGTACACTCTCATAGCGTTCACCGGAATAAATGCGGATTTGATTTACCTTTTCCCTACATCCCTCTGCCACTTCAATTTCCATGCGGGCCCTCAATACCCCGCCCGTCACCTTGAGATACGTCAGCCGATTCCCCACCTCGTCTCTGGCAATCTTAAACACCCTCGCGGCAAACTCTTCTTTATATTCTTTGGCTGTTGTCAACGTATCAAGCGCCTGCAGCAGTTTCCCAATCCCCTCGTTCTTTAACGCCGAGCCGGAAAAACAGGGAAACAATTTACCGGCAGCAACAAGAGAGGGTATGGTATCGGCAGAGAAATCCCCCTCCTCTATATATTTTTCTAACAATTCCTCGTCGCACAGGGCAATCTCTTCTTTGCACTCCTCTGTTTCCGGATTCATGCAGTTTACAATATTGGCGGACAGTCTCTCTTTTAGCTCTGTCATAATAGAAGAAATGTCCGTTCCGTTCTGGTCCATCTTATTGACAAAAAGAAACGCCGGCACCTTGTACCGCCGCAGCAGACGCCACAGCGTCTGCGTATGAGCCTGAACACCATCCGCAGCGCTGATGACAAGCACCGCATAATCAAGCACTTGCAGGGTGCGCTCCATCTCCGCTGAAAAATCAACATGCCCCGGCGTATCCAATAACGTAATCTCCGTACCGCCAAATGAAAATACCGCCTGCTTGGAAAAAATAGTAATGCCGCGCTTCTTCTCCAACTCATAAGTATCTAAATAGGCGTCTCCCTTATCGACACGCCCAAAAGAACGGATTTTCCCCGCTGTATACAAAAGACTTTCGGATAATGTAGTTTTCCCCGCGTCAACATGCGCCAAAAGTGCAATACTAATCTTCTTCTCTTTATGTTGCGGCGTATTTTCTGATGCTCTGCCCATCAAAAATGCCCCTTTCTATCGTCTATAATGAGACCATTATAGCATAGAAAGGGGCAGACTTCTATCGAAAATCTTTTACTTCTTTTCCATTCACATACACGGTGGCAACACGCTCCAAATCTATCGGCTCCGCAAAGCTGAACTGATTCCATTGGGAAACCGTCCCGCCGTCCACATTTTCGCTATATGTCGTCCATGCCGTCTCGTCTCTTCCCTCATCAAACAACATAAATTTTCTGCCATCTTTGTCCGCTGCTTCCACGGTTCGCACCGGAATATCTTCCTCTCCCTCCTTGTACTCGCTAACCATCATAATACCGAGTGAACTTATCCAAAGATTCGTATTGTCACCGACAAAATATTTTTTTGCCTGCGATTCACTATGGATTTTGAAGCTGTACGAATCATTCGTGACCTCATCGGTTATTTCCAATCCCGTGCCGCCCTCCGACAATTCAAAGGACATGCATGCAAGCAGCGTCTTTCCTTTCTTTTGAGCCCGTCCGCTGACGCCGCCACCGCCTTTGGTAGAAAAAATAAAACGACGTCTTCCCGACTCTTCTTCAGGATTGATTTCCTCTCCAAAATCTAAAAACAGAGACATATCTTTATCGTACAAAATTTCTCCCCTGTCATTCTCAATCTCAAAGACAGCGTAGCCGATTTTTGTCTCTTTCTCAAAAATGGATTCTTTCATCGTCACCCGATAATCGCCTATCTGTACCTGCTGCTCACCAACATCAACAAGTTCCGCCACATATTCTCCACCTCTGCCGCCAAACATCATTTCCACAATCGTAGAGCCGGTAAAGGCAAATGCGGTCGTGTTTGAGAGGACAAAAAAGAAGACGAACGCCGCCGCAACCTGCACAATCCGCTTACCATACGTCTGTTTTCGGGTTTTCTTGCACTTTGCGGCAATTTCATTTGCCTTTCCCTCTTTCATCGCCAATAACCTCTCTTCCAGCTTCTTGTTCACGGGAATCTTGTCCATTACATTCTGTATTTTCTTTTTATCATTCATAGTTCCACTCCCTCTCTAAAATATTTTTCAATTTTTCTCGTGCTCTTTGTAATCTTGTTTGAATTGTCGTCTCCCGCACACCGGTTATTTCACTGATTTCCCGTATTGAATATTCTTCATAATAGTAAAGCAATACGACAACACGGTATTTGTCAGGCAATTTGCGGATTTCCTCAAATAAATCTGCCTGCTCTTTCTGCTCCCAAGCCAAATCGTCCGGCATTTTTTCTCTTTTATGCCACCGGCTCTTCAGCAAATCTCTGGCGCAATTGACAGCAACCTGATATAACCAGTTTTTGACATGCTGCTGCGATTCAAACTTCTTGTCCGTCTCCAACAACCGCAAATATGCGACTTGCACGACATCTTCTGCGTCTGATGAATTTTTGCAGTAACCATAAATGAAACGATATAACTTTTCATAATATGTGTGCACTAACAACTCATATTCATCCCGTACGTGATACATTTCTTCACTCCCTTCATTTTGCATTCACTTATATTACGATAAAAGACGAAAAAAATCACAAAAAATAGAAAAGTCTGTGAATTTTCTTTTTTACTTTTGCATTTCCTCAAAAACAAAAGGACGGGGGTTCATTCCTGCCGTCCTCTTATTATAATTGCTTTTTAACTGTCTGCATACATCGAATATACCGGATAACACACAAACCTAATAATTCCCTATATTGACATATCAATTCTGTTACCTTTATCTTCCATTAAACACCACATTATCAGTTATATATAATATCGTACTATTTCTATCATAAATAAAGTACATTTTCACCAAATATATCCGCAATGAAATTCTCTACCCCGCAGGACGCACGATATACTAAATATATTTCCTCACAATCCGCCTCACAGATGGAAGGTAAGACCCGCCAAAAAGATTTAGATGGTTCAGTAATTGATAGAGATTATACAAATCCCGTCGCTGTTCATAGCCGGACTGCATTGAAAATACCTCTTTGTACGCCGCATAAAAGACAGCAGGAAAACCTCCAAAGAGTTCTGTCATGGCAATGTCGGCCTCGGCATGGCCGACGTAAACCGCAGGGTCAATCAGCCACGCTTTTCCATCGTCTCCTGTCATGACATTTCCCGACCACAAATCACCGTGCAAAAGCGACGGGTGCTCAGGTTCTACTAAATAATCTTGCAAATGCTCTAGCCATTTGCCGATATTTTTACGCTCCGATTCGCTAAAGTAATGCGCCGCACCAGCAAACTGTGGCGCCAGACGGCAGTCCCGAAAAAAGGGAATCCACTTATCATGCGGCGTATTCATCTGCTTACGCGCACCGATATAATTATCCTGCAAAAAGCCGTAGTTCCCTTTGGAAATCAGTTCTGCCGTGGGCGCTTGGTGCATCGCCGCCAACTGGCGTCCAAGCGTTTCCCAATAATTCGCCGCACGGCTGCCTCCCGCAATAAAATCCATTAACAAAAAAGCATAACCGCCCCTGCCCTCATCTACCCCGCTGCAAAGAATGCGCGGTGTACCGATGACCTGCGTCATGGCAATTGCCTGTAATCCTACGGCCTCGCACGTAAAAAATGACACGTTCTCTATGGCATTTGATTTCATAAAAAGACGTGTGCCATCCGACAGTTTCAATCCATACGCATCATTTATATCGCCGCCGCTAATTCGGGAAGTCCGTACAACCTTTTTGTCCGTGCCATACAATTCCGTAATTGCCTGTTCCAGCGAAGTATAATGTGGCAGTGTGACTGATATCATATATGAACCCTCCTGTTCTGAACCCCTTGACACCCCCGTCAGGAATTTTATATATCAATTATAACAGAAGCGGATAGTTTGCGCTATATTTATGCCTATTTCCTAACATTTTCCTAACATTTTCTCTCAAAACCAATTTTCTTCAAACTCCGCCATCTTTTCCAACAACATAGGTAATGCCTTTCTAAATTCTTCGCTTTCATCATCTGAGTATCCTTCAAAGATAATGTCCTCTATATCCTCATCAAAAAAAAGAAACACCGAGCGCTCCCCTACCAGCCCTTGCGGATAGAGAATGCCGGAGTAGTCAAATATCTTTTCTGTCTCTTTCTCTATTGGAAAATAACCAATTATCATTAAATTTACGCCATCATACATTCCCCGAACTTTTACAATAGTACCTATTGATAAAATTTTATTCATCGTTCTCCTCCAATGATATTAACTGTTCAAATTTATCCAGATGGGCATTCCACTCAGAGACAGTCATATCTTTTGCCAAATCCAATATTTGCAATTTGTTTTTTATAAAAGAATAGAACCGTTCATCCCGAAATCCCTCAAAAATCACTTCCATTTCTGCGTCTACGGGAACAAGACCCAACTGCTCTATTGTAACAAAACCTATCGGATATCCGCATATAATATATGAAGCTGTAAAAGAATTATTTTTATCATCAAAAGAATACCCTATCACTACTGCTCTCTTGCCTGTTACTTCCAATATAGAGCCTATTGGTAATAAAGTCACCGTTTCATCCTCCTTCTATTTGTTTTATTCAAAAAGACTCCCAATTGAATGCGTTGTCGTCGAAAAAGCTTTTCCCATCAGCTTTTGTAAATTTGATGCTCCCTGTATGATTCCCTTGTCTACTGCAAAATCCACTCCCTTACTAATGCCATTGGTAATAGAATGAAACATTTCCTTTGGATTCACTCCGCTGACATCATACATTAAATCATTCACCGATGACAATGTCAGCATTCCTCCTGTAGCCATACTGAGAGTGGAATCGAAAAAACTGCCTGCCGTCTGGCATAACACATCTACGGAGCCTTTTCCAACTGTCTGTACAAATTCACCGGCTATTATGCCGACACATCCGGCAATATCGCCTTTCCTAACGGCCTTTACCGCCATTTCCTCATATTTGGCTTTATTTTTAACTATATATCCGTCACTGTCTAAAACAGTTTTAATTGTACCTACTGCTGCCTGAACTTTCACTGCATTCCAATTAAAAACAGCATTGCCCGTCCGTGAATTTGTACTATACATCTGACCGTTCACTTCATACTCCAACTTTTCCCATCATATTCTAAAACCGCATGCTTGGATGAAACAAATTCATTGTGAAATACAATTTCATTTGAATTATCCCTGCCGATACGAAGAGAGGCGCCCTGTCTGAGCATAAACTTAAAATAAGTTCCCCTGTCAGGAGTAATCGGCTCTGCAAAAAGAATAACCCGATGGGAATAATCTGCGATTCTTATATTAAAAAAACTCATCGGCTTCACAACCGTACTTCTTACAATTGCGTTGCGTCCACCCACAATAGCCGCTCTGCGATTACTTTTTATTATCCATTCGCTGCCAACGGCCTCAATACTGAGCAGATTTCTCTCATTGCCTTTTTCGTCAAAGTCTTTTACCCAATATTGTCCCTTTACCCTGTCCGGTAAAAGCATACGATAATACCGCTCCTGCTTTATCAGATATAAAACCATACTTTTTCTCCTGATTTTCTCTTCTAACTAACTTGATAGAAAAAAATTATATCAGGTAGAACATTCATATTTCTTTCCTTTTTTTTCACTTTTTTCTCATTTTTGACTTTTTATAACAACAAAACCACCTGTATTTGCCGAAAAAACGTGGATTGGCGGCTTTTTACATTTTTTTTGCCAAATTCGATAAGCTAATCCTGTAGAATCAAAGAAGCCGATTGATTTTGTTTAAAACCAATCGGCCATGTTTTTCTTTACTCTATTCCATTTATATCTACCATTTCACCGCAGTTTACTGAACAACGTCTAACGCCTGTGCAATATCTGCAATTAAATCCTCTTTATCCTCCAGCCCGCAGGACATACGAATCAGTCCCGCCGGAATACCGGCTGCTGCCAGTTGGGCGTCGTCCATCTGGCGGTGTGTCGAGGTGGCAGGGTTCAAACAGCAGGTTCTGGCATCTGCCACATGTGTCTCGATAGCGGCCAGCTTGAGATTTTTCATAAACGCTTCCGCCGCCTTACGTCCCCCCTGCAATTCAAAGGAAACTACGCCGCAGCCGCCCTGCGGCATATATTTCTTTGCCCGTTCATAATAGGGACTACTTTTCAATCCCGAATAATTTACTTTCGTTACTTTTGGATGCGCTTCCAAAAATTCAGCAACCGCCAGTCCATTTTCCACATGACGGGGCATGCGCACATGCAGAGACTCCAATCCAAGATTAAGAATGTATGCGTTCTGCGGTGACTGAATGCAGCCGAGGTCGCGCATGAGCTGAGCCGTACATTTGGTAATAAAAGCTCCTGCCTGCCCAAACTTTTCGGCATAGGTAATACCGTGATATGATTCATCCGGTGTACACAATCCCGGGAACTTATCTGCATGTGCCATCCAGTCAAAGTTTCCGGAATCTACGATGGCGCCGCCTACTGCTGCCCCATGTCCGTCCATATATTTTGTTGTCGAATGTATCACAATATCTGCTCCCCATTCAATCGGGCGGCAGTTCACCGGCGTCGGGAAAGTATTGTCTACCACCAGAGGCACTCCGTGTGCATGAGCTGCTTTGGCAAATTTCTCGATATCCAGTACTGTCAGGGCCGGATTGGCAATCGTCTCACCAAAGACAACTTTTGTGTTTTCCTGAAAGGCAGCGTTTAATTCCTCTTCCGTGCAATCCGGAGATACAAAAGTTACGTCTACCCCCATCTTCTTCATCGTCACCTCAATCAAATTGAAAGTGCCGCCATAAATATTTGAAGACGAGACAATATGGCTTCCATTCTCGCATATATTGAATAATGCAAAGAAATTGGCCGCCTGACCGGAAGAGGTCAGCATAGCTGCCGTACCGCCCTCCAATTCGGCAATTTTGGCCGCCACAAAGTCATTTGTCGGGTTTTGCAGACGGGTATAAAAATACCCCTCGGCCTCCAAATCAAACAGCGCTCCCATATCCTCACTCGTATCGTATTTAAATGTTGTTGACTGGATAATCGGGATTTGCCGCGGCTCACCATTGCCCGGCGTATATCCTCCCTGTACACATTTTGTGTTTATTTTGTAATCACTCATCGCTTCCTCCGTTTTCTATTTTACGACACCGAGTATATCCTCTGCCTTTTTCACTTCATCCTCCGTCGGTGTGCGCACACCCTCCAGTGGGTAATCTACACCGAGATTTTCCCATTTAAACAATCCCAGTGTATGGTAAGGCAGCACTTCTACCCGACTGACCGACTTCCATCCGTCTATTTTCTTTCGCAGCATACGAAGTCCCTCTTCGTCGTCCGTAAGATCCGGAACGAGGACATGACGAATCCACATCTCATTTCCATGTGATGCGATATAATCTCCCATCGCCAATATATTGGCGTTCGTATGTCCGGTCAGCTTCTTGTGCTTTTCTTCTTCCATCTCTTTTATATCAAGCATAAAAAGGTCTGTTACTTCTAAAAGCTTATCAAATTTTTTCAGATATTCCGGCTCTTCATTAAATGGATTACCGCTTGTATCCATCGTCGTATGGATTCCCTTTTCCTTTGCCAGACGGAAAAACTCCGTAACAAAGTCAATCTGTAAAAGCGGCTCTCCTCCGCTCACGGTAATACCGCCATTATTTCCCCAATAAGGCTTGTACCGCATCGCTTTCTTAAATGCTTCTTCCGGTGTAAATTCTCCTAATCCTACGCCGTTCCCAACATCCAGAGTCCAGGTCTCCGGATTATGGCAATACTGACATCTCATGTGACAGCCTTGCAAGAACAAAACGTAACGGACCCCCGGCCCGTCAACCAGGCCGAAGGTCTCAATAGAATGTATCTTACCTATTGTATTACTCATTACAGACTCGCATGACAGGTACGAGCAATAACATCGTTCTGCTGTTCCTCTGTCAAGTCAATGAACTTAACCGCATAACCGGATACACGGATTGTAAAGTTCGCATACTCTTCTTTCTCAGGATGTGCCTGAGCATCCAAAAGTTTATCTGTACCGAATACATTAACGTTTAAGTGGTGTGCTCCCTGGTCGAAGTATCCGTCAAGAACCTGCTTCAGGTTGTTGATTCTCTCTTCTTCCGTATGACCCAATGCATTTGGATTCATTGTCTGTGTATTGGAAATACCATCCAATGCCCAGTGATATGGGATTTTAGCAACTGAGTTCAAAGAAGCAACCAAACCATTCTGTTCAGCACCATAACTTGGTGATGCACCCGGAGCAAATGGAGTAAATGCTTTTCTTCCATCTGGCAATGCACCTGTAGCCTTACCATATACTACGTTTGATGTAATTGTCAAAATAGATGTCGTAGGCTCAGAGTTACGGTATGTGTGGAACTTCTTAATTTTTGTAAGGAATGTATCAAGAAGCCATACACCAATCTCATCTGCACGCTCGTCATCGTTACCATATTTAGGGAATTCACCCTCTGTCTCAAAGTCAACTACAATGCCGTCTTCGTTACGGATTGTCTTAACCTTAGCATATTTAATAGCGCTAAGAGAATCGATAACGTGTGAGAAACCGGCAATACCTGTCGCAAAAGTACGGCGGACATCAGTATCAATCAATGCCATCTCAGCAGCTTCATAGTAATACTTATCATGCATATACTGAATCAAATTCAGGATATTTACATACAAGCCTGCCAGCCAGTCAAGCATACGGTCATAGCTTTCCATCACTTCATCATAATCTAAGTACTCAGAAGTAATCGGTCTGTAAGCAGGGCCAACCTGATCAAACTCTTTCTCGTCCACACCACCGTTGATGGCATACAACAAAGCTTTAGCAAGGTTTGCTCTGGCTCCGAAGAACTGCATTTCCTTACCTGTCTGTGTAGCGGATACACAGCAGCAGATAGAATAATCATCGCCCCATACCGGCTTCATTACATCATCATTCTCGTACTGGATGGAACTTGTACGGATGGAAATATCCGATGCGTATTTCTTGAATGTCTCCGGCAAAGCGGAAGAATAAAGTACTGTCAGGTTTGGCTCAGGAGACGGTCCCATATTCTCTAACGTATGCAGGAAACGGAAGTCTGTCTTTGTAACCATAGAACGTCCGTCCATACCAATACCAGCAACTTCCAACGTAGCCCAAACAGGGTCTCCGGAGAACAACTGGTTATAAGATGGGATGCGGGCAAACTTAACCATACGGAATTTCATTGTCATGTGGTCAATCAATTCCTGTGCCTCTGTCTCTGTGAGGATACCTTTCTTCATATCTCTTTCAATATAAATATCAAGGAATGTAGAAATACGTCCTACAGACATTGCCGCACCATTCTGTGTCTTAATGGCAGCTAAGTAACCAAAGTACAACCACTGTACTGCTTCTTTCGCATTGGCAGCCGGCTTGGAAATATCATATCCGTAAATCTTAGCCATCTCTTTCATGCCTTTCAACGCACGAATCTGCTCGGACAATTCTTCACGGAGGCGAATGATATCATCCGTCATCATTCCGCAGCCACAGTTTGCTTTGTCCTCCTCTTTCTGCTCAATCAGGAAATCAATACCATACAAAGCAACACGGCGGTAATCGCCTACGATACGACCACGTCCATAAGTATCCGGCAAACCGGTTACGATATGGCTGTGACGAGCTTTTTTCATCTCTGGTGTATAAGCATCAAAAACAGCAGCATTATGAGTTTTGTGATACTCGTTAAAAATCTTCTCATATTTTGGATTTGGCTCATATCCGTATGTTGTACAAGCCTGCTGTGCCATCTTGATACCGCCAAAAGGCATGAATGCACGTTTCAAAGGCTTATCTGTCTGAAGACCAACAATCTTCTCAAGGTCTTTCATATCTTCATTAATATATCCGGGACCATATGCTGTTAAGCCAGATACAACCTCTGTCTCCATGTCAAGCACGCCGCCTTTAGCACGCTCTTCTTTCTGCAATTTCTGCAATTCACCCCAAAGTTTGTCAGTAGCCTCGGTAGGGTCTGCCAAGAAGCTCTCATCGCCATCATATGGAACATAGTTCTTCTGGATAAAGTCTCTCGTGTTCACTTCTTCTTTCCATATAGAACCTTCGAAACCTTCCCATTCTTTGAAATTAACCATTCTTTATGGCCTCCTTCTCTTTAATAGTTTTACTTTTGTTTTCATTTGTAATCATAACACTTTCTTCTGGCGATTGCAACCCCTTTTTTAGGAATCATTCCTATTTTTTACAATTTTTTAGTAATCCCTGATTTCACGCATAATCATCACTCCGGATACTGCCGCCGCAAGGCAGTCTGCAACCGGTCCGGCGTACATAATTCCGTCAATTCCCATAAAGAGAGGGAAGAGTATCAGAAGCGGCAGCAAAAAGATAATCTGTCTTGTCAGTGCCAGAAAACTTCCCGTCTTTGCCTTGCCGACTGCCGTGAAAAAATTGGATGAAATCGGCTGCAGAAAATTGACGAAAGTAAAGAACAGGAAAATGTGGAAATAGTTCACGGAAAAGGTAAAGTACAAATCCGACCCCTGTCCGAATACGGATATAATCTGTCTTGGAAAAATCTGAAATGCCAGAAACGCCAGAACTGACAGCACGGCCCCCGCACTGACCGCTTTCCGGTACGCTTCTTTCACCCGCTTTTTCTTACCCGCCCCATAATTGAAACTGGCAATCGGCTGCAACCCCTGTGACAGTCCGATAATAAAAGACATAAATATCATGTTTACTTTGGAAATAATACCGGAACAGGCAATCGGGATATTTTCTCCATATACAGATTGCGCCCCATAATATTTGAGCGACTGATTCATAATAATCTGCACAATCATCATGGCAACCTGATTACTGCAGGGAGCCATCCCGAGAGAGGCAATGCGTTTTACATATACCGCCCGAATCCGCATGTTTTTCCGTCCGATTTTAACACTCTGGCAATGGGCAAGAAACCACGCCGCCATACAACCGGAAACAATCTGCCCGATAATGGTAGCGAGCGCCGCTCCGGTCATTCCCATATTGAGACCAAAGACAAACGCGGCGTCCAATATTGTATTGATGACTGCTCCCGTCAGATTGCAGAGCATTGTTATCTTTGGTCTTCCGTCGGCACGAATCAGATGACCGCCGCCGGTAGATAGCAAAAGAAAGGGAAAGCCAATGGCAGTCACCCTCGTATATTCCAAGGCATATGGGAGAACATCGGCCGGAGAGCCAAAAAACAGGAGAAGCGGGCGCGTAAACAACTCGGTAATCACTGCCAGCACTACACCACATAACACTAACAGTACTGCCGCATTTCCTATTATATTGACCGCACGTTTCCGGTTGCCGCCCCCCATCGCCAGATTAAACGCCGAAGAACCTCCGATTCCCAATAAGAGCGCCAAAGCCAAACAGGAAGTCGATAGCGGAAATGCGATATTGGTTGCCGCATTTCCCAATTCTCCCACCCGCTGACCGATAAAGAACTGGTCGACGATATTATATAACGAACCTACGAGCATTGATACAATGCTCGGAAGCGCAAACTTTCGCAACAAAGAATTGATTTTTTCCTCACCCAGCGGATTGTATTTTGCCGTCTTTTCCATTTCTGTTTCTCCTATTCTAATCTCTAATCATCCGTAGCTGATGCATCTCCATGAATGGAAATCTTCTCACCTAAATAAGTTGGTTTCTGCTGAAACAGATTATAAACAACATCTTTTGTTCTGGCAAAATTTTCTCGAAAATCCCGAACCCACTGTCCTCCATAAACGACATCCTCTGCCGGCATGCCATACGCCTCAATTCCTCTCTGTCTGGCAGAATACAGTGCGCGGTACAAATGGTAGCGCTGAGTGACAACAACCGCACTCTTCACCTCAAAAATCTCATCTGCCCGATACATAGATTCATATGTGGAAAAACCCGCATGGTCGAGAAAAATCCGGTTCGGAGGAACGCCGGCGTCCAGCGCATACTTTTTCATAGCGGTTACTTCATCGTAATTTTTCTGCCCGTGGTCGCCCGACATCAGCAGCCGGTCTGACACACCCGCCCGATAGAGACTTAACGCCCTGTCAAGGCGGTCTTTTAACATAAAATTCGGTGTTCCATCCGCTTTCAGCCCCGCCCCCAATACTAAAATGCAATCTGCTTCCGGAATTTCTGCCATCTGTGCCTCTTCATATATATACTGTTTCATTCCATACTTAACAAAGGCACTGCCGCCAAAAACGATACTACCGCCTAGTATTCCCAACGCCAGAAGAATCATAAGCGTACGTTTCAGTCCTTTGTGTTTTCCATTCCAAATCCTCATCTGAGCCCTCCCTTTAAGAAAAAGGTGACCCGTATCCATGACGAGCCACCTCTCATTTCCCTGTCCGTTAATTTTCTCCTGAATATCAGCAGAATAAACAAACCTTATGCCTTGAAGTTTAACAATGGTACAACTGATGTCGCATAGAAAATCAAATAAATGATACCGCCGACAATACCTACTAAAGAACATGCCACACCGGCTATCGCCATACCACGTCCCGGTTTGTTTTCTTTAAGTGCCAGAACGGAAAGAATGACACCAACAACACCACAAATAATACCTATAAGTCCACAACAGACAATAGAAACAATACCCAATACCATTCCGGCAATTGACATTCCCTTACTGCCTTCCTGCTGTGGCTCTCCCATATTATTCATAGGATTTGCATTATACATATTTTCGTCCATTCGAATCCTCCTCTCCTTATATATAACTTCTCGGAATCTTCAGCCTTGATTTTATAAGGCTTTCAGACCCCTATCTCAAAAAAATCACCCACTTTTTTTGCAAAAACACTTGACAAATCGCTCAAAATTTGTGGCGAAGCCGATTGATTATATTTTATTTCAATCGACTGGAGGCGATTTCTTTGTTACCTACAAATCCCGGCGGCCATGCCGCCTATCAGGATACTTTCGTATCCCAGTTTCTTAAATTTTATCCTGATCCCTTTGTGCTTCCAAAAAGCACTTGGGATTATATCGTGCAGTTCTGGTATCTCGATCTTTCCCAGACTGATTCTATCTTGCAGGATTGTTACTCTGTTTTTGGCCCGGAACCAAGGCTCCCTTCCTGCATGCTGCGGTCCTACCTGCTTGCTTTGAAACTAAAAGTGTCTTCTATCACTGTTTGGTGCCGCATGCTCAAGGAAACTCCCCTTTATGCCATCCTCAGCGGTTTCTCTTTCGGGGATACCCCTGGTGTCGGTACTTTTTATGATTTCTTTTCCCGCATCTGGCAGGATGACTCCAACAACCTTTCCCCGAAAGACCGGTTCCCTAAAATGAAGAAAACTCCCAAGGGGAAGAAGAAAGGTGATAAGACTCCCTGCGATTCTTCCAGCACTGCTTCAAAACTTCTTCCCTTGCTGGAACGCTGGCATTTAAAACCTGAGAATCCCTTTTTCCTCATTTTCCGCCTTTATCAGCAGCAGTTCCTGGACCGTTCCATTCACAACGGCTTGATCGTTCCTGACCATCTGGCTCTTGCCGGTGACGGCACCCCTGTCCGTACTACCGCACAGCAGCGGAAAAAGCGCATATGCGATTGTAAGGAGAAAGGCTGTTCTTCTTGTAACTGCAAACGTCATTATTCCCAGCCCGACTGTAACTGGGGGTGGGACTCCCACAGGGAATGTTATTTCTTCGGCTACCACCTCTACATGTATGTGGCTTCCGATTCCTACAATGATCTCCCTGTGTTTCCGCTTTTAGAGCGGGCCTCCCGGCATGACATGCTTTCCTTCCTGCATTCCTTTTTCACCATGAAAGCGTATCTTCCGGAATTCCAGATTGAAAAGCTCCTTCTGGATTCTGCACACGACGCTTACGCTGTTTATGAATACTGCAGACGGGAACATATCACACCGTTTATCGACCTCAATCCCGGACATACCGGGCATTTTACCTATAAGGACGATTTTACAATCGATGACGATGGTGTCCCTGTCTGTAAGTTGGGCTTACGTATGCATAAAGATGGATATGAAGCTGCCAAACACCGGGCAAAATACCGGTGCCCGAAATCAAACCGGAAACGTGGCTGCTTCTGTGAACACCCTTGTTCACCGGCGAAATATGGAAGAACCGTACACATCTTTACCGATGACAATCCAAGGTTATTTAACATACCGCCAAGGGACTCTAAAGCATGGGAAAAGGAATATGACAGAAGGACTTCTGTGGAACGCTCCAACAAGCGCGAGAAAGAGGACTATAAATTAGAAGACGGCAGGCACCGCTCGACGAAGATGTGGTACTGCCGCCTCTACGGCATCATGATGTTACAGCATCTTGATGCCTGGGAAATGCCCTCTGCTGAGGCATTTCAAGAATCATTATTAGGATTGACCGCCTAATAATGATATCTTAAGCGATTCCATAAGATTTTTCAAGGCATAGTACCCGCTATGTCCAATGTTTATGTCCATTTTTCTCAAATTTCTTTTCCTGCACGATATTCAGTTGTCAATTTTCAGTTAGAATCACATTCATTGAGATTCCGAGAAGTTATATA
>CAJUTM010000028.1 GCA_910589595.1 uncultured Eubacterium sp.
AACGGTGAAAAATAAAAGAATTATTAAACTGAATATAAATGTGTCAGTACACTAGGCAAAATAATCAATCTTCATCGCCTGTTTCACTTCCTGCAGCGTTTCGGCGGCAACTTCTTTTGCCTTTTTGCTTCCCTCTCGCAGTATTTCCATAACAGCAGGAATATCTTTTTCCCATTCTTTCCGGCGCGCCTGAATAGGCGATAACTCTTCCATAAGGACAGAGTACAGGAATTTTTTCACTTTGACGTCACCCAGACCTCCGCGTGTATAGTGGTTTTTCAGTTCCTGCAGACAGCTATACTCCGGAAGATATTCGGCAAACAGTTCATCTTTACAGAAAGCATCCAGATAAGTAAAAACGGTATTGCCCTCCAGTTTGCCGGGGTCTTCGATACGGATATGTTCGGGGTCAGTAAACATACTCATAATTTTTTTGCGGATATCGTCTGGTTCATCCGAAAGATAAATACAGTTTCCGAGCGATTTGCTCATCTTTGCCTTGCCGTCAGTACCCGGAAGACGGCTGCAAATCTCGTTATCCGGTAAAAGCGCTTTCGGTTCAACTAAAACTTCGTCATAAGTAGTATTGAAACTGCGGACAATCTCACGCGCCTGCTCTATCATCGGGAGCTGGTCGTCGCCTACCGGAACCGTAGTAGCTTTAAAGGCGGTAATATCGGCGGCCTGACTAATCGGATAGGTAAAGAAACCAACCGGAATGCTGGAATTGAAACCGCGCAGAGAGATTTCAGATTTAACGGTAGGATTTCTTTTCAGGCGCGATACCGTAACCAGATTGCTATAATAAAAAGTCAGTTCCGTCAGTTCTGACACATAAGACTGGATAAAGAGATTGACTTTCTCCGGATTTAGGCCGCAGGAGAGATAATCAAGCGCAACCTCGGAAATGTTTTTGCGGACTTTCTCGGGATTGTCGGCATTATCCGTGAGAGCCTGTGCATCGGCAATCATTATATATATATCATCATATTCACCTGAATTTTGCAATTCTACACGACGTTTTAAAGAACCGACATAATGACCTGCATGAAGTTTTCCCGTAGGGCGGTCGCCGGTTAAAATAATTTTTTTCATACTTTCCTCCATCATATGCTTTTTGAGGGATTTTCAATATACTGTCCTGAGTATTGGCTATCTAAGCAGCATAATCCCTGATTTGATATTATTTTAATGGGATTTTAAATAAAAGTCAATGTCGGGGGAAAATAAAAACTGCTTTTTGTTATTGAAATAAGAAATAAAAGATTTTATAATAAAGGAACAAAACGATGTGGCATTGCTGTCTAAAGAGGTAAAGGCAGCGCTGTCAGGCAGACAGAATGGAGGTTACGATGTGAAGACAGGAAGTAAAATATTTTTGGCGGCGGTGTTGTCCGTTGCCCTGATGACAGGATGTGGCGGCGAAAAAGCGCCGCAGAATACCGGAGTGCCGGCGAACGGGGAGACAGCCAGCGGGCAGAGCACACAGGCGGCAACCAATCTCAAAGACGCCTTTGCCGACGATTTCAGCGTGGGTGTCGCAGTAAACCCTTATCAGCTTACGGACAAAGAAATTTCGCAAGTTGTCACGGACAATTTTAACAGTATCACGATGGAAAATGCAATGAAGCCGGAAAGCGTATTAGACCAGTATGCTTCGGAGGCGAGCGCCGATGGAATGCCGGAGATTAAAGAGGAAGTGCTGGATGAAGTTCTCTCACTGGCAAAGAGAAACAATCTCAAAGTAAGAGGGCATTGCCTCGTCTGGCACAGTCAGACGCCGGAGTGGTTCTTCTGTGAAAAATATGATGCTGCCAATAAAAAAGTAAATAAGGCGACGATGAAAAAGCGCATGGAGAGCTATATACAGAAAGTGCTGACGTATTGTCAGGAAAAATATCCAGACATTGTGTATGCTTGGGATGTTGTCAATGAGGCGGCCGACGACGGGGGCGGATACCGCACTGACAGTAAGTGGTATGAGGTGTATGGCGACGAGTCTTATATTGAAGACGCCTTTACCTTTGCCCGCAAATATGCAGACAAAAATGTGAAGCTGTTCCTTAACGATTATAACTCTTACATCTTTGCGAAGACAAATACAATGGTGGAGATATTGAAAAAGCTGGATACGAAAAAGCTGGTAGACGGCGTTGGCTGCCAGAGCCATTGGGATATGAGCTTTCCGGATTCCGGTATGTTAGAAGATGAAATCGAGGCGTTCAGCCAGATAGAGGGATTGGAAATCCAGTATACGGAAATTGATATGCACAATACGGATAATTCGGAAGAGGGGTTGAAAGCACAGGCAGACCGCTATAAAGAATTTTTCGACGTCATTGTCAAAGCCGACAGGGAGGGAAAGATAGACGTCACAAACGTAACTTTCTGGGGATTGAACGACGAAGTGACATGGCTGACTTCCTTTAAAGGCGAGACAAGTTATCCGCTTCTGTTTGACTCGTCCAATGAAAAGAAACCTTGTTATGATAGTCTTCTGCAGCTGGCAAATTCAAAATGATTAAGTGAGAAAAGAAATCATTATATTTAGTACGGCAATGATAGCAAAAATTTAATATTCGTTGTACTAGCACAACAAAGACAAGCATATAGTATACCAATGTTTCAGTTTGATACGGGATACCGTTCCCGATGAAGAAATGGGGGAAAACATGAATAACTATATGCGCATAATGATTTATCTGAGGACAAAAGAAGATACCAGTCAGACAGCAGGATATTTACGCTTAGAGAGAAAAGGAGGATATCTCTTTTTCTCTCTCGTGTTGACGGGAACAGTCGTGCCGGCCGGCTGTCCGATTTATATTGTGTATGACAAAGACGACCGGCAGCAGCGCTATTGCATAGGATATACGGGTGAGACGGAGAACAGTGAGGGGCGCATACTGCTGTCGCAGCTGCCGCACAGGGAATGTGAAACAAAAGTATATGGAGCCTTGGTTGGCACGGAGGAGAGCTATCTGACGGGAACGGTCAATTCACAATTTGAATTGCCGGTGTGGCAGCAGGAAGCGCCGCCGGAGGAAGAAATCGTGCCAGAAAAGACGCCGCTGGAAGAGGAAACCGTGCCAGAAGAAGCGCCGCCGGTGAAAGAGATTGTACAGGAGCAGGAAACGCTGCCGGAAAAAGAGAGTGTGCCGGAGCGGGAAACGCCACCGGAGGAAGAAATCATGCCGGAAAGGACGACGCCGGAAGAGGCACCGCCGGTAATGGCAATGCCTCCCGAGGAGGAATCCCTGCAGGGGCAGGAAATGCCGCAAAAGGACGTTTCGCAGGAGCCTCCCATTTTTGAGGATGATGAATTGGTCTGGTGCCGCCGGATTCATCCAGCGGAAATCTCCGGTATGCATCCGGCCGAGTGGTATTTGGTGGCCAATTCCTTTTTGCTTCAGGGGTACTACAATTACCACCATCTGATATATGCATCGGACGGGAAAAAGATATATGTTGGCGTTCCGGGACAGTATTACCGGAGAGAAATGTATATGGCGAAACGTTTTGGCTTTCCCCTTTTCAAGGGCAGGCGCAGGAAATCAATCAGTATAGGTGACTTCGGATATTGGTTACGCGAGGTCAGGAAAGATGTGTAGGAATGACGCAGGATGAAAAATATATGAGGCAGGCAATTTTGCAGGCGAAGAAAGCGTATGCAAACGAAGAGACACCAATCGGATGTGTCATTGTATATGAGGATAAAATTATAGCGCGCGGATACAATAAGAGGAACCGGAAAAAAAACACACTGGCACATGCGGAACTGCTTGCCATCAATAAGGCGAGCCGTGTCATGGGGGACTGGCGGCTGGAAGAGTGCACGATGTATGTGACGCTGGAGCCGTGTCCGATGTGTGCCGGAGCAATCGTACAGGCGCGCATTCCAAGGGTAGTAATCGGCAGCATGAATCCGAAAGCGGGGTGCGCGGGTTCGGTGATGAATTTGCTGCAAACCGACGGTTTTAACCATCAGGCAGAACTGACGACAGGCGTTCTCAACGAGGAATGCAGTATGCTGATGAGTCAATTCTTTCAGGAATTGCGACAAAAGAGAAAAGGTTAAGTTGACATGTACCGTAAAAACAGATATAATCAACAATGTAAATTTCCGTGCAACTGGGGAGTTAGCGGTGCCCTGAACCTGCAATCCGCTATAGCAGGAGTGTTGCCCTGTCGAGGGCTTTTTGACGGAGAGCCGGCCGTAGTAAGTGGCGATGACGCTCGGGTCTTGCGCAACAGGAACTTGCGAACCGTGTCAGGTCAGGAATGAAGCAGCACTAAGCAAACCTTTCTGTGTGACGCGAGGGCGCCTGAGCCGAGTTTACTGCTTTGGTAACGTCTCCGGATTTTGGTTCGACACAGGGTGCACGGATTTTCAATCATAAACAGGATGAATGTGAGAAGAAACTGTATGTGAGACCGCCGAATTAGATAGGCAGAGGTGTGATTATGTTAGAAAATTTTGTGATAAACGGAAAGAATCCGGTTCCAAAAGGAACGGTAATATATGAAAAGGGACAGCCGCTTCAGTCTGTCGGACTTATATTGAAAGGCCGTGTCGTTGTGGATGGCGATGGCGTGCACACAACTCTCAGTTCAGGAAACTTTTTGGGAATGTGTGATGTAATGCAGGGGAAACATTCCTTTACTTTTGTTGCATTAGATGATTGTGTGATATACGGACTGCCGATTACCGAGCAGAAACAAGCAGGCCTCCTGTTGGATGAAAAGCCACAATATCGGGGGCTTTTAGTTACGTCCGTCAATTTTTTTTATCAGGATATTGTCAGCGGATATATGGCGATTAAGCAGCAGGCAGAATCGCTATTGCAGTTTGTCAGCGAGACGTATCAAAATTATTTGCAGGCAGCAGAGAAAAATGGTCTCGTGCCGGAGACGATATCTGCGATAGAGACGCTGCAGCAGCAGGCCGAGCAGAAGCCGGTTCTGCCCGAGCGGCTGACTTATTTTATGCAGTGCTGCCGGATTCCGATAGAGGCGCAGAGAAATTATTACGGGGCAAATGCCTATGTTGCCAAAAGCTATTTTCAGGAACAATGCAAAGTACTGCCGGATTTATTAGCAGCGTGCCATACATCGACGGATTTGCTGAAAAAGTTGTTTAACGTTATGATTATGGGAGAGAGAAATCTGTTTTCTCTTGTTTCCCGCATGGCTCTTGGTCTGAAAAAGGCGGGGCAGAACGATGAGCAGCTCAGCGCCATGTTAGATAAAATTCTGGAAAATATCAATGATTCGGAAAAGGTATTGTTAGATAAGGCCGGCTGCGACATGAATCTTGACCGCACGCGTATGGAAGAGACTTATTTTGCTCTCCTGTCCGATGAAGTGGTAGAAGTCGAAGAATACAGTGCGGACGATTTGAAACTGCTGGATAATTCGCTGCAGCAGATTATTGACTATGCTCCGGTACATGGGCGCGTGGCAGAAGAATTTACCGAGGTGATAGAGAAATTTGGGAAGCTGTCGGACCCGTTCGTCAAGAATCCGGAAGCAGGTTCTCTCCGCAAAAAGATTTCTTCGCTCTATTTTGAATTATACGAGGCAGTATTAAAGAAGAGTTTTGACGACCCGCAGATGCCTACGGCGGTGCGGTTATTTCTCCGTTTTGGCTATGTCAGCGAGAAGCTCCTGAAAGAAGAAGAGCTGCAGA
Organism: uncultured Eubacterium sp.; assembly: GCA_910589595.1. Classification (GTDB taxonomy): domain Bacteria; phylum Bacillota; class Clostridia; order Lachnospirales; family Lachnospiraceae; genus Eubacterium_F. Next base: position 5,690 of record CAJUTM010000028.1, read on the forward strand.
TGTTGTTGTCGTTTCCGGATTTTCCGGACGAGCAGATGGAACATCGCGTTTACACGTTGCCGGAATGGTTATATGAAATATACAAAATGCGCAAAAATCCATCCAAAAACGAATTTGATTTGGACTACGAAGAAGATTTGCGCGTGAAGCTTCAGGAGCACAAGATTACGGAGCAGGAACATAAGCAGGCAATGGAAGATGGGGAACAGCGCCTGCATTTTGAGATAGATAATCTGTATCGTTATGCCGACCGTCTGTTAAACGGAAATATATCCGCCTTTGTGCCGATATTGTGTTCCGACGGCATATTTAATAAATTGAACAACACGTTTGTGACGCCGATGGTTATCAATCAGACGGTAAATAAAATAGAAAAAATTGATTATTCTATTTTTTATCGGGAGCATTTTGAAGCCTATGAAGAGGCGGGCTTAAACCGTCTGGAAGTGATTGAGCGGTATACGCCGGAGTTCATCCTCTTTCCGGTCTATGGCCGCAACGGCCTGATGTGGCAGGATTTGGAGGGGCGCAATAAAAGTTCGCATGCCCGCATTTTACTGCCGTCCTTTATGGAGCAGGATTTATCGGGCGTAATACTGAAGATGATGGCGCACTACCGCTGGGAGCGCTGCCGCACGGAGATGGGAGCGCAATGGAACAACTTCCGCTATCCTTCGCTGACAAGCGAATATACGGATTATCTGCAATTTTATAAAAAGAACAACGAGCTGACGCCTGACCGGAGAGAAAAAGTAAAAGCGCAGCTTCAACAGTGTAACAATAAATATCGCGATGTATTTACGAAAGATTATCAGGATTGGATTTTGCGCGAAGCTGCAGGCGCATTGAAACTCAACCGTGTGGCGCGGGAAATTATGTACACGTATTGTCCGCTGTCACAGTCAGTAGCCAAAGACTTGTTAGAGCAGACAGCGTACAAAGACGCCGCCAGACGTTTTATGGTTGAGCGCGGCAAGAAAGAGAAGGCATTCCAGTCGTCGCTACGGAGATTTGAAAAAGCAAATGTAGAAATACCGGAAGAGGTAGAGCAGACCAGACGTTATATGATGGAATCGTAAGGAGCAAAAGAACATGGCGAAAAGACGAGAGAGGGTACGCCAGTGCAGACAGATTCGGGAATTGATACAGGAAAATAAGTATACGAAAGCGCTGGAGTTGATTGACGAGCTTCCTCTTGACGAGGTTGGCTCGCTGGATGACTTATATTTGTATGCGGAAATGTATGAAAAAGCGGAGCATATAGATAAGAAAAAGCAGATTTATTATATGATATATGAGCGGACAAAATCTCGTCATGTGCTGAACAAGCTGCTGCGCCTTGTCATCCGCATGGGTGATATGGAAGAGGCGAAGGAATTATATTTTACTTATGAAATGCAGGGGAAAGCAACGCTGGACACGTATGAACTCCGCTATCTTGTGGCGAAAGCGGAGGGAGAGCCGAGAAGCCGGCTAATTGAAATTCTGGAAGAACTGAAACGGGAAGAGTATACCGAGGAGTGGGGATTTCAGCTCGCGCGCCTGTATGAGCAGGAGGGACTGCGCGACAAATGTATTGCGGAATGCAAGCGTCTGAAACTGTGGTTTGGCGAGGGAAAGATTGTCGACAAAGCGGTGGCACTGCAAAAGCACTGTGAAGACCCGATGTGGGAGCCGCCGTCGGAAGAGGAGATTCCGGAGCCGGAAGAGCCGGATGTGCAGGAGATGGCTGCCTACGCGGCGCCTGCCGTTGCCGTTACCGAGATGGAAGAACTGCCGGAAATTCCGTCTTTTGACGAGCAGGAGATAGAGCGGGAAGAAATATTGTCGGAACTGCCGCCGGTCATAGAGGCCGTTTCCGAACCGGTTGTTGTCAAAAAGGCAGAACCGGCGAAACGTTCCGAAAGCAAACCGGAGCAGAAAACGGAGCTGCCGGAGGAAGAGGAGTCGGAAGACATTTCCCAGCGCGGCATTCGTTACCGCACACTCAAAAGTGTGATTCGCCGTTTGCGCCGCAGTGAGGACAAGCCTCATTTTGTTTTTGCGGGAGGGGAAGAACGCATTACGCTGGCGGTTGCCAAACGTGTGACGAAAGAGCTGAATCAGGCTGGACATGTCGTGACACACAGCATAGCAAAGATTAGCGCCGAGAAATTGAATCAGATTGATTTGGCTTCGCAGATGGATAAAATACGGGGAGGCTGCATGCTTGTGTTAAGCGCGCCGGAAATGAGTGAAAAAGCGGTACGGGATTTATTGGAAGTCGTAAAAAACGAGGAAGACAAGTTTGTCGTCATGTTATCCGGACCATTTGATGAAATGGATTGTTTTCTGGAAATTTATCCGGAACTGTCGGATATTCTTACTTATAAAGTGAGAATGTAACGGCAACGGTATATTGTGCAGGGAAAGGAATCAGCAGATGAATAAGAAACAGATTTGGAAACCGGGCAATATGCTGTATCCGGTGCCGGCGGTAATGGTGAGCTGCGGCGATGCCGCAGGCAAAAAAAATATAATTACGGTAGCGTGGACGGGAACGATTTGTTCCGACCCTGCGATGGTGTCGATTTCCGTGCGTCCGGAGAGGTTTTCGTACTCTATGATAGAAGAGACGGGCGAGTTTGTGATTAACTTAACGACAAAGGAGCTTACCTTTGCCACCGATTGGTGCGGGGTAAAATCCGGACGGGACGTAGATAAATTTGCGGCAATGAATCTGACTGCGGCCAAAGGCCATGCACTGGATTATGCGCCGATTATCGAAGAGAGTCCGGTGAATATTGAGTGCTGTGTTACGGAGAAAAAGAAGCTGGGGAGCCATGATATGTTTCTGGCGGAGATTGCGGATGTCATGGTGAGCGAAAAATATATGAATGAGACAGGGAAATTTAATCTCAACGAGACCGGACTGGTCGCTTATTCACACGGAGAATACTTTTGTTTAGGTGAAAAAATAGGAAAGTTTGGTTATTCTGTTAAAAAATAGACTCGAAATATTGTGAAATGTGTTACTTTTACTATTTTACAAATGTCAAAAATGTGTTATACTATTACAGCGGTATGTATATATGTTTCTACCGACGGAGGTTATGATGAAACAGTATCTTATAAAGGGTGGAATACCACTGAGAGGCGAAGTTACCATTGGCGGGGCGAAGAATGCGGCTCTTGGCATTATTGTTGCGGCTATTATGGCAAATGAGCCTGTTCGGGTGGAAAACCTGCCGGATGTGGATGATGTTCGCGTTTTATTAGAGGCGATAGAGGGAATTGGCGCCATTGTGGAGCGCGAGGACGCACATACAGTGCGTATTAATGGCGCGCTGATTCATGATGTCAGCGTAGATGAAGAAGCTATTCGGAAAATTCGTGGCTCGTACTATTTAGTAGGAGCTTTATTAGGCAAGTATAAAAGAGCGTTAATTGCCCTGCCGGGGGGATGTCAGATAGGCAGCCGTCCGATTGACCAGCATATCAAAGGGTTTGAGCAATTAGGGGCAAAAGTAACGATTCACCACGGTAAAATTGATGCGCAGGCGGAAAGTCTGCGAGGTACGCATATTTACTTAGATTGTCCGAGCGTGGGCGCCACGATTAATATTATGATGGCTGCTTGTATGGCAGAGGGGAAGACGATTATCGAGAATCCGGCCAAGGAGCCCCATATTGTAGATGTGGCAAACTTCTTAAACAGCATGGGAGCTAACATCAAAGGTGCCGGTACGGATGCGATTCGCATTCGTGGCGTGGAGGCGCTGCATGGCGCAGAATATTCGATTATTCCCGACCAGATTGAAGCGGGGACTTATATGCTTACAGTTGCGGCGACCGGAGGAGACGCTTATATTAAAAATGTCATTCCCAAGCATTTGGAGGCGATTACGGCCAAACTCGTTGAGATTGGCGCCGAGGTTGAGGAGTTTGACGATTGCATACATGTGTCGGCAGACAAACGTTTGTATTACGCCAACGTAAAGACGATGCCGTATCCGGGGTTTCCTACGGATATGCAGCCGCAGATGACGACGCTGCTCGCGCTCTCACAGGGAACGAGTATTGTGACTGAGACTATTTTTGAGACGCGTTTCAAATACATTAGCGAACTGCGCCGGATGGGTGCCAATATAACAGTAGAGGGAAACGCCGCTTTTATTACCGGTGTGGAAGACTTTACGTGCGCGCAGGTCAGCGCACCGGATTTGCGCGCAGGAGCCGCTCTTGTCATGGCGGGTTTAGCTGCCGACGGGATTACTTATGTAAAAGAAATCCAGTATATTGAGCGCGGTTATGAAAATTTCGTAGAGAAAATCTGCGGATTGGGCGGCTGTATGGAGGAAGTCGATTCGGAAGATGAACGTGCGATTCAGAAATTTAAAATGAAAGCCATGTAAAAGAAAATAGACATAGGAGTAAGAACGCCGAGGTAACGAGGCGTTTTTGTGTAAGTGAGGAAAGGAGATATACGAGTGAACGAGAAAGTAGGAGTTATTTTAAATGAGGTGGGAAAGGTAATTAAGGGAAAAAATCAGGCGATTGAACTGGTTATGACGGCAATTTTAGCCAAAGGCCATATTCTGGTCGAGGATGTACCGGGGGTGGGGAAGACTACACTGGCCGTAGCATTTTCCCGCGCTATGGAATTGACAGAGCGCCGTCTGCAGTTTACGCCGGACGTATTGCCGAGTGATGTCGTTGGTTTCAATATGATTGGGGCGGACGGCGAGTTCCAGTATAAACCGGGGGCGATTCTCTGTAATCTGCTGTTGGCCGATGAGATTAACCGTACTTCGACGAAGACGCAGTCGGCGCTTCTGGAAGTCATGGAAGAAGGACAGGTAACGGTTGACGGTGTGACGAGACAGCTGCCAAATCCGTTTATTGTAATTGCCACGCAGAATCCGGTCGGTTCGGCGGGAACACAAATGCTGCCGGAATCACAGTTAGACCGTTTTATGATTCGCATTTCCATGGGATATCCGACGATGGAAGAGGAGATGCGCCTGATTAAGGAGAGACAGGACATTAATCCGTTGGATTTCATTCAGGAAATTATATCGAAAAAAGAACTGGTTGTCATGCAGGAGCAGGTAAAACAGATTTATGTGGACGACAGGGTGCTCGGCTATCTGTCTAAAATCGTGGACGGCACAAGAAAGCATTCGATGATTACACTGGGCGTCAGTCCCCGCGGTACGCTGGCTCTGATGGATATGGCAAAGGCGCGCGCATTTGTTCAGGGCAGGGAGTTTGTTCTGCCGGAAGATATTAAAGAAGTGGCCGGCGCCGTTCTGGCACACCGCCTGTTATTGAACGGAAAGGCGCGAATGAGCCATGCCACGGAAGAGGATGTCATTGAAGAAATTGTAAGTAAAATACAGGTGCCGAAGTTATAATCAGAGAGGAACAAAGATAGCGGGGAGCGGATGTTTCCGCTATGCTTTGGAATGGAGGTTTATATGACTGTTGGAACTGTCCTCTACATATTCCTTTTTGTTGCGGGGTGTGCCATTTCCGTTTTATTTTTGGAATACGGAACGGTAGCGCTGATGGGCCTGCTTGTGACCGTGCCGGTTTTTATGTTCCTCATTCTTCTTATTATGAGGAAACGAATCAGCGTTACGGTGGACGCCAAGAATCCTATGGCGGAAAAAGACGACATCGACCGTCCGGCCCGCGCCGTGATTACGTTATCCATTGAGAATCGCAACCGGTTTTTGCCGCTCACGAAAGGGATTGCAAAAGTTCGTTATGAAAATAAATTTTCCGGCGATAAAGGGAAGCTGAAAATACGTTTTTCCGTGGATGCAGGGAAAAAGCGTGACCGCCGGATTCCGGTAGTAATGTATAATTGCGGTAATGTGGCGATTACGGTGGAAAAGGTTCGTATTTATGATTATCTGAATCTTTTTGCATGGACGATTGGCAGACATTTTGAGAAGCAGGACATACTTGTGCTGCCGCCGATGAAAGAGATGTATTTGGGGAAAGACCGCTGGTACAATGAAACGAATGAAGACAGCGACCGCTTTTCTCTATATAAAAAGGGCGATGACCCATCGGAGATTTTTAACATTCGGGATTTTATGGATGGAGATAAGATTCAGCGTATCCATTGGAAGCTGAGCAGCAAGACGGGAAACCTGATGGTAAAGGAAGGAAGCCTTCCGCTCAAGAAAGCCATTCACATTTTTATTGATTTATGTGTTACGGCCATAAAAGAAGAGCGGGGGAGAAATGTCAATCTGCTTATACAGGGTGTCTATTCCATTTCCATGTTTATGATTGAACATGGCATACCGCAGATTTTTATCTGGCATGACAGTAAAAATGAGATGATACAGGAATATTCCGTAGAACACGAAGAAGAATTATACTGGATGTTTCAGGAATTATTTAAGTGCAAAATCACGAAAAATCCCAATGAATTACTGCAGGCTTATATGGACTGGGGCAAGGGAAAACTGTTGGAATCGGCGTTGTATCTTACCGTTGCCGACCATGAGGATTTGGATGAAAGAAATTTGATAAGAGAACGTTTGGAAGTAATGGACTTACGAGGTGAAGAACTTGAAGACCAGAAATAGCAGAGTAATAAAGTTTATATTGGAATTTAGCCAGGTGTTACTGGTCTTTTTCGGTGTTTTTTCTGCCATTTTATGCACGGCTAACAGTTTACAGCTTACTTATGACAGAATTTTACTGATGGCTATTATGCTTATGGCTTCGGTTGTTTTTTACGGATTGTTTACTGTTTTGGAGACATTCCGCAAAGGGAAATTGTACGGTATTTTAGCGATTACGCTTTTCTTTGCACTCATAGGATTCCGTTTTATGGCCGCTATGCAAAAGGCAATTGTCACCGTTGTCAACAGTTTCCTCAAAGAGTTTATGAATTATACCGGAACGACGATTTCTCTTATGTCCTACACCGACACGGAGGGCTCGAGCGTTAAGTTTTGTACGAATCTGCTTTTGATTCTCGTAGGAGTCTATTTGATAGCGATTATCAGCGCATTCTTTTATCGCCGCCGCCACTCGAAAGTATTTCTGATTGTCACCGGCCCTTTTGTCATTCTTCCGTTAATGGTCGGGAAAGTCGGTAACTTCTCCGATTTATTCCTGTATTTAATTATGGCAATGACAATCGTTGGTACGAGACATTTGCGAACGGACGCTACCGACAGGAGAATGCGTCAGAAATTGTCGCTCATACTGCTCGTTATCGGTTTGATTTGCGGTGGTATTTCTTATGCATTTATACCGCCGGCGAAATACGATAATAATTTAATAAAACTGACGCAGGTAAAGAACAGTCTGGTGGCGCTGACGTCATGGACAACGGAAGATGTTTTTACATGGCTGAAAGCGAACTTTAACGACGACGCCATTTCTTACGGGCGGATTGGAACAAAGAAAGAGATATCTTATACCGGAGAGACAATGCTGAAAATATCCGGAGATATCAATTCGCAGCATGGATTGTATCTGAAAGGATATGTGGGAGACCATTATGAGAATAACAGCTGGACTTCGCTCGCCTCGGAAGAGGAGTACAGGGAAGAACTGGAGAAACTTGACGAAACCGGCGTCACCATAGATAACTGGCATACGCAGTTGAGAAACGAGCTGGGCGACAATGAGAGCAGCGGGCAGAAAGATATTTGGAAAACGGGCGAGCTGCGGATTCGCAATCTGGCGTTTGGTTACGGCAATTACTTAGTTCCGTATCTGCCGACGTCGGCGTTCAAATGTAAGGAAAACGGGCGTCAGACAGTGGACGAGCCCGGTATTGATTATGCGATGGAATATTATTTATCGTATCCGGCATTTGTGCGGCAGGATATTTTGCGCCATAATTACCGTCTGGCAAATGAAATGTTTTGGGAGAGTAATAAGCTGGAAAGACAGCAATTAAAAGAATTTGCCGTGAAACATTTTTTACAGGTGCCGGAAAGTCTCCGGCAGGAGTGCCAGAAATTTGAACAATATTTGCAGAAGAGAGATTCCCTGTTGTCTCAATACAGGGCCGGTAAGGCGGACGAGAGCCAGTTGATTCGGGCGGTCAAAGATTATATTACGAAAGACACAACATATAGTCTTGCTCCGGGGAAGACGCCGGCGGGACAGGATACCGTCACCTATTTTCTGAACGAAGGGAAAAAGGGTTACTGTACTTATTATGCGACAACCGCGGCAGTTCTTCTGCGAAGTGTCGGCGTACCGACGCGTTATGTAGAGGGAATGTATATTACAAAAGGGCAGTTAGAGAAAGGCTCGGAAGACGGGAAAGAAATCGAAGTACCGGATGAAGATGCCCATGCATGGATAGAAGTTTACGATGAAAACTATGGTTTCGTTCCGGTAGAGGTTACTCCGGGGCAGGGAGAGGACGATTTGGTGAATGGCCAGCCGAATCCGGAGAATGGAACCGAGACGCCGGAGCCATCTGAGTCGTCTGAACCAGAAGAAGACGAGCCGGAAGATAAGATGGAAGTGGCAACGCCGACGCCGTCCGTCACGGAGACGCCGGAAGAGAGCATGGAATTTGAAGATATTGACGGAAACGAAGAGGATTCCGATGAGGGCAGCGGCAAAGGCGCTGGAGAGAAGAAGGGCAATCAGGTGTTATGGACGATTCTTAAAGTGTTGTCTGTTCTCATATTGTTTGTCGCCGTAATGGAGACGCAGAGGAGGATAAGGAAGCGGTTATTCGTCCGTAATATGCGTAGTTATAAGGCAAAACGCCGTATCCGTATGGCTTATCATCATCTTGTACCGGTATTTACGGCGCGCTCCGTCGTCTATCGCGGCCAGAGCATGGCAGAGTATACGGCACAGATAGCGGAAGCAATGGCGATGCCGGAACAGGATATTGCCGTCTTTGTGGCGTTGGTTTACCATGCGCGGTTTGGGCCGGATACGATTGGCGAGGAAGAACTGCGTCTGTTTGGCGAGATGTATTACCGGATTACGAACAAAATATATGAGGATGTTACATTTATTAAAAGACTGTACTATATGTATATTATGGTCTTATAGGGGGCTGTTGTGATGTATGAAGAGAAAGAAAACACGTCGTCAGGGCCTAAATTGGACAAGGCCTTTGTAGAGAGCATTTTGGAAAATGACGCAATCGAACAGATTTTGAATCAGGGGGAAGCTTTCCGTACCCTTATGGCATATTATAAATGTGCCATTATGGAAGTGGAGACGAAATTCAACGTGTTAAATACCGAGTTTTCGCTAAAGTATGACCGCAACCCGATTGAGACAATAAAATCACGCTTAAAGTCACCGGAAAGTATTATTGAGAAATTGCACCGTAAGGAGCTGGAATTTAGCGCCGCCTGTATTGAGCGGGAATTGTCCGACATCGCCGGTGTGCGCGTGGTGTGCGCTTTTCCGGAAGATATTTACGAGCTGGCAGATTGCTTTTTGAAGCAGGATGATATCAAATTGATTACAAAGAAAGATTACATTTTGCACCCGAAAGAAAATGGATACCGCAGTCTTCACCTGATTGTCGAGACGCCGATATTTCTGCATGATGAGAAGCGTCCCATGCGTGTAGAAGTTCAACTGCGGACAATTGCCATGGACTTCTGGGCGAGCTTGGAGCATCGTATCTATTATAAAAAGGGACAGAACAACAGCGAACTGCGCAGGGAACTAAAAGAGTGCGCCGAAATCAGCGCAGCGTTAGACATCCGCATGCAGGATATAAGAAGCCAGTTAGATGAAACAGAATGGTAAAAAAACAAGACCGTCGGGAAACGGCATTTGCAATTTCCCGACGGTCTTTCCTTTGTCTGTCTTATTTTGTTTTCTTTGAGACGAGGAACAAACTGCACAGTAATGATATTACATAGAGTACGATTGTCAGATAGAGTACTGTCTGATAGCCAAGCGGGTTAATGGTACTTCCATGTCCAATATCAATCGGGCTGCCAACGTGGTCAACGATAAGTGTTGCCACCTGATTTCCCGTAAGTCCGGCGATTGCCCATGCAGAGAGGGTAATGCCGTGAATGGCGCTGATATTACCCATGCCATAGTGGTCGGAAAGCAATGTCGGTACATTACTGAAACCGCCGCCGTATCCGGCATTAACGACAAACAGGAGAATGAGAACTAAAATCATAAGCAGCGTATTTTCGCCCCGATTGGTAATTCCCTGTGTAACGATTACAAGCGCGGTAGCAATGATGGATAGGGAGAAAATTATTTTATAAATAGTGTTGCGGTCTTTAAATGAATCTGCCCATGCGGAAAAACCGAGTCGGCCGCCGGCATTGAAAATCGCCGTAACGGAAGAAAGAATACCGACCATAGAACCGAGTCCGATACATTTGATAATCATTTTTTCCTGTGAGATAAGCGCAAGTCCGCAGGTGATGTTTAAGTAGAACATAATCCAGATACCGATGAAAGTAGCCGGCTTTGTTTTGATTGTCTCGATTGCGCTCGGCGCTTTCTCGTCGCCGGTAGGCTCGTGCCATCCTTCCGGTTTGGCAAGCAGAAGGTGTCCGACAAACATCATAACAAAGTATACGATCGCCAAAATCCAGAACATCTTGTAAATACCGCCGTCTCCGAGAGAAGTGAGCAGTTTCTGCATGATTGGGCTGGCAATTGCTTTTGCGGCGCCAAATCCGGCAACGGCCAGTCCGGTAGCCAGACCTTTGCGGTCGCTGAACCATAACATCAAAGTCTTCACCGGTGAGAGGTATCCGGTACCAAGACCAATTCCCATAATGAAACCATAACATATGTATATGCCAAGCAGGGCGAGCAGGCTGCCCCGATGAGTACCGCCATACCAGATAAAGAATCCCGTACCGGTCATTCCGGCAGCAAAGCAAATCGCAGCAATCAGCGAGGACTTATGAATGTCCTTTTCTACGATTTTTCCTAAAAAGGCGGCTGACATGCCGAGGAAAAATATGGCAAAACTGAACGCCCATTCCGTCGCGCCCTTGGAAAAGCCAATGTGATCTGCAATTTCCTGACTGAAAATAGACCAGCAGTACACGGTACCAATGCTGCAGTGAAGAAGTAGTGCGGGTATCGCAGCACGAATCCACTTGTTTTGAATTTTCATAATTCATTCAACCTCATTTCTATAGTATTTGTACAAAATTATAAAATATTTTTGGGGGAAATGCAAGAAAATATAATGTTAAGTTTAAGTGTAAAAGAAGACAAAACGAACGGTATAAAATTCCTACATTTACAGATACTACTTTTGCAAAGGTATATTTGAAACAAAGATAAAAGTCTGAAACGGAGGTAGAAAAAAGTGAAAGCAACAGGTATAGTAAGGCGCATTGACGATTTGGGACGGGTAGTAGTGCCAAAGGAAATCCGGCGTACATTAAGAATACGTGAAGGAGACCCGTTGGAAATTTTTACGAATCGGGAAGGCGGGATTATATTAAAGAAATATTCACCTATTGGGGAATTGGGAGAATTAGCGGCGGAATACGTGGAGGCGGTGGCGCAGGTGTCGAAGTGTACCGTGTGCGTGGCAGACCGCGACATGATTGTAGCAGTGGCAGGGCCGGCGAAACGGGAATTTCACGGTCAGAATATTCATGCGGATTTAATCCGTTTTATGGAAGAGCGCGGACAGCAGATAGCAATCAACGGAGAGCGCAATTTTTGCAGGATTACGGAAGATGGAAATGAAGTGTATTCAGAAGCAATCAGTACCATTGTTGCTGAGGGAGATGCGATTGGAGCGGTAATTCTTCTCACGAAAGATCCGGAACGGGAGTTTACGGAACTGGAGGAGAAAATGGCGGTATGCGGGGCTAACTTTCTGGGGAAACAGATGGAACAGTAGATTAAAATAGGAAAATATTGCCTAAAAAGGCGTAAAAAGGCTTAAAAAACCTTGACAAACTGGTATAAAAAGGTTATATATAGATGTATAGGTTTATTAAATCTAGCAAATTTTTTTGAGGAGGATAGAATCCATGAATAAGACGGAATTAGTTGCAGCGATTGCTGAGAAAGCTGAATTGTCTAAGAAAGATTCGGAAGCGGCATTGAAAGCGTTTATTGATGTTGTTACAGATGAATTAAAGAATGACCGAAAAGTGCAGTTAGTTGGTTTTGGTACTTTTGAGGTTACAAAGAGAGCGGCAAGAGAAGGTATTAATCCATTGACGAAAGAACCAATGAGCATTCCTGCATCTAAAGCACCTAAATTCAAGGCTGGAAAAGCATTGAAAGAGACTGTGAACAAATAATTGTTTCAGAATCAATAATGAAAGTCAGGAACACTCTGGAGTGCTGCTCTGGGGTGTTTTTCTTATAATATGGAAGGAGGCGGGGGAGTGAGACTGGATAAATATCTGAAAGTTTCCCGTTTGATTAAACGGCGGCCGGTGGCAAATGAAGCATGCGACGCCGGACGTATATTAGTAAATGACAAAGTGGCAAAGGCCTCCCTGAATGTCAAAGTCGGAGATGTCATTGAAATCCGGTTTGGCAATAAAAATACAAAAGTAGAAGTACTGAGTATTGAGGAGACTTATAAAAAAGAAGAAGCAAAAGAACTGTACAAGTATTTGTAATGAAACAATCCCTTTCTGCATATAGTTATGGTATCAAGGCAGAGGGGGATATTTTTATGCTTCAGGAGCAGGAGCGTGCGACGCAAAACCACAAGCTGACGATGAATAATCGTGGTCAGGTTGAGCTTACGGGGGTGACGGAAGTCGTATCGTTTGATAATCAGGTAGTAGAGTTGGAGACGACGGAGGGAGCCGTGCGCTTTACCGGAAATGATTTGAATGTTAAACGGCTTACGTTAGAGCGCGGAGAACTGGAATTAGAGGGAAGAGTGCGTGAAATCATTTACCATGAATCCCAGAAAGGTAGGACGGCGGGAGGGATTATCAGCCGCCTGTTTCGGTAATGGAACTTATTATAGGACAATTCCGGTATGTTCTGGCATCCTTTCTGTGGGGAATTTTTCTCATGTTTCTCTATGATTTTATTGTCGTACATCGGGGCACGAAAAAAATCGGGAAAGTCAGGCTGCTGATTGAGGACTGGATTTTTTGGGGAATTGCGGCAATCTTTGTCTTTCAAATGATATTTGCTCTCAATAACGGAATTTTGCGTAGCTTCTTTATTATAGCCTTTTTGCTTGGGATGGTCGGATATCGGAAATTGGTTAAAAATGTCGTGCAGAGGGGAATCAGGGCGATTATTGACTTTTTTTGTCGACCGTACGTTTGGATTAAGAAAAAAATAGCAAAAAAACGGCAAAAACCCTTGAAATCATAGGGATATCTCTATATAATACAAGTACGGTACTATTCTTGTAGAAAGATTTGAAGGGAGAAGCTTATGAGTAGAAGGACACGCAGACGCAGGCGTGCCGGTTTGTATTTGGTTATGTTAGTAGCTGTATTGTTCGTCGGTACACTGGCGATACATGGATATACACTGAGGGCAAACTGCCAAAGACTGGAAACCGAACAGTCTCATTTAAAAGAAAAGAAAAAAGAATTAGAGCGGGAACAAAAAGAGATAAAGGAGCAGTCGGCATATCGGAATACGGATGAATATATCGAAGATTTGGCACGTAAGAAATTTGGTTTAGTATATGACAATGAGGTTGTTTTTAAAGCAAAATAAGAGAAAGGGAAACGTTTGTTGGCGGACAGGCGTTTTTTTTGTGCGCCGAGAAGAAAAAAATTTTTTTGCTTCCCTGTTTTGACAAAAAATTCATTTGAATACCATTATACTATTGTCGCAGTCGCGAATTGTATGCGCCGTGGCAGCGTCATGCAGATGGCATGCTCGAAAGTATATAAAAAAGATGAGACTGGGGGCTTGAAGAGTGAGAGAAGAGCGAAAAATAGTATGGTGCAATGGACGGATGATATTACTTTGGATAATCGGTTTTTTTATGGGGCGTGTCTGGCTGATGAGCATAAATCCTTTCGGGCTCTCCTTAGTTGCGGCTACCGCGGATGTAAAAAAGGGCTATCAGGGAGTGGCAATTTGTGTAATGCTCGGCATGTTTACGAGTATGGACGGACTTTCGCTTGTGAAGTATCTTCTTTTATTCAGTGTTGTACTGGTAACGAAAAATTTGCAGAAGCGGTGGACAGGCCGTCATTTTATGGCCGCCTATATGGCGGTGCTGGTAGCGCTTGTCAACATCGCCTCAGGCATTGTGCTAAGTATTGTGTCGGTAAACAGATGGGAAGTGTTCTGGCTCAGCGTGTTGGAAAGTATCGTTGTCTTTGCATTTGCCAATATTAATCAGTGGGGCGTCCATTTTTTATTGTATGAGGACTGGAAAAAAGTTCCCGACAACGAGGAATTAATCAGCCTGTTAGCCATTCTGGTTACGGCGCTGTACGGAATACCTCATCAGGCGGATATGATTTTTTCGATTTCGGGAACATTGGGGTATCTGTTTGTTCTCTTTGCCGGCTATCGTTTTGGCGCGTCGACAGGCGCCATTGCGGGAGCCGCCGTCGGCATGCTTCTTTCCCTGACAGGAGAAAGTCTCGTATCAATCGGCATTGCCTGCCTGCTCGGGGTGTCGGTAGGGGCATTCCGCAAACTGGGGCGGATTTGCAGCAGCGCGGCATTTCTGCTTCTGGGCGCCATAATGACGGTATTTACCTTGCGGGAAATCTACGGTATTGTCGAGCTGCGAGCGATTCTGTCGGCCGTCATTATATTTCTGGCTCTGCCTGCTAAAATTGCACATCGGTGGGAAGATGATTTGGAGGGAGAGCCGGAAGGCGATTTTGCAAAAGAGGATGTGAGGGAATTGGCAAATCACCGGATTGAAGATTTTTCAGAAGCGTTCCGGCGTCTGTCCAAAAGTTTTCAGGGGCAGACGAGCGAGAGGGAACTGACGGAACAGGAATTGGAAAGTATGTTTGAAGAGTTGTCGCGCGCTGTTTGTCAGGACTGCATAAATTGTAAATACTGCTGGAACCGCCACTACGAGCAGACGGATAGCAGTCTGCGCAAAATTTTGTGGCAGATTGGACAGGAGGGGGCGGCTTCGCTGGAAATTATTAACGCAGATTTTCACCGGCGCTGCATGAAACTGGACGAGTATGTAATGAGAGTGGAGGAGAGGATTGCGCAGGAGAAAGTACGTCTCGGGTGGTACAACCGCATGAATGAAAACCGGCGGGTGATGGCGGAACAAATGCAGGAAATTGCCGCCGCCTTACGCTCTTTTACCGTAGACCTCAATGACGTGGAAGAGCAGTCAAAAGAATGTAAGAGACGGATTGCGGACGAATTGAAAAGAGAGGGCGTCAAACTGCAGAAACTGGCAGTGAAAAAGAGACGGGGCCATCTGGAAGTGACGCTGATGGGCGCCTGCAAGGGAAACCAGTGCCTGACAAAAACCGATATCGCGCGGGCGCTGTACCGCGGTACGGGCGTGATGATGTCGCCGGCAAGGGAGACGAGGAATGTACTTTCGCATGAGCAGGATACAATGTTTTTTCGGGAAGATACACGCCTGAAAGCGATTACCGGACTGGCGCGGATTGCCAAGAGCGGCGAGCAGGTTTCCGGAGATAATTACTCCTTTCTGGAATTGCAGGGGCAGGGGGAGCTTTTGATGGTATTGACGGATGGGATGGGAAGCGGGGAAATCGCCTATCGGGACAGCGGCAACCTCATTGAATCGCTGGAGTACTTAATGGAAGCGGGATTTGAAAAAAAATCGGCGTTTCGCCTCCTGAATACCCTCTTTGTCATCAATTACGAGGGGGAGTCTTTTGCGACGCTGGATATGACGGCCATCAACCTGCATACTGGACAGTGTGAAATTATGAAAAACGGAGCGGCGACGACGTTCGTAAAACACCGCGACAGGGTGGAGACAATTGTATCGAGCGCGCTGCCTGTCGGCGTGGATATGGAGGCGGAGCCGGATGTGACAACGGTGGAGCTGGAAGACGGCGACATGGTTATTATGGTATCAGATGGCGTTCTGGACGGCTTTTATGAGAGAAATATGATGGATGGAAGTCAGGATGATATGAGTACATTTATTGAAGAACTGGCATGTCAAAACCCGAACGACGTTGCCAACCAGATTTTGATGAATGCACTGGCGCGCAGCACGAGAGAGGCAACGGATGATATGAGCGTACTTGTTGCCGGAATTTGGAATAAAAATTGACGAATGGAGGTAAAATCGTTACAATATAGGGAGATAATACAAAAGGAGAGCGCCAGTGAAGCAAAAGTTCATTCAATATATAACAGAGCACGATTTGTTTGCCCCGGGGGAGCACCTTGTTGTCGGTGTGTCCGGCGGGGCTGATTCCGTTTGTCTTCTAAAGCTTTTGCATGAGATAAGGAGCGAGTGGCGTCTGACGCTTTCGGTTGTTCATATTAATCACGGGATACGCAGTCGGGAGGCGAAGGGAGACGCCTGTTATGTGAGAGAGCTGGCGGAGCGGTGGGAACTTCCCTTTTATCTAATCGAGAGAGATGTTCCCGCGCTGGCGAGAGAGCACGGACAGAGCGAGGAGGAGGCAGGGCGTGAGCTTCGCTACCGCGAGTTGGAGACTATACGCAGACAGCAGCATGCGGACTGGATTGCGGTTGCCCACCATCAGGAAGACCAAGCGGAAACCATTCTGTTTCAGGCGCTCCGCGGAAGCGGCATGAGGGGACTGGCGGGCATGGCGCCGAAAACCGGATATGTGCTGCGCCCGTTACTGGACATGACAAGGGCGGAAATCGAAGCATATTTGCAGCGTGAGCATATTTTGTACCGCAACGACAGTACGAACGAGGATACAGCATATACGCGCAATTATATTCGCAAAGAGCTGTTCCCGCTATTAGAACAGCGCCTGAACCGTCAGGCGGTGCGTCATCTGGCAGAGATGGCGGGCGACGCCCGACAATGGCGCGACTATGTGGAAAGGCAGGCGGCGCCGGTTGCCGGAACGATTATCCGGCAGGAGAAAAAGGAGCGGCTTGTTTTGGATTTGCATGAACTTTTGCGGCAGGAAGAGGTCATACAAGATGAGGTAATCCGCATTTTTCTGCGCCAGAAAATACGGGGCGTAAAAGATATTACGCGCACGCATTACCGGCAGATTCGGGAGTTGTTTTCCAAAGATACGGGAAAGCGGCTGCACTTACCGGACAAAGTCATCGTAGAGCGCCGGTACAACGAGATTTACCTGTATCGGGATGACGGCGGGGGACGGACCGATTTCTCTTTGGCATGTGCCGTGCCATCCGTGAATATAGTGGAAATGGACGGAGGCAGCAGCTCTTTTACGTTTACTTTAAAGGAACGGGATGATTTGCCGCAACAAATTCCTCAAAAAGACTATACGAAATGGTTTGATTATGATAAAATACTGAATAGTCTTGTTTTACGAACCCCGAAAGAGGGGGACTATTTTATTATGGATAAGGCAGGGCATCGAAAGAAACTGAACCGCTATTATGTTGACCGCAAAATTCCATTGCAGGAGCGGGCGCGTCAGTTGGTTCTGGCCGAGGGGAACAAAGTTCTCTGGGCAGTATCGGGGCGCGTGAGCGAAGACTGCAAAGTTACGGAAAGTACAAAACATGTTTTGGTGGTAACCAGAGAAAGGATACATCATGAAAGAAGAAATCAGGGTATTGATTAAAGAAGAAGATTTAACAGCCAGAATAAAGGAACTGGCAGCGCAGATTAATCAGGACTATGAGGGGAAACAACTTCATTTGGTTTGTGTTTTGAAAGGAAGTGTATTTTTTGCCTGTGAACTGGCAAAATATATTACTGTGCCGGTAACGATGGATTTTATGAGTGTCTCGAGTTATGGCGACGCGATGACGAGCAGTGGAAGTATAACCATTAATCAGGATTTGAATATGGGGTTAGAGGGCAGGGAAGTTCTGATTATTGAAGATATTGTTGACAGTGGGCGTACGCTCGCTTATCTGGCTCATATGTTAGAAAAGAGAGAGCCGGCTTGTCTACGGATTTGTACAATGCTTGATAAGCCCCAGTGCCGCATATCAAAAATAGATGTCGCATATACCGGATTCGAGATTGAGGATTTGTTCGTCGTGGGATTTGGTCTTGACTATTCACAGAAATATCGAAATTTACCTTATATCGGTGAATTGAAAATAAAGGAGGATTAATCCGATGAGAGGGTTAAAAGGTTATGGTTTTTTTGTTGTGATGGCAGTAATTATATTAATGGCTGCCCTGTCCGGTGATTTCTTCTCGGGAATGAACCGCAACAACTATTCCTATACACAATTTAAAAAGGAGATTGAAGACCATCAGATAGCGGCGGTAGTCGTAGAGCAAAATCAGGAAGTGCCCACCGGAGAAGTGACGGTGAAGACGAAAGACGATGTCCAGAAATCATTTTTTACACCGGATGTCAATACGGTTATTAATTATTTGGATTCCGTCGGCTTTACGAATGTAAAAGTGAGTGATGTGGCGACGACGCCGTGGTTTTTGACAATCCTGCCATATATCATCGGTTTTGTGCTTATTTTTCTTTTGTTCACTATGATGACCGGTCATACGCAGGGCGGAGGCGGCGCCAATGCCAAAATGATGAATTTCGGCAAGAGCCGCGCCAAAGTAACGGCTCCCGATGAGAAAGTAAAGACCTTTGACGATGTGGCGGGACTTGTAGAAGAGAAAGAGCAGTTAGGCGAGATTGTAGATTTTCTGGCGGACCCGCAAAAATATACAAAATTAGGGGCGCGCATTCCCAAAGGTGTTATTATGGTAGGTCCTCCCGGCACCGGTAAGACGCTGCTGGCAAAAGCGGTAGCCGGTGAAGCGGGCGTGCCGTTCTTTAGTATTTCCGGTTCGGATTTTGTGGAGATGTTCGTCGGTGTGGGAGCTTCCCGTGTGCGCGACCTCTTCGAAGACGCCAAAAAAAATGCGCCTTGTATTGTATTTATCGATGAAATTGACGCAGTAGCAAGACGGCGCGGCAGCGGTCTTGGAGGTGGACATGACGAGCGCGAGCAGACATTGAATCAAATGCTTGTCGAGATGGATGGTTTTGGGGTCAACGAGGGAATTATTGTCATGGCGGCAACGAACCGCGTGGACATACTTGACCCCGCAATCTTGCGTCCGGGCCGTTTTGACCGGAGAATCCATGTGGGATTGCCGGATGTGCGCGGCCGCGAAGAGATTTTAAAAGTACACGCCAAAAACAAACCGATGGCGGAAGATGTGAATCTGGAAGATGTGGCGCGGACGACTGCCGGATTTGCAGGCGCCGATTTGGAAAATCTGCTCAATGAAGCGGCGATTGCGGCAGCACGCGACAATCGGGCATTTGTCGTAGACGAGGACATCCGCAAATCGTTTATCAAGGTGGGAATCGGTTCCGAAAAGAAGAGCCGCATTATTTCGGAAAAAGACAAAAAGATTACCGCCTATCACGAGGCGGGCCATGCAATTTTGTTCCATTTACTTCCGGATGTGGGGCCGGTGTATACCGTTTCCGTTATTCCTACCGGACAGGGAGCCGGCGGTTATACGATGCCACTGCCAGAGAAAGATGAGATGTATCTGACGAAAGGGAAAATGCTGCAGGATATTATCGTTTGTCTCGGCGGACGGATTGCCGAAAGCCTTGTCTTTGAAGATGTGACTACAGGAGCGAGTCAGGATATACGTCAGGCGACGGAGCGGGCAAGGGATATGGTGATGAAATACGGTTTTTCTGATGAGCTGGGAATGATTAACTACAGCACCTCTGGCGATGAAGTATTTATCGGCCGCGATATCGGACATTCGAAAAACTTTAGCGAGGGAACGGCCGAGGTAATCGACCGCGAAGTCAAGAAGATAATTGATGACTGCCATGAACACGCTATGCGGCTTTTGAAAGAGAATTTGGAGGTTCTGCACCGTCTGGCTGCTCTTCTTATCGAGAAAGAGCGCATTGCCCAGAGTGAGTTTCTAACGTTGTTTGAGCAAAATGACGATACATTAAATGAAAATGAATAATTCTTTGTGCAAAAGATAAAACGGGAGAAAAACATTGGGCAAAACTAACAAAAGAAAGAATAAAAAAAATAGAACTTTGTGCACACTGTTTTGCCTTATGGTGGTATAGTAATAGCTGTAAACCCCAATACATTATATAGTTTTTGCTACACCCCATAAGTAACAAAAATACCTTCTCCCAAAAGGGCAGCATCGTAAGCTGTCCTTTTGACTGTTTTTAGAGATAAAGGAGATCGATATGACTGAAAGTGTAATGAATAGGAAAGCTATTTTTAGTGATGGAACAGCAAATTTTGTATTTCCACCCGAGCCCAAAGCGTATGAGAGGGTTACCATACGTTGCCGTGTGGGCAAAGATGATGTCGATTCTGTCACGGCAATTGTAGAAGAAAAACCGATTCCGATGCTGAAGAGCGCTTCGACAGAGTGTTTTGATATGTATGAGGTTTCTCTTTCATTGCAGGATAAGCAGATTGGATATCATTTCAAAATTACAAAAGGACAGGAGACGGTAATCTGTAACCGTAAGGGGGTTGTTGAACAGGTAGACCCCTATTTTAACTTTTGCATTATTCCGGGGTTCTCAACACCGTCATGGGCTAAGGGAGCGGTGATGTATCAGATTTTTGTCGACCGTTTTTGCAACGGCGACAGGAGCAATGATGTAGTAGACAATGAATATACTTATATCGGCGAGCATGTCAAACGGGTAGCGGATTGGAACAAATTACCCTCTTCAATGGATATTCGCAATTTTTATGGTGGGGATTTAAAGGGGATTTTGCAGAAACTGGATTACCTGCAGGATTTGGGCGTAGAGGTGCTGTATTTGAATCCGATTTTTGTATCGCCGTCAAATCACAAATATGACACGCAGGATTACGACTATATTGACCCGCATTATGGCGTTATTGTAGAAGATGGCGGCGAGCCGCTGGCAGAGGGTGATATGGAAAACGCACACGCGAGCAAATATATTAAGCGCGTGGTGAATATGAAAAATCTTGAGGCAAGCAACGAATTTTTTGCGGAGTTTGTCCAAGAAGTGCACCGCAGGGGAATGAAGATTATTCTTGACGGAGTATTCAACCACTGTGGTTCTTTTAACAAATGGATGGACAGGGAAAAAATATATGATAAAGATGAATCCTACAATAAAGGAGCATTTTTGCAGAAAGACAGTTTGTACCATGACTTCTTTCATTTTTATCCGGATGGCAGCTGGCCGGACAATACGCATTATGACGCTTGGTGGGGAAATGATACGCTGCCAAAACTAAACTATGAAGATTCGGAACATCTGGCAGATTATATACGCAAGATTGCCAAAAAATGGCTGTCAGAGCCATATAATATAGACGGATGGCGTCTGGACGTAGCCGCCGATTTAGGAAAGACGGAGGAGTATAATCACAAGTTTTGGAAAGAATTTCGCAACGCTGTGAAGTCTGTCAATCCGGAGGCTATTATCTTAGCCGAACATTATGGAAATCCGTCTCCGTGGCTGGATGGCAGCCAGTGGGATACGGTTATGAACTATGATGCCTTTATGGAGCCGGTTGGCTGGTTTCTGACCGGAATGGAAAAGCACAGCGATGTCTATCGGGGAGATATGGTTGGAAATGCAGACGCCTTTTTTACCGCGATGACAGATTTCAGCGCCCGATTTACGGCGCCGACGGCACAGGTGGCGATGAATGAGTTATCCAATCACGACCACTCCCGTTTTCTTACACGCACGAACCGTGTCGTTGGCCGAATTGCTTTTTCCGGTCCGATGGCGGCGCAGGTCGGAATCAATCCGGCGGTTATGCGTCAGGCCGTTGTCATGCAGATGACATGGGTAGGCGCGCCGACTGTTTATTATGGAGACGAGGCAGGCGTATGCGGATGGACGGACCCCGACAGCCGCAGAACATATCCGTGGGAAAATCAGGACAGGGAAATGCTTCTTTTTCACAAAGAAATGATACGAATACACAAAGATTATGAAGTGTTTAAAACAGGAAGTCTCATTTATCTTCATAGTGAGAAATCTCTGATTGTGTATGGCCGTTTTGATGGAAAAGATAAAGTTATCGTTGCCGTACAGGTTGGCGGCGGCTCACGCAATATAGAAGTCGACGCTTGGCTTCTGGGAATGCAGGAGGGCGAGCAGATGTACTGTATGATGAGTACATGGCAGAATGGCTATAGTATGGCGGCATTCAGCAGTTATGTGCAGGATGGTAAAGTGACGATTTTCGTAGGTCAAAACGGCGCCGCTGTCTGGAAGAATCTGAGCTCGTGAAAACCTGTCAGGATATATTAGCAAACTTTTGTAATGATACTATGATGTATAAGGTCATAGTATCATTCTTTTTTATCGTATAGGAAAGACCGCCCTGTGCGGAATGATTTGCAGACGGCACTTTTTATATAAAATAATAACGTGTGTTAATTGTTTACGCTTGTTATCCGATATACAGAGAGAAGATAACAGGTGCATAAGGTGTATTGTTTTAAGTGTAAATGATTACCCATATTACTTTTTGAATCTGATATCTTTTAATATTAAAGAAAGGAGGATACCACTATGATGGGAATTAGCGGCGGAAGTATGAATGCGCTTTTGACAGCCGGCGCCAGAATGGAGCAGGCTTCCATGCAGGGGCGCGTAGCCAATAATGTGCGTGCGAATGCAAATATCCTGCGCGCTGAGATTAAGCAGGACGCGGGCCGCGGCGCAAGTGTGGAAAAGAAAGAAAACGCGCTGAAAGAAATGGAAGAGAAAGCTGACGCGGTTGAAAACACGCAATTTTCATCCCTGTCGGAGGTGAGAAAGTCAGTAGAGCAGGCAGCGGAAATCAATCGGCAGGAAGCAAAAGAAGAGGCAAAGAAAGCGGAAAAGAAACAGGAAGAGAAAGCAAAGGAGAAGAAAGCGGAGGAAACAAAAGAAGAGAAAGCCCTGAGTGAAAAAGGTGTAAATGAAAAATCATCAGGAGAGAAAGTGAACGAGGTTCAGGGAACAGAGAAAACATCCGTTGACCATGTAGACGTGTTGCTGTAAACAGGCAGACGGCTAAGTAAGAGAGGCGTAATATTTTGTCAAATCAGGCTACACATAAAGCAGTTTTAAATTGCTTGTGGGGCGGCATAACTTGCGGGTTATGCCGTTTTTCTTGCCTTTTTTATTGTTTCATGTTATAAAAAATACAGATGTTGGAGCCAAATATAAAGTGCTATTGAAAAGATTTGCAAGGTATAATATCGTTTTCTGATGGGGGTATCCGATGATGGAATATGAAATGAGAAAATATATTAAAATTGGACAGGGCGGGAACAATATCGCCATGATTGCCGCTATGGCAGAAAACCGCGTCATCGGCAGAGACGGGAAAATACCGTGGGATTTACCGGAGGACAGGGAGCACTTTAAACGGCTGACGATGGGGCATGTTATCGTGATGGGGCGGCGCACATACGAAGAAATCGGGCGGCCGTTATCGGGGCGGATTACCTACGTCGTATCGTCAAAATGGAAAGTGGGGGGAAAGAACTGCCATATAGTAAAATCGTTGACGGAGGCGATTGCACATGCCAGAGAGACATATCCGCAAAAGAAAATATTTTTATGCGGCGGAGAGCGTATCTATAATGAGGGAATGGCTTTGGCGGCAGAGATTTATCTCACGGTTTTAAAAGAAGAAGTAGCAGGCGATACTTATTTTCCCCAGTTAGGGGAGGAGTGGAGATTGGGCAGATGTTGATGCACATGACACAAGAAATTGGGGGAATGACTATTTTGCAGCAGCGATGAAAATTGCGATGGAAGCAATAACGGAGGTGTAATTATGAGAGCGGAAAACGAAATGTACGACCTTATTTTAAAGATTGCGAAAAATGATTCCCGAATTAAAGCTGTATATATGAATGGTTCAAGAACAAATGAAAATGTTCCCAAAGATATGTTTCAAGATTATGATATTGTTTATGTTGTGGAAGACATCAGAAGTTTTATAGAAGATAAAGACTGGATTAACCTTTTTGGAGAAATTCTCTATATGCAGTATCCGGATGAAAATCCATATTATCCAAGCGATAAGGAAAACTCATATGGCTGGCTTATGCAATTTGTGGACGGAACCCGAATTGACTTAACTGTACAGTCTGCAAATTACGCATTACAACATATTCACGATGATAAGCTCTGCAAAATTTTATTAGATAAAGAAAATATATTACCCCGAGTGGAGAAGGCAACAGACCGTCAATATTGGGTGAAAATGCCTGTGAAAGAACAATATCGGGCAGTCTGTAATGATTTTTGGTGGTGTACTAATAATATAGCAAAAGGGTTGTGGCGAAAAGAGTTTCCCTATGTGCAAGATATGACAAATTATGTAAGGAGCCAGCTTATTACTATGTTGAATTGGAAAGCAGGTATTTTAACAGGATGGTCAATAAGCACTGGAAAATCATCAAAATACTTACACAAATGGTTGTCGGAAAAAGAATGGGAAATGTTTTTATCGACTTATTTTGATTGTAATGCAGATAATGCGTGGAAGTCTGTTTTTCAGATGTGTAAGTTATTTGAAAGTACGGCGCAGTATGTTGGGGACAAGTTGGGATGGGAGTATAATGAAGAAGAGGGCAAAGCGGCATTGTCTTTCTTAGAATATACACATCAACTATCAGAAAGCAAATAATTGCGTTCAAACAGTTTCCATTGGATATATCACTGACTTGTGGTATAATAAAATGATATTAAGCCTGACAGGCTTTTTGTTTATAAATGGAGGGTTATGAGAATGGGTGACAAACGTTTTGCTTTATTAATTGATTCAGACAATATATCAGCGAAGTATATTGACTGTATTTTAGATGAGATGACACGTCATGGCGTGGCGACTTACCGCCGGATTTATGGGGATTTTACGGACCATCATATGAACAAGTGGAAGAGTGAGCTGGCGGAGCGCTCTATTACGCCGATACAGCAGTTTCGGAATACGACGGGAAAAAATGCAACTGATTCGGCGTTGATTATTGACGCTATGGATATTCTCTATACTGCGAATGTAGAGGGATTTTGTATTGTGTCCTCGGATGGGGATTTTACGCGGCTGGCGAGCCGGCTGCGCGAATCGGGGATGGAAGTTATCGGAATGGGGGAGAGCAAGACGCCAAAATCATTTCGTGGAGCCTGCTCTGTCTTTACTAATATTGAACTTCTTATTGAGGGAGACGGAGAGAGGGTAGAAGAAAAGAAAGAAAAGAAAAATGTAGTCTCCAAAAAGAAAATATCAGACGCCATTCTGGAAATTATTACTACCAATGAAAATAATGGCAAGGAAACCGGTTTGGGAGAGATTGGAAGCGCATTAGTAAAAAAATATTCGGATTTCGACGTGCGCAATTACGGTTACAGTTCGCTTTCCCGCTTTATCGAGGATTTGGACAACTTTGAATTGCGGCGCAACAACACAAGCGTCAATGTCATCCTCAAAAGCGACGCTAAAGAGATTGAGGAACTGATGATAAAAACGGTGGAAAAAGCGGGCGTTACCGGCATTGATATCGGTCAACTGGCACAGAAAGTATACGACCATTACCCGAATTTTAAAGTAAAGAAATTTGGATATGCCACGTTCCAGAAGCTGGTGCAGAGTATTCGGGAACTTCAGGTAGAAAATGTGGGGAAAAACCAGAAAAATGTATATATGCGCCGTTAGCCGGACGATGACAAACCGAACTTGCTGAGAAAGTCGAAAAATGGAAAAGAATGTTGTATTTGCGCGAAATTCTTTTATGTGATAATATGATGTGGGGCGTGGGTACCGCCCCGAATGGATACAAAATGGAAATGAGGGAAAGAGATGTCAGAAACAAAGATTATGCTTGGAAATGAAGCCATCGCGCGGGGAGCTTACGAAGCCGGCGTAAAGGTTTCTGCTGCTTATCCGGGTACGCCGAGTACGGAGATAAGTGAAAATATTGTAACTTATGATGAGATTTACTGCGAGTGGTCGCCGAATGAAAAAGTGGCAACAGAGGTAGCAATCGGGGCGTCCATGAGCGGTGTCCGCGCTATGGCTTCGATGAAGCATGTGGGCCTGAATGTAGCAAGCGACCCATTATATACGGTGTCTTACATAGGAGCGCATGGCGGACTGATGATTGTCGTGGCAGACGACCCCGGTCTGTACAGTTCGCAAAATGAGCAGGATACCCGTTGCGTTGCGCGGGCAGCCCTTGTGCCTGTGTTAGAGCCATCCGACAGTCAGGAAGCAAAAGATTTTGTGAAAGAAGCGTACCGTATCAGCGAAGAGTACGATACGCCTGTTATTTTGCGCACAACGACGAGACTGGCGCATTCGCAGGGGCCGGTGACGCTGGAAGAGCGAGTTGTGCCGGAGGATAAGCCGTATGAGAGAAATGCGGGCAAAAATGTGATGATGCCTGCCAATGCGATTAAGCGCCATCTTCATGTTGAAGAGCGCATGAACCGTCTGGTGGAGGACGGCTGTGATTTTGCCATAAATCGGGCGGAATATAACGATACCTCTATCGGTTTTATCACAAGCGGGATTCCGTATCAGTATGTCAAGGAAGTATTTCCGAATGCTTCTGTACTGAAGCTTGGTATGGTACATCCGCTGCCGAAAAAACTCATAGAAGAATTTGCGTCGAAAGTTGATACGTTATATATATTTGAAGAACTGGAACCGGTTATTGAAGAGCAGGTAAAAGCTTGGGGGATTTCATGTATCGGCAAAGAACTGTTTACCCGACAGGGCGAGTATAGCGCTAATCTTTTGCGTGAGAAGATACTCTCGCAGAAAGTAGAAGCCGACGCCTATGAGGGACTGCCGGCGCGCCCGCCGATTTTGTGTCCGGGCTGTCCGCATAGGTCAACGTTCTCGGTGTTAAATAAATTAAAAATTCATGCTGCCGGCGATATCGGCTGTTATACACTCGGAGCTGTGCCGCCGCTGAATGTCATCGATACGACGGTGTGTATGGGCGCCAGTATTTCGACTTTACACGGAATGGAAAAAGCGCACGGCAGCGAATATATTAAGAACTGGGTTGCCGTGATTGGGGACTCCACGTTTATGCACACCGGAATTAATTCATTGATGAATATGGTATATAATCAGGGCACGGGAACGGTAATTATTATGGATAATTCTACGACCGGCATGACCGGACATCAAGACCACGCCGCTACCGGAAAAACGCTGATGGGACAGGAAGTTCCGGCGATGAGCATTTATCACATATGTAAGTCCATTGGTGTCAAGAATGTCGTAGAAGTGGATGTTTTTGATATTGAAACGTTAGAGAAGACAATAAAGGAAGAGGTTGCCAAAGATGAAGTGTCCGTTATCATCGCATGCGCGCCATGCGCTCTGTTGAAAGGGGTGTCATTCCCGAACAAGTGCGTGCCAGACAGCGACAAATGTAAGAAGTGCGGGATGTGTTTAAAACCGGGTTGTCCGGCTCTTACAAAAAATGAGGATGGAACGATTTCCATTGATGAGACAATGTGTAATGGCTGCGGTCTTTGCAAACAGTTATGTAAATTTGATGCCATTGATTGTGTGGCGCGTTAGTAAGGTGCAAAAAGCGAGGTAGAAATATATGGAAACAAAAAATATAATGATTGTTGGTGTCGGTGGACAGGGAACGCTGCTGACAAGCCGGGTGCTTGGCGGAATCATTCAGGCGGCCGGATATGATGTAAAGTTAAGCGAAGTTCATGGGATGGCACAGCGCGGGGGCAGCGTGGTAACGTTCGTACGCTATGGCGATAAAGTATATGAGCCAATCGTCGAAGAAGGGCAGGCAGACGTTCTTATTGCCTTTGAAAAATTAGAAGCTATGCGTTACGCTCATTTTCTCAAAGAAGACGGCGTAATGATTGTCAATGACCAACGTATGGACCCGATGACGGTAGTGACGGGAATGGCAGAATATCCGGAAAATATACTCGATACATTGAAAGAAAAGTATCGTGTCGTATCCATTGATGCGATGGCAGAGGCAAAAAAACTGGGAAATGCCAGAGTTTTTAATACAATTATTCTCGGTGTGGCGGCTAAAAGCATGGACTTTGACAAAGAGCAGTGGCTGGAAGTAATCGCGGCTACCGTACCGCCGAAGACAGTGGAACTGAATCAAAAAGGATTTCTTACCGGATTTGAAAAGTAAGGGGGCGGACATTTGATGATTATTGATGTTCATACCCATATTTATCCGGATAAAATTGCGGCGAAAGCAGTGGCGAAATTAGAGGCATGCTCCGGGATTCCGGCAAAGACGAACGGTGCGCGGGACGGATTGACTGCTTCAATGAAAGAGTCGGGAGTGGACTATTCGCTGCTGCTTCCGGTAGCGACTTCGGCAAAACAGGTCGATACCATTAACGAAGAGGCGGCCCGCACGAATGCCACGGCAAAGGAGACAGGGCTTTTGTCATTTGGCGGCATTCATCCAGAGACGGACAATTATAAAGAAGTGCTGCGCCGTGTGAAAGAATCGGGGTTAAAGGGAGTGAAACTTCATCCCGATTATCAGGAAACGTTTTTCCATGATATCCGCTATAAGCGGATTGTCGCAGAGGCCACGGAATTGGGATTGTTTTTAATGGTGCACGCGGGGGAGGATATCGGACTTCCCGACCCGATTCACTGCCGGCCGGAGCATGTAATTGAAGTTGTTAGGGAGACGCAGTCGGATAAAATAATTCTGGCGCACATGGGCGGATGGCGTCTGTGGGATGAGGTTCAGGAGCAGTTGCCGGAGTTGCCGGTATATTTTGACACTGCGTTTTCTGAAGATTTTATACAGGGCGTTCAGGGTATGCTGACGCCGGAGAGATTTGTCAGTCTCGTGCGCGCGCTGGGCGTCGAGCGGATACTTTTCGGAACGGACAGTCCGTGGAGCGGCCAGAAAGAAGCGATTGCGTGGCTGGAGAATACAGACTTGACGAGACAGGAAAAAGAGCAAATCTTTCACGGAAATTTTGAAAACATTATCGGTTTGTAAAGCGTTCTGTGCAGAGCGAAAAATACCAAGTGTTTTTTGGAGCGGCGTGTATTGCAACCACCGCTTTTTTAGAAGGAGAAGAAATGATTGTTTTAATTACAGGAGCATCCCATACGGGAAAGACGGCTCTCGCACAAAAATTATTGGAACAATATAAATATCCCTATTTGTCTATCGACCATTTAAAGATGGGTCTAATTCGCAGTGGAAACACATCGCTTACACCTGTGAGTGAAGAGGAGGCGTTGACAGAATATCTGTGGCCGATTGTCTGCGAGATGATAAAGACGGCGATTGAGAACGAGCAAAATCTTATCGTTGAGGGGTGCTATATTCCATACGACTGGACGAACTATTTTGATGGGGAATATTCGCGTCATATCCGCTATTATTGTCTCGTGATGAGTGAAAAGTACATTAAGCTTCATTTTGCAGATATCAAAAAATTTGCAGGAGTAATCGAGGGCAGAGGGGAGGATGAGGACTGTACATTCGAATCCGTACTCGAAGATAATGCAAAACGGTTGCAAAGATGTCGGGAATACAAGGCGAACTACATTTTGATTGATGAGGAATATGCGGATACGGATATTGTCTGCCGTGAAATAGGGCAGAGTGAAAAAGGCGTTCTTTAAACTGTCAGAAAAGCGTATTTACCGATGAACAGTATAGCGAGTATATACATGAAAACGTTTATCTTTTTGGCGTAACCGCAGCAGACGTTAATGACGACATAGGAGATAACACCCAGAGCAATCCCCTCGGAAATGCTATACGTGAGCGGCATGGCAATCATCGCAAGATAGGCGGGTACGGCTTCGGTTATGTTATCAAAATTGATGTTGATAAGCGAAGAAATCATCAGGAAGCCTACGAAAATGAGAGCCGGCGCTGTGGCAAAGTTGGGGATGGCCGTGAAGATGGGAGAAAAAAGGATGGCAAACAGGAACAGCAGGCCGGTTGTCACGGAGGCAAGGCCTGTTTTAGCTCCGGCAGCGACACCGGCAGCAGATTCGACGAATGTTGTAGTCGTTGAAGTACCAAGAATGGCTCCGGCAGATGTGGCAATGGAATCAGCCAGTAAGGCTGGTTTGATACGTGGCAGCATGCCCTTTTCGTCAAGCATATCCGATTTTGTTGCCACACCGATTAGCGTGCCGAGCGTATCAAAGACATCTACGAACAGAAAGGCAAAGACGACGACAATGAAGTCAATGATTCTTACCGACTGAAAGTCAGTTGTAAAGCATTTGCCGAATGTACTGCCTAAAGCAGATAAGCTGGTCATGTGAAAGTCCGGATACAGAGAGGGAAAACTTGCTCCGTCCGGTTGGTACAAGCCTGCTGCTTCACATAACATGCCAAGAATCCAAGTGGCAAAGATGCCGGTCAGAATGGCTCCTTTGATATGTTTACTATAAAGAATAATTGTGAAAAACAGACCAATCAGACAGAGCAGGGCGCTGATGCCGATGGTGTGAAAATCTTTTGCGAATTTAACATAGGTGATAAGCGTCGTCTCGTCACTGACGACTAAATGGGCTCCCTGCAGACCAATAAAGGCGATGAACAGGCCGATACCGGCGCTCACGCCTTTTTTTAGTTCCATGGGAATTGCGTTGAATATCGCCTCACGGACATTTGTCAGGGAGAGGAGGAGAAAGATAATACCCTCCACAAAAACTGCCAGCAGAGCAATTTGCCACGAATAGCCCATGGAGCCGCAGACGGTGTATGCCATATAGGCGTTCAATCCCATGCCGGGAGCCAGAGCAAACGGGTAGTTGGCGAGCAGCGCCATAGCGGTACATCCGATAAAGGCGGACAGAGCAGTAGCCAGAAGTACGGCGTCCGAATCCATGCCGGCAGCACTTAAAATGGCGGGATTGATGGCGAGAATGTAAGCCATGGCCATAAAGGTAGTCAGGCCGCCGACAACCTCTGTCCTCAAAGATGTATTATTTGCGCTTAAACGGAATATTTTTTCTAACATAAGACCATTCCTTCCCGATAATGTAATGGAACAACGTTCCTTTTTGAAGTATGGCCGTATTGTCCGTTTTTTAAGCAATATTATTATTTGTCATCATAGCTGAGAAGCGCGGTCACGGGATACTGTTTCAGACGCTCCCTGCCGTTTAGTCCGGCTAATTCCAAAAGAAATACAATGTTCACTACTTCGCCGCCGAGTTTTTCTACCAGCTTGGCGCAGGCTTCCATCGTACCGCCGGTAGCAATCAGGTCGTCGATTAAAACGACACGCTGTCCGGCGCGGATAGAATCCCGATGAAGTTCGATTTCCGCGCTTCCATATTCCAATTCATAGCTGGTGCTGATAGTCTCGTACGGAAGTTTGCCTTTCTTGCGGCATGGAACAAATCCTTTATTTAGCGCATACGCAATCGGAACGCCGAAGATAAACCCGCGGGATTCCGTGCCGACGACAATATCAAAGTCAACGTCATTCAATACTTCAATCATTTTGTCAATGGCAAGTTTTAACCCGTCTGCGTCCTGAAGAAGCGTGGTAATATCACGAAAGAGGATTCCCTCTTCGGGAAAATCCGGTATTGTCCTTATATAATCTTCTAATGATTTCATTCGTTTCTCCTTTCGAAGCGTAATTTTATTTGATTCTATCATAACATACTAAGGGAAATCGGGCAAACAAAACACGATAAACGCATAAATGAATAGTGTTTATTGTGGTAATCTGCAAGCTTTCTGTCGGATTATCTATTTTTACAATACATTTGTATTTCTTTCCGTTTCGTGATACAATAGCAATATATGATATACAAAAGAAAAAGGAGGACAGCCCATATGACAGCACACATTTCAGATGATGGCTTAGAGCGGGAAGAATCAGTAGCCGAACATACAGAAAAGGTTGTACATTTGTGCAGGGAAAAGGGAATGCGATGTGGCATTGCGCAGATTATGTCATTATGTGGAATGCTGCATGACATGGGAAAAAGCAAGCACAAGTTTGATGACTACATATATGCGGACGAGAGCGTAAGAAGAAAAATGCGGGGCAAAATCGGACATGCCTCTACGGGAGCAAAATATATTTATGAACGGTACCATGAGGGTTCTGTCAGGGTGAAAATTCTGACAGAATTAGTCGCTTATGCAGTGGCTGCACATCATGGTTTATTTGATTGTGTCAACATAGAACAAACGGATTTGTTTTCGGCAAAAATAGGGAGTGTTGAAGATTATGAGGAGGCATGCGCCAATTCGCAAAGAGATTTTCTGGTATCCTATAAACCGGATGAAGTGTTTACGATGGCCAAAGAGGAATTTGAACAATTATGGGCAAAGATGAAGAATGCGGTTATTCAATTAAGACCGCTGCTGACAAAAGGGAAGCAGGAGGAAAGAAAGCTCTTATCAAAGAATTGCCGCGCCTTTCTTTTGGCCGCTCTGCAGCGGTTGATGTTATCAATTTTAATTGATTCTGATTGGGAGGCCACATCTGATTTTATGGACAATGTTGATACATTGTCTAAGGGCAATCCGGTTGACAGCAGAAAAATATTAAAGAAAGCGCAGGAAAATTTTCAGAAATACATGGAGGATATCCGTTCTGCCGGCAGTGCGTCTGACCTCACGGAGAGGGAAAAGGAAATTATCGGGGGAAGAAATCAATTGCAGCAGGAGTGCAGGGAGTTTGCGGAGCATCCGGCAGGAATCTATTGTCTCCCGATTCCCACGGGAGGAGGCAAGACCCTGAGCAGTCTGGCCTATGCCTTGGAATATTGCAGGTGGCACCCGGAGACGGAGCGCATTATTTATGTGTCGCCTTACATTAGCATTACCGAGCAGAATGCCGCCGTATTTCGGGAGGCGGTCGGACAGGATGCCTGGGTGTTGGAACATCACTCATCCGTAGTAAAGGACACAACGGAAGAAAATGAGGATTATCGAAAGAAGAGATTTGTGCAACTTGACATGAATTGGGAAGAGCCGTTCATATGCACTACATTTGTACAATTTATGAATACGCTTTTCTCTGAAAACGGCGCCTTCATACGCCGCATGCACAGGCTTGTAAATTCTGTTATTATCATTGACGAAGTTCAATCGATTCCCATGAAATGTATACACACGTTTAATAGTATGCTTAATTTCCTAAAGGAAGTCTGCCATTCCAATATTGTTTTGTGTACGGCAACACAGCCTGCCTTAGCGAAAGTGGTGTATCCTATATGTTACAGTGAGCCTAAATACATGATAAAAAATGTAGATACTTGGTTTCACCGATTTGAGCGGGTCAAAATACATACTCCCACATTAGGGGAGAAATATACATTTGAGAGCCTCGGGGAGGAGATTATCCGGCAGATGGAATACCATCAATCGCTTCTTGTCATTTTAAATACGAAATCTGCGGTAGGAAAATTGTATGATATTTTGAAATCGTTTTCCATACATGTTGAATATCTTACGACGAATTTATGTGCGGAACATAGAAGCGACAGAATAGAAAATATAAAGAAAATATTAAAGAGTAAGCAGGAAAAGATTGTTGTTGTCAGTACTAATCTGATAGAAGCGGGAGTGGATATTTCTTTTGAATGCGTATACCGTTCCCTGACCGGACTCGACAGTTTGGCGCAGAGTGCGGGGCGCTGCAATCGAAATGGGGAAATGGAAACGGGCAGTTTGTATTTCGTTGACCTTGAAGGTGAGAACACGGGGAATATGGATGAACTTCTGGACAATATCAGGGTTACGGAAGAAATACTGAATGACTATAAGGAGAGTGGCAGCGGGGAAAGTTTGTTACTGCCGCAATGGATGAATCGATATTATGAGAAAATTTATTTTTATATGCAGGATAAAATGAATTTTCCTTTAGAGAAAATGGATACGAGTATTATGGAACTTTTATCCGAGGGATTTCCCTGTCCGCAGAAAAGAGATATTATGAGGCAGGCATACAAAACGGCAGGACAGGCATATCGGGTTATTGACGATTATTCCATCGGTGTAATTGTACCTTATAAAGAGGGGCGCGATATTCTCGACGCCATCTGGCAGGTTTCCAATCTTACGGAATTAAAACAATATATACGCAAAGCACAGCGGTATACGGTAAATGTGCGGAAAAATTTATTGGGGAAATACGAGGGACTTATTCAGTCTGTCAGTGAAGAAATTCCTGACTTATATATGGTGGCAGTTCCGGATGCTTACAGCATGGAACGGGGAATTACTACGGAATGGGAACCTCTTATTATATAAGAAAAGGTTAAGGATGAAAGGAGGAGTGCAGAGTGGAGTATGCGAATATTATTGAGTATCGTGTATTCGGGCGGTATGCTTTATTTACAGACCCCCTGTCAAAGACAGGCGGTGAAAAATGCAGTTATCAGATTCCTACCTATCAGGCGTTAAAGGGAATTACGGAATCGATTTATTGGAAACCGACGATTACATGGGTCATTGATGAATGCCGCATTATGAAGCTGATACAGACAGAGACGAAAGGAGTTAGGCCAATTAAATATACCGGAGGAAATGATTTATCGTTCTATACTTATCTGCAGAATGTAGAGTATCGGGTCAGAGCGCATTTCGAATGGAATGAAAATCGGAAAGATTTGGCGCATGACAGAAATGAACACAAACATTATGACATTGCCAAAAGAATGCTTGAGCGGGGAGGAAGACGGGATATCTTTTTAGGAGCGCGGGAATGTCAGGGATATGTAGAGCCATGTCCTCTGGAAGAGGGAGAGGGAGACTACGATACGACAAGCCTCTCTTTTGGTATTATGGTGCATGGCATTACTTATCCGGATGAAGCCGTACGGGAAGAGGAAAAGGGGAAAATGACAGTTCGTTTGTGGAATGCCCAAATGAATAATGGTATCATTCATTTTCCGCGTCCGGAGGAATGCGGGATTCGGCGTATTCTTGGCGATGGAAAGCAAAAATCATTTGTTTCTGGTGAAAATTTTGCGGGACTTGCCGAATTTGAGGGAGGTGATGCGTTTGGCATTGTTAAAGACCTTAGCTGATACTTACGATGTTCATGCAGAGCAGGCAGGAGTGATTAGAAATGCACAGCCTGTCTTATTACCGCTTTCTCATTCTACGTTTAATGCCCAGATTGAAGTGACAATGGATGGAGAGGGAAATTTCATAGGAGCTAAAAAATTGGACAAGGGTTCGGATGTCGTCACCATCATTCCGGTGACGGAAGATTCTGCAGCGAGGAGTAGCGGCATTACTCCACACCCGCTGTGTGATAAGCTTTGCTATGTGGCAGGAGACTACGCGCTCTATACGGGAGAAAAGGAAGAAAAATATTATAAGGCGTATATGGAGATGCTGCGGGACTGGGCGGAGTCTGAGGATACTCACCCTGTCGTACAGTCCGTGTACAGATATCTGCAAAAGAAAACGCTGATACATGATTTAGTTGGGGCTCATGTATTGGAGTTAAATGAAAACGGCCGGCTGACGGACGAAAGTAAGATACAGGGTTCCGGACAGACGGGAGCGAATGTGAGGTTTATCGTATATGGACAGGATATGCCCTGTGTATGGAAAAATAAAGAATTGTACGAGGTGTATGACAGGTATTACAAGAAAAAGCTTGATAATTGGCAATTGTGCTATGTATCCGGAGAAATGGCGATATGTTCAGAGAAACATCCTTCTAAGCTACGCAATAGCGGTGATAAGGCAAAGCTGATTTCGGGAAATGACGAGAGCGGTTTTACTTATCGGGGGAGATTTGTTACAAAGGAGCAGGCAGTTTCTGTCGGGTATGTGACGTCGCAAAAGGCGCACAATGCCTTGAAGTGGCTTATCCAGAAGCAGGGATATACACGGGACGGCTCGGTCATCGTCTGCTGGATGACAAACAGAGATATACCAATTCCCGACATGATGAAAGATTCCATACACGCTTATGAGGAGATAGACGATTTCGATTTTGACGTGTTTGATGATGTTCCGTCAAACACCACAAGCAGAGCGGATACCGGAAAATATTTTGCGGAGCAATTTAATCATGCGGTAAGCGGATATGCGGCTAAAATCAAGGCAGATGATAACATTGCGGTACTTGCGCTGGATGCGGCAACGACGGGGCGGCTTTCCATTGCCTACTATGATGAAATGGGTGGAAAACAGTACATGGATGCGCTGTTAAACTGGCAGGAACATTGTAAATGGCAACGTTACATCTCAATTGAGAAAGCCGATGGCGAAAAGAAGAGAATATGGTGCGAGTGTTGTCCGGCGCCTCGCGACATGGCGCTTGCGGCATTTGGCACACAGAAGAAAAACTGGCTGGACGCCGACGCGAAGCTGCTGCGGAATGTGACGAACCGTTTGCTTCCATGTATAACGGGAAAGAGAACAAAAATTCCGCAAGATTTAATCAGAGCGGCGGCAAGGAGGGCATCCATGCCGCAAACGATGGATGATTTTGTATGGTACAACGATGTGTTGTGTGTTGTATGTGCAATGATTCGCTATAACTATGAGAAAGGAGGCGGAACAATGGATGATTTTCTAAAGGATAATGTAAATGACCGCAGTGTTCTATTTGGGAGACTTTTAGCTGTCTATGATTATATGGAACAGCGCGCCATGTTTGGCTTTGATGAGGATGGAAATAAAAAGGAGAGGCGGGCTACAAACGCTAAGAGGTACTGGAATGCCTATAGCAGCAGGCCGGCAAAAACCTGTAAAACGATAAAACAGAATTTGATATCTTATGAGAAAAAGTTATCTGATTTTGAGTTGAAAAAATTTGAGGAATGGACACAGGAGATTATGACAAATCTTGCCAGAAATGGTTTTGATAATAAACCGTTGTCCGAGATGTATTTGCCGGCATATTATATGCAGACGGAGTATATGAAGCAGGCATTTCATAAAAAGGAACAGTAGTTTATTTGGTGAAGAAAAGGAGAGATAACATGGGTGAATTTACAAACAAAATTGATTTTGAGGTTTTAGTGATGGTACAAAATGCAAATCCGAACGGAGACCCGCTCAATGGGAACCGGCCCCGCGAGACATATGATGGTTATGGGGAGATTTCCGATGTGTGTATCAAACGCAAGATTAGAAACAGGCTGCAGGATATGGGTGAGAATATATTCGTACAAAGTGATGAGCGTGTGGATGACGAGTGTAAAAGTTTGTCAGACAGGGCAAAAAAGAACGAGGTTATGCAGAAAGCGCAGAAAGAAAAAGATAGAGATAAATATGCCGAAGAGGCGTGTAAAAACTGGATGGATGTGCGCAGTTTTGGACAGGTTTTTGCTTTTAAAGATGGTAATGTATCGGTTGGCGTCAGGGGGCCGGTATCCATTCATTCCGCTTTCAGTGTATTGCCTGTTTCCATTGACAGTATGCAGATAACAAAAAGTGTCAACAGCGAGACAAAAGACAAAAAATCATCCGACACAATGGGGATGAAGCATAAGGTACATTCGGCATTGTATGTCATTAAGGGAAGCATTAATCATCAGCTTGCGGAAAAGACAGGATTTAGTGATGAAGATGCAGAGAAGATAAAAGAGGCGCTGCGGACATTGTTTGTCAATGATAGTTCTTCTGCAAGACCGGATGGAAGTATGGAAGTGTGCAGGCTTTACTGGTGGAAGCACAACTGTCCTATGGGGCAGTATTCATCAGCGAAAGTTCACAGACTGGTAAAGATAGAAGCGAAAGTCGATGACCCGAAAGTGTTTGAGGATTATGAAATTATTATCGATTCCCTGCCTGACTTGGAGCTTGAAGAGATAGAAGGAATTTAATTATGTATAAGGAAGAGGACTACCTGATGCTTTCAGGGATTCAGCATTTTTCGTTTTGTAAGCGACAATGGGCTTTGATACATATCGAGCAGCAATGGGCTGAAAACTACAAAACGACTGCCGGAGAACTAATGCACAAAAAAGCGCATGA
The DNA here is from genome assembly GCA_910589595.1 of uncultured Eubacterium sp. Lineage (GTDB taxonomy): Bacteria > Bacillota > Clostridia > Lachnospirales > Lachnospiraceae > Eubacterium_F. Next base: position 43,689 of record CAJUTM010000028.1, read on the forward strand.
CGAGAACTCTTTGGAAAAGAGAGGGGATTTATTAATCGTCAGAGGGCTGCGGATTGCTTCGCATGAGCTGGGATTAAGCGGACAGTGTGATGTAGTTGAGTTTCATCAGAGTGAGGACGGCATTGACTTATTTGGCTATGATGGGAAATGGAATCCCTTGCCGATTGAATATAAACACGGGCTGCCCAAGGAGAATCAGGCAGATGAATTGCAGCTTTGCGCACAGGCAATTTGTCTGGAAGAAATGTTTCAGACAAATATATCTGCAGGTTTTTTGTATTATGGTGAAAACAGAAGAAGAACCAAGGTGGAGTTTACGCCGGATTTGCGGGGGGAGACGCGGCAAACTGCCGAGAAAATGCATGAGATGTTTAAACGGAAACATACGCCTAAAGTGACTACCTCAAAACAATGCAAATCCTGTTCTCTGGCGGACTTGTGCCTGCCTAAGTTACAGAAGAGCATGGATGTTGGAAAGTATATCAAGCAGAATATTTTTGGTAGTGATGGAAATTAAATTGACATACAGGAGGCTGAAATGCGGAAGTTGTTAAATACATTATATGTGATGACAGAAAGCTGTTATTTAACATTAGATGGAGAAAATATTGTAATAATTGACGATGAAAAAACGCTTGGCCGGTTTCCTCTTCATACATTGGAGAATATCGTATGCTTCACATATAAGGGAGCTACTCCGGCGCTTATGGGGGCATGTGCAGAGAGGAAAATCGGGATGAGTTTCTTTTCTCCCAGAGGGAAATTTCTTGCCCGCACAGTCGGCAGAGAATACGGAAACGTTCTCCTGAGAAAAGAGCAGTATCGCATTTCTGATAATCAGGATAGAAGTATATTATATGCAAAAAATATGATTTTGGGAAAGGTCTTTAATGGCAGATGGAGTATAGAGCGGACGCTGCGCGACCATGCCTATCGCGTCGATGAAGAAAAACTGCGGCAAGTCTCCCATTTTCTTTATGAAACTTTACCTGACATAGAAAAAGTATCTTCTCTTGATGAGTTACGTGGATTAGAGGGAAAGGCTGCAGAACAGTACTTTTCTGTCTTTAATGACTTAATTTTAAATCAGAAAGAAGATTTTTTGTTTTCAACAAGAAATCGCAGACCTCCGCTGGATAATGTGAATGCGGTATTATCATTTGCCTATACAATTTTGGCCGGTGAATGTGCAAATGCACTGTATAGTGTCGGACTTGACCCCTATGTGGGATTTATGCATAGCGACCGACCGGCGCGGGTTTCATTGGCGCTTGATTTGATGGAAGAATTGCGTCCAATCTTGGCCGACAGATTTGTTTTGACGTTAATTAGCCTGACGATGACAAGTCGAACCCGCCGTGAATGGCGTATTTTGGCGAAAAACTTCGTTTATCGTCCTTGTCTTGCGCCAGCAAGACTTCGTCCTCTAGCCTTGTTTTTCGCCAAAATACACCACACACGGTCGGAGATTTCAAACCAGTTATTTTACGAATGCGAAGGCAGTTGAATGAGTCGTAGCGGTGACTACGGCGATTGAAACTAACGAACGCATTCGTAAAATAGCTGGTTAAGAAACGGGTTCGACTTGCCACCGTCAGGCTAACACAAAATCACTTCAGGCTTCTCATTTTGAAAGGCAGCAGGACGGGGCGGTGTTATTGAATGAAGAGGGGAGAAAAGTTTTTTTCAATGCTTGGCAGAATCATAAAAAGGAAAAAATCACACATCCCTTTTTGAAAGAAAAAATGGAGTGGGGACTGGTTCCGTATGTACAAGCTTTGTTGCTCGCGCGTACGATTCGATGTGATTTGGATGGGTATCCGCCATTTTTGTGGAAGTAGGTGATTACTATTTTAGTGCTGATTACATATGATGTTTCGACACAGGATGCAGAAGGTCGGAAAAGATTGAGAAAAGTAGCAAAAGAATGTGTCAACTATGGACAAAGAGTGCAAAATTCGGTTTTTGAATGTATGTTAATCTCCATTCCGAAGCGCAGCGGAGGAAGTACGAGCAAAAAGCAGCGGAGCTGTTTTTGCTCTGTACATCAATACTATTTGTGGCGCTTAGGCACAAATAGTGGTGCGAAAAATAAGCTATCGAGCTTATTTTGATGTTGTACACTTTTAGTTGACACCTTTTACTCAAGGATTTGGTGTATAAT
>CAJUTM010000029.1 GCA_910589595.1 uncultured Eubacterium sp.
CGAAAGTAACGCAAAAGCACTTTCGACACGCTCCGCTTTATCAAAAGTGCCTTTGCGCCCTGCCGGGGGCTTTCCGTCCTTACGGACGGTGCGGCTTTTCGCCGCCTTATTGCCGCCACGCTTCTAATCAAGGTGGCAAGATTACCCTATCTTTAGAAAAGGTAATCTTGCTATCTTCCTTTGTTACAAAGTCCAGTACCATTGATTGCCTACTTTCACGCTATCAATGTTCATTTCCTTTTTGGCGTTCCACAGCGTTTTCTTCTTAATACCCCTCTCCCTTGCCGCTTCTGTGATCTCATTACAGGACAACTGCCCCTCTGCCAAAATCTCCGCAAGAAATGATTTTGCGTCCTTTGTTTTCTGCCCTCTGCTTTCGCCGGAAAGTAATTCCTCAACCGTAATATCATAAACACCCTCCCAAGTAAAACCGTTGTCCTTATCCATGCGAAACGCTATTGAAGTTCCCTCCGGCGCAAGACTGCTCTTATCATGCGCTATCACACGCAAAGTCTTATCGTCCTTTATTCTGCCGACTACCAACACGCTCCGAGCAGTAGCTTGAAAATCTATTGAACCCAATCCCCGGTAAGTAGATTTACTTCCGCTTGCCTTATTCATGTGACCGATAAGGACAATCGCACACCCGTATTCTTCCGCAATATTTCCCAACTGCTTCAGCACTGGTCTGATTTCGTTTGCCCGGTGCATATCCACATCTGCGCCCAAATAGGCTTGTATCGGGTCTAACACAACCATTTTTGCCCCGGTTTCCTTGATTGCCCGGACTAGCCTTTCATCTGTCATACTCAAACAATCAATACTTTCATCAATTACCAACACCCGGTTACAGTCTGCTCCTGCTTCTAACAATCGGGGCTTTATGGTATCTTCCAAACTGTCCTCAGCGTTCTGATAAATTACATTGACTGGCTCTCTACCCTCTGCTGTTTCCTCACAGGGAAGTGCTTCGCCTTTTGTGAGAAGTGCCGCAAGGTGCAAAATAAAAGTGGTCTTTCCCTCCCCCGGATCGCCCTGCACAATCGTCAGCTTTCCATAGGGAATGTAAGGATACCACAACCAATTTACTTCTCTTGCTTCTACATCTTCCATGTTGATTAAACGATAATTTTTCTCTCTTTTTTCTTCCATTTGCGTCCTCCACTGAAATAATTCGATTGAGTTTCGGCAGAGCCTTTGTTATACTATATTTGCGAGATATAAATACAACAGGCTCTGCCTTTGTAGTGAAATGTCCTTGTCAATCGGCAGGGGCATTTTCATTTCTTGCGGCATTTAACATATCTGCCACTTTCTTTTGCTGATTAGGATATAAATGCCCGTAAGTATTCAGTGTGATTTTAATATCCCTATGCCCTAACCGTTCTTTTATAATCAAAGGTTGTACGCCTTGATTGATAAGATATGCTACATGGCTATGGCGTAAATCATGTACCCTAATCGGCTTTACTCCCGATTTCACACACTCACGTTTTAGCTTGTGCTGTACCGCTTCTGCCACAATCGGGAACAGTCTTTCATTATCCGGCAGACCATAACAACGGTTCACATACATTTCAATCTCTTTTGTTAAAAATTGCGGAATGTCAATCACTCTAACCGACTGTTCCGTTTTCGGCGTTGTAATAATATCCCTGCGTTCCGTTCTGTAATAAGTCTTAGTAATGCTGATTTGGTTGTTCTCAAAATCAACATCTTCTTTTGTTAAAGCCAACATTTCCCCCTCTCTGCACCCCGTCCAAAAAAGAATTTCAAATATCACATAATATTTGCTTTCCCGGTCAATGCCGCTGATGAAACAATCGTATTCGTCTTTCGTCCAAAAGTTCAGCTTGTCAGCGTCAGACTTCCCCATTTTCTTAACCTTTTTACATGGGTTATTGTGGAGATTGTAAATGTTACTTGCATGAGTAAACAATGCTGTAATCTGATTTTGCACCATACGCAAATAAGTCTGCGAATACCCTTTTGCTCTAATAGCGTTCTGCCACTGGATAATATCAGAGGGGCTTATTTCGTTCATTTGCTTATTCTCGAAATAAGGTAATACATGGGCTTCTATCATGTAACGCTTATTTTTTATCGTGCGCTCCTTTAGTTCTCCTGCCTTATCCCGGAAATACACATCAACAAATGCGCCTAACATCATATCCATATTGGCAGATGTACTTTTCAGAAATTCTCTTTCCCACTCCAACGCTTCTTTTTTCGTGGCAAAACCACGTTTCTTTTTGTGCTTCTTCTCCCCTTTCCAGTTTTCGTAATAGCATTGAGCAGTCCATTTCCCGGTCTTTTCATCTCTTGAAGCAGACATTCCTTATCCCCCTTTCATGCGGTTTGGTTCGGCTGATTGTAACCGTAAAACTTTGTTTCCCAAAATGCCTTTGGCACTTTCCCGGCAACAACAAGATAGCCTTTGCTCTGTAATTCTTCATTTAATTCTCTTATCAGTTTGTAAGCGTGTCCTTTGGAAACACCCAATGTTTCCGCAACTTCTCCGGCAGTCAATAAGTAGTTCTGTCCGTTCATGCAATCTCTCCTTATCATTTATTCCACTATTTATTAGTGTTAATGATATTCTAGCACCCTCTATCATTTATGTCAATAATTTTTATTTGCATTTTTTATATTTATTATTGTTGTCAATATTTATTGGAAGTGCTATACTATAAGAAAGCAAAAAAGAAAAGAGGTAACGGCATGGATAATACAATTCAGATAGCAGAACGGATAAAACAACTCCGTAAAAATCTAGGTTTGAACCAAAGTGAATTTTGCAAAAAGCTAGGCATAAAGCAATCCACCCTATCCAGTTATGAAAACGGAACGGTATCTCCGTCCAACGAGGTACTTTATGCCATAGCAAAACAATACCACGTTTCTTTGGATTGGCTTTTTGGCATTTCAGACAATGAATTTTCTTTATCGTCTATGGGCGATATTATCAGTTTTCTTTTAGAATTGAACGAATTAAAAGAATTGCGCTATGAACTGGAAATCAACGATAAATTTTTCAATGACATAGAAACCGAAGATAACCGTTGGTATGCAAACATTAAATTCTATGGGAACGAAAAAGGACATTTATATAATGCAGATATGTGTCAATTCCTTGCTTCATTGAATGAGAGCCGGGAAAGTTTTGAATCCTACTTTACGCCAAAGGATATGTTTGATATATGGAAAAAACAGAAAATTGCTGATTACTCCACCTTGCCAGTGACAAAGAAAGTGTATGAAAATATAGACAGTGCTACAAGAATGAAACTCCGAAATGAACATTTGGAGCGGCAATTTAAGAAGAATCAGAGTGACAGCGAATAAAAATAGAGCCATTTTAGAGCCACAAGCCATTTTCAATGAAATTTCGGCAAGTGGCTTTTCCTTTTGTTCGCTATTATTTTTAGGCATTAAGAAACCGCAACCCCTTGATTTTTCAAAGGATTGCGGTGCTTATTTTTATTATTTGGCTCTAATTACAAGATTACTCAATGATTGTAGCAACCCTACCAGAACCTACTGTTCTACCACCCTCACGGATAGCGAATGTAAGCCCCTGATCCATAGCAATCGGATGAATCAAATCAATAGACATCTCTACGTTATCACCAGGCATGCACATTTCTGTTCCCTCTGGCAACTGGATAACACCTGTTACGTCAGTTGTACGGAAATAGAACTGTGGACGGTAATTACTGAAGAATGGCTTATGACGTCCACCCTCTTCTTTCTTCAACACATATACCTGTGCAGTAAACTTTGTATGGCAGGTCAATGAACCCGGCTTAGCAAGTACCTGACCTCTTTCGATATCTGTCTTCTGAATACCACGAAGAAGTACACCTGCATTATCACCAGCCTGAGCCTCATCCAACTCTTTGTGGAACATCTCGATACCGGTTACGACAGATTTCTGTGTCTCCTCTTTGATACCAACAATTTCAATTTCATCATTCAAGTGAAGTGTACCAGCCTCTACACGTCCGGTAGCAACCGTACCACGTCCTGTAATAGAGAATACATCCTCTACAGGCATTACGAATGGCTTATCTGTATCACGCTCAGGATCTGGAATATACTCATCAACCGTAGCCATAAGCTCCATAATCTTGTCGCCCCACTCGCTGTTTGGATCTTCCAAAGCTTTCAAAGCAGAACCCTTGATGATCGGACAATCTGTGAACTCATACTCCTCAAGCTGCTCTGTAATCTCCATCTCTACCAGCTCAAGCAACTCTTCGTCGTCTACCATATCGCACTTATTCATAAATACTACGATATATGGTACACCTACCTGACGGGAAAGAAGGATATGCTCTTTTGTCTGAGCCATAACACCGTCTGTTGCAGCTACAACAAGGATAGCGCCATCCATCTGAGCTGCTCCGGTAATCATGTTCTTAACATAGTCGGCATGTCCCGGACAGTCAACGTGTGCATAATGTCTATTTTCTGTCTCATACTCAACGTGAGCAGTAGAAATTGTGATACCACGCTCTCTTTCTTCTGGAGCCTTATCGATATTCTCAAAATCAGTAGCTTCATTACCGGATACTCTTTCAGCCAATACCTTTGTGATAGCGGCTGTCAATGTTGTTTTACCATGATCTACGTGACCAATAGTACCAATGTTACAATGTGGTTTACTTCTTACATACTTTTCCTTAGCCATTTCTAAACGTCCTCCTAACATTTTTTAATTTAAATTTAGAAATATCTGCTATTAACATATAGCCTCATTATAGGGGATTGATGATAAAAAAGCAACCCCCAAAAACAGTTTAGTTTCCGTTTTTCTGCGCAAGAACTTTCTCCTGCACATTCTTCGGACACTTATCATATCTCTCAAAGAACATCGAATAATTACCGCGTCCCTGAGTCGATGAACGAAGTTCTGTAGAATAGCCGAACATCTCAGCCAACGGAACAAATGCCCGAACAATCTTACCGCCGCCGATATCATCCATACCGTCAATCTGACCGCGCTTCGCATTCAGACTTCCGATTACATCGCCCATGTATTCTTCCGGCATTGTTACTTCTACTTTCATAATAGGCTCGAGCAATACGGCATCGCCCTTCTTCATCGCATCTTTAAATGCCATAGAACCGGCAATGTGGAAAGCCATCTCACTGGAATCGACTTCGTGATAAGAACCGTCATAGCAGTTGGCGTGGATACCAAGCACCGGAAATCCTGCCAAAATACCTGCCTGAGCAGCTTCCTGAATACCCTCATCAACGGCCGGAATATATTCCTTAGGAATAGCACCGCCGACAACGGTGGATTCAAATTCATAAGTGGACTCGCCATTCGGGTCTGTTGGTGTGAAACGCACACGACAATGTCCGTACTGTCCACGACCACCGGACTGCTTCGCATATTTGCTGTCGACTTCCACTTCTTTCGTAAATGTCTCTTTGTAAGCAACCTGAGGAGCGCCGACATTTGCCTCTACGTTAAACTCGCGGAGCAAACGGTCAACGATAACCTCCAAGTGAAGCTCGCCCATTCCGGCGATAATCGTCTGGCCTGTCTCCTGATCCGTATGTGCACGGAATGTAGGATCCTCTTCTGCCAGTTTCGAAAGGGCTTCACCCATTTTACCCTGATCATTCTTTGTTTTCGGCTCAATTGCAAGCTCGATAACCGGTTCAGGGAATTCCATGGACTCAAGGATTACCGGATTTTTCTCATCGCAGATAGTATCGCCTGTCGTTGTCAATTTAAAACCAACAGCCGCTGCAATATCACCGGAATAAACTTTATCCAACTCACTACGCTTATTGGCGTGCATCTGCAAAATACGTCCGACACGCTCTTTCTTTCCTTTTGTTGCATTCAATACATAAGAACCGGAGTTCAATGTACCGGAATACACACGGAAGAATGCCAGCTTACCAACAAATGGGTCAGACATGATTTTAAATGCCAAAGCAGAGAACGGCTCATCATCAGAAGAACGGCGGGTAAGTTCATTGCCCTCTTCGTCAACACCGGTAATATCCGGAATATCCGTTGGTGCCGGCATATACTCGATTACACCATCCAACATTTTCTGAACGCCTTTGTTCTTGTAAGCAGAACCGCAATATACCGGAACTGCCTGACAGGCAATCGTACCTTTGCGGAGAGCTTTCTTGAGTTCCTCTACAGACGGCTCTTCCCCTTCCAGATACTGCATCATCAAATCGTCGTCCAAATCGCAGATTTTCTCTACGAGATTATCATGCCATTCCTTGGCAAGGTCTTTCAAATCATCCGGAATGGATGTAATCTCGATATCCTCGCCCTTATCATCTTTATAATAGTATGCTTCCATTTCAAACAAATCAATCAGTCCGATGAAATCATCTTCTTTTCCGATTGGTATCTGAACCGGAATCGCATTTTTACCTAAACGGTCAATGATGGTCTGAACAGACATAAAGAAATCTGCTCCCATCTTATCCATCTTATTGATGAACGCCATACGCGGTACATTGTAAGTGTCAGCCTGACGCCATACGTTCTCAGACTGAGGCTCAACGCCTGCTTTGGCGTCAAACACACCAACTGCACCATCCAGTACACGCAGGGAACGCTCTACTTCTACCGTAAAGTCCACGTGTCCCGGAGTATCAATAATATTAATACGATGCTCCAACGCACCTTGTTTCTGCTTATGATGGTCTTCCAATGTCCAATGACAGGTCGTAGCCGCAGATGTGATTGTAATACCACGCTCCTGCTCCTGCTCCATCCAGTCCATGGTAGAAGCGCCATCATGCGTCTCGCCTATTTTATAGTTAACACCGGTATAATACAGAATACGCTCTGTCAAAGTAGTTTTACCGGCATCAATATGAGCCATAATACCAATATTTCTGGTACGTTCTAATGGGTATTCTCTTCCAGCCAACGCTAGTTCCTCCTTTTACAAAAATCAAATTACCAACGGTAATGAGCGAAAGTAATAGCCTCCGCCCCAAGCATTTGCTCCTCTTACCAGCGGTAATGAGCGAAAGTAATAGCCTCCGCTCCAAGCATTTGCTCCTCTTACCAGCGATAATGTGCGAAAGCGGGAGCCTTCGCTCCAAGTGTCTCCACTTCTTACCAGCGATAATGAGCGAAAGCTTTATTCGCCTCAGCCATCTTGTGCATATCTTCTTTCTTCTTTACGGATGAACCGGTATTGTTGGCAGCATCCATAATTTCATTCGCCAATCTCTCTTTCATGGTCTTCTCACCACGGTTACGAGAATACGTGGTCAACCAGCGAAGAGCCAGAGCCTGTCTGCGGTCAGGGCGAACTTCGATTGGAACCTGATACGTGGAACCGCCGATACGTCTCGCTTTTACCTCGAGTTCAGGCATAACGTTGTTCATAGCCTCATCAAATACTTCCAAAGCATCTTTGCCGGTCTTTTCTGCAACCTGTTCAAATGCTCCGTATACAATTCTCTGAGCAACACCCTTTTTTCCATCCAGCATAATATTATTAATCAATTTCGTAACAATCTTATTCTTATACACTGGATCTGCCAATACGTCTCTTTTCTGAATATGTCCTTTACGTGGCACGTTACTTCCCTCCTTAATAATAATTAATTCACAGGTACTCACGACTTGTGTCCGCACCAGCTTAAAGTTTGCTTACTTCTATAATTAAGATGCAAAAATTAATCCGGTACTTTTTTTAATTAGCTTACTTTGCAGCTTTCGGTTTCTTTGCTCCGTACTTCGAGCGGGCCTGTTTACGATTAGCAACACCAGCCGTATCCAAAGTACCGCGGATAATATGATATCTCGTACCTGGCAAATCCTTAACACGGCCGCCGCGAATCATAACCACGCTATGCTCCTGAAGGTTGTGGCCTTCACCCGGAATATAACTTGTCACCTCAATACCGTTGGAAAGACGAACTCTGGCAATCTTACGAAGAGCTGAGTTAGGCTTCTTAGGTGTAGCAGTACGGACAACAGTACAAACACCACGCTTCTGTGGAGAGCTTGTATTAACAGACTTTTTCTTCAAAGAATTGTAGGATGACTGCAGTGCTGGAGAATTGGACTTCTTCGCAACCGATTTTCTTCCCTGCTTTACTAATTGGTTAAAAGTTGGCATTAATTTTCACCTCCTATAGATAATTTTTTAACAGACGGAACGCATGGAGACATCTGCCCGCGCATAAAAACAACGCACAAAAGTCCACACGATACGCATGCTAAATTATTATATCGTGCGGACTTTCCTTTGTCAAGGAAAAATATTTTCCTTATTAATAATGTCTGTAAGGGGGTCAATGATGTATCAGCGGTATTGGCAAATCGTGTAAAAGAGCAAAGAGTGGTCTCAACAAACTACTCTGTTGTACACAGGGATAAATCTCCCTGCACCACTCGGCGCTCTGGCTAAGAGAAATAACAAGTAGAGCCGCCAGTACGACAATCAGTCCCAGCACGCCGCCGAGTATCGCTCCGGCCAGCCGGTTTATGCCGCGGATAACCGGCACTTTATCAACCAGATGTAACACCTTTGCTACCATTCCCAATGCCACCGCCGCAACAATCATGGCCACCAAAACTGCAAGTCCCGCTCCCCATGATATATGCTCGGGTACTATCGTTTTCATCACCGGATACAAAACTACAACCAATACAATCATCAATATTATTTTCACCATTGAGTAGACGGTAAGGAGAAGCCCTCTTGCCGCTCCCATCACAATTCCCAAAATAATTATCGCCAGCGCAATCAAATCTATCACATACGGCTGCATATTATCCCCCTTTTGTATCTTTCAGGCCTTTCTTCTCTCCATTCTAGCTGCTGAGAGAAATTTTATGTATCGCCAGATTGTCAATCAACGTGTACTCATTACTATCCGACGTCGGAAAAATCGCATCAATCTCCTGCTGGAAACGATATTTGAACTTCTCATGGCCGTTCGCACGCATTATGTTGCAGACGCGGTTGCCGACAAATATAATTTCATTTCCATAAATCTGCATATCATCATATTCATAGGAAATATTTTGCTGCAGCTTTTCTTTCCCCCTGCTGTCATACAGAAACAATTTCTGGGAATCGAGTTTCCCCTCTTTCGCGGTTACTGCCGCAATTGTGTCCCCGTCAAACGCCATACTCTTAATCTCATCCGCAAAATTCATCTCTGCCGCCACATCCGGCTGTCTCATCTCTTTAAAAACGGTACAACCTTTTTCGCGGAACACAACGACTCTGTCATCATCGGCAAACTCGATTTTGGCAACCATTTCTTCCCCGAACGACTTGCCGCCGACAAGCGTATTTTTGTCCTGACCCACCTCGGTAAAATTATAAAAACTCACTTTATTATCAATGTTATTTCCCGTAACAACCAAATGCGATGTCACAACGCTTTTGCCATCAGGAGAAACATCAAAATCAATCGGATATCCCTCTTCCGCAACATTCGTCGGAATTTCCACAAGCAGTTTTCCGGCCGGAACATACGGATTGTAAAGATTCAAAACATTGGAGTCCTTATCTTTCAGCAAAACGGCAACAATACCCTGCTCCGACACTTTGGCCCGCACAATCGGCAGATTCGTTTCTATGCTGATTCCCTCATCTTTTCCATTAAAAACATAAAAAATTTTTCCGTCCACATCAGCGACAACAACATAATCTCCACTTATGTCAACTTGCGGGCGTTTCATCTCGTAGCCGCCATTCCAGAGACTCTTGCCGCTATTATCAATTTCGCTGATTCCACTGCGGCTGAACTTAAGGATATTTCCATTATGAAATTGATACGATACATTATTGCTATCGCTGCGCTCCACCTTGCTCTCTACGCGGTAGTGCTCAAAACAACGATTGCCATATATATAAGAAAACACTCCCAGTCCCGTCACAAGAAGCGCTAATCCCACAAGAAAAATGCCTGCGATTTTCTTCTGCCTTCTGTTTCCCGAAAAATTCATACCAATCCCTTCTTTTGCATACAACCCTCTCACTTCTTCTGCCTATTTTATCACAAGAAACTATGTTTCGCAATATTGCCCGCATTTTTTTCAGGGCAATCACTTAATCATTTGTCTTCCCGAATTTGTGTATTGCGCGGGTATCATGCGGTATCATTGTCCTTGTATCACTCCCCGAAAAATTATTGTTTCTTTTGTTTCCAGAGCGCCGCCCGAGCACTTGTCTGAGATGTCTGCTGTCGTTTTTCCTGACTTTTGACAGCCCGTTTTCACTAGACCGCTACGCAACGGTGCTAATGCACCACCAGAATAATTGTATTCTTACTGCGGGCAGATGCGAAGCATCTGTTCTGGGAAGAGGGCTGTCATAAACAAATATATTTGTTTTTAGCAGCCCTCTTCCCAGAAGCGGCACCTTTAGGTGCCGCCCGCAGAATCAGTAACTAATGGTGGTGCATAAGAACCGACGAGCGGTCAATGCTGCAAAAGTCAGGAAAAACGACATTGCAGACAGCGAGTTTTGCGAGGGGGCGGCGAAAGATTTCTAGAAACAAAAGAAACAATGTATTTTTCGCTGGGAGTGGATACCGGACAAGATACCGCATGATACCCGCCACTCTGGCACTTCCCTCAAAATCTAATCACTGGATTGTCTGCACGGGGGTGGCCGGTGCGGTGGCGGCCGGCGTAGGACTTACCTGCACGGCGGAGCCGGATACGGCAGCCGGCGTAACGCTCGGCGCAGGGGTTCCCTCTTTTTGCAAGCCGCCGGACTGCGTCTCCACACTTGTGCGGCTTCCCTCGCTCATCCGCTGCGGCTGAGCCAGCGTCTGCAGGGCGCGCAACTGGTCTTTCATCTGGTTGAGGGTCGTCTGATTGCGAATCGCCACAACGCCGACCAAAAGGGCAATCAAGGCAACCATGCCGATAATCCCATGCCCGATATGTGAATTTCTCCGCTCAAACTTCGTGCGGTTCTGCTCTTTTTCTCTCATGATTCCGCGTATATTGCGGACTACGCGGTCATCCTCCTGCTCCACAATATGTACATGACGATTATTCTCCTTTTCCATATAACGAAGCATCTCCGGATTTTTCTCATAGTAGATAAAATGCCCTTTCTGCTGCTCCAGCTGCCCATTGCGATAAATGAAAAAGCGGTCTTCTTTTTCCCTCTCGTCAAAAATAAAAAGAACTTTGTCCCCTTTGCGGAAATTTGCCCGATGTATTTCCAACAGGCGCGACGCGTGGTTGACAGAAAAACCATCTTCAAAATAAAACCAGCCGATAATTTCCAAATCGGTAAAGTTTTCTTTAATTTCCGAATACACGTTATCCCATACACTGGAAGTGAGTTCCGGCGTACTGCGGTTGGCAAAACCATCAATTTCCACGATACCCGAAATCTGATAAATCTTTTCGCCGTTATACATATAATAGTTGCCGAGCAAAACAGCCGCTTTCTCTTCCTTTCTACTCTGCTCTGCCAATTGTCTTGCAAACCGGATTACATAATCTTCGATATATATTCTGCCCCGGCCGGGTATCCCGCCAATCTGACGCACACTCTTTGGTCTTGTCCACTGCATATTTAAACCTCTCTTTCCAAACGATTTCCTTTGATTCCTTTTAATCATAGCATACAAAACGCGCGTATTTTGTCGATTGGACAACCAAAATTAATGAAAATTGAAGAATGTTTTAAGCAAAACTCGTACATACTTTTTTTAGAAATGATTGGAGGGTAGCAAAATATTTTTTGACAAATTATTGGAACCCCCGAAGTGAAATAATGAAGCAGGAAAGGAACTAACTATGGTTCAGTATTTTAATCCCGGTGACAATCAGTCACTATTAAATTTTGCAGACGCTTTACAACAGCTTGTAAAGAAAAATATAGAACAAAAAGAGGAGATTGTTCTCCTATGTATCGGCTCCGACCGCGCTACCGGCGATTGTCTCGGCCCCATCATCGGCCATAAACTGCGCCACTACCAAACCCGCCCCCACAAAAAAAACTTCCATATTTACGGCACGCTGGAAAAACCAATTCACGCCAAAAATCTGGAAGCCACGTTGCAAATTATTCAATTATACCATCCCGAAGCCCTTGTAATAGCTATCGACGCCTCTCTTGGTATCGTCGACCACATCGGCTATGTCACTCTGGGAGAGGGTTCGCTCTCTCCCGGCGTTGGTGTCGCTAAAAATCTGCCGGCGGTAGGCGACATTTTTATTACCGGAATCGTAAACCTCTCCGGTTTTGGCAGCCAGATGCTGCTGCAGACGACCCACCTCAACCTCGTTATGAAACTTGCTGATTTTATAACAATGGGACTCTACCGCTCGCTCCTGCGCTCAGAGTTCCGTCCTGCCCTCAAGCGCGCGGAATAGGGTCATCTCATCAATAAACTCCAAGGCCCCGCCGACGGGAACCCCGCTGGCAATCCGCGTCACCTTAATGCCTGCCTGCTTGACGAATTTGCTAATCCATAAAGCAGTCGCCTCGCCTTCCACCGTGGAATTTGTGGCAACAATAACCTCGCTCACGTCTTCGCGCTGCAGCCGCTGCATCAATTCCTTTAACTTCAGGTTTTCCGGCTGCACGCCAACCATCGGATTGACCGCGCCATGCAGTACATGATAGACGCCTTTATACTGTCTCGTCTTTTCATACGCTGCCAAATCGCTCGGCTCCTCTACTACCATAATCGTAGAGGTATCCCGCTTTTCATCGCTGCAAATCTGACACAGCTCATGGTCGGACAAATTAAAGCATTCTTTACAAAAGCAAATTTTCTTTCTCGCATTGAGAATACTGTTTGCCAAATGCTCGACCCGCTTTTCCGGCAAATTCAGTATATGAAACGCCAAGCGCTGTGCCGATTTGGGGCCGATATTGGGAAGTCCGGACAATTCTTCAATCAACGTTTGAATCGATTCACTGTAGTAATTCATCAGAAAGGAAATCCTCCGCCCAGATTCAGACCGCCAGTCAACGCCTCCATGGATTTGGCGCTGTCCTCTTCCATCATGCGAAGAGCTTCATTGGTCGCCGCTGCGATTAAATCTTCCAGCATTTCAATATCATCAGGGTCTACAACTTCTTCACTCAGTTTCACGGATAAAATCTCCTTTTTACCGGAAACTTTCACGGCAACAGCGCCTCCGCCGGCCGTCGCCTCATACTCTTTGTCTTCCATTTCTTTCTGCGTCTCTTCCATTTGGCGCTGCATCTTCTGCGCCTGCTTCATTAAATTATTCATATTTCCCGGCATACCGCCCTGAAAACCGCCTCTTCTAGCCATACTTCAATCCTCGCTTTCTAATCTAATATTTCAATCTCTACATTTTTTATTATATTCCGCAGCTCGGGGAACGCACTCATTTCCTGACGGCTTTCCACATAACGGATATCCAGTGAAATTTCCTTTCCCGTCAGTTGCCCTGCTGCCTCAACTAATTCATTCTGATGTTCCTCACTCCTGAAATATTCCGCCGTGACTTCCTGCCCGAAAGCCATCATCAGCTTTCCATCGTCCGAAACTGACAGCCGGACATCCGCAAGCATGCTGCGGCAGACCGGACTAACCCGTCCGAGAATCTGCTTCCAATTCTGTACGACCGCCCGCACATCATCCGGCACCGCCTCCGGCCGGATATCTTTGCGCAATACCGGCGCCTCTTCTTCCGCCTGCGCATGCTGCTGCGCGGACACTGTCAGATTACCGGAAGCCAGCGCCTCCTGAAGTTCCTCGTTTGTCTGCTCTATCGCGCAAAGCCGCTGGACAAGAGAATCATAATCCTGCTCCATGCGGGGACGGCATAATTTAATGAGCGCCACCTCCAGCATAATGCGCTTGTTATTTCCATATTTCATACGATTTGCAAGCTCGGATAAAATGCGAATATAGCGGAATATCACCGGAAGTTCTATAATCTCTGCATACTGCTTCAATTCTTTTTTGTTTTCCGCCGACATATCGACTAACTGTTCTCCATTGTCGGCAGTTTTCACAACAAGCATATTGCGCAGATACCAGATAAATTCATTGACAAATTGCGTCAAATCTTTTCCCTGCTCTATCATATTGGCAACGACCTGTATGACGTCGTCCACACGGTTTTCCACCAAGGCTTCCATCAATTCATGGTACACTGCATGGTCTACCGCCCCCAAAACATTGAGGGCGTTTTCAAATGTAAGTTTCTCCCCAAAATAAAAGGAAATACACTGTTCCAGTAAACTCAAACCGTCGCGCAGGGCGCCGTCTGCCTGTCTGGCAATATAATTGAGCGCTTCCGGTTCCGCCTCCACATTTTCCCTCTCTAAAAGCTCCTGCAGACGCGCGGCAATCTCGTCGACACGAATACGCTTGAAGTCATAGCGCTGGCACCGCGACAAAATAGTCAGGGGAATCTTATGCGCCTCCGTCGTCGCCAGAATAAAAATCAGATATGCCGGCGGCTCCTCCAGCGTCTTGAGAAGAGCATTAAAGGCGCTCGTTGTCAGCATATGCACCTCGTCGATAATATACACCTTATAGCGCCCCTCCGCCGGCGAATACTGCACTTCGTCAATAACCTGACGAACGTCGTCTACACGGTTATTGGACGCCGCGTCAATTTCCACAACATTCATGGACGTATGCGCCTCTATCGCCTGACACATGGCACATGTCCCGCAAGGACCCTGCGGGCTTGGATTCTCGCAATTCACCGCTTTGGCAAATATTTTGGCAACCGTCGTCTTACCGGTGCCTCTCGTCCCGCAGAACAAATAGGCATGCCCGATACGATTTGCTTTTATCTGGTTGCTGAGCGTAGTCACAATATGCTCCTGCCCTTTTACATCCGAAAAATCTTTCGGACGGTATTTTCTATACAAAGCCTGATACGACATACAAGTTCTCCCGTTTACACACCAAAACTGATTCCCAGACTTTTTGCCTCCTGAATAATGGAAGATTCCGGGTCTACCATTTTCAGTTTTCCGGCAACATCCTCCAACGGAATCGGAATAATTTCATCGTTTTTCAAACCTACCATATAGCCGTATCTGCCCTCTAAAATCAACTGAGCCGCCGCTGCGCCAAGGCGGCTGGAAATGACGCGGTCGTAAGCGCACGGACTTCCGCCCCGCTGCGTATGCCCCGGCACCGTAATACGAATCTCCTGTCCCGTCTTTTCCTCAATCTCGGCGCCGATTTTGTAGGAAACACTCGGGTAAGGATTATTTTTCAATTTTGCTTTCCGCTCTTTCTTTGTCAGGGCGGCGTCTTCTTTACTGATAGCCCCCTCTGCTACTGCGAGAATGGAAAAGCGCTTTCCTTCCTCCGTACGTTTTTGTATCGCCTCAACAACCGCATCAATATCATAAGGTATCTCCGGAAGAAGAATCACATCCGCCCCGCCGGCGATTCCCGCATGAAGCGTCAACCATCCAACTTTATGTCCCATTACTTCAACGATAAATACACGCCCGTGTGAAAAGGCGGTCGTGTGAATGCAGTCAATGGCATTGGTAGCGATATCGACTGCGCTCTGGAAACCAAATGTCATATCGGTTCCCCATATGTCATTGTCAATCGTCTTTGGCAGTCCGATTACGTTACAGCCCTCTTCACGGAGCATATTGGCCGATTTCTGTGTGCCGTTTCCTCCTAAAATGACAAGACAATCCAATTTCAATTTCGAATAGGTATTCACCATAGCTCTTACCTTGTCCATCCCATTCTCGTCCGGTTTTCTCATATTTTTAAATGGCTGTCGGGAAGAGCCGAGAATCGTTCCGCCCTCCGTGAGAATGCCCGAGAAATCCGATGGTTTCATCTTTACATATTTCTCGTACATCAACCCCTTATATCCTTCCAGAATACCGATGATTTCCGTATCTTCATCCGCATTATATAATGTTTTTGCTACTCCACGCATCGTAGCGTTCAGCGCCTGACAATCGCCGCCGCTCGTCAAAAAGCCTACTCGCCTCATATACTAGCTCCTTTCGCACTTCTTTACTTAATAACTTAATAGTTTCATTTTTTATTAGTGTACCCCATTTCCATTTTTTAGGCAAGAAAAAATCCGCGAATCCGTACAGGCATTTTACACATCCCGCCTCTATTCGAACCGATTCGCAGATTTTTTTATTTTAAATGTTATTTTCTGGCAGCAGCTCTATACGATACCGATATCCGGTTATTCCTCTTCATTCTCTGCCATTTTCGTTGCATTCAGCATTATATTTGTGCTTCCTCCAACCTGAAAGGAAATCGGTGCAATCTTATATTCACCCATGCTTTCTGTTAAATAATAATGCTTATTACCGTATTTATCGATATCCTCATCCAGTCCCCCGTAAGCATAAACCGAAGCATCATTTTCATTTTCTAATTCATAACTTCCGGCCTTCAAATAAGCAATCATGGAATGGTCACGGTCATAACTGTTACTGTAATTATTAACGCTATAAATAGAACCATAAGAATCTATTAACTTTATATAAGGAGAACTATAGCCGACAACTTGCGGTACATTGATACCGAACGTCACCCGATACAACGGAAGCGTAAAATTCTTCGTCGCAGTTCCGTAAAACCGGTTATCTGACGTCATATCATACGGATTATACCCCCATGACACATAAGTACAGTAATCCCCCGCCAACACACGTGTCGAATAAGTTCCATCTGCCTCAGTTGTGGCGCTTAAACGGTTATATCTGCCATAGGCATCGGATTTTGTATAACCGGATACATTTACCTCTCTGGCCGGCTGATTCGCCGCGTCGCGCACCATACCGGAAACTGTCACCCCGTCCTGAAGATGAATGGTAACAGGAACAGATACTGATATCTTCTCATTGTCCTCTAACTGATACTGTACATTAAACTGATACGTTCCTGCATTTACCGGCTTGCGGTATCCATCCTCATCATATATGAGACTATCCAGACTCTTGCCATTATAGGTTACTTTGCGCTCCCATGAACCCCCACCGCCTACATGGACAAATTCTGCAATGGCAGAAGTAGTCAGATAAAAACCACTCTCTTCGTCCTTCACCGTCTTCGGGTCATCCGGCCGATAGCTTAATTCCGTAGCCGGCGGCTCGGCAACCGCTACTATTCTTTCATTGGAGCCAATAACAAAAATATATTTTTGCGTAAATACGCTCCCTCTCTCATCCACTCCGGTCAGTACGGCAATCGTGCCATTTTCTATATTGTTAAACTTACCTCTTACTCTTACGGATGTTCTGTCCTTACTGATATATGCCTTTAATCCGGACGGTAAGCCGCTGACGCTGCTGTAGGTAATCTCTCCTACTCTGTTTGTATTGGAAATGTTCCAGTATTCATCATACTGCCCCATAGTATCTTTATTTCCGGTTTCATAAACTACACTTTCATTGGTGGCGTCTCCGTAACTGTAAATATTGCTGACATAAATTTCCGCCGAGCGGTTCGAAACAAGGGCCGAAATCGTCACTTTTACATAACAGCCCTGCTGTATCTCATCCTCCAGATTGACATTATAAACTTTCTGGTCTGTAGTCGATACATTGCTCACCATTCTCGTAATGTATTTGGAAGAAGATGGGCCGGATTTTGTCTGCACCGTAAAATGAGAGGCATTTAATGCTTTTTTACTTGTCAGGGAAACACGAATCAACTGGTCTGAGACGACAGTCACACCTGCAATTCCTGCGCCAACCGTTACCGTTGCGCTTGCTTTCTTTCCGCTGCCATCCGCCGCCTTGGCAGTAATCTTCGCCTTGCCGTCTTTTTTTGCTTTTACGACGCCTTTTGACGATACCGTCGCTATCTTTTTATTGGAAGAAGACCAGACAACTTTAGTACAGGTATTCTTTTTTGGTGTTGCCGTTGCTTTTAATTTCCTGCTGCCTCCGGCAGAAAGTACAAAATTCTTTGTGTTCAGTTTCACTTTCTTTACGGCAGCTTTCTTAACTACTACTTTGATGACAGCTTTTTTCTTTTTGTTCTTTTTGGAAATAACCGTAATCTTTGTTTTGCCTGCTTTCTTACCTTTAACAACGCCTTTGCTGCTGACAGACGCTATTTTCTTGTTGGCAGATTTGTAGACAACTTTTTTGTTTGCCTTTTTATTTGGCTTTACTTTCACGGTCGTTGCCAGTTTAATCTTTTTCCCCTTGGCAACATAGGCCGTTTTTCCAGACGGCGCCACGGTTGTAACTTTCTTCACCTTAGTCTTTGCCGCCGCTTCTTTTGGCGCTTTCTGCATGGCCGGACTCATAAAGCAGGCCAGCGCTATCGCGCCCATTAGTGTTTTCAGAACTACTTTTTTCATTTTCTCTCCTCCTTGAATATGTACCCGAAACAATCCGTTTCCCGTACAATTTTACTTATTCAGCATACCATAATATGCCAAAAACAGTCAAGGCAGCAGAAATATTAATAGGAGAACAATCATTAATCTTAATAATTTGTAGCTTTCAGGGCAGCAAGTATCCTGCCGTAACTTATCCGGTGTACTGCTCCCAACGAAAAATACATTGTTTCCCTCATTTACAGAAAACTTTCGCCGCCTCTCGCAAAACTCGCTGTCTGCGTTGTCGTTTTCACTGATTTTTACAGCATTGACCGCTCGCCGGTCCTTATGCACCACCATTCGTTACTGATTACTGCGGGTGGCACCAAAGGTGCCGATTCGTGGAAGAAAGATGCCATAAACAAATATATTTGTTCTTAGCATCTTTCTTCCACGAACAGATGCTTCGCATCTGCCCGCAGTAAAATATAATTGTTCTGGTGGTGCATTAGTACCGTTGCGTAGCGGTCTAGTGCAAACGGGCTGTCAAAAATCAGTGAAAAACGATAGCAGACATCTCAGACAATTGCTCGGGCGACGCTCTGTAAATGAAGAAAACAATAATTTTTCGGGGAGCGACACAAGGATAAGTTATGGCAGGATACCCGCGATATCGACGAAAATTATTAGGCACTTATCTCACATGACTATCCGATTTCCCTTCTTTGTCCGCATTTTTCTTTGTACCGGTGCGCCACATTATCACCAGCCC
The DNA here is from genome assembly GCA_910589595.1 of uncultured Eubacterium sp. Lineage (GTDB taxonomy): Bacteria > Bacillota > Clostridia > Lachnospirales > Lachnospiraceae > Eubacterium_F. The sequence continues at coordinate 19,038 of CAJUTM010000029.1, forward strand.
TGTGATGACGCAGATAATTCCTGAAATATGGCAGAACAGCGCCCTCTTCCGGTAATTCAGGCCCGCTTCCTCTATCGCTGACCTCTCTGCCGTCTTCGCAAGCTTAACCGCCCTGCTCCACTCCTGCAAATTCTTTTTCCATCCGTCAAAATCAGACCAATCGGAGGGAATCATCTCCAGCAGCCATTTTGCTCCGTAGAGATAATCCCAGCGGAGAGCATGGGCGCTCAACCCCTGATTGAGCGTAAACTCTTCGAATACTTTCCTCCTGTTATCCCCTTCCTTTACGGTTATACTGATACGCTCAAACTCCGGCTGCTCTTTCATTCCCGAAGCCTGCAGCAGGCAGAGTTCGGCTGGTTCCTCCACGACTCTGCGAACCGTCCATTCCTGCTCTCTCCAGAAAAGTTTTCCTCCCGCAGCATGCCCGCTGCCAAATAAATCCTCCGCCAGTTTTTCCCCGATGATACATCCCTCCGTATCCTCGGCAGGCAGATTTGCCCCAATGGGAAATACACAGCCCGAATCCCCATATATGGCAATCACATCGGCATCACAGCTTCTGCCAAACTCCGACTGCAATGTTTCTTTCCGGCACTGTGTCCATGCCGAATAAGAAACATTCCCGTCATCTTTCTTGGCGCTTACATCAAAACATTGTCCTGCGGACTGCAGCGTAAGATTTTTCAGAAACCGGTCTCCCTTATTTCCCATATAACGGCCGGCCGCAAACAATAATGCTGTCAGCGTCATCACGGTTACGATTATGAGCGCTTTCACTGTCTTCTTAGCTCTCAACATTATCCTCCTTCTCTTCTTCAGGCCTAATCCTGTCTCCGTTCTCCACAAAGCGGTCGCTATCCGTAATAATGCGGGTTTCCTTATCCATTGCGTCCGCCTCCAGCGCCACATAGGACTCATTTTTTTCCACTACCGTCACTTCCATCTGCCTTGCAACTTCCTGCTCTCCTAATACGGTATCCTCTTTCTGTACGGCGAGAACAAAACTTTTGCCCGACTCCTGCCGGAGCGCCGTCACCGGAACCGTACACGGATAGCTTTGCGATTCCTGTTTCACCGTCATCGTGACTGTCTCGCCCAAGGCGAACGTATCCGCTGGAAGCAGCGCTGTGACATTCATAAACTCCCTGTTCTCATCCATCTCCATAGACGTGACCGCGATATCTTCCAGCTTACGGCCGGCTGACTGCAGCGTGACTTTGTCTCCCACCGAGACATATTTCGTATCGGAAAGCATAAGTTTACCAATAAATTTAAGTCCGGCGTTCTCGTCCGTCATTGTAAAAAAACCGGTATCCGCTGTTTTCTGTCCGACATTCACCAGTATTCCGGTAATGACGCCTGCTGCCGTCGAGCGTATCTCCCCTTTTTGTTTCCTGATTTTTTCCAGTTTGTCTACCTGTCTCTGTAAATTGCGGATGGAAATATTATTGACTTCCACACTGTTGTCTGACTCCGGCTCCTCTCCGGCCTCTTCTATCGCCTTTTTTGCCTCTTTTTCTTCCTGTTCCGCCGCTTTCTGCAGCTCCCGCCACGCTTTCTTATCCTGCTTCTTTTTTGCCTTTGCCAGCGCTTTCCTGTTCTTCTCCCGAAGCTGCGCGTATGCTTTCTTTGCCTGCGCCAGCGCTTTCGCCCGCTTACGCCATGCCGAATGCCTGTTTTTTTGCACCGCCTCGTTCTGCAGTTCCAGCGCCCTCTTTTCTCCCGTTACCGTGTCAATCCGCTCGTTCAGCTGCTTCATGTCCAGCCTCGCCAGCAAATCTCCTTTTTTCACACGCTGGCCCTCACTGACCAGCACCGATTTCACAAGAAGCTCCGGCTGGGTGAGGATAAATACCTCGCGGTTCTTTTCAATCTGTCCCTCTGCCGACACTTCATACTGCAATTTCCTCTGCGAGGGGTCGGCGGTTTTCACTTTTGCCACGGTAAAAGAATCCGTAATCTTAGATATAACGGTAAACAAAATCATAATACCTGCCAGCCATATAAGAGCTTTCAGCCAAAATGCATTTTTTCCTTTTATTCTTTTCAATGATAACCCTCCTTTGCCGAATATGCGATACCCTGTTCCAGATAATCCTGACCTGCCATAAATACAAAGATTGCCGGAAGCAGCGCCATAAGCGACGAACAAAGTGAAAATCCCGCATTACTGCTGTTAATCTCCGGCATAAACAGTGACAGCGGCCAGAGACTTTTTGTCTCCAGAAACGTCATCGACTGCTCAATCATGCTCCAGCATTCCAAAAAGGAAAGTACCAGCGCCGAGATAATGCCGGAAACTCCCAGCGGCATACCAATCCGCAGAAAGATTCTCCATTCCCCCGCTCCGTCAATGCGCGCCGCCTCCAGTACGCTTTCCGGAATACCGCAAAAGAAACGGTACATGATAAATACCGAAAAGGTAGAAAACATCCCCGGCAGGATTACGGCTGCGCTCGTATCCAGCAGATGAAGCTTATCAAGTACGAGATATTGCGATAACATCGTGACCTGAAAGGGCATCATCATCATAATGATATAAAGCATATAGAGCGCCTTTTTTGCCCGAAAAGAATATCTCGCCATTCCCCACGCCGCCGGCATGCCGAAGATAAGCTGCCCCGCCAAAATTCCGCCGGTGATTTTAACCGAATTCCAAAACATCTGGAAAAATTCCGGCGAATCCAGCAGAAGCTGCACCAGATTTTTACCTGTCGGATAGCGCGGAATCAGACGCCAGAAAGCGTACCCTTCCTCTTTTCCAAGCACCGGAGCAATCAGACTCATAATCTCCGAATCCCCCATAAAGGCACCTGCCAGTAAAAACAGCAGCGGACTCACTTCCAAAACGGCAAATACCACCAGCGGCATAAAACCAATTCTCCTTTTCCACTTGCTTCTATTTTTCATCTACTCCCCTCCAACTACGTTGCAGAATCAGCACAAACACGGTAATCACCAAACACAGAAGCACCGACCCCGCCGCCATCTTATCTACCGACAGCTCCGAAAACCAATTATTAAACACATGCTGCAGCAAATATATTTTCTCCTGCGGATAATTCCCCGCCACCAGATATGCCTCCCGAAAAACCTTAAAAGAATTGAGAAAAGAAAGGATGATAATCGTAAAGGCTACCGGACGGATGTTTGGCAGCGTTATATGAAGAAAACATTTCCACTCTCCGGCCCCGTCTACCCCTGCCGCCTCATAAATATCGTCCGGAATACCAAGCAGTCCTGCCAGCCACAAAATCACATCATACCCAAGATTTTTCCATATATAACTGAATACCAGTACCCAGAAAGAAGCATCGGAATTCATCCAGTCTTTCCCCTGCAGATGAAACGCAGAGAGAATTCCGTTGAGGATTCCCGCCTTGTCAAATACAATATTCCAGAGAAGTACCACACTCGCCGCCGGAACCGCCAGCGGCACCAGATATGCACTCTTCATCACCTTTCTCATCCTGACCTGCTTTTGCAGCAGCACCGCCAGCCCCAGAGAAATACCTAGCAGGAGCGGCAGACAGACAAGCACGAAGCGCGCCGTATTTCCCGCAGCCAGACGAAACGCCTGATTTGCGAATACCTGTTTGTAGTTATCCAGTCCGGCAAAACTGTCGCCTGCCGTGCGCAAAAAAGAACGCCGCACCACATCCCCAAAAGGAATGAGGTAAAAAACAAGTACTCCTGCCAGACTCGGAAGCATAAACAACCAGCCGGCTCTCCTTCTCTTAACCATATCCACCGTCCTCCTCCGTCAGGTACACACTCAATTGACACCGTTTTCTGCCAGATACAGATTTACTTTTTTAAAGATTGCCTCCACCGCACTCTCCAGAGACTGCTCTCCCAGAAGGTATTTTTCTCCCTGCTCCAATACCATCTCCTGTATGACACGATTCGTCATCGCAGGTTTCGTAAGGCTTTCGACGATTTTTGTAAATTTATCCTCGTCCTTTTTCGTCAAATCCACATAGTCAAAACCAACACTCTCTCCGCCATCTCCTCTGCTTACGCTCAGACTGGTCTTGTCTTTCACATTCTGGGCATGCAATTTTTCTTCACATACGGCATCGTAAGCGGCGCGGTTTACCGGAATACCATTCGAGGGGCTGTTTCCCGCCTTTTTCCCCAGAAGCTCCCTGACAAATGCTTTCGCCGTTTCTTTACTGCCACTCTCGGTGACGCCTGCCATCAGATAAGGGATGTAGGATTTGACTTTTCCTCCATTCATAAGGCAGTAATCCGCCTTCGTCTGTACCTCAACACTGCACATCGTCTGCAAGTCGTGGATTCCGGCCAGAGAACCAACGGAAATCCGGCAGTCCCCACTGAGCAGTCCCACACTAGCATTGCTGCCCACTTTCTCCCCGCTCACAGTGCCGTCACCAATCGACTTATCCCGAAAATCATCCTTTTTACTAACCGAATCCACAGCATACATCTGTTTTGCATATGTCAGATACTGCGTCAGCGCCTCTTTATCCAGTGTACCGTCTGCTTTCTGCCAGTTCGCGGAATCTGCATAATATAAATCCCGCAGCAATGTTCTGCTCCCTTTTCCAAGGATATTTTTCCCCTGCGCTTTTTTCTGTCCCAGCTCCTGCACTCTTTTTGCCAACGCCGGCAGAGTCTGACCGGCAGCCACCGCATCTTTGTCTCCCTCCACTACGGAAAACAGAAAACGTATCGGCATGGCGTAAATCTTGCCGTCTTTTTTACTCCCCTCTTTAATCCCCTGAAAAATGCCGTCTTTTTTATCTATTTCATCTACAATATCCGTAATGTCACTGAGAATGCCTTTGCTGATATAGCTGTCCACCGGCATTCCGTCTAAAATCAGCACATCCGGCCCCTTTTTTGCCAGAATGTTAGTATTCAGTGCAGAGAGGGCGTCTTCCAGTGTCACCCCGTCTTTTCCGGACAGTCCGAATTCCAGTTTCACGTGAATATCCGGATTATTTTTCTGGAACTGTTTTACTGCCTGCCGCAAAAAACCGGAATCATCCAGTGCATAGACTGACAGCTCTTTTTCCGGCACCGCTGCCGCCTTCTTATCATAAGTGTAATGAAATAATTTATCTCCTTCCCCGTCGTTTGCGGCAACAAATATATTTTCGTCATCCATTACCGCCAGACCAAGCAGCGTCAATTCCCCGCCGCTAAGACTGGTCATGGAGGCGTCGGCAAGCTGTTCCATCACACTCCCTCCTTTGGTGAAATGGAAAATTCCATCCCTCCAGACAAGCATAATGCCATCCTCTTTCATGGCAGAAGAAATGAGCAGAGGCGTTCCCCTGTCTGTGTCATTGGAAACCAATTTCCTATCCTTTTTAATTAGACGGTCCAGCGTCGTCTCTGAAGCGGACGCACTCTTCTTTTTCGTGTCAAATATGAGGATTCCATCCTCATGCACCGCATACAGCGTCGTTCCCGCAATACTGAAATGGCGGATGTCCGCCCCCTTTGTATCATACGCCTTTTTGCATTTGCCATCTGCCGTCACTTCATACAGGGCGCCGTACACATCCAGAACAACCAGATTCCCGTCTGTATCATATGACGCCTGAACAATCTGATTATCGCTATCCTTTGCCGCATCCTCCGGCAGGGAGAAAGAAAAATTCCTTGTACTGCCGTCTGCTTCTGCTATTGTTGCCTTTACTGTCTTTTCTTTCATATAGTTCAGCAGAACCGCCCTGCCGTCCGCGGCAATAGCTGTCTGGGGGCGGTAGTCTCCGCCCAGTCCGTCAATCTTTTTCTGACTCCATTTTTTCCCTCCATCCGAACTCCTGAGAAGAAGACAGCTATCTGTCTGTCCGCTGTCTCCAAGCAATTCCAGACTGCCGTCTGACAATTTTCTCATCGCCTTAATTTTCCTAATCTCTTTCGGAAGCGATATCTCTTCTTCGATAAATCGTCCGCTCCCCGCTTTAATAAGTCCGTTCTCTGCCAAATCACCACGATTGCCTCCCCGCTCGTCTCCGGCGGTATCTCCACATCCGGAGCCGAGCATGAGTACCATCCCCAGAAGCCATGTGAGTGACATCAATCTTCTTTTTTTGTTCATACAATTCTCCCTCCTGTTATTTTTTCTGTCACCTATCCTAGCAGACTTATCTTTAAATAATCTTGAAAATTATCTTTAATTTATTCCGCAGTTTCAAGGATTTTTTAAGATTTCTATGGTACACTCTGAATATAGCTCAATGGCAGCAGCCGGAATGGGAGGTTATTTTGAAGCTTTTATTAATCGAAGATGATGAAAAATTATGTGAATTGCTTTTATTTCAATTAGAAAAGGAAAAACATGAAGTAGATGTCTGCCACGACGGACGGGACGGCCTTGATTTCTTTTTGCAGGACGCTTACGACCTCGTCCTTCTCGACCGCATGCTTCCTACGATGAACGGTCTTCTCGTACTGAAAAAGGCGAGAAGCGCCGGTATCACCACCCCCGTAATTCTCATTACTGCACTGGGAGAACTGTATGACCGGATTGAGGGACTGGACAGCGGCGCCGACGACTATATCGTCAAACCTTTTGAATTTGAAGAACTGTCGGCGCGGATTCGCTCCCTCGGCAGACGCAGCGGACGTTACGAGGATGACAATCTCCTATCCTTTGAAGACATTTCTTATGACTGCTCGCTGCGAATCCTGTCCGGCCCCGAAAAGGAACTGCCGCTATCCGGCAGGGAGGGGCTTCTTTTGGAGACGTTTATGAGGGAACCCAATCAGGTCATACACCGCATGGTTTTGTTTTCACGGGTCTGGGGCGTTGACGCTCCGGTAGAAGAGGGCAATCTGGATACCTATATTCATTTTCTGCGCAAACGACTGCGCTCCACGGGAAGCAATCTCAACTTGAAAACAGTAAGGGGTATCGGGTATATACTCGAAGCCTGAAAGGAGTCTGCTTATGTTCCACAAACTACACGTTCAACTTACCCTGTTTTGTACTTTCGTGACCGGATGTATCTTCCTTGTGTTGACATTTCTCTGTCTGCGGTTCGCAGAAAACAGCTTAAAAGCAGAAGACAACGCCGCTTTCCTGCGGCAGCTCAATGCGGTGCTCATTCATCTGCAGGAGCAGGATTCAATCTCACATCAATGGCTGAGCCAGATTCAGAAGAACAGCCAGTTTCTGCTGTACCTGTATGACAACGGCAAACCGCTCTTTTATCAGCAATACCACGACTCCGCGCAGGAAAAACAACTGCGGGAGGAGGCACTAAACAAAGCAGCCAAAGAACAGATTCCAGATATCTTTTCCACACAGCCGGACAGAATCATCTCCCACACAGAATTTGATTTCCGCTCGTCAGATGGCAGCGAATACTATGCCTCCGCAGGTGTGATTCCCAAACAGTCCAACCGCCTCCATTATCTCATTCTCTCCCCTCTTCAGGGACAGCGTGACAGAATCCGCCATCTGCGGCTCGTTATCCTGCTGACAGATTTGACCGCCATAACTCTTCTGCTTGTCTTCTTCTGGTTTTCTACCAAATGTATCATCATCCCTCTGAAAAGAAACAGGGAAAAACAGGTACATTTCATCGCCACTGCCTCCCACGAACTGCGTGCCCCCCTCGCCATCCTGCGCTCCGGACTGGAAGTACTGAAAAAAACAAGCGACCCCGAAGAACAAAAGCACTTCATCCATTTGATGACAGAGGAAAGCGGCCGCATGCAAAATCTAATCCGCGATATGCTCTTTCTGGCAAATGCTGATTCCCGCCATCTTCCTTTAAATATGGAAATCTGCCAGCCGGATGAACTTCTGCTGGATAGTTATGAAAAATTTGAGCCTCTGACCGCAGGGAAAAACATCTGCCTCTCTTTGGAGCTGCCTGCAGAAGTGTCGGAATTTCCCGACATTCTCTGCGACAGGGAGCGAATCATTCAGGTATTTTCCATCTTATTAGACAACGCTCTCTCTTATACTCCAGAAAACGGGAAAATCCGGCTTTCTCTTCAGATAAAACCAGACTTCCTGACCTTTGTGTTCGCCGATAACGGATGTGGTGTGCCGGATGACGAAAAGCAACGTATCTTTGACCGTTTTTACCGCTCTGACGACGCCCATTCCGGAAAGGGCCACTCCGGTCTCGGTCTCTGCATTGCCAGAGAAATCGTCAACGCACATCATGGCAGTATCTGGGTAGAGGACGCTCCGGAAAGAGGAAGCTGCTTTTTCGTTAAACTGCACAAAAATCCCTGTTCGGAGCACAAAAATATAGTTGCATTTTTACCAGACTTATATTAAAATGAAAGTACTGATTTTGTTTCAAGGCGCTTGACCTTTTAAGCGCTTATGTGCCTGATTGTTCAGGCACAATCACATGAACATAATTTTAGAATGAAAGGATGGTTTACCAAAAAATGAGTATGACAAATAACATGCCAAAAACAAAAATCGGAATTGTTGCAGTAAGCCGTGACTGTTTCCCTGAGTCACTTTCTGTAAACAGAAGAAAAGCTTTAGTAGAGGCCTACAAAAACAAATATGACGCAGCCGACATCTATGAATGTCCGATTTGTATTGTAGAGAGCGAGATTCACATGGTTCAGGCTCTGGAAGACGTTGAGAAAGCAGGATGTGATTCCTTAGTTATATATCTTGGCAACTTCGGGCCGGAAATTTCCGAGACACTTCTTGCGAAACATTTTGACGGGCCGGTAATGTTCTGTGCGGCAGCCGAAGAATCTTACAAAGATAACGGTTTGATTCAGGGCCGTGGCGATGCATACTGCGGTATGTTGAATGCAAGTTACAACTTAAAGCTGAGAAATATCCGCGCTTACATACCAGAATATCCGGTGGGAACTGCTGAAGAATGTGCCGATATGATTAACGAGTTTGTTCCGATTGCCCGCGCTATCGTGGCATTGAACAACTTAAAGATTATCAGCTTCGGCCCTCGTCCTCTTAACTTCCTCGCTTGTAACGCTCCGATTAAACAGCTTTACAACCTGAATATTGAAATCGAGGAAAACTCCGAGCTCGACCTGTTTGAAGCTTTCAACAATCATGCCGGAGATTCCCGTATTCCGGAAGTTGTTGCTGATATGGAAAAAGAACTTGGTGTCGGCAATAAGAAACCGGAAATCCTTGAGAAACTTGCTCAGTATGAGCTGACTCTTCTTGACTGGATTGAAGACCATAAAGGATATCGCAAATATGTTGCCATTGCCGGCAAATGCTGGCCTGCATTCCAGACACAGTTCGGTTTCGTTCCTTGCTATGTAAACAGCCGTTTGACAGCAAAAGGTATTCCGGTATCGTGCGAGGTTGATATTTACGGTGCGCTTTCCGAGTTTATCGGTACTGTTGTCAGTCAGGACGCAGTTACGCTTCTTGACATTAACAACTCCGTACCGGCTGACTTATATGAAGAAGATATTAAAGGTAAATACGACTATACTTCTACGGATGTATTCATGGGCTTCCACTGTGGAAATACTGCTTCCAGCAAACTTTCTTTCTGCGAGATGAAGTACCAGATGATTATGGCAAGAACTCTTCCGGAAGAAGTTACAAACGGAACTCTCGAGGGCGACATCATTCCTGGCGACATTACATTCTTCCGTCTCCAGAGTACGGCAGACGCAAAGATTCGCGCTTACATTGCACACGGTGAAGTGCTTCCGGTAGCTACACGTTCGTTCGGCGCCATCGGTATTTTCGCCATCCCTGAAATGGGACGCTTCTACCGCCACGTATTGATTGAGGGCAACTACCCGCACCACGGCGCTGTTGCATTCGGCCATTACGGCAAAACCTTATATGAAGTATTCAAGTATATCGGTGTTCCGGTAGAGGAAATCGGATACAATCAGCCAAAAGGAATGCTCTATAAGACAGAGAACCCATTTGCATAAAGAAACTTTTGTTTCAATAACCACGAGCGTCACGCTTCGCGAGACTGCTCGGGTTCGCGGGCGCGCTCGGATAGTCTTGTGCAAGCACAGACATATCCTCACTTTGCCTCCGCGTAAATAATCTGAAAAGCGGCTCGTTGACGGGTCGCTTTTCAAAAATAGAAAGAATAAAGGAGAACACATATGTATTACATTGGAGTTGATTTAGGTACATCAGCAGTAAAACTGTTACTTATGGAGGGCAGCGGCAAGATTTGTAATATCGTATCCAACGAATATCCGCTATCGTTCCCAAAACCGGGCTGGTCGGAGCAGAAGCCGGAAGACTGGTGGGATGCCGTTGTCAACGGAATCAAAAAATTAGTCGATGGATACGACGCTTCCCAAGTAGCCGGCATAAGTTTTGGCGGACAGATGCACGGTCTTGTCATCTTAGACGAAAACGATAACGTTATCCGGCCTGCCATTCTCTGGAACGATGGAAGAACGACAAAAGAAGTCGATTATTTGAACAATGAAATCGGCAAAGAGAAGTTATCCGAGTACACGGCAAACATCGCTTTTGCCGGATTTACCGCCCCGAAAATACTCTGGGTAAAGGCAAACGAGCCGGAAAACTTCAAAAAAATTGCCAAGATTATGCTTCCGAAAGACTACATCGCCTATAAGATGACCGGCGTACACAGTTGCGACTACAGCGACGCCTCCGGCATGCTTCTCTTAGATGTCAAAAACAAATGCTGGTCTAAGGAAATGATGGAAATCTGCGATGTCAAAGAAGAACAGCTTCCGAAGTTGTTTGAGAGTTACGAAGTAACCGGCAACTTAACTGCCGAAGTCGCTGACACTCTCGGACTGACAACGAATTGTAAAATTGCTGCCGGAGCCGGAGACAATGCTGCTGCCGCCGTGGGCACGGGAACCGTAGGTGACGGCGGATGTAATATTTCTCTGGGAACATCGGGAACCATTTTTATCTCCAGTAAAGAATTCGGGGTAGACCGTTTCAATGCCCTTCACTCATTCGACCACGCCGACGGCAACTATCATCTCATGGGTTGTATGCTGAGCGCTGCTTCCTGTAACAAATGGTGGATGGACGATATCATCGGCACACAGGACTATGCCGCAGAGCAAAAACCAATTTCGGATGACAAACTGGGCGCCAATAATGTATTCTATCTTCCTTATCTGATGGGAGAGCGCTCCCCTCACAACAATCCGGACGCAAGAGCTATGTTCGTGGGAATGTCAATGGATACGACGCGTGCCGATATGACACAGGCAGTTCTCGAGGGCGTTGCCTTTGCCATGCGCGATTGTTACGAGATTGCCAAAGACCTCGGCATTAACATAACCGAGACAAAGATTTGCGGCGGCGGCGCTAAGAGTCCGTTGTGGAGAAAAATCATGGCAAACGTATTAAACATTAACGTCAATATTATTGAGAGTGAAGAGGGCCCGGGACTTGGCGGCGCCATGTTAGCTGCTGTTGCCTGCGGTGAATACGCTTCTGTTCAGGAAGCCGCAGACAAAATTGTCAAAGTAGTCGGCACGGAAAAACCAGACCCTGCTCTTGCTGCCCGCTACGACGAGCGGTACGCCATCTTCAAAGAGATTTATCCTACCGTAAAACCACTGTATGACAGGATGAAAGCATAATGAATAAAAAATTTCTCTTTTTGGTTTTAGTAACCTCTCTGCTTCTCAGCGGATGTGGTTACAAAAAACCGGAGGTTCATTCCATGATGGGGCTGAATATCAGTTCGATTACGACAATATGCGGTACGGACTGCACGATGAAAGATATCGACATCAAATCTAACGGAAACCGCGTTACTACGACTTATAAGTATACCGATGTCGCCGGAGACAAAGGACTGGCAGACGCCAAAAAATATTACAATTATTTAAGCCGTCTCCCCTCCTGCGTAAAGATTGATGACTACGGGGAAGCAAAGGGATTTTTTCAGGCGAAATTTAAAGTTACCGATAAGATAGACGAGGGTTTTCTAATGAAAGTATCTTTTACGAAAAATACCTATACAGTTCAAATCGAAGATAACGCAAAATTGGATGACAAGCAGTAAGCGGACGCTCTTCACCTCATCAATATAAAATTAACTTAAAACAAAATCCACGAAGCAGCATACAAAACTGTTTCGTGGATTTTTTATATCTCTTATCTTTTACTATCTTTTATTGCATAGATACGGTGCACTTGCTGAATATTCTCTTGGCAAAGTTGTACCATCCGTTATTCCAGACTGTGAAGTCATGTCCGCCCGGCATATCATAGTAAAGATGTGGTACACCGTTCTTCGCCAGTGTGTTGTGGTACGTCAATGGCCACTCGCCTACGGTGCCGTCCTGATGTCCTTTTACAATCATCAGGAATGTCTTGTTCTTATATTCATCCGGCAGAGTCATCGTCTTCTCTGTGAAGAGCCCCTCTTCCCTTTCATAAGGAAGCACTCCTATCGCAGGCTCAAAAGCGCCGACATATCCAACCTTATCGGCCATCTTCAATCCGATATTCAACGACTCTCGTCCTCCCATGGACAGACCGCATACCGCCGTATTTTCCCGTCCTGCCTTAATGGAATAATTGGCCTCCATATAAGGCATCAGGTCATCACGCAAATCATTAATAAAGTTATCAAACGCTTTAAAATGTTCGACATCAAACGAATTTGACGCCGCATCATTAGCCCTCGCACGAATATTCGGGAATACCATAATCATCTCGTCGGCTTCATCCTTAGCAATCAGATTGCCAAGTATTTCAATCGGCTTGCCTCCGAACCACTCGTTCTGGTCGCCACCAATCCCGTGCAATAAGTAAACAACCGGATATTTTTTATTTTCATTATATCCCGTCGGTAAGACAACAATTGCCTTTCTGTCTTTCCCTGTCGTCTTGGACGGATAGGTAATATTTTTCTTTTGTCCATAAACGACATCCGCTTTCTTCTTTGTATAATCCGTCGGCGGCTTGTAATCTGCCGGTATCGTTGCTTTTGGCGTCGGCGTCGCGGTCGGTTTCGACGACGCTGTCGCTGTCGCCGTCACGGTAGCCGTCGGCGTCGCTGTCACATTTGTCGTTGCCTGATTCGTTGGCGCCGGCGGTGTCGCTGTCGGTGTTGACGTCGATGTATCTTTCGGCTTATTTACTTTTTTCACTGTCACTGCAATCGTCCCTACCTTTTTTGTTTTCTTCTTGAACTTCTCTTTAACCGTAATCTTGGATTTACCTGCTTTCAAACCTTTGATTACGCCTTTTTTACTTACTTTCGCTACTTTTTTCGCAGAAGAAGTAAACGTGTATTTCGCTTTTTTCTTCTTATTTTTAATAGATATCTTTTTTGATTGTCCCACCTTTATCGTCATCTTTCTCTTGGCAACGGAAGCTTTCTTCGCCTCGGAAGCAGCCGCCTGCGGCTGTAATATCAGACCGGCCGCCATTACCATGCACAAGATTTGTTTTGCTTTCATGCAAGCACCTCCTATTCATTTGTATCAATTCTAACATTTTTTTCAATGGGAGACAAGAGAGCCAGAATGCACTATTGCATTATTATACTGAATTATTACACTGTATTGCTAAGCTCATTCTCTTGTGCTACACTAATGGCAAATAGAAAAAGGAATGGAGATTACTATGGATTTTTCCCTTCACCAGAAAATTAAACTTAAAAAGCCTCATCCATGCGGCTCCAATCAATGGGAAATACTTCGCACGGGTATGGATTTCCGCCTCAAATGTCTCGGGTGCGGCCATCAGGTTATGTTGCCGAGGAAAGCGGTGGAAAAAGGATTCCGCGGCTTTGTCTAGGGATTCGGGGCAAAAGCTCTTTATTTCTTAATATGTATTGTATGTATTGGCGTTATGCAGAAAGGAACATTTTAAATGTCCAAAAAGAAAATAAATCAAATAACAATCCGTTCAAGCGCTGCAGAATATCTCACCTATGTTGCTTCGGTAGGTGGAGAAGAAAGCAGCGTAGAAATGCGATATGAAGATGAAAATATCTGGCTGACACAAAAAATGATGGCCGTTTTATATGGTGTATCAATTTCTGCTATCAATCAGCATTTAAAAAGAATTTTTGTTGATGGGGAATTAATAGAAGCGGCAGTTATTAAGAAATACTTAATAACTGCTGATGATGGAAAAAAATATAAAACAAACCACTATAATCTTCAAGCTATTATTGCTGTTGGATTTAAAGTAAATAATGATCGTGCAGTGCAGTTCCGTAAATGGGCAGGGCAAATTGTGAAAGACTATACAATCCAAGGCTGGACAATGGATATCGAGCGTTTAAAAAAAGGAACTTTGTTTACAGATGAATATTTTGACCGTCAGTTAGAAAATATTCGGGAAATCCGACTTTCTGAAAGAAAGTTTTATCAAAAAGTAACTGACTTATATGCCACAGCTTTTGATTATGACAAAGACGCTAAAACCACAAGAACCTTTTTCAAAACAAAATGCATTATGCTACCCATAGACATACAGCGGCGGAACTTATTGTAGAACGCGCCGACGCACAGAAAGAACATATGGGATTGACTTCGTGGGAAAATGCGCCTGATGGAAAAATTGTAGAAAGTGATGTGTCCATAGCAAAGAACTATCTGACCGAAAAGGAACTGTCCTTTTTGGAAAGGATTGTTTCCTTGTATCTTGATTATGCAGAACTTCAGGCAGAACGCCATATACCGATGAGCATGGAGGATTGGGCAAAACGACTGGATGGATTTCTTGAATTTAACGGTACAGAAATCCTGACTGGTTCTGGTAAGATAAGTGCAGAACAAGCCAAATTGTATGCTGAAACGGAATTTGAAAAATATCGTATTATACAAGATAGAATTTTTATGTCCGATTATGATAAATTTATGTTAAAACTTGATGAGCAGACAAAGAGTTTATCAGAAAATTGATGTGGTTAAATAAGAGAGAAAACTTGCGATGCTGTGTCTACAGAAATAGCGAGCTTCGGATTATGTCAGCCAACAATCCAAATTTTTCCTTATCTGGTTTCAACCATGTATTGCAATCCTACACAAATGATTTTCAATGATTTGACATTTTCATGATTTGAATTTTCTCTAAAAGTGCTTGCTTTTATTTTCCTGCTGTGGTAGAATATAACTCCGTGATATTAAATCATAATTCCTTGTTCTTCTCACACCGAGAAGAGCCAGAGACCAAAAGGAGGTGCAGGCAACTATGAATAAGTACGAATTAGCTCTGGTTGTTAGTGCAAAAGTTGACGACGAAGTAAGAAACGCCACTATTGAGAAAGCAAAAGAATATATCACTGCTCTCAATGGAACAATTACAAACGTCGATGAATGGGGCAAGAAAAAACTTGCTTATGAAATTCAGAAGATGGGTGAAGGCTTTTATTACTTTATTCAGTTCGACGCCGAGCCAAGCGTGCCGGGTGAATTGGAGCAGAGACTTCGCATTATGGACAACGTGCTCAGATACTTATGCGTAAAACAGGAAGCATAAGATAAGGAGGAGTCTTCCATGAATAAGGTGATTTTAATGGGTAATCTAACCCGTGACCCTGAGATACGCTATTCTCAGGGCGAGAATTCATTGGCAATCGCAAGATTTAGCATTGCCGTAAACCGTCGTTTCTCCCGTCAGGGAGACACAGACACTGACTTTTTCAACTGTACTGCATTCGGTAAGCAGGCAGAATTTGTGGAAAAATATTTCCGCAAAGGTTCCCGCATGTTATTATCCGGACGCGTCCAGAATGATAATTACACTAATAATAACGGCGAAAAAGTCTACAGTGTACAGATTATTGCCGAGGAAATTGAGTTCGCAGAACGCAAAAGTACCGCAGACGCCAACATGGCCGCACAAGGGGGCAATTTTGGCGGAGGTTCTCCAGAGCCGAATGCGGCGGCAAATGATGATTTTATGAACATACCGGACGGTATTGAAGACGGTTTACCATTTAACTAAGTAAAACCAATGGATTACGAGAATTTTATAGGAGGTTTTATTATGGCTTACAATAAAGAGAGAGGCGATTCTCCGATGAGAAGAAGAGGGCCTCGCAGAAGAAAGAAAGTATGTGCATTCTGTTCTGACAAGGAGCACAACTTCATTGATTACAAAGATGTGGCAAAATTAAAGAGATATATGTCCGAGAGAGGCAAGATTCTTCCGAGAAGAATTACCGGTACATGTGCAAAGCACCAGAGAGCTTTGACCGTAGCTATCAAGCGCTCCCGTCATATTTCATTAATGCCATATACATTAGATTAATCTGCATAGTATATAAAAGAGGTTTCCAGTACGGAAACCTCTTTTTTCTGACTCAGGCTGAAACTTTCGTATCGTTTTTCTTATACAGGCGGACTTTAGTGACAACATAACCGTGTTTACTTCCCTCTTTTTTATCTGCCATGATAGTATAGCGCTGCACGTCCCCTTTGCTTCCGCTTGTCCTTGACTTTAAACATGCGTCCACCACAATCCGGTAACGTCCCTCTTCATACTCGATAATCTTCTTCGTCTCCATGCTATAGTCTTTTCCCGGAATGCGTGTCGCATTAAATACTACTGTATTGCCCACCAGACGATAGACGTAATTCGGATAACTTCCGCCGTATTCCAACTTGTATTTATAGTTTTTGCCAAAAAGCTCTTTCATTTCTTTCTCTGTCTTTTTCTTTATATCTTTTATATCATTGCCGTAACGAACCGTCTTGTCGTTATGCTCCAGATTGTACAACGCCATAACTGTCGCCGTCTTATCATCCCACTGAAATGCATGGGAACCGTCAAAATAGAACGACGCGCTATAACTCAGAAACGGCTTCAAACGTCCGAGCAGACCTTTCATTTCTTTTTTCATTTCCGTCGTCACATCGGCAGGCTGAAATACATATGGCGTCGCTGTACTTTCCGCCGTCTTTTCGGGTGGCTGCGTAATCTGCGGCTCCTTTTGCTGATGATTTTCCACGACAGGTTCTTTCGCCCTCTGAGGTAATTTCAACTTGCCGGTCATAATAAAATACGTCAGCAAACCGGCAATAGCAACAATAACGATAGCGATAATACTACCCACTATCGCCCTACTCGAAAAAATACGCTGTATTATCGTAGTCTTAGTTCCACAATAATAACAAAACACATCATTCTCGCGTAATTCTGTCCCACACTTCTTGCAATTCATGAAACCCCTCCTCTATGGTATACTAATTACCTATTATAATACATGATAAACAAAACAAATTCAACACCTCTCTTTACTTCATGCTTTACTTCATTGCAGAAAATTATTTGTAATGAAACGGATTCCGTGCTATAATAGTAGTCTGACACTAGGGTCAAAAGGTCAAAATGCCATTCATGCTTGCATGAATACGGCTTTGACCTTTTGACCCGCCAAACATGAGAAAGGAGCGATTTACACAGTAAATCGGCGGATTTCGAATGTTTGATGGATTGCGGAAGTTGTGAAACAATGGAGCAATCCAAAGTGTCGGTCTGACACTAGTCAAAATGCCATTCCCTATCAGATAAAAAACCACCGTCAGGAGGTGTTATTTTGTACACCAAAAAAATGAAAGGGAGCTTAAGGTCTTATCTTCGCTGGCCCTTATTGCTTAGCATTCTCTTAATTGTAATGAATATTCAGATTTATACGATGAATATTCAGGCAGGCGTTGTCATGAGCGCTTATGTAGTATTATATACAGCGATTGCATTTGCCCTCTACTATTTCAAACGAAGAGCGGTACTGAGCGATTTGATTCACTATGCCATGCATTTTCACGTGACCGTAAACCAGCTAGCTTCTGAACTGGAAATGCCTATATCCATTTTGGATTTGAACGGAACCTGTCTATGGGAAAACCGCAATTTCCATGACAAGTTTACCGCAAAACTGTCGAAAAACCATACTATTACCGACGCCATTCCGGCTTTAACGATGGAGCATTTGCCAAAAGAAGCAGAAAATAACAGTGAGCTTCATTTTCATATTGGTGATATATATTATAAAGCAGTTATGCAGCTCGTCGAGTTGGAAAACGCTCCGGACAATATTACGAAAGAGGCTGTCCAGATAGGACTTGGCAACGTTTTATACGTTGTCTACATTTATGACGAGACGGAAATCGTTCATTATATCAGGGAAAATAATGAGCAGCGGCTGGATGTCGGTCTTCTCTACATTGATAATTACGACGAATCGCTTGCCAATGTAGATGATGTGCGGCGTGCGCTTCTCGCCGCCATGGTCGATAGAAAAATTAACAAATATATGCTCAAAATAGATGCCATTACGCGCAAAATGGAAAAGGATAAATATATTTTCCTTTTCCGTCACAAGTACTTATCACAGCTTCAAGCGGACAAGTTCTCGCTGCTGGATGAAATCCGCTCCATCAATGCCGGCGGCGACGTTTCCATTACTATCAGTATCGGCATTGGTATTCAGGCAGGAACATTCCGCAAACGGCAGGAATATGCGCGCAGTGCAATGGACCTTGCACTCGCCCGCGGCGGCGATCAGGTTGTCATAAAAACAAGAGATAATTTACTGTATTACGGCGGCAAAAGCATTCAGCAGGAGAAAAATACCCGCGTCAAGGCCCGCGTCAAAGCGCAGGCGCTTCGCGACTCCATCCAAAACGCCGACAAAGTCGTTATTATGGGACACCGGTTACCGGACGTCGACGCCATTGGCAGTGCTGTCGGTATTTACCGCATTGCACAATCTTTTGAGAAGCCGGCAAAAATTATCGTAAATCAGATAACTTCCTCGCTTGCTCCTCTCCTGAAATTATTTGAAAACAACAAAGACTATCCGGAAGAAACATTTATTACGAGCGAACAGGCAACGGAATTTATCGGCGATGGCAATGGTGTGCTTCTTGTCGTCGTTGACGTAAACCGGCCCTCCTACACGGACGCGCCGGAACTCATTCCCCTTGCTTCCTCGCTTGTCGTCATCGACCATCACCGCCAGACCGGCGAATCGTTTGAAAATCCGACGCTCTCTTATGTGGAGCCGTTTGCCTCGTCGGCAAGTGAAATGGTTGCTGAAATTCTCCAATATGCAGGAGAAGAAATCCGTGTCAAATCCGTGGAGGCGGACGCCCTTTACTCCGGTATCATGGTCGATACAAACAACTTTATGAATAAGCCAGGGGTACGCACATTTGAAGCAGTTGCTTTTCTGCGCCGCTCGGGCGCCGATATTATCCGTATCCGCAAAATGTTCCGCTCCGATTTGGAAGAATATAAAGTACGCGCGGAAGCCATTCAGAATACGGAAATCTTTTTGGGCGCCTTTGCCATCTCGCCTTGTAATGCAGACCACTGCGAATCACCTACGATTGTCGGTGCAAAAATTGCAGATGACTTATTGGATATCAATGGCATACGGGCTTCTTTTGTGCTGACTGCCTATGAAGGGAAAATATATATCAGCGCCCGCTCCATCGACGAGTTAAACGTTCAGGTTGTCATGGAAAAAATGGGAGGCGGCGGCCACATCACGAGCGCCGGCGCACAGTTAGAAAATTGTTCTCTTGAAGAAGCAGCAGAACAGGTAAAAGAACTTATAACAAAAATGAAAGAGGAGGGTGACATATAATGAAAGTAATTTTGAATGAAGATGTAAAGTCTGTCGGAAAAAAAGGAGAAATGGTTGACGTCAGCGACGGCTATGCCAGAAACTTTATTCTCAAGAAAAAACTGGGAGTAGAGGCAACTCCGAAAAATATGAATGATTTGAAATTAAAAAAGCAGAACGAAGAAAAAGTGGCAGCCGAGAATTTAGCGGAAGCCAAAGCATTTGCCGAAGAAATCAAAACAAAATCCATTGAAGTGGCAATTAAGGCAGGGCAGGATGGCAGGACTTTCGGCTCCGTGTCGTCAAAAGAAATTGCCACCGCGGCAAAAGAACAGCTCGGATACGACTTGGATAAGAAAAAAATGCAGATTAAGGAACCGATTAAAAATATCGGCACCTACATGGTTCCCATCCGCCTGCATGCAAAAGTAACTGCAGAGTTAAAAGTTATCGTCAAAGGAAAATAACTATGGAAGAAGCCGTTATCAAACGAATTATGCCAAACAATCCGGAAGCGGAAGAAGCCGTTATCGGCTCTATGCTTCTGGACGAGGAGGCCATCATACACGCCAGCGAAAAATTGATTGATTCCGATTTTTACAATCCCCGTTTCCGGACATTATTTTCTGCCATTGTCGAGCTCTATCACGAAAATAAGCCGGCCGACCTTGTCACTCTTACAGACCGGCTGCGGAAAAATAATGTTACCGGAGATATTTGCAGCGTGGAATTTCTGAGCAATATTATTTCTGCTGTTCCCACCTCGGCCAATATCCGCTATTATACCGATATCGTCCAGCAAAAGTCGCTTCTCCGCAGTCTCATCCGCACGACGGAGGAAATTGCCAACCGCAGCTATCAGGACACGGCTGACATTGAAGCGCTTATGGAAGATACCGAGCGCGACATCTTTCAGTTGATTCAGGGACGCGCTTCGCAGGAAGATTTTACCCCTATTCGTGAAGTAGCTCTGGAGGCGCTGGAGAGTATTCAGGAGGCTGCTTCCAATAAAGGAAATATTACCGGTTTATCGACCGGATTCCGCGATTTGGATTACCGTACTGCCGGTCTCCAAAACTCAGATTTAATTCTCATCGCCGCCAGACCGTCGATGGGAAAAACCGCTTTTGCACTTAATATTGCAGAACACGTCGCCATATACAACCATGTTCCGACGGCAATTTTCAGTCTGGAGATGCCGAAAATACAATTGGCAAAACGTCTCGTCTCCATGAATTCCAAAGTAGACTCGCAGCATATCCGTACCGGTAATCTGGAAGACGATGAATGGGTTAAGATTACCGAAAGTTCCATTAATCTGGGCGAATCCAGCCTGTACATCGACGATACAATGGGCATTTCCATTAATGAACTGCGCAGTAAGTGCCGCAAGTTGAAAATCGAACATGATTTAGGCCTTATTATCATCGACTATCTGCAATTGATGAGCGGAAGCAGCAGCAACAAAAATATTTCCCGCCAGCAGGAAGTATCGGATATTTCCCGCTCTTTAAAAGCGCTGGCCCGTGAGATTAACTGTCCGGTCATTGCGCTCTCACAGCTCAGCCGTGATGTCGAAAAAAGGGAGGACAAGCGGCCTATCCTTTCCGACCTCCGCGAATCCGGAGCGATTGAGCAGGACGCCGACGTCGTTATGTTTTTGTACCGTGACGAATACTACCATCCGGATACGTCGACTTCCAAAGGTGTTACCGAAGTCATCATTGGCAAACAGCGAAACGGCTCGACCTGCACCGTCAAATTGAAATGGCTGGGCCAATATACCAAATTTGCCAATCTGGAAATACGCGAAGAAAATTAATCTGTCTTTTTTTGTCCCATTTTCCCATCTTTTGTCATATAAAACTTGCGGAAAATGGGAGTCTTTTATATTTCGACTTTTTTCCCATGATATAATTCTTGTACAAGCTATATATCAGTTATATACATAACAGGAGGTTAATCATGGAACAGGTACAATACACAATATCCGACGCCGCTAAACTTCTCCAAATCGAAACTCATGTTTTGCGTTACTGGGAGGAAGAGCTCGGACTATCAATACCCCGAAACAAGATGGGCCACCGCGTCTATCACCAAAAACAGATTGAATTGATGAGACAGATTATACGCTGGAAAGAAGAGGGCCTGTCACTCAAAGAAATCAGCGAGCGCATAACGCCGGCAAACAGCCGTCAGGTAATCCCCTATCCGGCCAATCATCCGGTTGTGACGAACGATGACAAAATGCAGCAGTTCAAAACGATTCTCGGACGCATTGTATCCGACGCCATCAAAGATAATTCACAGGAATTGACAACCGATATTGCGTCTTCCGTATCGGAACACGTCAATAAGGAACTTGACTTTTTGTTTCGTGAAAAAGAGGAGGCTGACGAAAAAAGATACCGCCAACTGGATGAAACCATCCGCTCCTACCAGCGTGCCCGACAAGAAGCCGCAGTTTCCCAAACAACAGAAAAAAAGTCTAAAAATCGTCATTTATTTGGTAAAAAATAGGCACTGTTTTATTTGCAATAATACTTGATTTTAGTATGTGAAAATGATATAATATGTTCACGCAAAGCGATTCGAATTTGTGCTTATTCCACAAATTCCAAAACATTTTAACATAAAAAAAGGAGGAATTTGAAATGTTCGCTAAAATTTCAAAAAAAGTTGTAGCTGTTACATTAGTTGCAACTATGGCTGTCACCACTGCTACTGTAGCAAGCGATGACACAGCAAGCGCAGCCATTAAGAAAAAGGCATCTGTTTATCAGGGTAAGGAGATTAAATTAAACGCAGGCAAAAGCGCAAAATGGTCTTCCAGTAATGACAATGTTGCACACTGTCAGAAAACATCCGGTAAATCAATCAAAGTTCTTGGTATCAAAAAGGGTACTGCTACAATTACAGCAACTGTAGGCAGCAAGAAGCAGACTTGCAAATTAAAAGTTAAAGCCGCTAAAAAAGGCACTGTTATTTTTAACTTTGCAAAATCTACAGACCCTAAGAACCACCCACCATTTGTAGCAAACTACAAAGAGTTCAAATATGACTCATTTAAAATGTGGTTGTGTCCGGCTACATTCTATGGAGAAAAGACATACATTTCCCCTGACTATCGTGGACGTAAACTGAAAGTAAGCATGGTTGTTAAAAACTCAGGTAAACGTGACCTTCCGGAGTTAGGTGTATGCTTCAACTACACAAAGGACAGCTCAGGTACTTCTTATCCATTTGCTTATCATGCATCTGCAAAGAAATTATCTGCAAGCGTTAAGAAAAATAAAAACCACAAGTATTGTACATACAAAGTTGGTAAAATTAAAAAAGGCAAAGATTTGAAAATTAACTTCACCTTTACAATTCCTAAGACTGCCATCAACGGTGATACCGATGACAAGACAGGAGCTAACTATCCGATTATGATGTACATTCCTAACCTGAAAGACTCTTCTCCATACAAAGATGGTGACCAGATTACAGTTAAGAAATGTGTAATCAAGCTTGCATAATGAATGGTAAAAATCTTAAAGAGCTATTGCTTCGGCAATGGCTCTTTTTTAACGCCATTTTCCTTTTACATAGCCTGACGGTGGCAAATCGAACCCGTTTCTTAACCAGCTATTTTACGAATGCGCTCTTTAATTTCAATCGCCGTAGTCACTACTACGACTCATTCAACTGCCTTCTTCGCATTCGTTAAATAACTAGCGCTAAAATACGCTGTTCATGACGAGTTCGACTTGTCATCATCAGCCTAAGCAGAAAAAAGGACTCCAGCATACGCTGAAGTCCGACGAAAGGCGACTACCAGATTTGAACTGGTGCTCAGGGAGTTGCAGTCCCATGCCTTACCACTTGGCTAAGTCGCCATATCTTATACTATTCAGTATAAACTAATTTTGTGAAAACTTTCTGGCAAATCCTGCCAATTTATTTCTTCAAAATTAAAAATGACCCCTACGGGAATCGAACCCGTGTTACCGCCGTGAAAGGGCGATGTCTTAACCGCTTGACCAAGGGGCCATAAACTCCCCGAGTAGGACTCGAACCTACAACAACACGGTTAACAGCCGTGGGCTCT
>CAJUTM010000030.1 GCA_910589595.1 uncultured Eubacterium sp.
TTGTAACAAAAAGAATCCCGTATTTATGCGGGTTCTGGCGTTTCGCAAACGCCTAATCTGAAAATAGTATACCTTATTTTCAAATATATTCCAACATCTTTATTGCATATGTTTAAGATGAATTGCATTCACTTTTTAAATGAAATGAATTAATCATTTTCTCTTTACATTTTCGTAGACTGCGCTATAATAAAATATGCTGAAAAAATTATAGAAATAAGAAGACAGATAAGGAGAAGATTCGTTATGAAGAACGGAATAGAAATAAGGTGGCACGGCAGAGGAGGTCAGGGAGCCAAGACAGCGGCGCTTTTATTGGCGGACGTGGCATTCAAAACCGGCCGCAATGTTCAGGGCTTTCCAGAATATGGGCCGGAGCGGATGGGCGCGCCGATTACCGCTTACAATCGTATCAGTGAAGATGTGATTCGGGTTCATTCCAATATTTATACACCGGATTTTGTCGTTGTAGTAGATGAAACTCTTTTGGATTCCGTAGATGTAACAGCAGGACTAAAGACAGAGGGGGCAATTATTATCAATACCCCGAAGAAGCGCGAAGATGTAGTGGATAAGCTGCGGGGATATAAGGGGCGCGTCTATACGGTTGACGCCCGAAAGATTTCCGTGGAAACATTAGGAAAAAATTTCCCTAATTCGCCTATGCTTGCAGCTACGGTTGCCGTCAGCAGGGTGATGGAAAGGGAGAAGTTTATTCAGGAAATGCGTGCGTCTTATGAGCATAAGTTTGCCAAGAAGCCGGAAGTGATAGAGGGAAATATGAAAGCGCTGGAGCGTGCTTTTGACGAAGTGGAACAAGATATAATGAGAGATGAAGCATAGAAAAGAGGGATAACATGAGAACCGATGTATCAAAAATTAATGAAACGACGCCTCATCAGGATTTGACGGAGGGTCTGATGATTTTTAACGGCGGAACATCCAAACTTTTTAATACCGGAGAGTGGAGAACGAATACGCCCGTACTTATAAAAGACAAGTGTAAACAGTGTCTGTTGTGTGCGCCGGTCTGTCCGGATAGCTGCATTCCGGTTAAAGACGGCAAGAGACTGGAGTTTGACTATGACCACTGTAAAGGTTGCGGGATTTGTGCCAAATCATGTCCATTCGGGGCTATTGAGATGAAGGAGGGGAATATCTGATGGGAATTAAAGAACGTATGTCGGGAAACGAGGCTGTCGCCTACGCTATCCGTCAAATAAATCCGGATGTAATGCCTGCTTTTCCCATTACTCCGTCAACGGAGATTCCGCAGATGGTATCGACGTACATAGCCAATGGCGAGATGGATACGGAATTTATTCCGGTGGAGAGTGAGCATTCTTCTATGAGTGCAACGATAGGAGCAGAAGCAGCCGGAGCAAGAAGTCTGACGGCTACTTCTTCAGCGGGATTGGCGTTGATGTGGGAAGAGCTATTGCTGGCGGCGTCAAACCGGATGCCGTTGGTACTTGCGCTTGTCAACCGTACGCTGTCCGGGCCGATTAACATTAACTGCGACCATACGGACGGGATGGGAGCCAGAGATACCGGATGGATACAGATTTATGCAGAGAACAATCAGGAGGTGTACGATAATTTTATTCAGGCCTATCCGATTGCGGAAAACCCAGCGGTACATCTTCCAATCATGATATGTCAGGACGGTTTTATTACGAGCCATGCGGTTGAGAATATAGTTTTGCTGGAGGACAAGGCGGTAAAAGATTTTGTCGGCGAGTATGAGCCGGAAGAATTTTTACTGAACGCCGGCAAACCAATTGCCGTAGGGCCGTATTCAGTTTCCAATTATGTCATGGAGGCACGTAAGAATCAGGAGATAGCGTTAGAAAACGCCAAAGAAGTAATTGCAGATGTGGCCGAAAAATACAGGCAGCTTACCGGAAGAGGTTTCACTTATTTTGAAGAATACAAAACCGCGGATGCAGATTATATTATGATGCTTATCGGCTCTGCGGCAGGAACAGCGAAAGAAGCAGTCGACGAACTCCGCGCACAGGGAAAGAAAGTCGGGGTACTCAAACTTCGCGTCTTTCGTCCGTTCCCGGCAAGAGAGATTGCGGAAGCCTTGAAGAACTGCAAGGCAGTAGCGATTATGGACAGGTGTGAAAGTTATAATGGAAATGGCGGGCCATTGGGAAGCGAGACAAAGGCAGCGTTGTTTAAGAACAAAGTGATGATAGAAGCCATCAATTATATTTACGGACTGGCGGGACGTGACTTTACAGTGGATGACGCCGCGCAGGTGTTTGAAGAATTAGAGGCGTTTATCACGGAAGGCAAGGAAATCGAAGAGTACAAATATGTAGGATTGAGGGGATAGAGATATGAGCGATTACAGTTTAAAGACTATGATGGAAAAGCCGGAGAGGTTAGCTCCGGGGCATCGTATGTGTGCCGGATGTGGTGCGACTATCGCTGTTCGCGCTGTCCTTCGTGCCCTGCACGAAGAAGACCATGCGGTCATCGCCAATGCGACAGGGTGTCTGGAAGTATCTTCCTTTATGTATCCTTATACGGCATGGGAAGACAGTTATATCCACAATGCGTTTGAGAATGCCGGCGCTACTTTGAGCGGTGTGGAAACCGCTTATCGGGTGCTGAAGAAAAAAGGCAAGTTGCCGAAAGACGAAACATATAAATTCATTGCGTTTGGAGGAGATGGGGGAACGTATGATATCGGTTTTCAATCGCTGTCCGGAGCAATGGAGCGGGGGCATGATTTGGTGTACGTCTGTTATGATAACGGCGCCTATATGAATACGGGGATTCAGCGCTCTTCCGCTACTCCTAAATTTGCAGATACGACGACGACGCCGGTAGGGAAAAATTCCAATGGCAAGATGCAGAACCGCAAAGATTTGGCGAGCATTATTACGGAACATGATGTTGCCTATGTCGCTCAGACGACGCTGACGGCAAATTTTATGGACATTCACCGCAAAGCCGAGAAAGCCATCTATACGGAGGGTGCCAGTTTTCTGAATGTCATGACGCCGTGTCCACGCGGCTGGCGTTATGACACTGCCGATATTATGGAAATATGTAAATTGGCGGTAGAGACTTGTTATTGGCCGATGTTCGAAGTGTCTCACGGTACTTGGACACTCAACTATGAGCCGAAGAAAAAGCTGCCAATTGAAGATTTTCTTCGCTCGCAGGGACGGTTTAAGCATTTGTTTAAGCCGGGAAATGAAGCACTAATTGAACAGTTTCAGGCAGAAGTGGACCGCCGTTGGGAGGACTTGCTTTACAAATGCAACAGGGGATAAAATAGAAGCAAAAAGAATGGAGAGATTTATGACTTTACTCAGTTATCAGGTATTTAAGACGGTGGCAGAACAAGGAAGCTTTCGCAAGACGGCAGACCTGCTCGGGCTTACACCGTCGGCGATTAGTCATGGGATTTCTGCATTGGAATCAGAATTAGGTTTTTCCTTATTTAATAGAGGAAAGAATGGGGTGACGCTGACCAATTATGGTGAGCGTCTTCTTCCATTTGTAAATGCTGTTATCAATAGTGATGAAAGCCTGCAGCAGGCAATTGCCGAATTTAACGGTTTAAAACAGGGTAAGGTTAAGGTTGGCTGTTTTTCCAGTGTATGTACGAACTGGATGCCGGAATTGATGCACGGCTTTCAAAAGATGTATCCGGCAATAACGATTGAGGTTTTTCAGGGAACCTATGATGATGTAGCGTATTGGATAAAAAACGGTATTGTGGATTTTGGTTTTTTATCCGTGTCCAGCGCCGGTGACATCCCAATAGAACCGTTGTATAAAGACCCTCTGCTCTGTATCGTTCCCAAGGGAACAAAAATCAGTGAAGACGGCAAGTGGGTGACAGTCGAAGACTTACGCGACTGCCAGTTTGTTACCCAGCGAGAGAGCACGGACGCGGACATACAGAAATTTTTAAAAGAAAATAATCTCAACGTGGAATCGCACTATCATGTAGTCGACGACCTCTCGACGATTGCTATGGTGGCAAACGGTTTTGGTATTTGCCTGATGCCGGAGATGGTAATGAACGATATTCCCTATGAAGTGGATTCGTATCCGCTCGCGGAGGAAGCATTCCGTATCATCGGACTGGCGGCGCTGAGCAGGGAATATATGGCGCCTGCCGCCAGAAGTCTTTACCAATATGCAAAAGAACAGTACTGTGACAGCAATAAATAGAAAATTGAAGTAGATTTTTTTCCCTGTTTTCGCTATAATGAATGAGAGCGTTAAAAATCAGAAAAACCGATTACAACAGTTGTGCCGGCACTGCGGCACAAACATACGATAGACAATAAAGGCAGTGCAGAAATGAGGTAAAGGATGAGTAAGGAAATTCCATACAAAATTTATTTGAAAGAAGATGAGATGCCAAAGCAGTGGTATAACGTACGCGCGCACATGAAAAATAAACCGGCGCCGCTGTTAAATCCGGCAACGGGAAAAGCTTTAGAGGTGGAGGATCTCAGTGGTATTTTCTGTGAAGAACTGGCGAAACAGGAACTGGATAACGATACTGCCTATATAGATATTCCACAGGAAATTGTTGATTTTTATAAAATGTACCGGCCGGCGCCGTTAGTTCGCGCGTATTGTCTGGAAAAATATCTGGATACGCCGGCAAAGATTTATTATAAATTTGAGGGAAACAACACGTCGGGAAGCCATAAATTAAATTCGGCGATTGCGCAGGCGTACTATGCCAAAAAACAGGGGTTGAAAGGCGTAACGACAGAGACGGGCGCCGGACAGTGGGGGACGGCTCTGTCGATGGCATGCTCGTATCTGGGCTTGGATTGTCAGGTGTACATGGTAAAAGTGTCCTATGAGCAGAAACCATTCCGCCGCGAGGTAATGCGGACGTATGGCGCCAATGTGACGCCGTCGCCTTCGGATAAGACGCAAGTAGGACGTAAGATATTGGCAGAGCATCCCGGAACGGGAGGAAGCCTTGGCTGCGCTATCTCGGAAGCGGTGGAAGCGGCTGTCAGTCAGGAGGGGTACCGCTATGTACTTGGCTCAGTTTTATCTCAGGTTATGCTGCACCAGTCGATTATTGGATTGGAAAGTAAGCTGGCGCTGGATAAATACGGAGAGAAGCCGGACATCATTATTGGCTGCGCTGGCGGCGGTTCCAATTTAGGAGGACTTATCGCGCCGTTTATGGGAGAGAAATTACGAGGCGAGGCTGACTATCGCATTATTGCTGTAGAACCGGCGTCTTGTCCAAGTTTTACAAGAGGAACGTATGCGTATGATTTCTGTGATACGGGAGCGATTTGCCCACTGTCAAAAATGTATACGCTTGGCAGCAGTTTTATGCCGGCGCCAAATCATGCGGGCGGTCTGCGTTATCATGGAATGAGCACGGTATTATCCCAGCTCTATGCGGATGGCTATATGGAAGCAACAAGCCGCAAACAGACGGAAATATTCGAGGCAGCAGAGCAGTTTGCGCGCGTCGAAGGAATATTGCCGGCGCCGGAGAGCAGTCATGCGATTCGGGTTGCGATAGATGAGGCAGTGAAGTGCCGGGAGACGGGAGAAGAAAAAACCATTCTCTTTGGTTTGACGGGAACCGGGTACTTTGATATGTATGCTTATGAGGCGTTCCATGACGGAAAGATGGAAAATTATGAACTTAAGGAAGAGGAAATTGCGGCAAGTATTGCTAAATTGCCGAAAGTTCCGGGGGTGAATGCCTGATTACAGACAATCCTATTCAGGGAGGAGGTATGATGTTATGAGAATTGGAAAAACGTCAGAGTTTAATGAAAACCGGAGTACGATACACATCAATCAGAAAAGTCAGGAAAAAGAAACGGCCCTTGTTTCAGGAGACGGACTGACCGCAGAAAAAGAAGAGGCGGTGAACGCTGCCGAAGAGAAAAAAGGGGTTACGGTTGAAATTTCCGAAAAGCTGAAAGAGATGTATGAGAAACAGGCTGAATCAGCGAAGAAAGCAGCCGAGGGAATGGAAGATTTGGCGAAGCTGATGGAAATTGCGAGACGGATTTCAAAAGGAGACCACGTACCTCCTAATGATGAAAAGAAGCTGGCAGAGTATGATTCCGATTTATATCAGATGGCAAAGGCGGCGGCAGCTCTGCATGCGAAAGAAAAGCATAAAAAGCATGATTCGCTGTTTGAAGAGGAAGAGGAGGGAACAACCGAGGAGAAATTACGCGATGTGAAGAGGGAGGCGGCCTCAAACGGAGCTTCGTCCGGAGCAGAAGCGGCTTCCTCTGCGGCTGCTTCTGATAACATTGTGGAAAACGAAGTGTAGTGAGAGAAGTTTTGGGAATAATGAAAAATAGATGGAAAATAGATGGATTTTTTACTTGATTTTTTGAAAGAAGAGAGTATAATAAGGATGTTGTCGTAGAAAAGACAGTAGTTTCAACAAAAAGATTAAAGGTGACAATGTGGTCTAATGAAGATAGGTTGCATTTGTCTCCTTTTTTGTGAGACAGGTTAGGAGGGATTAAAAATGGTACTGACTGCAGAGTTTTTGGCTGTTGCTATTTTCATCGCTATGTTTGTATTAATTGTTATGGACAAAATCGAGCGGCACTATGTAACGCTTGGCTGTGGCGCGCTGACTCTGATTGGTGTTTTTGGCATTTGCATGAGGGATGTGGATGGCATTTGGAAAGTGCTGAATGTGAAAAGTATTTTTACCAGCGGCTTTTGGTATCAGGTCACTGAGAGCGAGTCATCGGGAATTAACTGGTCAACGATTATTTTTATTGCCGGCATGATGATTATGGTAGAGGGTATGGCGAGAGTCAAATTTTTTGACTGGCTTTGTTTAAGAATTGCAAAATTAGTTCATTTCCGGACGATTCCCATATTTGTGACTTTTATGATATTATCGGCCCTCTTAGCTATGTTTATCGATAGTATTACGGTAATTCTGTTTTTGGCGGCGGTTACGATAAAGCTTTCGCAGCTATTAAAGTTTAATCCGGTTTGTTTTATTATAGCAGAAGTATTTTGTGCTAATCTGGGAGGCTCGGCAACGATGTGCGGTGACCCGCCAAACATTATTATCGGAACGTCAATGAATTACACGTTTTTTGATTTTCTGACGAATACGGGACTGATAGCTGGAATCTGCCTGATTTTTATTGTTTTCTATTTTTATTTTGTCTTCCGCAAAGAGTTAAAACAAACGGGTGACGTTTCCATCAATGAAGAGGAGTTAGACCCCTCCAAAGTGATTACTGACAGAACAGGCTTCATTCTCAGCACCTTGATTTTTCTGATTGCAATCGTGCTGCTTGTATCCCACTCGGCAACTCATCTGACCGTGGCGACGATTGGCGTGTTTGTTGCGATTTTAACTATCTTTGTTGCCGGCAGAGACAGCATGGAAGTGTTGAAAAAAGTAGATTATAAGACGCTTTGGTTCTTTATCGGCCTGTTTGTTGTCGTCGGAGGACTGGAAGAGACGGGGATTCTGGAAATGATTGCCGGATTTATTGAGAAATTAAGTGGTGGCAACGCTTATATTATGATTGCCATTATTATATGGCTGTCTGCTGTTGCCAGCGCGCTTATTGACAATATTCCTTTTGCCGCGACGATGGTGCCGGTTATTTCCCGCTTGGGCGCGGGCCCGTTTTTGAATGTTCTTGCATGGGGCCTTTCCATAGGAACAGACATCGGTGGCAGCGCTACCCCAATCGGTGCGTCGGCTAACGTTGTCGGCATATCAGTTGCCGAGAAAGCCGGACATAAGATTGGCTGGGGAAAATACTGTAAAGCGGCCATACCTGCCACGCTTCTTGTCGTGCTGGTATCAATGATTATCATATTCGTCCGCTATGGTGATGTAATTACGAATTTTTAGACTGAAAACAGTTTTAATATAGAAAGGAATAGGAAGCTCTTGGCAATATGTGAGTTTCCTATTCTTTTTATAGGCTTCGGGTGACAAAACCCTTTACAAAGGATAAGCAATATGCTAAAATACAAACATATGTTCTATATGGATTTTAGCATGGAGGTGGCTTTTATGGCGCTATCACAGGAAATATTTAAAAAACTGGAGATTCTGACCGACGCCGCGAAGTACGATGTAGCCTGTACTTCGAGCGGTTCCAGTCGTCGGGGAGGACAGGGGACGATGGGAAACGCCGTGTCGCGGGGGCTTTGCCATTGTTTTGCGGCAGATGGAAGATGTATTTCTCTTCTGAAAATATTACAGACGAATGAATGCGTATATGACTGCAAATATTGTTTAAACCGCTGCTCCAATGACGTGCCGAGAGCAACTTTTAAACCGGAAGAGATAGCGGAACTGACGATAGCTTTTTACCGGCGCAATTATATCGAAGGACTTTTTCTCAGTTCCGGCATACGCAATAATCCCGACGATACGATGGAGGGCATTTATCAGGCGGTGTACTTACTGCGGACAAAGTACCGTTTTAACGGCTATATTCATGTGAAAGCGATACCGGGGGCGAATCCATTATTAATCGAAAAGACCGGATGGATTGTTGACCGCATGAGCGTCAACATGGAACTGCCGACGGCCGACGGTTTGAGGACGCTGGCGCCGCAGAAAAGCAGAAAGAAAATATTGACGCCAATGCGGCAGATTCAGATGGGGCGCAAGGAGAGTTTCCTGCTATCCGGATATGAACCATCGCCGCAAATGCTCCCTGCTTCTTCAACATCAGCGGGCGGCTTGGAGCAGCAGTTCGGACAGACGGTAAACGTACCGAAAATTCGTGAGTCTTCCACTCATTGCCTGCAGGAAAGCCATCCGAATAAGAGTTTCGTTCCTGCGGGGCAGAGTACGCAGATGATTATCGGGGCCACACCGGAGAGTGATTACCAGATTGTCCATATGGCAGAGGCTCTTTATCAGCGATTTGATTTAAAGAGGGTTTTCTATTCCGCCTTCGTCAACACGACGGGAGATGATTTACTTCCCGATACGACGGAGAGCGGCCCGCCGTTATTGCGGGAACATCGTCTCTATCAGGCGGATTTTTTACTGCGCTTTTATCAGTTTAAGGCAGAAGAGATTATAACGGCAGACCAGCCGAATCTCAATGTGCAGATAGACCCCAAATGCAATTGGGCGCTTAATCATTTGGAACAGTTTCCCGTGGAAGTGGAAAAGGCCGATTATCATACGCTTTTGCGGGTGCCGGGGATTGGGGTAAAATCTGCGAAACGGATTGTGACGGCAAGACGGATGGGGAGTCTTGATTATGCCGCGCTCAAAAAATTTGGGGTCGTGCTGAAACGGGCGATGTATTTTATTACCTGTCATGGCAGGATGATGATGCCGATTCGTCTGGAGCAATCGTTCATTCTTACTAATCTATTAGGCCTAAAGGAGAAACTTCCTCCCGAACTGACGGGAACAACAACGTATCAGCAGATGACTTTGGAAGATATCGGGGTGTAAAGAAATGCGAAATGTATATTTATGTGAAAATTCGGCAGAGGGAATTTTTTCCGCTGTGTATCGTGCCTATGAGGACAGGCACGGACACCGCAATAATCAGATTCAGGTGAAGGAAGAAGACTTTAACCGCCAGTTGTTCTGTGAGTATATACCGGTAGAGACAGATTTTGAGCGGGCAGTTAAAGTGGCGGGAACCGTGCAGCGGGATGTGTCGGGGCAGGCATATGAGTTTCTGCACAAGGTGTCGGTTTCCTACCGTACCGACAAGGCGGACGCCATGTACCGCCTGATTATTGAGGGACTGTATATGGGAAACAGGGCGTTGCAGCACCTGACGGCTCCCCATATGCAGATATTGTGCGATATTGAAAAGCATGTAGATAATGAAATCTGTCATTTTGTCCAGTTTCTCCGCTTTGAGGAATTGGAAAATGGGGCGCTGTTTGCCAGAATAAATCCCAAGAACGCCATTTTACCTTATATGGCAGACCATTTCGCAGACCGTTTTTATGAAGAGAGGTGGGTCATTGCAGATACGGTTCACCGGACGGTTCTCATTCACGACAGAGGTGAAGCGGTCATCTACGCGGCTATGGAGGAAGTCAATCCGGACGAATTGCAGCTGGCATATTCCGAAGAGGAAGAGACAATGCGGAAACTGTGGAAAGTTTTTGTCGATAAAATAGCGATAAAGGAGCGTATCAATCCCAATCTGCAGAGACAAATGCTGCCGTTGCGCTTCCGCAAATATATGAAGGAGTTTAATGAGCAATGAAATTTTACATGGCGCCGTTAGAAGGCATTACGACATATATATACCGCAACATACACCATGACAGGTTTTCAGGATTGGATAAATATTATACGCCCTTTGTCTCACCGACATCCAATCACGATTTTAAAAGTCGGGAGAAAAGGGATGTTCTGCCGGAAAATAACAGGGGAATACCGCTTGTTCCGCAAATTCTCAGCAACCATGCCGACGAGTTTCTCTATACGGCGGAAAGACTTGTTGAATATGGGTATTCGGAGATTAATCTAAATCTCGGCTGTCCGTCGGGAACGGTTGTTGCCAAGGGCAGGGGTTCCGGATTTTTGAGTGATTTAGAGGGATTGAACCGCTTTTTGGGAGAAATTTTTGACAAGCTGACGGTGCCGGTATCAGTGAAGACCCGTATCGGACGCAATGAGCCTTCGGAATTTCGGGATATACTGGCGGTGTACAATAAATATCCGATTTGTGAACTGACGATACATCCCCGTGTTCGGGCGGATTTTTACCGCGGCAGGCCGAATTGGGATGTGTTTGAAGAAGCTCTGGAAAACAGTGTGAATCCGGTCTGTTATAATGGCGATATCAATTCCGTGGAAGATTATGAGCGGTTTTGCGAGCGGTTTCCCGCGGTGGAGCGGATTATGATTGGGCGGGGGCTGATTGCCAATCCGGCTCTTGTGCAGGAAATAAAAACGAAGAGGGGAATAAGCTGGCAGGAGCGTATTCTATATGCCAACGAGTTACAGCACGCATATGAAAAGATTATGCCGGAGATTCCCGTTTTATATAAGATGAAAGAAATATGGTCGTATATGGCAGCGGCACATCCGGACAGTGCAAAATTCTGGAAAAAGATTAAAAAGACAAAACATTTGGCAGAATATGAGAGAGTGCTTGCAGAATGCAGGGACATTGACACCGGAAAGTAAATATGGTAGTTTATGGATAGCAAGAAAGCGGAGCGGGGAATTTCTCTACTTTGCGGGAAAGAGGTTTTGTATGGGACTGGCTGAGCTCTTTTTCTTTGCCGTTGCCCTGTCGATGGATGCCTTTGCAGTATCCGTCTGCAAAGGATTGTCGCTAGAAAAATTAAAGATAAAGCATGCCATGATTGCCGGAGCTTATTTTGGCGGTTTTCAGGCTCTTATGCCGTTGCTTGGATACTTGTTGGGAAGCCGGTTTCAGCAAATGGTGGAAGCAGTCGACCACTGGATTGCATTTTCACTTTTATTGTTATTGGGAATCAACATGATTCGCGAAGCGGTTACGGAACAGGGTGGGGAGGCGGATGCTTCTTTCGCCTTTCGAAGTATGTTTCCTCTGGCAATTGCCACCAGTATTGATGCTTTGGCGGCAGGAATCACGTTTGCTTTCCTGCGTGTAAATATTGGCAAGGCTGTGATTTTGATTGGCTGCACCACGTTTCTGTTTTCGGCTGCCGGAATAAAAATAGGGCATGTGTTTGGTAACAGATTTCAAAAAAAAGCGCAGATTGCAGGAGGAGTCATTCTTATACTGATTGGGATACGGATATTATGGCAGCACCTGGGGGCTGCCTGATAAGCATAGAGCAGCGGGGAAATGAGGGTTGATATGAAGACAGCATTGACGATAGCGGGCAGTGATTGCAGCGGTGGCGCGGGCATTCAGGCAGATATGAAGACGATGATGGCGCATGGCGTCTATGCCATGAGTGTCATTACGGCGATTACGGCACAAAATACGAGAGGGGTAAGCGGTGTTATGGAGGTGCCGCCGGAATTTGTAACACAGCAGCTAGACGCCGTGTTTACGGATATATTTCCGGACGCGGTGAAAATCGGCATGGTTTCTTCCGGAAAGCTGATAACGGCGATAGCGGACGCCCTGCGGCGACATCGGGCGGCGAATATTGTTTTAGATCCGGTCATGGTTTCCACGAGCGGCTCGCGGTTATTGTGCGAAGAAGCTGTTTCGGAATTAAAGGAAAAACTGCTTCCGCTGGCCGCGGTCATTACCCCGAATATTCCGGAAGCGGAAGTTCTGTGGGGGCATTCCATAACCTCGCCTGCTCATATGGAGATGGCGGCGCAAGAGATTTCGCAGGCGTATAAGACGGCGGTACTCTGTAAGGGCGGGCATAACATAAACGACGCCAATGATTTGTTATATGCGGAAGGAAAGGCACAGTGGTTTCGCGGAGAGAGAATAGAAAATCCGAATACTCACGGAACCGGCTGTACGCTGTCGAGTGCGATTGCCTCCTTTCTGGCACAGGGATTTTCCCTGTCGGAAGCGGTGCGCAAAGCGAAAGAGTATGTCTCCGGCGCTTTGGCGGCAGGGCTTGATTTGGGGCATGGCAGCGGGCCTCTGCACCACGGGTATCAGTTGGATAGATAAGAAAAATGGAGGATAAAGCGAACAAAGTTCGCTCTGCCTATTTGTGCCGAGAACGTCACAAATAGGCCCTTATCTGACACGAGAAAAAACTGTGTTACAGTTTTTTCTCGTGCGGTTCCTCGAACGAAAACGTTCTCGGAATGGAGGATAATTATGGTTTCAAATGAAATGTTACAATTAGGAACAAATCCGTCGGCGATTCGTAATTTGTTTGAATATGGCAACAGAAGAAAAGTGGAGATTGGAGCGGAGAATGTATTTGACTTTAGTATCGGCAATCCGAGCGTACCTGCGCCGGACTGCGTGAAAGAGGCTGTTCAGGAACTGTTGGAAGAGGATGCGGTAGCGCTCCACGGCTATACCTCGGCAGTCGGCGATTTGGCCCTCCGGCAGAAACTTGCCGCATATGTGAATGAGACGCAGGGAACGTCGTTATCTGCGGGCAACTTTTATATTACGGCAGGGGCGGCGGCTTCGCTGACGATTTCCTTAAAGGCGCTGGCGGAGGCGGGAGACGAATTTATCGTCTTTGCTCCGTTTTTCCCTGAATATCGTGTGTTTGTGGAGATGACCGGCTCCCGTCTGGTTGTCGTCCAGTGTGATACAAAGGATTTTCAGATTGATTTGGAAGCCTTTGAAAAGGCGGTTACGCCAAACACAAAAGGGGTAATCGTCAACTCGCCGAATAATCCGACCGGTGTTGTCATTACCGCAGAGTGCATTGAAAAGATGTGTACGATTCTGAAAAACAAGCAGGAGGAGTACGGAAAAGAAATCTTTCTGATTGCTGACGAGCCATATCGGGAATTGGTATATGATGATGTAGATGTTCCTTATCTGATGAATTATTATGACAATACAATCGTATGCTATTCTTATAGCAAGTCGCTGTCTCTTCCGGGGGAACGTATCGGTTATATTGCTGTCTCGGACAGGGCAAAAGACTGGAACTTAATATATGCGTCGATTTGCGGCGCCGGACGCGCGCTGGGGTATGTGTGTGCGCCGAGTCTGTTTCAGCAGGTAATCAGCCGTTGTATCGGGCAGACGTCGGATGTGAATGTCTATAAGAAAAACAGGGATTTGCTGTATGAGGCGCTTACCGGATATGGCTACCGCTGTATTAAGCCGGACGGGGCGTTTTATCTCTTTGTCGAGGCTCTGGAGCC
The DNA here is from genome assembly GCA_910589595.1 of uncultured Eubacterium sp. Taxonomy (GTDB): domain Bacteria; phylum Bacillota; class Clostridia; order Lachnospirales; family Lachnospiraceae; genus Eubacterium_F. Next base: position 13,778 of record CAJUTM010000030.1, read on the forward strand.
GGACGCCGCTGCTTTTGCCGAGAAGGCAAAGGAGTTTGAACTTTTGCTAGTGGCGTCGGATAGTTTTGGTACATCGGGTTTTGTCCGTATTTCATATTGTGTCAGCACTGCGCAGATTGAGGCGGCGCTGCCGGCTTTTCAAAAATTAGCGGAGGCGTACCATGAGTAACTTTAAGAAGATGATAAGTTATTATAAACCGTATAAGAAAGTGTTCTTTGCCGATATTTTCTTTGCTTTAATCGAGGCGGGAACGGTGCTGGTTATACCTGTTCTCGTCCGCTACATTACGCAGGATGTCATATACCGGCCGACGGACGAGGCGCTGCATACGATTTATCTGCTAGGAGCGCTGATGGTAGGATTGGTTGCCATCGAGTGTTATTGTAACTTTTTTGTTTCCAATTATGGACATGTAATGGGGGCGCGCATGGAGTATGATATGCGCGCTGAAATTTTTGAGCACTATCAGAAATTGTCGTTTTCGTTCTATGACGACCAGAAAGTGGGGCAGCTCATGTCCCGCATTACATCCGATTTGTTTGATATTACGGAGTTGCTGCACCACGGGCCGGAAAATCTCGTGATTTCATTTATAAAACTGATAGGCGCTTTTATCATTTTGTTAATGATAAGTCCGTGGCTTACGTTAGCGGCGTTTATACTTATCCCGATAATGTTTGTGTATGCCTTTTATTTCAATAAAAAAATGAAACGGGCGTTTCGCAGAAACCGTGAGCAGATTGCCGAGATTAATGCGCAGATTGAAGATAACCTGTCCGGAATCCGCGTGGTAAAGTCATTTGCCAATGAGCATATAGAAAAGAAAAAATTCCGCCGTGGAAACGATGGATTTCTCAGCGCCAAAAGGGACAGTTACTTTTATATGGGAGGGTATCATGCCGGTCTCGGAGCTTTTACAATGCTCATTCAGATTATCGTTCTGGTGAGCGGGGCGGTTTTTGTTACAAAAGGGATTGTCAGCGTGTCGGATTTAGTAACATTTCTGCTCTATATTAACATTTTCACGGAGCCGGTAAGGAGACTGATTGATTTTACAGAGCAATTTCAGAATGGCTATACCGGCTTTGAGCGGTTTATGGAAATTTTAAATTTGCAGCCGGATATTGAAGACCGTGAGGGTGCAGTTGATATTCACGACGTAAAAGGCGATATTGAGTTTAATGATGTCGCTTTCCACTATGAGGATAATGAAGAAATGGTGTTAAATCATGTGAACTTGTCGGTGGAAGCCGGTTCCTACATTGCGTTAGTGGGTAGTTCCGGCGCGGGAAAGAGTACGCTGTGCAGTCTGATACCCCGATTCTACGAAGTGACGCAGGGGAGTATACGCATAGACGGCATGGATATACGCGATATCCGCCTCAAGAGTCTGCGCAATCATATCGGCATTGTTCAGCAGGAAGTCTATCTCTTTGCGGGAACGATTTATGACAACATCCGCTATGGAAAACCGAAAGCCGGCAGGGAAGAAATTATACAGGCGGCGAAAGAGGCAAATGCCCATGATTTTATTATGTCGCTGCCAAATGGATACGAGACGGATATCGGACAGCGGGGTATTAAGTTATCCGGCGGGCAGAAACAACGCCTTTCGATTGCGCGGGTGTTTTTGAAAAATCCACCGATTCTCATTTTTGACGAAGCAACTTCAGCGCTGGATAACGAGAGTGAAAAAGTTGTGCAGGAATCGCTTGAGAAGCTGGCGAAAAACCGCACGACATTTGTCATTGCCCACCGGCTTACGACGATACGCAATGCGGAGAAAATACTTGTGCTGACCGGGGAGGGGATTGCGGAGAGCGGCACGCACGAGGAGCTGATGAGAGCGGACGGAGTATACCGTCATCTGTACGATGTGAATATCTGAGGGTGATTTTAACAATACTATAAGATATCAATTTAAGCAGAACTGTTAGCCTGCCATCGTCAGGCTAAGAAGGAGCAGGTGTATGAATCTTTCCGAAATTTTTTTTCAGGCAATCTCATTGATTGGGGGCCTGTCCTTTTTTCTATATGGAATGCATATTATGGGGGAGGGACTAACTAAAATATCTGGCGGGCGTCTGGAGCGGATATTGGAGCGCCTGACTGACAGCCGTTTGAAAGCCGTACTTCTCGGAGCGGGGGTGACGGCAGTCATACAGTCGTCTTCCGCGACGACGGTCACGGTAGTGGGCTTCGTAAATTCCGGTATTATGAAACTGGGGCAGGCAGTAGGAGTGATTATGGGGGCCAATATCGGTACTACGCTGACCTCATGGCTGCTCAGCCTGACGGGAATAGAAAGCCAGAACTTTTTTATTCGTCTGCTGAAACCGTCTTCCTTTACACCGGTGCTGGCGCTGGTCGGCATTATTCTGATTATGAGGGGAGGACAGGACAAACGAAGAGACGTCGGGGCCATATTTATCGGGTTTTCCGTGTTGATGTTTGGTATGGAGACGATGAGCGGGGCTGTGAAACCGCTGGCGGAAGTGCCGGAGTTTACCGGAATGTTGACGATGTTCTCAAATCCGATATTAGGAATGCTGGCCGGGGCTCTGTTGACGGCCATTATACAAAGTTCATCAGCTTCGATAGGAATTTTGCAGGCATTGTGCGCGACGGGAAGTGTAACCTATGCGACAGCGATACCGATTATTATGGGGCAGAATATTGGAACTTGTGTGACGGCAATACTGTCTTCTGTCGGAGCCGGAAAAAATGCCAAACGTGCAGCGCTTGTCCATTTGTATTTTAATGTTATAGGCACTTTTGTTTTTATTTTGGCCTTTTACGGACTTAATATGATTTTGCATTTTGCATTTATGGAAGTGCCTGCGAATGCAGCGGGGATTGCAGTCATACACAGTCTGTTTAATATAGGAGCAACTATATTATTGCTTCCATTTGCCAATGGTCTTGAGAGATTAGCAACTCTGACTGTTCAGGAAAGCGAAGAAGAGAAGTTGAGTGAATTTGCCAGATTAGATGTCCGTTTTCTGGAGACGCCGGCGTTGGCGCTAGAACAGTGCCGACATTCGGTCAATGAAATGGCGCGGCTGGCGCAGGAAAACGTGACGACGGCATTAGAAAGTGTTCTTGATTTTCATAGAAATAAGCGAAAGCAGGTGAAAGAGACAGAGGAGAAAATTAATCGCTATGAACAGGAACTGACGGAATATCTGCACAAAATATCAATGCAAAATATACTGCCGGAAAATAGCGACGATTGCAATATGCTGCTATACTGCATTCGCGATTTTGAGAGAATGAGTGACCATGCATGCAATATTGCGGATGAGTCGGCCAAGATAGCCAAGTCCGGAGCTATATGGCCGAAGAAAACGAAGAAAGAGCTGAAAGGATACGCAGCGGAGATACAAAATATTGTCAGCGTGACAGTGGACGCTTTCGTGCAAAGGGATACAGACGGCGCGCGCGCCATAGAGGCAATGGAGGAGAAAATAGATGAGCTGAATAAAAAAGTGAAAAAGCAGAATTTGAAGAGGGCAAAAAAGGAAAAATGTTCCCCTGAAATAGGCATTTTTATGAATGAATTGTCCATCTATTTCGAGAGGGTGGCAGACCATTGTGAGAACGTCGCCATCAGCATGCTGGGGCAAACCGATAACGAGGACGGAGAAGAGGAAGAAGATTGATTTTGTGTCTGCGGCAGCCCATTGAAAGATACTTAAAAACTTTATGAAAAACTACTTGTTTTTTACGGAAAAAATAGTATGATTAGAGATAGATAAATGAAAGGGAGGACAAAAGAAATATGTTCGGAGAATTGATTGATATTTTGAAAAAAAATCCAAAGAAAATCGTATTTACGGAAGGAAGTGACCCTCGTATTCTGGAGGCGGCGTCTCGCTTACTTGCAGGAACATTTTTGTCACCGATTCTCGTAGGAAATAAAGATGAGATTGCAAAGGCAGCGGAAGAGAGCGCGTTTAATATTCGCGGCGCGATGATTTTAGACCCGCTGGAGTATGAAGAGATTGACGAGATGGCAGAATGTCTTTATGAAATCCGCAAAAATAAGGGGATGACGCTGGAGAAAGCGAAAGAGACCTGCCGGCAGGCCAATTATTTCGGAACTATGCTGGTGAAAATGGGAAAAGCGGACGCTCTGTTGGGTGGAGCGACGTATTCGACAGCCGACACCGTAAGACCGGCACTGCAGATTATTAAGACAAAACCGGGGAAGAATATTGTGGCTTCCTGCTTTATTTTAGTTCGGGAGTCGGCAACCGGAGGCAATACGGTGCTGGCGATGGGAGACTGCGCTATCAATATTAAGCCGACCGAAGATGAACTGGTAGAGATTGCACTGGACTGCGCAGAGTGCGCAAGAACTTTCGGAATCGACCCGAAAGTGGCATTTCTGAGCTATTCCACATTTGGCTCCGGTGCGGGCGAGGATGTTGATAAAATGCGCAATGCCGCAGAGCGGGCAAAGAAACTGGCGCCACATATTCCAATGGTCGGCGAGATTCAGTTTGATGCGGCGGTATCGCCCCGTGTGGCAAGAACGAAGTGTCCGGGCAATGAAGTGGCTGGTTGCGCCAACACCTTTATTTTTCCGGATATCAGCTCGGGTAATATCGGTTATAAGATTGCGCAGCGCATGGGAAATTTTGACGCTTACGGACCGGTGATGCTCGGATTAAATGCTCCGGTAAATGATTTGTCGCGCGGCTGCAATGCTTCGGAAGTATATTCAATGGCAATTATTACTGCCGCTTTGGCATAGAGAGGATATGAGCACGGATGAAACGCAGTCAGAAGAAACAAAGGGAACGGAAACAGCAACAGAAATCTCCTGTGCTGCTGACAGGGGAGTATGATGTACATTATATCGGTGTTTTAGACGGTATGCGCGCGATAGCGATTTTGATTATTGCATGGTATCACATATGGCAGCAGTCATGGCTTATGCCGATAGCAGGAGCGGTTAATCTGGATTGGTTAGTGCGCAACGGCAGCATTTTAGTAGATATGATGATTTTGCTTTCCGGTTTTTGCCTGTTTCTCCCTTATGCCAGAGAGATGGTATTGGGCGGGAAGACAGGTATGTGCGGTGAGTTTTATATGAAGCGTGTGGCGCGCATCGTTCCATCCTATTATGTATCGCTGCTCATAGTTCTGTTGTTTTTTGCCTTGCCATTAGGAGAATACGGCAATGATTTCAGCCTGATGGGAAAAGATATTGTCAGCCACCTGACTTTTACCCACAATCTGTTTGGTGAGTTGATTCGGGGAACGCACTTAAACGGCGTACTGTGGACAATTGGCGTGGAAGTGCAGTTTTATCTTATTTTCCCGCTGTTAGCGAAGTTTTTCCGCAAGCAGCCGATACTTACATATGCCGGAATGACAGCCATCGGATTGTTGAGCAGTTACTGTATCAGCGCTCATTTTGCGACGATAGACCAGTCACTCTATGTCAATCATACGCTTACGTTTTTCAGCGTATATGCCAATGGAATGCTCGGGGCGTGGCTGTATGTGCTCTACGCTAAGAAGCGGAAGAAGAGAACGACGGCGGAGGGGATTGCCGGAATCGTAATGGCGGTTGGTGGTATCATGATATTCCGGCGGTTCTGTGATTGGCGCATGACATGCGGAGAGGAGACGAGGTGGCAGGTAAATAACCGTTATCTTTTATCCCTGCTCTTTCTGCTTATCGTGGTCGGTGCGATTGTTGCCCTGCCGTGGTTCCGGAAAATCTGGGATAATCGTGTTATGAAGTTTCTGGCTGGCATTTCTTTCAATTTATATATTTGTCATCAGTACATAGCTGTCAAATTAAAAGAGTTCCGTATTCCGGACTGGGAGGGGGAGGAACTTCCCAATCAGACAGGCGATGTCGAATGGCAGTGGAAGTATACGCTTCTCTGCATTGTACTCAGCATTGCCGTGGCGGTTTTTATGACCTATGTCGTGGAGCGTCCGGCCGCACGCTGGATAAAGCGATGGTATGAAAAGAGGAGGAAGAAAGAAGATGAAACAGTTCGTAAGGCTTAGCACATGCGTGCTGCTTGTGCTGGCGCTTGTTGCCTGTTCTGCGGAGGAAAAGCCGGGCAAAGAACAGAATGCGTCGACGGGCAGCGGACAGGCGGTAGAGCAAACGCAGGTCACAGGGCGTGAAATCAGTGATACCGATGGCCCGGCTCTCAAGGATATTTATGCGGATTACTTTATGATGGGGGCGGCTATAAACGGTACGGATAAGGAGACGGCTGCCATTCACCACGAGGGTATGGCGGCAGTATTGAAGAAGCATTATAATTCCACTACGCTCAGCAACTTAATGAAACCATGTTATCTCTTAGATGAAAAGAAATGTATCAAATCCGGTAAGGGAAAGTCTGATATTACCGAGGTGGCATTGAATTTTGATTCGTGTGAGGAAAGCCTGAAATTCTGTCAGGAGAATGGTATTAAGATGCGCGGCCATACGCTTGTCTGGCACAATCAGACGCCGGAATGGTTCTTTAAAAAGAATTATGACAAGAAAAAGGGATATGTCAGTAAGAAAGTAATGGCAAAGCGCATGGAGAATTACATAAAAGGCGTATTGGAGTATTGTCAGAAAAATTATCCCGGCGTTATCTATTGCTGGGATGTTGTAAATGAATGTGTGGACGATGGTACGGGGGATACTTCTGTTGACTGGAACTGCCGCGCGATGTTTAACGGTGGAGACAATTTCTGGCATGCAGTGATGGGGCCGGATTATGTAGAAAAGGCTTTTGAGTACGCAAGAAAGTATGCCGATAAAGATGTGAAATTAATCTACAATGACTATAACGTATACAATCCTGCCAAGTGTGAGAATATATTTAATCTTGCCAAAGGCTTAAAAGAAAAAGGACTCATTGACGGTCTTGGTCTTCAGCCTACCGTAGATTTATATAATCCGGATGAATTGTCCGGTGATTCCGTAGACAGCTTTGAGACATGTTTAAATAAGTATGCGGAACTTGGTTTGGAAATCCAGATTACGGAATTGAGTTTTAAGATTGACGAGGACACCGGAGAGCGGGATGAACAATCGCTGAAACGTCAGGCCGACCGCTATCAGGAAATGTTTGAGCTGTTAAAGAGGATGGACACCGCAGGCGGCGGCAAGTGCAATATTACAAGCGTGTCAATCTTTGGTATCTGCGATGATTATCCGCTCTATGACGACTGTGTCCAGTGTCTGTATGTGTGGGACAAGGAATGCAAGCCGAAAGAGGCTTTTTACCGCATTCGGGAAGTAGGCGAAACAAAGTAGCGGCGGGGTTCTGCTGTACTGCTTTACAAAAAAAGAAAAGAGGAATAAATAGATGAAAGCAAAGATTAGTGCAAATAAAAACAAGATAATCAGCCAAATTGATAAGAGACTGTACAGTTCCTTTATTGAACATCTGGGGCGCGCCGTTTATCACGGCATATATGAGCCGGAGCATGCGACAGCAGACGATATGGGATTCCGTGAAGATGTTATGCAAGTGATTAAAGAGATGGAGATTCCGATGGTTCGCTATCCGGGAGGCAACTTCGTATCCGGTTATCATTGGGAAGACGGCACGGGAGATAAGGCAAAGCGTCCGCGCCGCATGGAGCTGGCATGGAGTTCCGTAGAGACGAACGAAGTAGGAATTGACGAGTTTCAGGAATGGGCAAAACGGGTCGACACAGAGATTATGATGGCCGTCAACCTTGGCACGAGAGGGCCGGAAGAGGCTGGTCAGGTAGTAGAGTATTGTAATGCGGTGACAGATACTTATTATGCCAACATGAGACGGGAAAATGGTTTTGATAAACCGTTTGCCATACATACGTGGTGTTTGGGAAATGAAATGGATGGCCCGTGGCAGATTTGCCACAAGACGGCGACCGAGTATGCGAGAACAGCCTGCGAGGCGGCCAAGATTATGAAGTGGGTTGATGATTCGATTGAGCTTGTAGCCTGCGGCAGTTCGCATCAGAATATGCCGACGTTTGGAGAGTGGGAAGAGACGGTGCTCCGCGAGGCGTACGAGCATATTGATTATCTTTCTATGCATGAGTATTACGGTAATCCGGATGATGATACGGCTAAGTATCTGAGCTGTTCGATGGATATGGAAGATTTCATTAAGAAAGTCGGAGCAATCTGTGATAAGATAAAGGAAGAGAAAAAGAGCGATAAAGATATTTATTTATCCTTTGACGAGTGGAATATCTGGTTCCATTCTGCCGAGCAGGATAAGAAGCAGGAGAAATGGCAAATCGCTCCGCCGCTGCTGGAGGACATTTACACGATGGAAGACGCTCTGGCAGTCGGCTGTCTTTTGAATACGCTGATAAGAAATGCAGACCGCGTAAAGATTGCCTGTCTGGCGCAGCTTGTCAATGTAATTGCACCGATTATGACAGCGAACGGCGGCGATATGTGGCTGCAGACCATTTTCTATCCATTTATGTATGCCTGCCGTTATGGAAGGGGAACTTCCATAGAAGTGAATGTAGAGAGTGAAACTTACGCCGCAGGGGAACGTGATGCGATTCCATATGTAGACAGCTCGGTTGTCTATAATGAGGAGCGGGGAGAGCTGACAGTATTTGCAGTCAACCGCAACATGGACGAGCAAATGGATGTGAGTCTGAATCTCGAAGAGTTTGGACAATTTAAGTGTGTAGAGCATATGGTGTTAAACCATGATGATATGAAAGCGACAAATTCGTTAGAACATCCGGATAATGTTGTACCGCATAAAGGAAGCGGAGCTGCAGAGGGAGTTGTGACATTGGAGCCGCACTCTTATAATATGATTCGCTTTTACAATTAGCACGATGGAGAGTAAGAAATGATAAAAGATTTATTCCATAAAAACAGGCCGACATATTCGCTCGAAGTGTTTCCGCCAAAGAAAGATGCCGACGTATCTGTAATTTATGATGCGCTGGATGAATTTAAGGCATTACATCCGAGTTTTATATCTGTAACATATGGAGCAGGCGGCAATACGGCGGAAAACACGTTTGCCATTGCTTCCTATATTCAGAATCAATGCGGCATTGAAGCACTTACGCATTTGACATGTGCGGCAATACCCGATGAACTATTTTTAAAAAATTTCCTCACAAACCTTTACCGCAATGGGATACATAATTTACTGGCATTGCGGGGGGATAAGCCGCAGTGGATGAGCGAAGAGCAGTTTTCACAGAGATATTATGAGCATGCGTCTGATTTGACGAGGGATGTCAAAAAAGCATATGATTTTAGCGTTGCGGGAGCCTGTTATCCGGAGATACACCCCGAGGCAGCAGACTTACAGGAGGATATCGCGCATTTAAAAGAGAAAGTGGAGCAGGGGGTAGATTTTCTGATTACCCAGCTCTTCTATGATAATGATGTATTTTACCGTTTTTTGGAAGAAGTCCGCAAGGCGGGAATTGACGTTCCCGTGCTTCCGGGACTGATGCCGATTACATCAATCAAACAGGTGAAAAATATTGTACAGATGTCCGGTACAAAACTTACGGCAGATTTGACAGAAGCGATTCAGAAGTATAAAGACAGTCCGGCAGACTTTAAGAAAGCCGGACTGGAGTATTCCAAAAGGCAGATGGAGGGCCTTTTGGCGCATGGAGTCGATGGGATTCATTTGTATTCAATGAATAAGGTAGAGATAGCAAAAGCAATTTATGAATAAGTAGTTTCGTGTTATATTATAATGATAGAAGATGCTTCGTTTTTTTAAAGAGAGAGGTGGGGTTTTATGACAGGGAAAAAAACATATGCTGTAATGGTCGTTGTAATGGCTCTAGTTATCGCTGTCTTTGCCGGTTGCGGCGCTGCGGAAAAGAAAACCGATTATACCGGTCAATGGAAGTTAAGCGACGGAAAGGCAAGCGGTATCAAACTAACGGCAGAGCAGTTAGTTTCTTCTCTGGGGGAAATCTCTATGCACATAGAGGCGAAAGGGAAGATAACGAAAAAAAGAGGGATTGGCTTGGACGAAAATGGGAAGTGGAGCGCTACGGAGACGGGAATTATTGTCTCCGATTTGGACGGCAGCAATTCCATAACATTCAAATACCATGACGGCACCTTGTCAGGGGAAATCAAAGGAGTTGAGATAACGCTTAAAAAATAACGCGGTTAATGTATGGAGAGAAAGTGTGGTTAATTGAAAAAACAAGGTTTGTACTATTTACTTATCGTTTTATCCTTACTTTTATTTGCGTAATTGATTTATTATTCTGGCTGCCATAATTTTCAAAGGCAGCATTTATTTCTGTATCAGTTTTTATTCTTCACATATTTCTTGTTTACACCTCTGCCGTTGATAAGGACAAGACCTTTATCGGCCATCTTTTTCATCAACGTATAGGAGCGTGTGTTTTTAATGTTCAGTAGTTTCTGTACTTCTCCGTCGGTAATTTGTCCGTTTTCATCAATGAAATCAAGAACAGTCTGCATTTGCGGAGTGATGTCTGACAGATTTTTATTTGAAAGTTTAGGTAAAACGGATTTGTTCATATTAGGAAGAACAATTTTAAATGTATTTGAAGTAACCTCTATGCGCGGCTGCAAAGCACAATTATCGTATAAGCTGTAAATTTTACGGATACCGGTTCCGTAAGATTCGATTAAATGCAAGCGATGAAAAACCTCTGCAAGATTTTTATTGCGGGGTTGGGAAATACCGCTGCGAATATCGTCGGGCGATAATCCCGACACAAGTCCGCCAATAGAAATAAATTCCATTTCACTATCATTGATATTGATAATAATGCTTCCACTAAAACTGTAGTCGCGGTGAACAATGGCATTAAGTAATGCTTCACGCAAAGCTTCTTCGGGATAATCCTGCCGTTCCAATCGGTCTAAGCCTTTAAAGGTAGCAACTGTTTTATTGCAGAGCATTAGATATGAAAATGCATTTTCGAGTTGTTCAAAAAGCGAACCGGAAAACTCTTTGTTATCGCGGAATTGCGTATTGGCGTCATTACCGAAGACTGCTACTTTTGTTGTGTGGCCGCATTGGTCGGACAGGATAAGCGCAAGATTAGTATAGAGTGAGTCAGATGCATCGGTTATTCCGAGTGTTCTGTATTTTTTCTTGGAAAATTCTACATTGTATTTTTGGAAAGCCTTTTTGGCATGTGAAAAAGTCATCTCCTGTTCCAGAGAACGCATGGTTTCCCAATTATCGCCGTCAGAATCTTTAATCATCTGGCGGATTTGCTCAAAAGAGGCCTGTACGCTTGAAGTGCCCTGACGGATAAATACGCCGTTAGGTTTCAGGCCTTTTGCCTGCAAATAATATGGTTTGTAACTACCCTCGCCGACGGTTATTTTAATCACATGATTATCTTTCAATGTATATTTAACAAACATTGTTACATCGGGATGGATAGCGTCACGAATACCATTTGTAATGCGGGTATAAGTGTCATCAACATTGTCAATGCCAACTTCGTTGCCGTTATCATCAATACCAATATAAATGGTCCCGCCATCGGTATTGGCAAATGCAATTACTTCTTTGTAAATTTCATTTGTTATCTGAGCTTTAAATTCAATATTTTCAGTTTCAAATTTCATAGCAATCTCCATTTCAAAACTTCTACATTATCTTACATAGTATAGTATACCCTAATTTTCACTTAAGTCAATGACAAAGTGAAAATTCAGTGAATTTTCACTTTGCACATAATATAAGTAAGGCTCTGTATGGAGCAAAAAGTATACCTGTTTTAGTAGATATATCCAAGTATAATAATAGCGGGGCAGTTTACCTGTCCCGCTATTGTTAGTATCAATTTGAATATGTCAATAAAAATATTTTTAGTTGAGTCTGTAAAACGGATTATCGTCCGCAGCACTGCTTATATTTCTTGCCGCTGCCGCACGGACACGGATCATTTCGTCCTACTTTGCGGTTTTCGTTGTGAATGGTGCCGGAACTTTTTTGTTGTTTGTACAACTCCTTGCGTCTGTCTTCGGAAAGGATATCTTCCCATTGCGGTAAATTGTAAAGCCAGTCGGCCTTGCATTCTACCATATTATAATATAATTTTTCCGAATCAATATCAATTTTAACTTTTGTATCTGCTTCCATTTCTTCAATGGGATTCGCTTCTTTCAAACTGTCGTTAATGCCGTCTAAAAATCCGACCATCATGGAAAGTGGAACATCATATTTGTCTGCCAGTTCCTGCACTGTACCCTCGACTACCTGAGTGGGATTTGTAAGTAGCTGTTCGTAAATTCCCTTTTCCAGTTCAAAGTAATTCTGCCAAAGCTGCTGTCCTTCTTTGGAATTTTGAAGTTCTTCATTATAGGCATAATCACGCCATTCCTGTAATAAAGCCATATGTTATTCCTCCTGTAAACATCAATAATGAAACGACTATAATATATTTCGGCAAAAAAATCAAAAAAGTTGAATATTCTTAAAAAAACAGGCAAGAATATAAGTACCGGCAGATCAAAGTCGATCCCCCTCTACTTAGATCTGCTGCATTCAACCCCTAACCGGTTGGATGCGTATCCTCCCCTATTACCCTCTTCGGGACGGCAGACAGGCTGTCTCGGGGAGGTTTTTATTTTACCGGAAGAAGTTGTCAAAAGAAAGTCGGGGTGTATTGTTTTTAATACTAATAGATTTTTAATGGGGGTGTCTGTATGCAAAAATTTCTGGATTTTATTTATGTGCTTATTTTTGGAAGAAGAACACTGGATGGATTTGTCAATAATAAGATAGACGGTGAAAAATGTAAATATATTTTTGATTCTGTATTTCCGAATGAAGAGATACTTAATATTGCATTGCCTCCATCCAAAACAATGTCCATATCTAAATAATTCCATAAGGCGGACAGAAAGAAGCTATTGCAGCTTCTTTTTTTGTGTTATGGACTTTAATCTGTTGACTATGAAAGAAAGTCGGATTTGTAATTTATATATAAATACTGTATATTATATAGCATATGGTAAAAAGTATACAGTGGAAATGAAAGGATAGGGGGAAATGATAAAAATGATAAAAAGAAGATTACTAAGCTGGTTTCTTATCGGTGTATTGGTTGTCTCTGTTATAGACGTAGTTCCGTCTATGGACGTATGTGCAGAAGGAATCGGAGAGGTATATGCCAAACGTTCATTTGACAGCAGTTATGATTCAGACTATGCTTACAGCGGGAACGATTTGGGCTGCACTTATACCCCTGAGAAAACTACATTTAAAGTATGGTCGCCGGAAGCGTCTGCGGTTGTGCTCTGCAGATATGAAGAGGGCAATGGCGGAAGCGTTATAAGCGAGACGCCTATGGTGAAAGGCGACAAAGGCGTGTGGAGTCTAGAGGTTACAGGAGATATCGTAAATACCTATTATACATACAAAGTAACGGTAAATGAAATTACTAAGGAGGCCGTTGATATCTATGCGAAAGCAGCAGGGGTAAACGGTGACAGGGCTATGGTAGTAGATTTGGACAGCACAAATCCGGAACATTGGGATGAAAACTACCAGAGAGAGGAGACACTGCTTAGTGATATCGTTGTGTGGGAAGTTCATATAAGGGATTTTTCTATTGATGTAAGTTCAGGTGTGTCAGAGCAAAATCGTGGGAAGTATAAAGCGTTCACGGAGAGAACCACAATCAACGGAGAAGGAAGAGTTGCCTCTTGTGTGGATTACTTAAAAGAACTTGGGGTAACACATGTACAGCTTCTCCCGATGTATGATTTTGCGTCTGTAGATGAGACAAACGTCAGCGCAGATTCCGGAAGTAATTATAGCTGGGGTTATGAGCCAAAAAATTACAATGTTCCGGAGGGTTCCTATTCCGGTAATCCATACGACGGAAATGTCCGTATAACAGAAATGAAAGAAATGATACAGGCATTGCATGATGCGGGAATAAAGGTAATTATGGATGTTGCTTACAGCCATACATCAGATGCCAAAGATTCTAATTTTAATAAGATTATGCCGGACTATTATTATAAGATTAACGATGACTTGTTATATAAAGACCAATCCGGCTATGGCAATACCACCAGAAGTGACAGCGCCATGTTTCGTAAGTTTATGATAGATTCCGTCTCCTATTGGGCGGAGGAATATAATCTGGACGGATTCCGGTTTGACCTTATGGGAATACATGACGTGACTACCATGAATCAGATTCGGAAAGCGCTTGACAGTAAGTTTGGCAAGAATACGGTTGTGCTGTATGGAGAAGGCCGGACTGGTGATGGCACATACGATTCGAACAGCGCACATAAGGCAAACGAATCCAAACTAGATAATGGTATCGGGTATTATAATGAGCAGATAAAAGAGGCATTAAAAGGCGGGGATAAGTTTGACGGAACGATAGGGCTGGTGCAGACAAATTATTTTAGCGGTGATTATCTTGAACCAAATGAGAAATGGCCGAATTAGGATGGTTGAGCCGACGACGCCTCCGGTTATCAAAAAGATTAAGTTCAGTCCCTCTTCTAAAAAAGTAAAAGCAGGCAAAAAACTGAAATTGAGTAAATATTTGAAAATTACAAAAAATCGGAAAGGTTCCGTGGCATTTAAATATGAATTTACGAAGAAAAAGTATAAAAAATACGCATCTCTTACGAAAAAAGGAGTTTTGAAAACAAAGAAGAAAGGGAGGAAGAAGACAATTTATGTCAGAGTAAGAGCGTTGGATGGAAGTAAAAAAACAGCGAAAATAAAGATTAAAATACGATAGATAATTTTTTGGAAGTCTATGTCAATTACTTAATATATGGTGTACTACTGATACGTGGTATTGAATAAAGAAAGGAAACGGAAATGAGTCAGGAGCTTAAAATACAACGAATGGAACAGAGCGACTTAGTGCAGATACAGCGCTTATATGAGGAGCTGTTGGCGGGAGGCATTTCCATGGAGGTGCTGGAGCGTCAGTTTGCCGCCGTTTCAAATCGAGAAGACTATCGTCTGTTTGTGGCAAAAGGCGGCGGCCGCGTATGGGGGACCGTTATTGGAATTGTTTGTCAGGCGTTGGACGCGCCCTTTCTTGTGATAGAAAATGTTGTCGTGGATACTGCGTACCGCAATCAGGGAGTAGGGCGGAAGATGTTTGCCGCGCTGGATGAATTTGCAAAAGAAAAGGGATGCGGCTACGCCATACTTGTCTCTTCCGGCTTCCGCGAGGGTGCACACCGCTTTTATGAGGCGATGGGATATACCGAGGATGTACGGGGATTTCGCAAATATTATTCAGCCGAGTAGTGCGGATAAAAAATACTTCCCATAAAATATCACATTTTTGCATATAAGTATCACAAATAGACATTTCCTAATAACGGTTTATTTGTTACTATTTTTATAATAAACAAAATTGGAGGTATGAGTTATGAGGAAGCATTTGAAACGATTTGCCGCTGTTGTTCTTGCTGCATCATTAGTGATTCCGATGTGTTATACAGACACCGGAAAGATTGCTGATGCCGCTGTGGCAGCGTCTTCTGCTGATGTTATGCCGACCGCGGAGACACAGGATGATGGTTCGGCAGGTTTGACGGAAGTTACAAAGCTGAAAGCAAATTCCGTTGACGGAAAGATTGAGGTGCGTATATGGCACAATACGGAAAACCGTTATTATTATTCAGCATACCGCAACGGACAGGTCACATTGAAATGTGCGCCGCTGGGGTTAGTTGCCAAGAGTGTTGATTTGTCCAAAGGATTGCAGTTGGACGAAGAATCCATTCAGATAGTAAAGGGTAAAGAAGAATATGATTGGATTCAGGGAAGTTCTTCCCATGTATCAAAGGAATATCAGGAGATGTCCTTTGAACTCGCAAAAGAGTCAAGTAAGATTAAGATGATATTCCGTATTTTTAACGATGGTATCGGCTATCGCTATGAAGTCGATGGGGACACGGCAAAAACGGATGAGGTGACGGAAATCACAAGTGAGGAAAGTTCATTCCAGTTCCCTCTTGATGCCAACCTGTGGACGACTAATATCAGCGCTACATATGAGCCGGGCACATATACGACCCGTAAAATGTCATCCATAAAATCACAGAATGTCGAGGCGGGCCCTCCTATTTTGGCGAAAATGCCAAATGGCAATTCTGAGTGCTGGGTACTTCTGGCAGAGGCCAATGTCTATAATGAAGAGAAACCTTACTGTGCTACTAACTTTAAGTCGGTTTCCGGCAGTGAGGCTTTTAAAGTAAACTTCGGATTATATTTAAAACAGGAGCAGGATGAAACGCTTGATGGCAAGACATATTCGCCGGAATATGCGCAGGTGCCAAGTGTAAAGATGGAAGATAAATTCCACACCCCTTGGCGTGTGGCAATTATGACTGATACGCTGGAAGACCTTTCCAACAGCTCGCTTATATCGGATTTGAATCCGGAAGCAGAGGGAGATTTCAGCTGGGTAGAGCCGGGAACTTCATCATGGTCATGGTGGTCGACGACAAGCGACGCCATTGATTATGATACGATGTACGATTACATTGATTATGCGGAGGAGACCGGACAGAAATATTGTCTCGTGGATTTTGGCTGGGAGAACTGGAAAGATTATGAGACAAAATTAAAAGATTTAGTTTCTTATGCGGACAAAAAGGGAGTTGGCATTTTAGTATGGTATGGTGTCAACAAATTTGACCAGCCTCATAAATTTGATTTGGATAACACGGAAACAATTGAGCAGGAATTTGCATGGTGCGAAAAGCTCGGCATTAAGGGCGTGAAACTGGATTATTTCAACAGTGACAGCCAGTTTGCCATGAAAGTGATGTATGATATTGCGGCTATCGCGGCAAAACATAAATTAGTTGTAAACTATCATGGCTGTACCGACCCGAACGGTGAAAACCGCACATTCCCGAATATTTTATCGAGCGAAGCAGTTCAGGGAGCAGAGTATTTCAAATGGTCACAGGGGTCGCCGATTCAGACGCTTCTCATATTGCCATACACAAGAAATGTCCTCGGCTCTATGGAATTTACGCCTGTTTGTACGAGCGTGAAAAACTGTAAGGCCACAGACGGCTTTATGCTGGCAATGCCGGTTGTATATGAATCGGCCATGCAGACATTAGCGCATTCCTGTTATGTCTATCCGGGATATGGCGGAACTTCATTTTTGACTGATATTCCAAGTTCATGGGACGAGAGCAGACTGCTTGACGATTCCGCACCGGGGGCAGCAGCTATCCGCGCCCGCAAAAAAGGTGATACATGGTATCTGGGCGCCATGACAAAGGATGCGAAAACGTATAATATTAAACTTGATTTTCTGGATAAAGACCAAAAATATTTCGCATATATTTACACGGATAAAGAAGATTTGTCCGGAATCAACATGGAAAAACGTGAAGTGACATCTGCCGATAAATTGATTTTTGATTTGCAAAAGGGTGGCGGCTGCGCAGTTAAATTCAGCAAGACAGACAATTTAAAAGAAACGATTTATGATAAGTATAATTATTTTGAGGCGGAAAATGCATATTTAGGAAAGTCAAACACGATTAAATCTTCCGCATATGTTTCCCGTCAGCAATTTGTCGGCAAGATAAAGGGAGCAGAGAACCGGGTCGCTTTTGAAAATATCGAGGCGCCGGAAGCAGGTATGTATGATTTGAAACTCTATGTCGTGTCGTCTGCAAAACGCAAGCTTTATATCCGTGTCAACAAATACGAGTCGACGGTAGTCAGTGATGTCATAGGCGTAACCGGCGACAGCAATGCTGTTGGCTGCAAATCGGCACAGGTTTATCTGGATAAGGGCATGAACACCATTTATTTATATAATCCAACGTCGACTGCTCCAGACCTTGACCGCATTGCCGTATCCAAGACGGCGGTTTCAGCAGGAACGGCGCCGTCCGTTACGGACAGTGATTCGGCATTGTATGAGGACTATCGTACGCCGGTAGAGACGCCGACACCGACAGCAACCCCGACACCAACTCCGCCGCAGTCGCAGCCACCGGTAGTATCGCCGGAGCCTGACAAACCGGTTGTACAACCGACACAGGACCCTAAGCCGGATAAAGTTGTAAAGCCGGCAAAGGTAAAGAAGCTGAAAGTTAAGAGTAAAAAGAAAAAGCAGATTAAAGTAACCTTTGGCAAAGTAAATAAGGCAGATGGATATCAAATCTGCTATGCGGCAAATAAGAAATTCAAAAAAGCAAAGAAAGTACTCGTAAAGGCAACCGACAAAACAATTAAAAAATTGAAGGCGAAAAAGAAATATTATGTTCGCGTTCGTGCGTATAGAAAGAATGGAAGTAAAAAATTGTATGGCGCATGGAGCTCGGTTAAAAAAGTAAAAGTAAAATAAAGAAAGAAAATCTTGACAAATCCCTTTCAAGATAGTAAACTATTTAAGTGAGTGTAAAACGCTCACTTAAATAGTTTAGGGGCATAGTTCATCGGTAGAATAAGAGTCTCCAAAACTCCAGAGCTGGGTTCGATTCCTAGTGCCCCTGTTATAAAAAAAGATTCAGGAAGAGTTGTTCCTGAATCTTTTTTTGGTTCTGCCATTGAGTTAGTTTTTACCAAAGGCATCCGGAGCTACATATTGTGCATTCCCGATATTTTTTACTTTAATTTTCGGGCAATTATAAAAAGCGTCACTGTCAATGCCTCCACAACTTGGCATAATTTCAATCGTTGCCTCGAGATTTTTGCAATTGTTAAACGCATTAAAGCCAATGGTTTCCGTAATTTTAACAGATTCCAGTTTTTTTAAGTTATAACAATCGCGAAAGGTACTAAAGCCGAGACCTGTGATTTCGCCTTTCACATCTACGGTTTCCAGATTTATACAACCCATAAATAATTCGCCTGAAAGATAGTTAAGTCCCTTTGGTAATACAATGCTTTTCAATGATTTACAATATTTGAATATTCCGCCCTGTGCTTCTTCTAAATGCTCCGGCATAGTAACGTTTTCCAAACTTGTACAACCGGAGAAACATTCTAAATGAATGGATTCGACAGTTTCAGGTATGTGTATTTCCTTTAAGCTGGAACATTTTTTAAAACATTTTCTATGCAATACTTTTATGGCATTAGGAAGAGTAACCGTTGTAAGCGAGCTGCAGCCAAAGAATGCTCTTCCAGCTATTTCTGTTACAGAATTTGGAAGCTCTGCGGAAGTTAGTTTTTTGCAATAACTAAATGCATTTTCCTTGATTTCCAATATGGTATCCGGCATTTTCACGGAGACAATGCCGGAATTTTTAAAGGCATTGTTTCCAATAGAAGATACTTTTAGTCCTTCTATTTCTTGCGGGATTGTTACATTTTTCTCTTTTCCGATATACTTTGTAATTTCTATACAGTCATTGCTTTTACAATATTTATAGTCCCTGTTTCTTTTTCCCTTTCCGTCAATAAATGTTTTATATTGTCCTCCGGAGTACCACTTTTTATAGGCATTTAAGGCTTGTGCGGGCACATATAATACAGTTGTTGCCATCATCGGGGCGGCCTCTGAATCGCCTTTAATATGTTCCGGCGGTTCCATACCATGAAAATAAATTCGTTGTGGACTGTACTCATTTGTTTCACAAAAGGAATCCCAAAATCCCTCTAACGTCGTTACAGATGCCGGAATATCTGCCCGTTCTATGTAAGGATAATCCGACGGATATATTTTATCTCTGTCATTTTTATCAAAGCCGCCGACTACAGTTCTTGCGTTTGGAATTATTTGTACCTGCCCGCTAATTGTCAGCTTATGGTCTTTCACCATGCTTAAAACAAGCCGTTTGGAGTCGCTCTCATAAATACAGGTGCCATCCTGTTTATAAACTTTATTATTTGTGTTTAGGTTGATGTCGCAAACATATGCACATTCAAAAAAGGCATTTTTTTCAATTTTTTCCACTGACGCAGGGATTGAAACCTCACAAACCCTGCTGTATGAAAAAGCATTAGCTTGAATCACTTTAGTATTTTCCGGAATAACTACTTTTTTTATGCTGGATGGAACCCATAAAAGAGTACTTCCATCCTTTGAAAAAAGCATATGATTGATTGTCCGGTACTTTTTATTTTTTTCTGAAACATTTATTTTTTCTGCTTTTAAACAATCCCTAAAAACGGAATCACCACATAATCCTTCGTAGTGTTCCGGTACATATATTTTCTGCAGATTGTCGCAGGAATAAAAAGCATCATTTCCTATTTTCAGGAGATTTTCCGGAAGAATAAGTGTGCGAATCGAGTCAAGACCGCTAAAGGCAGAATTTTCAATCTCGATTAATGTATCCGGCATATGGATTGCCGGAATGTTATGAATATACTTATCACTTCCATCGCAGCCATGACAAGCTTCCACATAGGTTCCAAACACATTTTGATAAAATTCAAAGTCCTCTTCTTTTGACATATCGGCACCAATTTTTGTAACGGCGCTCCCTTCTATTGATTTTGGAATGATAAGTTCT
Organism: uncultured Eubacterium sp.; assembly: GCA_910589595.1. GTDB lineage: Bacteria > Bacillota > Clostridia > Lachnospirales > Lachnospiraceae > Eubacterium_F. The sequence goes on from CAJUTM010000030.1 coordinate 34,243, forward strand.
TGTTTCGTCCCCTGTTTTGATACTTTGATTTGATAAATCCAACTATTCTTCTTGTCTTCGCTTTTGTATGCGAAAAATTCATAATCGCCCTGTGTTTCCGTAAATGTTTCTTTACGGTTCCATACTACAGTGGCTTGCCCATTAGTATTTTTCCGGTTTTTGCTCTTTTGCTCTGGAACGATATTCTTTGTCGTATTTATTGGCTTTCTATTTTTGAAATGAGAAAAAGATATTAACATAGCTGCCAAAATTAAAATTCCAATAGTTCCTAATATAATATTTTTTTTCATAACCAACACCCCTTCCGCTTGCGTTTCTTTTGTTGTTGTATCTTATATCTATTTTAACAGAATCGTTTATTCTTTACCATGTTTTTAGAGAAAAAATTAAATCCGTAATGAAAGATGTGTCGCTGGGCGAAGTGTAAATTAAGTTTCCGCCACGCTTCTGACAAACCTGTCCAGTACAGTATGAACGATGGAAAAAACAGGCAGAGAATAGAAACGGGGGATGAAAAATGAAGAAGAGAATACTGGCGATAGCGCTAGTGATTGGTGTTCTTTCCGCTTGCGGCTGGCATACGGGCGTTGTATCGGCGGCGGAGATTACGGAAACGCCGGAGAAGACGATTGAGAAAATGGAGGTCGTCGATACGGAAAGTAAGATACCTTATAAGAGTCAGTTTACAAAGGAAAATATAGTGTTGCAGATTACATATAGCGACGCCACGACGGCCATCGTGCGTCCGGATAAGGAAATTGAATTGGATACGGGGAAATTGGGGAAACAGACGTTTCCTGTGGAATATCAGGGAAAGAAGATAGATTATACGGTGGAAGTGGTGCCGCGGCAGGTGCAGGGCGTAAAGGTGACGCACACCGACAAGACATCGGCGACGGTGGGCTGGGATGCGCTGCCGGAGGCGGAGCAGTACGAAATCTATATTTCGTCCAAAGAGAATGGAACATATACGCTGTTAAAGTCGGTGAAAGAAACAAAATACCGTTTTAGCGATTTGGTGCGTGGCAAAATTACTTATGTTAAAATCAGGGCAGCAGCGGCAGAAGCAGCCGGTGAATATTCAGCGCTGATACGTGTGGCGCCAAAACCGGATTCGGTTAAAAAAATTACCTCAAACCAAAATGTAAAGACAAAGATAACGGTGGCGTGGGAACGTGCAGAGGGAGCTACAGGGTATTTGGTTTACTATCGTCCGTCGGCTGATAAGGACTATATTCTCGCGGGAAATACAACAGAGTTATCCTTTCAGGTGACGGGATTGAAAGCGGGAAGCGATTACTATTTTCAAATCTATGCCTATGCGGGTGAAACAGACAATGTAAGCGGGGCTTCTCCCGCCGTATTATTCGGTACGGCGCCGTCCATTCCTACGATAACGAAAGTAAAAGGAGGAGACAGGCGCGTAAAAGTTTACTGGAAGAAGAGTACCGGAGCGGATTCTTACAAAATTTATTTTTCCACGAAAGAAGCTTCCGGATTTCAGCTTGGAGCGACGGCGTCGGCGGACGAGAGCACAATACGGGGAGTAGACGGGTTAAAGAAAAAGAAGAAGTATTATGTAAAAGTGGAGGCTGTGCGTCTGGTATCGGGAATGACGCTGCAATCCGAAACGGCAGTTAAAAGCGCAAAAACTGCTTCTGCCAAGGCGAAAGCGACAAGTACAAAGGCAAAATTGTATTCAACTCTGAAAAAATTTAAAAAGTCGAAAGCATATAAAACATACAAGGCGTTTAAAAAGAAAGTTATCTATCGTCTGAGTGTGATTATTCCGGGGCTGAAGACAACGAATGTAGCGGGTTTTAACGCTACGCGCATGGTGCCGCAGAGCGTGACGTTTGCCGGTGATTATATGCTTATGTCGGCTTATGATTATTCGAAAAAGCAGGAATCGGTCATTTATATTGTAAATAAGAAGACGGGGAAATATATTACGACAATGGTATTGCCGCATAGCGGACATGTTGGCGGGATAACGTTTGACGGTGTCAATGTGTGGATGACATACGGTAAAAATCTGCAGTCATTCAAGTTTACGGAAATACAGGCGGCTGTTGCCTCCGGAAAACCATATTATGAGTTATATCGTATCAGTTCCGTGTGTCCAATGCCGGAGACGGTTTCCTATGTCGCATTTTATAAAAATAAAATATGGGCGGGCGCCTACAGTGAAACATCCAAAAAGTATATGTACGGTTACGATATTCAAAATAAATGGGCGGCGCCGTCCCTTGTAAAAACCAATCGTATCTTAATGCCGAACCGCACGCAGGGGGTTGCCTTTACTTCCTCTGGCAAGATGCTTCTCTCGCGCTCCTGTCAGACGAAGAAAGGCAGGCGGGGCTTCATGTCGCGGCTGGATACTTACCGGCCCACATGGAATCTCAACTCCTATTCGATAAAGAAAAACAAAAAGAAGAGGACGGTGAAAATGCCGCCAATGAATGAGGGGATTGCCATCTCCGGCGCCTACACCTATATTATATATGAGTCGCCGGCATTTGCAGAGTGTAAAGCTCCGCTGGACCGTGTGACGGCATTTAAAACAAAGAATATTAGCTAATAAGGGGTTCCCCTTTGGACAATTATGCGTTATAATAACAGTTGTTGTGCAAAAGGGGAACTTTACTTTGCAGATATATGATAGTGACAGAGAAGGAGAGCATGATTATGAGAGGACCAGTAGCGCCAAAAGACCCGGTAGAAAAAAGACCTTGTCTCTATGTTGTGTTAGATAAAATTATTTCAGGAAACAAAGATGCACAGGGGGTTATTAGAGACTACATTTTTTTGGAAGGAAGAATGGAAGATCAGGTACGTTTTACTTCTGGGGATATTGATGAGGAAATAGTGAAAATGCTTCCCAAGATGGAGACATTCCGCAAACTTGTGCACAGTGTCGGTGTCAGCATTAAAGCGGAAGATTCACAAGACAGACAGAAAGAAGTGGAATTTCAGTTCCAGTGTTATGGCAAGACAGATAAATACAGAACGGGAACCGTTATGGAAATGACGCTGCCATGTACCGGAGAGGAAATGGTATATTTGATGGACGACTATCCGGTAAACGAAGAGGATGATGAGTTCGGCTCTTTCAATTTTGTATTTCCGGATGAAAATAAAAACATGATTCTCACCGTCAAATTTTATCTGAATGATGGTTATGAAGTGCCGGAGATTGAAGTAGACCCGCCTGTCCGCTTTGATACGGAAGACTACCAGAAGATGATTGCCGCGTCGCTTGTCTCCACGGGAAATAATTACCGTCTGAAAAAAGTGATTGAGAAATGTGAACGCGGCGAGGACGTGACGATTGCCTATATTGGCGGTTCCATTACGCAGGGAGCAGGCGCGAAGCCGATTCATACGCTCTGTTATGCGTACCGCTCTTATGAAGCTTTCTGTCAGATGTTTTCACCAAATAATGGGGAAAATGTGCACTATGTCAAGGCAGGCGTAGGGGGAACGCCATCCGAATTTGGTATGATACGCTATGACCGCGAAGTGACAAGGGACGGAGAAATCATGCCAGACCTTTTGATTATAGAATTTGCGGTGAACGACGAGGGCGATGAGACAGAAGGAGTCTGCTTTGAAAGTCTGATGATGAAAGCATTACAGGCGGAAAACCAGCCGGCTGTTTTGTTGAATTTTGCCGTATTTATGAATGACTATAACTTGCAGGAACGCCTGCAGCCAATCGGGGAACGGTATGAATTGCCGATGGTGAGTGTCAAAGACGCCGTAGTACCACAGTTTGAGAAAAACAATGTGATTACGAAAAGGCAATTCTTCTATGATATCTATCATCCGACGAATGACGGACACCGCATTATGGCCGATTGTATTGCTCATCTGTTTGCCGCCGTGGATAAAGAAGAGATGGCGGCAGAGGATATTATTCTGGACAAGGAGCCGGTATATGATATCCGTTTTAAGGATGTAGAGTGCTTTGACCGCACGAATGCCGGACAATATGCTGTTGTTACGCAAAATGGCTTTGACGCCAAAGATACGGAGCTTCAATATGTGGAAAGAGATATGGATTTGAATGGAACTGCGGAATTTGCAGAGAACTGGATGAATGACGGCGCTTCTGCGGACGCAGAGTTCAAATTAAATCTGACCTGCCGCAATCTGCTTGTCATTGCCAAAGATTCCGGAGACTCTCATTTTGGCAAGGCAGATATCTTTGTAGACGGCAAGGTAGTAAAGACCATTAATCCATTGGACAATGGCTGGAATCATTGTAATGCGCAGATTATTATTGATGAGGAGAAAAGTGCAGAGCATGAAGTAATTATCCGCATGGCGGAGGGCAACGAAGAAAAGAAATTTACCATTCTTGGTTTTGGAGTGACAAAATAAAAATGAAACGATATGAGTTGATAACGAGGGATGGAAACGCCAGACGTGGACGTCTTCATACGCCGCACGGGACAATTGAGACTCCAGTATTTATGAATGTGGGTACGGCAGCAGCGATTAAGGGAGCGGTTTCTTCCGTTGATTTAAAGGAGATTAAGACGCAGGTTGAGCTGTCAAATACCTATCATCTGCATGTGCGTCCCGGCGATAAGGTGATTCGCGAACTGGGTGGCCTGCATAAGTTTATGAATTGGGATAGGCCGATTTTAACGGATTCCGGCGGTTTTCAGGTCTTTTCGTTAGCGGGGCTGCGAAAGATTAAAGAAGAGGGGGTATACTTTAACTCTCATATTGATGGCAGGAAAATATTTATGGGGCCGGAACAGAGTATGCAGATACAATCGAACTTAGGCTCCACGATCGCCATGGCTTTTGACGAGTGTCCACCTCATCCGGCGACCCGCGAATATATGCAGAACTCCGTTGACCGCACGACAAGGTGGCTGCATCGCTGCAAAGAAGAGATAGCTCGTTTGAATGCGCTTCCTGATACAATAAATCCACAACAGCTTCTCTTTGGTATTAATCAGGGAGGAACTTTTGAGGATATTCGTATAGAACATGCCAGACAGATACGGGAACTGGATTTGGACGGTTATGCCTTAGGTGGTCTGGCAGTCGGAGAGAGTCATGAGGAGATGTACCATATTCTCGATGTCACCGTTCCAGAATTGCCGGAGGATAAGCCAATCTATCTGATGGGAGTGGGAACACCGCAAAATATTTTAGAGAGCGTGGAGCGCGGTGTGGATTTCTTTGATTGTGTTTATCCGGCGAGGAATGGCCGTCATGGTCACGCCTATACGAATTTTGGCAAAATGAATTTGATGAATGCACGATACGAACTGGATTCCCGCTCTATTGAGGAGGGGTGCTGCTGTCCTGCCTGTCAGAATTACAGTCGGGCGTACATCCGGCATCTGTTAAAGGCAAAGGAAATGTTGGGACTTCGCTTATTAGTGTTGCATAATTTGTATTTTTATAATACAATGATGGAAGAAATTCGGGAAGCTATCGAAACCGGTACTTTCTCTGAATATAAAAAGAAGAAGCTGGAGAGGATGGAATCCGGTGAGAATTCATAACTAGGAGGTTATAAAAAATCATGAGTGGAATTGGAATTATCTTACTTTATGTTGTAATCATTGGAGCTTTTTATATGATTGCAATCCGCCCGCAGAAAAAGAAAGAAAAGGAGCATCAGGCGCTTGTCGACGCCGTAGCTGTTGGAGACAGTATTTTAACAACCAGCGGGTTCTATGGTGTTGTCATTGATATGACGGAAGAAGTTGTTATTGTTGAGTTTGGAAGCAATAAAAACTGTCGTATTCCGATGCAGAAAGCAGCTATTGTGGAAGTAGATAAAGGAGCGGAAGAATAAATTTTTCGCGCGGAAAGGGAATGAAAAATGCCATTTATTAATTCAAAAGTTACCGTGAAAATATCACCGGAGAAAGAAGAGGCAATTAAGCAGAAACTGGGGCAGGCAATTGCCATCATCCCGGGGAAGAGCGAGAGCTGGCTTATGGTGGGCTTTGACGATGAATACAAATTGTACTTCAAAGGTAATAAATGCGAGAGAGCGGCTTTCGTCGAGGTAAAAATTTACGGAAGCGCCAATCGTCAGGTTTATAATCAGATGACGGAAGAAATCTGCAGGATTTATGAAGAAGAACTGGACATTCCGGCAGCGAATATTTATGTGACTTATGAGGAAATCAGCGATTGGGGATGGAATGGGGGAAATTTCTAAGCAGTCACGCTTTATCAAATTTGATGAAAAAAGATTCGCTGATAAAATATCATTTTAACATTGGTATAAGTTATATTGAATGCTCGTCACAGATTTTTTGAAATACGAGGTAATAAATGTGCAGAGAGAACTAAAGTCCTCCAATAAAAAGCAGCTACCGGAGATTATGGCAAAGCGTACCGCAAAAAACAGTGTATTCCTCGACCTTTTTCAAAATAAAAGTTATCTGCTAAAATTGTATAAAACACTTCATCCAGAGGATACCACAGCGACAGAGGACTCACTAACGGATATAACGATAGAAAACGTGTTGACTGACAATTTGTATAATGATTTAGGCTTTATTGTCAACAATAAGCTGATGATACTCGTAGAAGCACAGTCTTTATGTAAAGATTTACATAAAGACTGTTATGCGTAGCTGTTTGTTATGTAAAGCTGATTCTGAACACCTGCCAAA
>CAJUTM010000031.1 GCA_910589595.1 uncultured Eubacterium sp.
AGCTTAGGCATTGATATCCTTGTAAAAAAAGTGTCAACCAATATTGACAATATCACATTATGACCTGTACTACAATCTTACACACTTCCGATATGTTATTTACTATTTCAAACTCTGACTGACTCATTGGCTTTCCTCCGAAATATATTCCATATATGCCTGCACAAAGCCGTCATATTTATACCTTGAAAGTAGGAGTTTATCCCCGTTTGCCATTCTTACCTCTGTCCTGTCATAGCTCTCCACATGAAAAAGATTAATCAGGTATCCCCTGTGTATGCGGTAAAACTGCCCTGCCAGTTCCTTTTCCAGGTCTCCAATTTTCCCATAATATTCCAGCCTGCTCGTGCAGGTTTGATTTCCACTTTTTAGATACAGCACAATATTATGGTTCTGGCTCTCCATATAGTAAATATCATGAAACGGTATGGCTTTACTTCCGCCTGCATACGGAATCACAAGTTTCTTCCTGCGTTTCTCCACCTCCGATGCAATCTGCCCCACTGCACGGCTGAACACCTCTGCAAATTTATGTTCATCCACGGGTTTTACAAGGTACTGGAACGCTCCTACATCAAATGCGTCATAAACATATTTTTCATAGCCCGTAACAAATATGATGATTGGCTGCCTGCCGGTATCCATTGCCCGGATATTTCTTGCCAGTTCCATGCCATCCATCAAGGCACCGGAACCACCCATCTCTATATCCAGAAACAGCAGATCATACTCTCTGCCATCCGACAAATATTCATCAGCAGACGCATATTCCATAATGCTGCACTCTATAGCCTGTTTTTTTATGAGTGAAACAAGATAGGCCCTTATATTTTTTTCATCATCGCACACTGCAATTTTTACCGTATCTGTCACCTCCAATCCTCAATTAACTTATCGGAAAAATTACTGGGGGTTCTAACGTCTGCTTCGTGAATGGTTAATCTGACAACGTGAATCGCAGATTTTGATTTTAGGTGCCAAATCCATAAACCGCCATTTGAGAAATAAGTCAAAACCACAAATCGCCGCATATGGTACAACCCCATAGCGACGACTTTGTATCATCTGGCATACTGAGGTGCCTTTATATTTACACTCAAGCCTACAATTTTCACAATGCCCTTATCTGTTTCCTTGCAATAAACTTGTGCCATATAGTACCATGCCTTTCCCATAGTTCCTACATTTTTACGTTTTACTTATTATTCGCATAATAATCCCAAATATGATTCAACTCATTTCTCATAGATACCGTGATACCTAAACCAAGTTTTATATTGCTTAAACCATCTTTTGACTGTGACAACAATCGTATATTCTCATTATTGACAGCAGACATAAATGCTTGATAAGCCTGCTCTTTCATCCCACTTTTCCCGGTATTGTCTGTGGAAATAGATTGGGCTGTATCAGCACTCTTAGAATGCTTTCTCCTTGGTTAATTCCTGTATACTTCCATCATTGGCAACATAATATTGCTGTTCCCTGTCTGTATCAGCATATTTTTCCTCTATGCCATTCCGCATCTTTTTGTAAGCTGATACCATTTGATTAACATGATAGTCAAAGGTATTACTCTTTACCCCTTCTTCCTTTTCCGCTGATACTGCTCTTTCAAAATCACTCATAACATTGAAAGAACTGACAGGAGAAAGTTTGCCGGCAGCTTTATTCTGTCCTGCTCTGCTTAATGCGGATATCTTATTTTCCAGAGCGTTACGACCGGCTTTTGAAATATCCACAGCATCATTCCCTGCAACTGTGGCATTGTCCTTATCTGCCTGTTTTATTTTTTGTTTGACTCTATCCATATCAACAGCATATTTTTCGTATTGATGTGGCAGTTGTCTTTCTGTTATATTTATTGACATTTCTTATCCTCCTTAAAAATAACCTGCTTACCTTAAAACATACATCTGCCTGCCATTACATATAGAGATGGCAGGCAGAGCTTTTCAACCAAGTGCCTATATCCTAAATGTTCATATCAAACTTAGGATAATAAGCATCATCCAATGTTTCTTTCTGTATCAATACAGCATCCTCTGATACCATATCTTTTTCTCTGATTTCTTCAATGGTGTATGCCGCAGAATCATCCTTTATTCTATCTAACTGCTCCTGCCGCTCCTCCTTTTTCTCCTTTAACTTTTTCTCTTTTTCTTCCTGCTCTCTTTTTTCCTTGATACGGACCAGCCGTGGTCAATCCCAATCACCTCTATTTTGTTATCCATTTTCCTTGTCCTCCTTTTCATGTAACCAACTCCTTTATCTCTCTCTATCCATTTCCGGACATACCTGCTGCTTCTCCCTGCATTCTTCCCCTATAATCACTTGGATTTTACGGACTATCTTTTCAAGTTCCTGCTCCGGCATCCTGTAACCAAACCAGTGCTTATACCCCAGGTTGTCAACATAATAGAGGCCGTGCCCCGGACTTCCCTCTACAACAGAAAACTCTCCTGTTTCCAGATTGTGCTGTATGCACATGCCAAAACACCCGCCGGAATACTCTGCACCGTCTATTCTTTTCGCCTCATTCACAAACCTTTCCGGAACCCCGGAAACAGCCACCCAATAAATACTTTCTGTATCAAGGTCATCAAAATCCTCTACCCCCTTAAAGGTCATACCTTATTTCCTCCTTTGCCATAAAAATGCAAAAGGACTAAACCGACAGCGAAACACCATGTTTCAATCAGCCAATTTAGTCCTAAAAAGTTACAATATTCAGCTATCACTCCTTTTCCCTAACATCAAGTTCCCAAATACCAGATTTTGTTTCAAGCTGCTTTAAATACGGTCTTCCATTTGTTGCATAGAGAAATGGCACATAATATACACCAAATCTTCTTAAACAATATTTAGCGGCATCTTCTGGTTTTATCTGCTTCGCATAGTCTTTGCATTGACCGTCAATAACCGCAGATATATCAACAGCAGATTTCTTGGCTTCTATAATTCCAACCATTACCTCGCCAACAAACAAAGCATAGTCCACATACCCATTTTTTCCAATGGAAGAATTAGTCTTCCATTCCGCAATGGCAATATTACGTCCTTTTTCTGACTTTACACCCTTAGACTGCCTCAAATTATCCGTATCCGCTTCCCATCCCACTTCACGAAGCTGCTTATCAATAATCATCCTTGTATCATGCTCTGAAAGCGGAAACTTGACAGCATTTGCCCTCGCCTTTTCTCTCCGCTCAGATGATGCCGTTCCATTTTTCTGAAGTTCACTGAGCTGTTCCTTCAAATGTTCTATATATTTTTCCTGTTCTTTGTTCCTATTTTCCAGTTCTGTCAAATTAACCGTAATATTCTGTGGCAATTTATATTTTATAGGTTCATAGGTATAATCTCCATAAGTTTGCATAAACCATGAGGACAAATCATATGTAAGAGCCAAATTCGTTTTTGCCCGTTCCAACGATTCTTCTCCCGCATGGGCAGCCGCATTTCTTGTTTTTCTGAGTATGTAAAGAATATTGTCAATTTCCCTCGGTAAAAGGTCATGTCTTTTTAGAAGTCTGATCCGATTTGCATGGGTGTTGTCATAATCCGGTTCTGCAATCCCATCATAAGCAAGCATATACTGAACAATATGCTCTGCTAACATCCCCATTTTTATAAAACAGGTATTTGTATCTGAATATAGATACTGTTTTGCTAATTCTCCAATTTTAGCCAAATCTTTCCAATGACTTGCAAGAAAGTCAAAACTACCCATAACATCCTCCTCTTCTTATAATTCTGTATTATCGGAAGTTCTTATACAAAAAAATCTAGACAAAATCAACTTGTGATAATTACAAATCCTTTATTTTCAAGCATTCTGCAATCAGAAAATCTAGACAAATGCATTTTTCTAATCCTCTTCTTCAAACATAATCTTGTCCACTAACTGCTTTAATTCTTCCCTATTGGGTAAATACAACTCATATTTTGAAACAAACAAATTTGTATCCATTCCATAAGTAGCATATTTTACTAACAATTCGTCCTTATCCCTCGATAAAACAATACCAATAGGCGGGTTATCATCTGGTTCATTCTCTTCTTCTGCAAAATATCCCATGTACATATTCATTTGCCCGATATCATCATATTGAACTGCATTTACCTTTAAATCAATTAAAACAAAACATTTCAAAATACGGTGATAAAATACTAAATCACATTTATAAATATGATTATTGATATTCATGGGAAACTGTTCTTTGACAAAAGTAAAACCTTTTCCCAGTTCCAACAAAAACTCTTGCAGATTAGCACATATTTTACGCTCTAATTCATTCTCATCATAATGACTGTCTGCATTGAGATTTAAAAACTCAAGTGTATAAACATCTTTTATAATGTCCTGTGGCTTTTCTATTATAGCGCCCTTGTTTGCAAGTTCTAAAATTCCCTTTTTATCCTTGCTGGCTGCCAGACGCAAAAATAACGCACTCTTTTTCTGTCTTTTTAATGTACGAACATCCCAATGCTCTGCAATACATTGTTTAGAATAAAATTCCCGTTCCAATTCATCATCAATACGAATTAATTCGCATATATGTGACCATGTCAACTTTTCCACACCTCCATATCCATTTGGATATGTCTGATAAAATTTTCTCATGTTATAGAGATTAGGTCTGCTATACCCTTTTCCCATTCTCAAAGTCAAATCGTTTGCAAGGGATTTTAATAGATTCAATCCATATTCAGCGTGTTCTTTCCCTTTCTGCTCAAATTCTACAATATATCTACCATTATCCCAATAGGTTGCTAACTGACTCCTCTTTACTTCTGTTACAGCCTTTGCAACACCCTCTTCTATCCGTTTCGCTATCTTGTCAACAAGTACTTTATATTCTTCAGTAGTATCCGTTGTTTTTATATCATTCATACAAGCAACCTCCGAAACTACGCTCTATTTGTAAAATCAACATACATATTTGTTTTATTATAGCAATCCTTACCAAAATTATCCACTATAACTTAAATTTTGTCAAAAGAACCCCCACAAATCCAAATCATGACCTGCGAAAGTTCTTATAAAATCATTACCAAACTTGCAAACTTTCCTCCGCGTCCACCCAAGCTTGCATCTCCCTAGCCAGATACAATCTCGCATATTCCAACGGTTCATCAATTGCCAGTGCACTCAAAGCACACTGCGAATTATGCGTTACCTTCAATCCACGCCCCGCCTTACCACAGTCAATCCACAGCAGATATCCATTAAATGTCGTAATATCAATGCTATTTTGATACTTATTGTACCTTGCATATATCATTTTTCTGTATAAAAATTTCTCTCAACGGTCTCGAGAGTTTTCAGTTATCCTGATAAACACCTATAACTTTTTACATATTCATTTAACACTTTTCAACGTTGTATTCAAGTAATACCTAATTATAAAAATCCGCATAAAATATTTAGAAACACAATAAGTCCAAAACTTCCATAATTCATATCAGTTTCGGACTTATCTCTCATTTTCACCGTATTGAAGTTGTTGCCAATATACGCAATTTTTGTATCAACTTTCTTCCTTTCTCTCCCTAACTCCCTGCACGTCTGTTCCATTTTTTCTGCTATTCCAGCAATCCGTAATCCCTCGCTAGATTCTCTATGCTCCTGTCATATGTAGCCTCTGCTTCTTTTGAAAAGAAACATGCGGGAACCCCTTCATCATGGTCGCGGTGATGTGCTACGCAGGCACAGCATTTTCCATGGTTCGGGCAATCGTAAGTACAGGGACATGGTCTGTTATTGTCACAAGCGTTCATAATCTACCTCCTTATCTGTTTTCGTATCGTTATAGTATCACACCAACAGACAATATCAAGCTTTTTAGTACCATTCGCACTTTTCAAGGTATAATTTGTAAGTTTGGGATTTTTACAGCATATTATCCCAAAAACATCACATTCAAAAATGAAAACAATTGATTACTCATTCGAATAATGGTATGATAAGAAAAAATTCAGTTAGGAGGATTTATACATGAAACGATATGTTATGTCTGCATAGCACTGGCTATTGCAATAAAAACAATGGATGCTGCGCTTGTCGTATCATCATTATGTTCCCTATATTGTTATAGCCAATGCTATTCCTGAAAAATATTCTTTTAGGAGGCAGACATGGGCTATATAAGAGCAGAAGAAATTCTGCCTATTGAAATAATACAACTGATACAGCAGTATGTTGATGGGAAAAATATTTATATTCCACGCAAGTCATCTAACAGGCAGGCGTGGGGAGCCGGAACGCCGATTAAACAGGAACTTTTGAAGCGTAATCAACAGATTTACAAAGATTATCTTAACGGAAGCAAGACATCGGAATTAGCATGTAAGTATTATTTGTCAGAAAAGAGCATACAGCGTATCTTAAGAACAATGAGCGAGTAAAAATATGAGCTGATACTTAGTATCGGCTCATACTTTTTTATAAAAATTGGCGAGGTGGCAGGCTGGATTAAGATATGTTACGCTTTACACAAAGAAAACGATTATTTGATTATGGCACAGTTATAGAAAGAGAAATGGAGGCTAACCATGAAATCATCGGAAGAATACTTGCAGAATTTAAAACAATGGCTTCAAGATACAGCAGATTCCCCACTGGAAGAAATGTCTGACTTTTTTACAAACCGACTGCATGATTATGAAGAACATATGTCTATTTGGGAGAAATCTTATCAGCTATTTGCCGAAATCTTACCGTCTGAAGTATCAAAAATCTTAGACTTAGGATGCGGTACGGGGTTAGAATTGGACAAGATATGGCAGAAAAATCCGAATATAGAAGTAACAGGGGTAGATTTATGCGCAAATATGCTGGATAAACTGCAGGAAAAACATTTTGATAAACGTCTTACTACCGTTTGTCAGGATTATTTCCAATATAATTTTGAGTATAATAGATGGGATGCTGTAATTTCCTTTGAAAGTCTGCATCATTTCCTGCCAGATTGCAAAAAGGAATTATATCATAAGATTTACAATAGTCTCAAAGATGGCGGCATTTTCCTTTTGGGAGATTATATTGCCTGCTGCGATGAGGAAGAAAAACTTTTGCGCAGCGAATACTTAAAAAAACGAAAGCAGTCGGCAATACCGGACAATTGTTATGTGCATTTTGATATTCCGCTGACTTTGGAACATGAAAAAAAATTATTGCAGGAGGTCGGATTTCTCGTTGAAAAAGTGCTGGATGAACCGGACGGCGCAACAATTATTATGGCCAGTAAAAGATAAATCTATAGCTCTCCTGCTACATCCAGCGCCATCCCCGATGGTATCGGTTTTTAACGTTAGCCCACATTTTCTTTCCCCAGCCGAGGGGATATCCGTCCACACAGACGAGTAGCCAGCCGTCCGCCGCCTGCTGCTCCCGTTCATCCAAAACAAGAGTTTCCCCTTTCAGATAACGCACGACCCGCTCATCCTCCACTGACAACGATACGCAGTTCTTATAATCGTCGTACGATAGCGCCATTGCCAAAGACTGGCTCGGTTCAAAGCGGTTCTTTTTCATCTCGCCGAGAAAAAGCCCGCTTCGCAAAAAGCGAAGCCCCGCAAGAGCCGGAAGTCCCTCCGGCATATAATATATCATTCCGTTTCTGCTTTCCAAGCGCCCATCGTCAAAATTGCGTTTCAGATTCACAGCAAATTCTTCCCACAGCTTTTTTTCTTCTCCCCTTAATCCGTTTCGCGACGCCGGATATATGGGTGCATTTTCCCGTCCGTCACACTCCGTTTCCCCGCCCCGCCGGAAGAGCGCCAGAAAATGTCCCTCTCCCTCCAGCCGGTGAGGAAACATACGGACACATCGGCGGATTGTCTCATCGCTGCTGCCAATCAATTCGGGCATTCCTGAAACAAACCCCTCATATCCTTTCATCTCTACCAGTTCCATGTCGGCATCCATGGCAAGAATCTTTGCCACCATCCCCTCGTCCTCTAAAGGCGAAAATGTACACGTGGAATATAAAAGCATACCATCCGGCTTTAACATCGGCAGCGCCTGCCGCAAAATCTCTTCCTGCAGCGCCGCATAATGCTCAGGGCCGTTCTGCTCCCATGCTTTTATCATTGCGGAATCTTTGCGGAACATTCCCTCTCCGGAACATGGGGCGTCAATTAAAATCTTATCGAAAAAAGACGTGAAATGCTCTGCCAGCTTCTGCGGATATTCGGTTACAATCAGACTATTTTCCACTCCGAACAACTCGATATTTTTCAACAGGGCCTTTGCCCTCTTGGCACTGATATCATTGGCAACAAGCAAACCTGTGCCGCGCAATCGCGCCGCCAGTTCTGTTGCTTTCCCTCCCGGAGCCGCACATAAATCCAGTACGTTATCCCCCTCCTGAATCGGAAGACGAGACGCCGGCGTCATCGCACTCGGATCTTGCAGATAATACAATCCCGCAAAATAATAGGGATGTTTCGCCGGCTGAAACATCTCCCCATCATAAAAGAAACCATTATCAATATAAGGAATTGGCTGCAACGGAAACGGTGACATACGCTTAAAATCTTCTACCGATATTTTGGCGGTATTGACACGCAGTCCGTAACGCTTACTCTCTTTCATGGATTGTAAATAATCATCGTACTCATCCCCTAATATTTGTTTCATCTGCCCGCAAAACTGATTCGGTAATTTCATCGTATCCTCCGTTCCGGAGCGTCATGCGATAAAGTGACGCCCATCTATCATGCCGTCTTCTATTTTAGTGAAAAATTATTTGGCAGCAATTCTCCCAAATACGCCTCTGTATAATCCTGTGTATCCTTTGCCATTATAATCTGAAATTCATCCGCCTTACAAAATTCCGCCATCACCTGTAAGCAGACGCCGCACGGCGCCGGCGCCACCGTCTCCCCTTTTTTCCCTCCGACAATGGCAATTCTCACAAACTCTCTCTTTCCCTCACTGACTGCCTTAAAAAAGGCTGTCCGCTCGGCGCAATTCGTCGGACTAAAAGAGGCGTTTTCTATATTACACCCCGTAAACACAGTACCATCCGCACATTCTAGCGCCGCCCCCACCAAAAAACCGGAATAGGGCGCATACGCCATTTCCCTTGCCGCCATTGCTTTTCTGATTAAATGTTCCATCGCTCTTTTCTCCCCATTTATTCCGTCATATATCCAATAAAATAATTTCCTGCTTCTTCGAAAATCTTTTCATACTGCGCACGGCTTACCGTTTCGCTTTTCCCATCCTGCGGATTATAAATCGTCAACTGGCTCTCCGTATAGCCGCCGATGACAACCGCTTTCCTGTCTCCGGTCATGGCAATCACCGGCTTATTGCCACTGACAAAATACAAAACTTCATCCAACGTACAGCCTTTCAGATTGAGCGGACGCTGCAAATATCTTGCCAGAACTTCGTAGGCGGTTTCCCCTTTTTTCGCAACCTCCGACGCCTCCAAATCCAGATGATTCACTTTGAGAACCATATGCGCACAGGCGGCAATAGAAGAAACTTCAGCGGATGTCTTTGTCAGTTCCAGTCCGCCAATCATATTTTGTAAAAAGGCACCGCTCCGCTCCCATACAACCTGATGATTACTGGAGACGACAACTCCCATCTGTTCATCCGCCTCCTTGATTGCCTTGGAGGCGTTTTCATACGAATCTGTAATTTTCCCACCGGCATACACATAATATTTGGCAACTTTCGGCTGTTCAAGACGCACATAGCGCTCGCTTGTCTTCAGGGATGTCACATCTTTTCCCCATTGCGGCTGCAGCCGCATTTCATAACTGGACGGAAACCGGATATACCATTCCGTCAGGCACTTATTCGTAATGCGCGAAGAATACTCAAATCTCAATGTGGTATTTTCCGTATTATTCAGAATAGTGTCCTCGCCTGACTTTACATAGGTGCCGTCTCTATTCTTTTTACATAGTGTAATATTGATTACATTTCCATTTGATGTAATCTTTTGGATAAATGCATTTTTTCTGCTGTACTTACGCCTGATTTCTCCTGTCGTGCCGGCAATATACAATTCATAACACGGAATCACTTTGCTTCCATCTTTCATCTTGCCAATATCTGCCTGCCTCACATTGCCATAAACCATATTATCTTCGATTACCCCCAACAGGCGGATATAGCTGTTTTCGTCCGGCCGGTACAACATTTTCTTTTCGTCGTTTTCCAAATTGTAAATGGTAATGTTGTCCCCGTAGCCTTTTGACAGAGAAGACGACCACGTATAACAGTTTGCTCCCTCCATCGTCATAAAGCTGTGTTCCCGCACATTCTCTTCCACCTTTTTCAGATGTTTCGCCGCCATGTTATAGGCATATACCGTATTGGCAACGGTAAAATAATATACGCCGCGGGAACTGACATAACCATATTCTTCAAAATCGGCATTGAGCTGCTGATACGTCGTACTCATCGGCATATAAACCAATTCTTCAAGTTCTCCCGCCGCTGTGTACTCAAACAATACGACCGCCACATCTCCCTCGTAACGCCCGCGCGGAAAATAACCATACGCACAAAAATACAAGGTATCCTTTTCGTCTACTTTCAACAGACGGATTCCCTGTTCATTGTAGGCGCGGTAGTTGTAAGGCGCTTTGCTGCTAAACGCCGAAAAAATTTTATTTACCCGACAGCTCTTCATATCATATTGATAAACAACGCCATTGCGCGAAAAGAAGAGCTTGTCCTCCTTTTTGTTCGTCAACATTTTCGACTTGTTGTCCGACGTTATTCCAAGTTTGAGCTGGCTGCTGTTCATGCCGGCCATCTTCGGATTAAATTCCGCTTCCATGGAGCGCTCAAAATTAAGGAGAAAATTCTGGCCGCTGGCATGCCGCACACGATAAAATTCCTTAATATGATAGATTTCTTTCCCCGCCGCGGTAGCCGCCTGCACAAAATAGTTATACTGAATACAGGCCGTCTCCATATTATATTCTTTTATCGTAATCAACTCATCAGAAATAATTTTCGGCGACATACCCGCCCACGTAATCAAATCTACATTAGAAGTGATGTCAACGTCCGCCAATGAGTTGTTCAAATTCTTAGCGGATGGCTCGAGATAACGGGCCAGTTCCACACCCTTGCTTTTTGTAAAGGTGTCCGTGTGAAACTTTTTGGCAAACGCCAGCTTCTCGTCCAGATGACTGTCATCAAGATAATATTTCAGACGGGTATAGTAGTGAACGACTTTCCCCAAATCCGTCACCGCCTTGATATCTAAAATATATTCCGTACTGGTTTTGAACCCATAACGAAATACAATATCTACCTTCTTCTGTTTATTTCCTATGGCATGAAATTCGCCTGTGTCATAGACTTCTCCTGTCTCTTTATCGATAACGCGGTATTCTAAATTAATCAGACGGCTTTTCCCCCCGCTTATCAACAGAGACAGCTTCTTACTCTGGTCTATCGGCGTAATGGATTCACGCACAACTTTCTCGGTAGTGCCGCTGTAAGCATACAATGTGTTGATTGTTTTCCCCTGCGTGCGCAACTGCATATACGGATTGGTTTCTTCCGACACGGAAACTTCTGCCGTACTCTCAGCCATATCCGTTTTCATCTCGTGCCCGAAATAAAACAGGGCGCCCGCAAATATAAACAATAAAATTACCGACTTATATATATATTTAACCATAATAATCTCCATTTCTCAGCGGACTTGTCCGCTCTGTTCCCATTCTATTTTATCCCTCTCCATACAGTGTAACGACTTTCTGCCAAAAGTGCAAGATATACACATAAATTTTCTTCGTACATATACTATTAAATAAAACACAGGAGCCAGAATCATGCATTACATGGACAAAAATGAAGAGTTGTTCCGCTCTCACTATCCGGCTACGCCAACGATGCCGCCCGTCTCCAGCATTGACAAACTGTGGGAAATGGAAACCGACAATTCTTATCTAAAATATTTGTACCCAAAAATCACCCGTCAAATCAGTGATTTTGTGGAAAATGAATGCGACAAGATGGAATATGAGGGCAGTTTGATGTTTGACCTCTTTCCCGACAAAGTTGCGCTGCAAATGATGGCGGCAGGAATTGCCACTCAATTCAAAAAAGAAAACCCCGATGTATATCCGGACCAGCCTGAACTACTCCGCGATATGATCGAAGTTGTACTCTTTCATGAAATTATGTATCGACGAAACCGCTACCGCAACCACAAGCGGCTGTATTTGTAAACGTCAAAATTATTTTATTACTGAAAAGCTAAGTTTTCAAATTCCGGTACCGGCATTGGTTTTGCAAAAACATAGCCCTGAATCAAATCGCAATTCATCTCTTTGAGGAATTCCACCTGTTCCCGTTCCTCAACACCTTCGGATATTGTGTGTAAATCCAATGCCTGTGCCAACCGTATTACACTCTGGATAACGTCTTTACCGCGCTCGTCGTTTTCCCCGCTCTCGAAGAAAACCCTGTCGAGCTTCAACGCGTCGACACAGACATCCTTGAGCATATTCAGCGAAGAATATCCGCTGCCAAAATCATCAATGGAACAGGACAATCCGGCGTCATGGATTTTTTTCACCAGATTGCTCAGGGATTCAAAATCATTATAGAACAGGGACTCCGTCAGCTCAATCTCTATGGATTTTGGCGGTATGTTATATTTCTTTAACACATATTCATAATAATCAAAGAAATTTGGAATCTGAAAATGGCTGCGCGACAGGTTGACCGACACAGGCAAAATATATTTGCCCTCCCGATACCAGCGGTCTACTAATTTGCACACCTCTTCAAACATATATAAATCCAGTTCAACAATAAAGCCGTTATTCTCAAAAAGAGGAATAAATTCGTCCGGATAAATCATGCCCTCATTGGGGTCTATCCAGCGGACAAGCGCCTCCGCACCGGCAATCGACTCTCCCTCCAACTCGTATTTCGGTTGTAAAAACGGAACAAAATCGCCATGCTCCAACGCCTGATGCATTTTCATTTCCAATGCTTTGTCGCGTCCGAGACGTTCGCTGTCTTTTACATTATAAATACCCATGGCAACCAAATGCGATGGGGAAATTTTCTTCCTTGCTAAATTCGCATGCTCCAACATGGAACTTACATCGCTCTCATCATCCTCTTCTATAATATAGACGCCGAAGTACAAGACAATACCGAAACTATTCCCGTTTTCATCTGTCAAATCCGATAACTGCTTACTGATACGGTATAACCGCTGGTCTAACTTAGGCAGGGAATGGTAGCGCATCAATATACCGAAATTATCCGCCATAATACGTCCGGACACCTCGTCCCAGCGAAGTTCTTCATCTATAACCGAATGTATCTGACGCAGCACCCTGTCTCCGACTTCGTTTCCATAGTTCTCATTGATTAATTTAAATCTGTCTATATTGGCATATACAAGAACATATTGACCGTCGCTCCGGAGCAGGTCTTTGGCAATCCGCTCAAATTCTTTTTTATTCTTTCCGCCGGTCACGTCATCCCGACCATACTGCGTATATAGCAACTGGTATTTTATTGCCAGCATCAACACAACAAATACGACGGTTGCTATCGTTACTATAAGCTGCGAAGAAAAAGTATCCAACTGGCTCAACACAAAATACATAAATCCAAACAATACAATCGCCGTGATAAAATCCCAAATTAACATATAACCAATTATTTTCAATTTGGAAATAATCTGCTTCATTTCATCACGCCCCTTTATCTAAATGTACAATTATTATATACCATTTTCACAATAAAAACAACAAAAAGACATATTTTTATAAAATTATGTTAAAAATACTACTTTCTTTTCCGTCTTGTGCGTTTTAACTACAAGAAACGGGTAACTTTTCTTATTGCTCACTATCTGGTCTTCCTCCGGTCCCGCCAAACTCGTCTCCATGCAGAGGGCTTCCTCTTTTTCATATAGACCCTGCACCCGAATGCTGAATCCATTCGTTTCCTGTTCGCCATACCCGACGGCAAGATAGCGGTATTCCCCATCGTCATACGTCATTTGAAAAGGATTTATTTTCTTTTTCTCTATCTCAGTCAGAAAGTCTTTCGGGCAGTCTGCTGTCGGAACTACCGTATAGTCCCAGTCTTTCCCTCTTTTTTCTTCCTTTTGCTGCCCACAGGCAGTAAGGCACACGCTCGTCATCACGAACATTACCAAAAAAACAAAAAAGACATATCCTCTCGCTTTCATACAATACCTCGTTTACCGTTCTTACTCCAATGTATGTAGGATTTGCGGATGATATGCCTTTGTTGTTGCCCTCCGGCTCCCTATTTAATTTCTATTCCCAATCTTCTTTCTTTATCCAGTTTTCATAAGGAATCATATGGCCAAATGCCTTAATTGCCCCTTTTGCTATCGGCAGATACAGGGAAATCAATTCGTTCTTTTTATCAAGGTCTTCCTGCGGTATTTTCTCCCCCGGAATCGACATCCATGAATCATAATATTTCCCAAAATAGTAAAACTCGGTGTCTTTCATTTTTAATCTCTCAAATTCAGAAGAGACATAGGCAGAAACCCTCTGATGATGAAATTTGCCATATTCCCCGAAAGGATTATGCGTCACAACCTTTTTCCATTTTTTATAAGAAAGTATGGTGCGAATATCTTTCCGCATGCCCGCTTCGCTCGTCGAATATAAATCAAAATCCGTCTTCCCGTTTTTATTATATTTCTTTACATCCGGATAATTTAAAATAATACTCTTCTGATTCAGTCTTTGCATGACAGAATTAAAATTGCTGTGGCGGGTTGCATGATAGGCGTTTGTCATACATACAACAAGATATTTTTCATGGAGCAAATGGGCGCCTCCCCAGAGGCTCTCATCGTCCGGATGCGTTACTATCATAACATTTTCCACGTCTTTTAACTGCAGCTGGTTCAACGTTGCTTTTGAAACCGTTCCGTTATTCGCCGTTATTTTTATCGTCCATGACGCCTGCAATTTTGAATCCGTTGAAGTGGCCGTTATCGTCACGCTCTCGGTCGGACGAAGCGCAGTTACCCTGCCATACGCATTGACTGTCGCCATAGAGCGGTCACTGGATGTCCATTTTATTTTTTTGTAAGTGGCGCTTGCCGGCGCAATCTGAACCGACAGCGTCCTCTGTGTGCCGGCTTCCATCGTCGTCGGATTATTTGCCATATAGGCAATAGATGTGACCGGAATTTTTTGAACCGTAATCTTTATCTTCGCTTTCTTTTTCTGCTTTTTACTGACCGCCTTAACCGTCACTGTTCCTTCCTTATGTGCTGTCAGTAAACCGTCCTCATTTATGGTTGCCACTTTTTTCTTATTCGTTGACCAATTTACGGAATAATCGGTGGCATCTTCAGGCGTTTTGATGGCCTCAAGCGCTATCTGTCCGCCTACGATACAAGTATTGACAGGCGCTGTAACCTTTAATTTCTTTAATGATTTTTTCTTTTTCACCCGAAGTTGAAATGTACACTTTCTGTTTGTGTTTTTCACTCTGGCGGTTATCTTTGTTTTCCCTTTTTTTAAGGCCTTTATTCTCCCTTTTTTCGAAATGGAAGCCACCTTTTTATTACTTGATTTCCACTCAATATCCTGATAAGAGGCGTTCAACGGCTCAATCTCGGTCTCGAGACGGAATTTTTCCTTTTCTACCAGATACAGCTCCGGCTTTTCTTTTATGCTGACTCTTTTTACCGGCACATACGGAATTACCGTAACCGTCGCCGTCACTTTCTTCTTTTTTCCCTTTACTCTTGCTGTAATTTGGGCCGTTCCCATCCGCACCCCTCTTACCTTTCCTTTGACATCAACCGTAGCTATTTTCTTATCGCTGCTCTTCCACTTCAGGCATTCTTTCTCAGCCTTACTTATCCTCTTTATCTTCATAGCTTTTTTCTTGCCTGTATAAACTTTCGCATCACTCATTTTCCAAGTTGCTGCTTCTGTTTTTTCCCCACCCATTGCAAAACCTGTCACTCCACACACGGTTGCTGACAAAATCACACATTTTACAATTAACGCTCTCACTACATGTCACTCTCCTTTTTTATAACGCTTTTTCTCCCCAATGCATTTGCCAGCGCCGCAAATTCCGGCAGCCCCAGCTTTTCACCCCGAATGGTTTCTGCAATTCCCAAATCTGTCAGAACCGCCGCCACTTCTCCCTTTGTAAAAGACAGCTCCGGACTATTGGCAATACCATTTTGCAGCGTCTTCCTGCGCTGATTAAAAGACGCGCGGATAAGGCGGAACATCAAGCTCTCATCCTCTACTTCCACCGGCGTCCCCTGCAGACAATCCAGCCGGATAACCGCGCTGCCAACCGCAGGGCGCGGCATAAAACAATTGGGCGGAACATTCGCCGCCAGATAAGGTTTTGCATAATACTGAACGGCTAAGGACAAGGCCCCGTACTCTTTTGTTCCGGGCTTTGCCTGCATGCGCTCCGCTACTTCTTTCTGTACCATTACCGTCACATTTGCCAATGGCACACGGCTCTCAAACAATCCCATTATAATAGGCGTTGTTATATAGTATGGAAGATTGGCAACCACTTTTACGGGTCTTCCCCCATTATATTCTCTGGCAATCGCAGGTATGTCCTGTTTTAGAATATCACCCTGACGCACGACAACATTATCGTATGGCGCCAGCGTCTCCTGCAAAATCGGAATCAGACTGCTGTCAATCTCCACCGCCAAAACCTGTCCTGCATGTTCACAAAGATGCTGCGTCATCGTTCCGATACCGGGGCCGATTTCCAGAACAAAATCATTCTTTCTTATTTCCGCCGCTTCGATAATTTTATCAGTCACATGAGAATCGATGAGAAAATTTTGTCCCAATTTTTTTTTAAACTGAAACTCGTATTTTTGCAGGATTCGAATTGTCTCCTGTGGATTACTTAACTTTACCACCTGCTTCTTCCTTTCTACTCCAATTTTTTTTCATAATTATGTCAAATGATATAATTTTTGTGCATTTTTTGTTGTAACGTCTATTACTTCGTCCACAGAAACCCTTTTTAATTGTGCAATTTTCTCCGCAACATGGACAAGAAGTGAAGAATCGTTGCGCTTTCCCCGCATTGGTTCAGGCGCCAGATAAGGACAATCCGTTTCCAAAACGATATCCCCAAGTGAAAGTTCTTCTACCGTTTTCTTTAATTTTTTAGCATTCTTAAATGTGACAACTCCGCCAATTCCGATATAAAAGCCCATCTTCACATACTCTTTTGCCATCTCCGGCGAATAGGAATAACAGTGTATCACTCCACCGCACTCATACGCTTTCGTCTCTGTCAGTACCGCCATCGTCTCTGCCGCCGCCTCGCGGCTGTGTATAATAATGGGAAGCTGCACTTCTTTTGCCAGTTCTATCTGCCGGTAAAACCATTTTTTCTGCGTCGCCGCATCCGGCTCCGGCCAATGGTAATCAAGACCAAATTCACCAATCGCCACTACTTTTTTATGATTGGCATGTTCCCTTATCCAATCCATATCTGCTTCTGTCAGACTCCCTGTTTCACTCGGATGCACGCCCAGCGCGCAATACATAAAGTCGTACCGCTCTGCCAGAGCAAGAGCAGTACGACTGGAAACTATGTCGGCGCCGACATTGACAATACGCTCTACTCCGCTTGTACGCATATTGTAAAGCAGCGCTTCTCTGTCTTCATCAAAAGCTTCATCATCATAATGACTGTGCGTGTCAAATATCATAATTTCCTCACTTCTTTACATTTTTTAACAAATTTCCGCACCCGCAGGCATTGGTTTCTCCGGCGTCACCAGCGCCAGATTTCCCTCGGCGTCCTCCGCACATAAGAGCATTCCCTCGGATAACACTCCGGCAAGTTTCGCAGGTTTCAGATTTACCAGCACCATCACTTTTTTTCCTACCATTTCTTCCGGTGAATAATATTTGCGAATCCCCGAGACAATCTGCTTTACTTCACTGCCGACGCGAACCTGACTGCACAATAATTTCTTTGATTTCTCTACCGCCTCACAGGAGATAATTTCGCCGACCTGAAACTGCATTTTCATAAACTCGTCAAAGGTAATCTCCGGTTTGGCCTCAATGTCAATCCCTTCCGCTTCTTCCTCCGGTATTTCACCGGAAGCCTTTGCTTCGGCAATCTGCTTCTCTTTCAACTCTTCCGCTTTCGCCAACACTTCTTTGGCGTCCAGTCTCATAAAGAGAATCTCCGGCTTATCGGTCACTTTCGTACCCGATATATATTTGCCGAACTCATTCATTTGTTCTTCCGTGCGCCTGCTCGTATTTAACTGCGAGAGAATTTTCTCTGACGTCTCCGGCATAAATGCTTCTAACAGACTGGCACCAATGGTAATACTCTCTGCCAGATTATATAATACGGTTGAAAGGCGCTCTTTTTTGGCCTCGTCCCTGCCAAGTATCCACGGCTCTGTCTCATCAATATATTTATTGCAGCGTTTGAATACGGAAAAAATTTCCGTAATGGCGTCGGCCACCCGCAGTTTATCCATTTTCTCTGCCACAAGTTTCGGCGCAGCCAGCACTTTTTGTTTTAAATCTTCATCTACCGGTTCCGACGCGCCTTTGTCTTCCAATACGCCGTTAAGATACTTATTACTCATGGAAATCGTACGGTTTACGAGATTTCCCAGCACATTGGCGAGGTCGGAATTCATGCGCTCCACCATAAGCTCCCAACTGACAATACCGTCGCTCTCAAATGGCATTTCATGTAACACAAAATAGCGGACAGCATCGACTCCGAAAATATCTGCCAAATCATCTGCATAGATAACATTTCCCTTGCTCTTGCTCATCTTCCCTTCCCCCTGCAAAAGCCACGGGTGACCAAAGATTTGCTTCGGCAGGGGAATATCCAGCGCCATCAGCATGATTGGCCAGTAAATCGTATGAAAACGGAGAATATCCTTTCCAATCAAATGCAAATCGGCCGGCCAGTATTTTTCAAACAATTCACCGTGACCGCCATCCGCATCAAAACCAAGTCCGGTAATATAGTTACTGAGGGCATCTAACCAGACATACACAATATGCCCCTCTTCAAAATCAACCGGAATGCCCCACGTAAAACTCGTACGGGATACACATAAATCCTGCAGCCCCGGCTTTAAGAAATTGTTGACCATCTCATTTTTGCGGGATTCCGGCTGAATAAACTGCGGATTCTCCTCAATATGCTTCATCAGTCTGTCCTGATACTTACTCAGTTTCAAAAAATATGCCTCTTCCTTTGCCGGCTGACACTCCCGCCCGCAATCCGGACACTTCCCGTCATTTAATTGGGAAGAGGTAAAAAAGGACTCGCAGGGCGTACAATACATTCCCTCATAAAATCCCTTATAAATGTCTCCCTGCTCATAAAGTTTCCTGAATATTTTCTGAACCTGTGCCTCGTGTTCCGCATCCGTCGTACGAATAAATTTATCATAGGATGTGTTCATCAAATCCCATATTCTCTTTATCTCTGTTGACACATCATCTACAAACTGCTTCGGCGTAACGCCTGCTTCTTCTGCTTTCCATTCTATCTTCTGCCCGTGTTCGTCCGTACCTGTCTGAAAACGCACATCATAACCCTGAAATCTCTTGTAACGCACAATCGCATCTGCCAGCACAATCTCATAGGTGTTGCCAATATGCGGCTTTCCCGATGTGTAGGCAATCGCTGTAGTCAAATAATAAGGTTTCTTACTCATGAAATAATCCCTCCATCTCTCAAGTAAAATGGCAAATGAAACCACCAACTTTTTTCTATTTTATGTAAAATAAGGAGTGATGTCAAGTGTTGCTTCCTTTATCCAAGGCAATCGCTTAATCATTTGTCATTTTCAGGGTGGCGGGTATCACACGGTATCTCATCCGGTATCCACTCCCAACGAAAAATACATTGTTTCTTTTGTTTACAAAAATCTTTCGCCGCCCCTCGCAAAACTCGCTGTCTGCGTCGTTTTTCCTGACTTTTGCAGCATTGACCGCTCGCCGGTCCTTACGCACCACCGGAACGATTGTGTTTTACTGCGGGCAGATGCAAAGCATCTGTTCTGGTAAGAGGGCTGTCAAAAGTCAGGAAAAACGGCGCAGACATCTCAGACAAGTGCTCGGGCGGCGTTCTGTAAACGAAAAGAAACAATATTTTTCGGGGAGTGATACAAGGACAACGATACCGCGTGATACCCGCGCTATATACAAATTGGGGGAGAAAAATGATTAAGCGATTGTCCTATCTTTTATCTGACCCGCATTCATCTCATACACGTTATCACAGAGAAGCTCTATATCCTCCCTTATATGACTGGCAATAATAATCAGTTTCCCCCTGTCTCTCATCTTTAAGATAACCTGCCTAATCTCATCAACCCCGACATTGTCCAGTGCATTCATCGGTTCATCCAGAATAATGATATCCGGATTTTCCATCAGCGCCTGTGCAATTCCTAACCGCTGCCTCATTCCCAGAGAATACTTCCCAACCGCTTTCTTATCGTCGGGATTGAGTCCGACTAATTTTATAAATGTACGGATTGTCTGTTCATCAATTTTTCCTTTTATTGACGCCAGATATTTTAAGTTTTTCAGTGCGGAATAATTCTGCAAAAATGCGGGGTTCTCGATAATAAACCCTGTATTCTCCGGAAAATCCACATCCCTGCCGATTATCTTATCGTTTACCGTAACCGTTCCTGCCGTCGGCAGCAGCAGGCCGCAGATACATTTTAGCAGCACTGTTTTCCCCGAGCCGTTACGTCCGATAATGCCGTATATTTTCCCCATTTCAAAATCTATGTTAATATCATTGAGTACGACCTGTCCTTTAAATTTCATTGTCACATTCTTTACCGTTATCGCTGCGTTCTGTTTCATCTCTTCCTCCTGTCATATTTTAACCTTTTTATTTTATCAATATAATTGGCAAGCAGGCACAAGACTATCAAAACCAGAATCCCAAAAACAAAAAACCTGACGCCATAAGCCAAATTGATTTTATACTTTAACGCATAGCCGGAATACCGGTTAATCTGCGCCAGACTTACCGGTGAGAATCGATATGCGGAATCCAGCCAGTCATTCGCTATGCAGATATCCAGAAGCGTAAAAAATATTCCCACAATCGTTCCCAAAGATTTACCTGTGATTTTATTGCCAAAATAAATCAAAAGGCCAAGCCACACGACGCATGCCCACTCCAGCAATATACTTATAAGAAGTACATTGGCAGGAGCATATTCTCTTATAATGGACTCCGGTATGGAAAAAATCAAACCAAACCTGCTACCCTCATCTGTCTTGGCAAGCGTTCCCCATATCTTCCCCCATTCTGCGCGAAAGGTCAAATTTCCGATAAAGGGGATGATTGTCGCAGCTGCCAGAGAACTAATGTAGAGCGTTGACATCTTAAAGATATATATAACCTGTCCCAGCGCCCACGGCAATCGCCCCGCACGGAACAGCATATAGGAATGCCCGTCATTTTCAAAAGGCGCATTGCTGAATATCACGACAGCTCCCGCAATCATAACAAACTGACAGGTAAAATCGTTGACAAGAAAAACAAATCCATACGGCGTAACAGGGATGTCCACGGACTTGCTGAATAATAAGACGGAGGAAAGGTTTTGTACAATAAATAAAAACACAATTACTATCATTGCCGGTATGCGGATATTTTCGGTAAGCATCCTCATATTGTACGCTGATATCCTGCCTGCCTTAATGAATCGTTCCATTTCCCAGCCCCCTTACTATCTTTCTCACAAATATCATTCCCATGACAAAAACAATGAGCATGGTACAGATAAAGGCAATAATCACAGTACTCCAGCTTGAATGAATGACACTTCTGCCTGTTAAAATGTTATCTAAGCGATAGGCATTGTCAATCTGCAGCAGACGGTTTAACTGCGTAAATACAAAACTCCCTACATACGGAGATACGATGACGACAAAAACATCTTCTATATAGACGGATACCAAAAGCGCTGCACCTGACCAGAGCATTCCCCTGAAAAATCCCAGAAATATCTGTACCGCACAGTACTGCACCGGATGATGTACCGCAAGCCAGTCGTGAAATGCGTCGGCAATGCGGGCGTCCAGATAATCAGAATCCGCCATCGGAAACTTAATTAACAGTAGTAAAACCAAAGCCGTTCCCAGTGCAATGACAACCCCGCCACTTACAGCATTTACAACATATTTCACTGTGCAATAAGTTCTCTTCCCCTCCCTCAGCACAATATACGGCATCGCTTTACTCTTTTTTTCACGGATAAAACTGACGGCAAAGGGAAAGGCGGCAAAGACTGGCAGCAGATGTTCCCTGCACATTCCGCCAAAAGCCGAGTTTGCAAAGATATAGTGAACTGTTCCGACATTGTTTTCCCAATGCCTAATCAAATCATTCCATGAGTCAAAACATATGGAAAAAGCCACCCCGAATATCCCCAAAGCAAACCAGATATTTATAGCACGCTTAAACTCTGCGGATAATATTCTTTTCATGCGATTTCTTCTCCCGTAACTGCACTAAAGCGCAATGTATAATCCTGCTTTTTCCCACCTATCTCAAAATCACAGCACCACGCCGGAGTGACGTTGACCTGATTAAATGAATCCGGCTTAATTAGCGGAAAATATTCCATCCATATATTTGTCACCTTGTATGTTTCTTTCAATATGACATCCCCAAACTTCTTTTCCAGCGCCCGCTTAATTCCGTCATAACCCATTATTTCTGCCTTACCGGAAGCCGAAGACAGCTTATCCAACACTCCGGACACCATAAGTTCCTCTATTCCCGATTTTGATACAATAGCCGTCAGATTCATCGCCTGCGCAGGCAGCGGCTCATCCCCGCTGAGGCGAATAGGAGGCTCGTCGTTGCCAAAGACCCGAATTTGATTGAGCACAAAAGGATATTCAAAATAATATACTTCCATACTGCTGTCAAACTTTTTATTTCCTGTCTTCTTTGCCCTCAGGATATCTCCTATGTCATCTTCCATAATCTTTTTCTGCACTTCACTCAAATCCCTGCTATTCAATGCAGTAACCGACGGTTTCCCGAGTTCGCAGCTGATACCAAGTTTTGAAACTAATTTTTCTACCTCACCGGCCGCCTGCTCTGCGGTTGCAAACTTTAAATTCTTTTCGGAAATGATATTCTCATCTTTGGCATAAGAGCATAAGGTTTCAATATAATTTATGTCCTTATTTGCCCTGTAAATCATTACGCCGTCATCCCTCCAATTCCCAATTCCGCCCCACCATAATATCTGCTGCCGAACTCATCCTTTTTGATTTTACCGGCGTCTGCATTTTTCCCGAAAACAGACTGCACCTTATTATCAAACTTTTTTAATTTAGATGAATAAGTAAATAATTCCTGCTCCGGCATATGAAATTCAGCCTGCACATATAAATTTTCATCTATCTTCTCGTCAATATTCCTGTCCGCAAACGACTGTGTGTCCCCAGCTATTCCGGCATTCTCGTTTTGATTACCAGCGTCCCTATTTGCGCGGCCACCCGAATCGCCCATACATCCTGCCATACCGATACTCAATAAAAGAATGGCAACAAAACTCCATTTACTCATATTACCAAGCCTCCTAGTATAATAATAAAGAAACCTGTGAAAATCACCGGTTTCTTTTCACTTGTATCATAATAAGACAGCCATGTATCTTTTTTGATATCAATATGTATCCTTTTTGTAAAACGTTATTTACCTATTTATCCTTATCTAAAAATTTGCCTGCCAGTTTATACACCTGTTTTATTTCACCAGATGACAAATCCCATGATTTCAATTCTTCTGCAATCATTTGCGGGTATCTTTTGCTAATATCTTTCAACGCATTTCCTATTGATTTTCTCACATATTCGCTGTTATCTTCTTTGTGTGCAAACAATAACTGTATGGCAGCTTGGGGATTATCCTTAAAATAGGGCCGGCCTGTCCATATTCTCAAGCCCTCGGAAACAGCTCTGCGAACATTGGCACAATCGCTATTTAGCCATTCCTCTATCAGGGGAAGAGCCGCTTCATATCCAATAATTTTACAATGGTTATCAAAAGCCATAGCTAAGATTTCCTGCACTTTCCAACTACTATGCCGGCTTACTGTATTTTTCAAAAAATCAATCGCCGGAGCATTGCCATGTGCCGAATATCCTAAAAGCAAAACACCAACTTCCTGAATTTGAAAATTATCTGATTCATAAAGTTTCATTCCCATGCTAAAGCAGTCATCCGCAGAATGCGACTTGTAATATTTCTCCGCTTCATTTTTTACAAGTTTCAAACTGTCCTTTTCGGGAATTAGTTCCTCTAAATATTTCATATATTCATTCATTTATCATTCCTCCCAAACATGCTTTCCAATCTAATGTCCTCTTAAATCCCAGAGCGGCTCATAACCACCATCGTAAATAATCAGTGCATAATAACCGAGAAAACTGGTTTCTTTTTCCAAAGCCTCAAATTCTACCGTCTCGTGTTCAATAAAACGACTCTCTAATGATGCCGCATGAACCGGAACGACTTCTCTATACCTGCATACTTTATCACTATTTCCTGCCTGCACAATATCACTTTCATTTAAAAGTCTCTCTAAGACTGCCTGTTCTTCCGATGTCTGTACTAATACACAAGCAAAATAATCTAATGCATTTCCATTCCCTGCAAGCTTACCGCAGATTTTAACACGGTCAACGATTTCCACATCCTCCGGAAAGTCTATGTCATCTAACTGATTCGCGAACTTATTTAGCTGTACATTATGATAAATTGGAACATAGCAGACTACACCTATTACAATAAAAAAAACTAAAATACCTAAAATTGTCTTATTCATCTTATCCTTTCCTTTATTTTTTGACCGTAAATTCACTTATTGATAATTCCAATTCTTTTTCAAAATCTTTTCTATTTTGTTCATCAGACCAATCAATAACAGAAGCCCTGCCTATATCCTTTTTTATTTTTATTCCCTCCCTTCTGGCTCTCTTTTGTCATCCGCCTCCTCTAATCCACCCTTGTAAACGGCATAAGAAATATTCCATTCATCGTCATTTTCTTTTCCTTTTCTCAGAGCAGTTTCTGAATATAAAATTCAGGAATTTATCATAAACAAAAATTTATTTTTCTAAAAACAACTCAAGTTAGCTCTTTCCAATATACTAATTTTTCAGAATATTGAAATCTTAACAGAAATTATAGCCACCCTCCCAAAGTTTCTTCTCTTTCTTTCCATCAATGTCCATACAATACAAATTATCGGCATAATAAGTTGTGAAATAAATAACTTCTTCGTCGTTGTCATACTCATCTTTACGACACTGATTATAGCCCTTTTCATCCCGCACTCTTATATATAACCGGTTCCCCGCGCAGGATACTGCCAATGTTTTTTCTTTGCGGATAATGACATCCCGCTTTGTTTTCTTATCCCATCTATGAACCCTGTCCTGTTTATCCAGATAAAATACATACTTATCATTCGCTGTGTAGTTCTTCCTGCTTCCTTTACTTTTTTTCATATTCCGAAATAGAGAAAAAACTTTTCCCGTTTTACGTGAAATCATATCATCCCCATAATATATGTAATCCTTATCTATTTCAAAAAAAGAGCTTACCTCACTGGATTTTTGTTTATCCCTAAATTCAAAAAACTGCTGTTCGCTTTCTGATGGCATATCATAACAGAACAATTTAATTTTTGAACCTTCTTCTACGGCATAAAATATCTTATTATCCATATACAGTAAATACGGTTTTGCTTTCTTCCGATTTGTTGTTGTCGGTAATTCTGTTGTCGGTGTCCCTTTCGCAATACCGCCCTCAATCGGCAGCTTTAGCGATTTTGACCTCAAATACGATGACTGCCATTTCGTCCGCTTGTCAAAGTAGAAATAGTCCTGATAAATACAACAGAACCGGAACTTCCCATCCCCCGAAACAGGTGTTTCTGAAATATCATACAAAGTTTCCAATCTCTTTGTGTCCAAATTAACCCGCATTAATTTCTGCACCTCACTATCACTGTAAGCAGCCCAGTAACTAATAAGAGTATAAAAGTAGGCACCCTGAAGCTCCGTATCTATATTGGAAAGAGTCACTTTTTCCACCTGTTCTGTTTTTTTCTCTTGCGTTTTCTCTATTTTTTATCTGCTTTATCCCCTGTTTGATTGTTTTCTGCCTGTTTCAGGTCAGCTCGAGCAACCTGTGTCCTGTGTCCGACGCAAAATAGAGTAAACACACCCGCAACTGCAAGAACTACTATAATTGATATTGTCATTGCTATTTTTTTGTTCCACATTTACCTCTCCCCATACTATATCACCCTTTAATATTTAATATCAGAACATCCCCCATACCAGCCCTGTGTACCACTCCAATATAATTTATTTTTTCTAGTCAACATAAGCGTAGAATCAGTTGCTGCATATACATGCTTAACATTCTTCATAAGCAATACCGGTTTACTGTGCCAGTCATCTTTATATCGATTCGTAAATGGAGCCCCTCCTCCACCATAGTTATAACCAATCCCATATGCCTTATTATTTTTCTTTAAGTATACTATAATTGAGCGAATCGGCATGCTCCCTGCCGTTGATACTGCTACCTCCTTAACATTAGTTGCTATTTTCCGCGGTGTGGCAGAATATTTTTTCTTCTTCGATTGAATCGTTCTCCCCCATGTCCATAATGTATTATTCTTTTTTACAATGGCAACATTATTAATACAGGCGGCTATCTGCTTTACCCCGCCGTCAATAATTTTAACAAATTGGGGATAATTTTTCTTTTTTGAATTAGAAATCAGCTTTCTGTTATTTCTCCCAATTCCCCATACGCTTCCGTCCTGCATTAATACAAAGATATTGCACTTTAACGCAAAATCCTCACAGCACACTACCTGCTGAACCTGATTTCCTCGTCCTTCAAAATAAGTCCGCACCGTATCATACTTATAGCAATCCTCTCCTCCTTTTCCCACAAGCTCGCCCATGATTCCCCCTGTAATATACAGCGTATTATTCTTCACATACGCAAACATATTATTATTTCCCCATGACTTTTCCACATCGGTTTCCACTACTTGGTCTATATAAGGATGTTTTTGATTATATGCCTCTTTACACTCCTTCTTTGATGTGTGTTTCACAAAAAAATCGCATGTATAAATGCCGGTAAAAAGAACCCTGTTGTTTGTATCCACAGTTATATTCCCATCTAGCTGGGGATAAATATTTTTACAATTGACAGCTACCGTATATTTCTCATATTTCCCCCTTTTTTTCTCTGTTAAGCGAACCTCCTTCACCTTCTCTTTTTGACGTATATAGACCTGCCAAAAACTTGGTTGTACCCCAATATATACTTCCGAGACATTCTTTGCTATCAGACCGTATTTTGTACGCCGAATTTCCTTTTGGTCATCGGCAATCCATATATATTCCGCAGGATCTTTCTTTTTTGTTTTCGCACAACCGTAAACGGATACACACGGAAGCAATATACTGATTAATAAAACAAAGGATACTATTCTTTTTTTCCACATTTACTTTTCCCCCTTAATTACTCTTAAACACAATTAGTCATTGAACCAATCGTCACCTCACCATAAAACTTAGTCACTATCTTATCTATGTTCTTTGCTTTTTTTACCGTTCCCGTTTTTCTCTTGTTTAAAGCTTTCTTTACTTTTTTCAAATAATCTTCTGTTGCTTCCACGGTTTTCTTAAACCGATTATTTTTTTTCCATTTAGAGACTTTTTTAAACTTAGGATTAAATGGCTTCTTTCTGGTCTTAAACGGTTTTCCTTTATAATCGTATGTGTAGTTATCTGTTTTTCCCACATGCTTAATTTTTTCAGCTTCCAATCCGTGAGCATATCTGTCCTGACTTGCATGAAGCCATAAACCGATTAAAGCCATCCTTTTCTTTGTCTTTTTCTTGCTTGCTATCTTTTTTCCCATTTTTTTCGCTTTATTATACTGTTTAGAATCAATCGTATGCAAGTGTGGCTTAGAATGTTTAAAATGATTTGATCCTTTGAGCAAACTTTGATACATTATACTACCGTAATCTTTTTTAACTATTGTAATTGACTTATTATAATTCGGAATGTTACTTATTTTTAATTTCCAATCCGCTGCTTTCTCCTCATAATGGTCAGCACCGTTACAACCTTTTGCAATTAAATAAGCATCCTGTTTTGAAAATTCCATACCTTCTGCTATCTTTTTTGTCAAATTTTCATGTATTTCTTTCCCCCAATGCCCTGTTGGGTCTGTCATATTCACCCCATCATTTTCACAATAAGTATACAAATGCAGGCTCAGCGGCTCATCTTCTTCTCCGGTATAGGTATCCCGTGTCAAAAATCTCCCCTGTTCCGGCTGGTAGTACCTTGCCCGCAGATAGATTTCTTCTGTCTCTCAACAAATCGTAAAAAGCGCCCTCCTTTACTGCTTCGACAACTTCTTTTTTCAAACTAATGCCCTCTTAAATCCCAGAGCGGCTCATAACCACCATCATAAATAATTAGTGCATAATAACCCCGAAAATTAGTCTCTTCTTCCAAATTTTTAAATTCTACCGTCTCGTGTTCAATAAACCGGCTCTCTAATAATGCTTCATGAACTGGAACTACTTCTCTGTATCTACATACTTTGTCACCATTTTCTACCTGAACAATATCACTTTCATTTAAGAGTTTTTCCAAAGCTTCCCGTTTTTCCGAGGTCTGTACTAATACACAAGCAAAATAATCCAATGAATTTCCATTTCCTGTAAGCTTCCCACAAATTTTAACACGGTCAACAATTTCCACATTCTCCGGAAAATCTATATTATCTAATTGATTTGCAAATTTATTTAGTTGTACATTATGATAAATTGGAATACAACAGATTACTCCTATTATAATAAAAAAACACAGAATACCCAAAATTGTCTTTTTCATCTTATCCTCTCTTCTTTACTTTCCCTAATTTTTTAAATTGTTTATAATATCTATAAGTTTCCTGCCCATATTTTTGAGCCCTCTCATTAACACCATTATACCTTGCAAAAATTTTGATATAATCACTTTTGCTCTTTTTGACGTCTTTTAAATTATATTCAATCTCAATTATTCTTTTTAATTCCAAACCAACAAAAAATATATTTTTAGTATCATCCCGAATATTTAGCCACATTTTATTAATGTTTTTTTGCGTTACTTCAATTCGATTATCAGGAAAAAACGCATTATACGCTTTTATTGCCGTTCGTGCAAAAATTTGACCCGGACCTGTAGAAGAATCCTTTTTTAATCCAATAGATACTGCGGTGTCTGCAAACACATCATCTACTCCTAAAAAAGATAATTCTCTAAAAATTACAGATTGTATTATGCATTTCTCTACTTCATTCATTTTACTACTAAATGTAATATCTCTGTTAAATGTCTTTAATGTTAAACTCAATGCCTCTTGCACAGAATATATTGCTTTAAAAGAAGACATAAAGCTTCTATCTTTTGATGCAAGTTTCACCAATTTCTGTTTTATTTTATTCTTCGATACATGCCCACTCGGGTCCCACGCATTCACCCCATCATTCTCACAATAAGTATACAGATGCAGGCTCAGCGACTCATCTTCTTCTCCGGTATAGGTATCTCTTGTCAGAAATCTCCCCTGTTCCGGCTGGTAGTACCTTGCCCGCAGATAGATTTCTTCTGTTTCCTTATCATAGTACTCCCCGCAGTAGCGGAACGGGTTATCGTCTTTGCTGTCCGGCTTGATTTCATTGCCGAAAGAATCGTACTCATATCTCCTGATGACGTTTCCTGCTTCGTCGGTCAGCTGTACCACATTCCCATGCGGGTCTGTCACATAGTACTGTTTTCCGGACGCCTCCCCAGAGGCATTTTCTGTTCCTTTGTCTGCAAATATCAGGTCGTTTCCGCGGATGTACCGTTTCTTTACTTTTCCACCTGCGGACAGTTCCATTACCAACTGGTCGCCGTTCCAAACAAAGACAGTCCTCTCCCCATTTACTGTCTTACTGGTGCGCAGTCCCTCGGCATCGTAAGTAAAACTTACTTTGTAGTTTTTTGTAAGCGTCTGTGTCAGCTGGTTTAGTGCATTATAATGGTTGACTACGTTTTCGTTGAGCCGGTTGTCTCCCAGCGTGACGTCGATGTCGATGTATGGTCTGCCTTTTCTGTCATTTAACGTATCGGTACGAAGCAGCTCGTCGTTTTTGTTGTATTTATAAGCGGTTACTTTATTCCCGGCTTTCATTTCTTTGCGGTTGTTACTGTCGTAGGTGTAAGAAATGTCTTCCCTGCCTGTCTGGGTTTCTTTCGTAATCCGCCCTAGCAGGTCATAAGCGTAGGCGGCTGTTTTTGCTGTTTTTTTCCCTTTTTATCAATAACAGTTGCCGTTTCTCTGGCTTTCTTCCCGTTGGCGAGGTATTCTGAGTTGTACTCGGATATTACGGTGCTGCCTGTCTGGTTTTTCATTGCTGTCAGGCGGTTCTGGTAATCGTAGGTATAGGTGGTTGTCATGCCGTTCCCTGTCACGGTTCTTTCTGCTAAGTTGCCGTCGGTGTCGTAGGTATATCCTGCTATTTCGTTTCCTGTTTCGTCGGTGACAGCAGTTAGTTTTGATTCGCCGTCATAGGTATACTTCAGGGAAAGTTTCGTGTCTTCTCCTACTTTTACCGCAAAGGCGGTTTTGTTGCCGGCGCTGTCATAGGTGTAGGTTTTTACTATATTTTTATTCTTTGTCAGTTTTGTTGTTTCTTTTGTGACCTGTCCGGAGGCGTCATCGTAGACAAAGGCGATGTCGTCCTGTGTGGCTGCGTCTCCATAGGCGTTGTAGGTATAAGTATGAATGGTTTCTTTCCCAGTCTTTTTCTCTTTCGCCACCATCTTATTAAACTAGCCTCACATTGTTTTTGCTAATAACATCTAGCTATCAAAAACATTGCAATTATAAAAAATAATGGAACTATACTAATCAGGAAAAGTATGCGCTCTTTATTCATAGTTGCTTCTTTTCGTATTCCTATTAACCCCAAAATACCTATTAAAAATTGTATTAAAATACCTACAAAAAAAGCAAAAATACAATTTTCTATATCATGCCCCCATCTAGTAAATAATTTAATTAACACAAATAGCATCAAAGGAACAAAATATGCAAAAATTGCGAGCATTCTCCATTTTCTCATTTCTTCTCTCCTCTACTTTAGCTTTTTTTTCACAAATTTATAATTCTTCTTAACATATTTACCAAATTCATTAGGTTTAGGCTTTGGATTTGCACCTTTAGCACTGTCGCCTAAATTATATAACGTACCAAGAATCTCAGGCTTTTTCCCTATTTTAGGATATATAAATTTCCAATCATCTACCCAATATTTTAAATATGCCGCTACATATATTATATTAGATTTATCATTTTCTAAGTTTTTAGCAATAGCCATTGTTCTAGTTCCATGCACAAAACCAACTAATGGTATATCCCAACCACCATCTGTTGCCTTTGATTTAGAGACATATCCTTTATCTTCCAACATTTTTGCTGTAGACACTTTTACCTGTCCTATTCCTATGGATGTATCTACCACACCATAAAAACCAACCCAATCAGTTAATGTATCAACAAAATTTACATTTCTTTTTTGTTCTGCATATATACAACCACCGACTATAACTGGATCTACAGAATATTTTTCCCCCGCCGCTTTAATTTCTTTCCTATATTTAATTATAATTTTTGTTGCTTTGGATTTAGACTTGGATTTTGAAGTTGGTGCAGGTCCTGGCTGCGGTCGAGACACAGATGTTGGTTTTATAGTCGGTCTAGGTGTTGGCAACGGTTGAGCAACGGCTGCTTTATTCCCTGTTGAATCAACATAATTCACCCCATCATTCTCACAATACGCATACAAATGCAGGCTCTCCGGCTCATCCTCCTCCCCCGTATAGGTATCCCTTGTCAAAAACCTCCCTACTGCTGACTGGTAATACCTTGCCCGCAGATAAATCTCTTCCGTTTCCTTATCATAGTACTCCCCGCAGTAGCGGAACGGGTTATCGTCTTTTCTGTCCGGCTTTGTTTCGTTGCCAAAGGAGTCGTACTCATACGCCCTTATAACCCTGCCGCTCTCGTCGGTCAACTGTACTACATTCCCATGGGTATCGGTTACATAATACTGTTTTTCGGACGTCTCCCCAGAGGCGTTTTCTGCTCCTCTGTCTGCAAATATCAGGTCGTTTCCACGGATATACCGTTTCTTTACTTTACCACCTGCAGACAGTTCCATTACTATCTGGTCATCATCCCAGACGAAGACAGTTTTTTCTCCGTTTACTGTCTTACTTGTGCGCAGTCCTTCGGCGTCGTATGTAAAACTTACTTTGTAATTTTTGGTTAAAGCCTTTGTCAACTGGTTTAATGCATTATAATGATTTACTACATTTTCGTTGAGCCGGTTGTCTCCCAGTGTGACGTCGATGTCGATGTATGGTCTGCCTTTTCTGTCATTGGGGATTTCATAGCGGTTGACGGTGGCGAGCTGGTTTCCGTTCCTGTCGTTTTTATATATTACTACTTTATCTTTTTCTGTGTTGGTGTTCAGAGTGTCGGTACGGATTAGTTCGTCATTTTTGTTATATTTATAGGCAGTGATTTTATTGCCGGCTCGCATTTCTTTGCGGTTGTTATTGCTGTCATAAGTGTAGGAAATGTCCTCCCTGCCTGTCTGGGTTTCTTTCGTAATCCGCCCCAGCAAGTCATAGGTATAAGTTGCTGTCTTTTGCGATTTCTTTCCATCTTTGTCAACCGTTTCCGATGTTTCTTCCGACTTCTGCCCATTGACAAGGTATTCCGACGTGTACTGCGAAATCATGCCGGCGCGGTCTGTCTGGTTTTTTAAATCCGTGAGCTGGTTCTGGTAATCATAGGCATAGGTGGTTGTCATGCCGTTTCCTGCCACGGTTCTCTCGGACAAATTGCCGTCGGTGTCATAACTGTATGCTGCTATTTCGTTTCCTGTTTCGTCTTTTACGGATGAAAGCTTCGATTCTCCGTCATACTCATATGCCAGAGAAAGTTTTGTTTCGTCTCCTGCCGTTATCCGGAAAGAGGACTTGTTTCCCACACTGTCATACGAATAATTCTTGACAATGTTTTTGTGTTTGCTGAGTTTTGTTGTTTCTTTTGTTACCTGACCGGATACATCCCCGTAGAAAAAGGCAGTGTCATCCTGTGCCGACACTTCTCCATATTCATTATAACGATATGTGTGGACGGTCTTTTTTCCGGTTTTCTTTTCTTTGGCCGCTGTCTCTGTTAAACGGTTCTGGTAATCATAGGTATTTTTGTGCGTATTTCCGTTTTTGTCCACTGTTTTCGTGTGGTTGCCGCTGATGTCATAGGTGTATTTTGCCGCTGCTTTCTCTTTTACTCCCCGCGGGGTATATTCGCCTGTCAGCCGGCCCTGACTGTCATATTCGGCCTTGGTCGTTTTCGTCTGCCACCCACTTTCTCCCTCTTTGCGGCTTCTTGTTTCTGTCTGAATTACATTTCCATTGTTATCGTATGTGTAAAGAACTTCTGTCTCATGGGAGGGAAGCCATTTGCCGTCCTGATATTTTTTATTCGTGGTGCTTTCTTTCGTTGTTCTGCCGAAGTCGTCGGTTTCATAAGTGGTGACGGTTTCGGTTTTGTTTTTTCCGCGGATATAAGTGTCGGTGGTGGAAATAGTGTTTCCGTCGGCACCGGTTACCGTTCGTGTAATTGTTTCACTGAGGACAGAGCCATTGAACTGCTCATAGTAGTTGCTGGCATTGACATTGGCGTGATAAGCCGCCGGATTGATTTCTTTACTGTATGCGGTGGAAACCGTTTGTGCTTCGTCATCTTCTCCGGTGACTTCCATGTCTGTTTTCGTCAGATTGAAAGAGGTGCAATGTTCTGCGTCTGTTTCTCCGTTGCTGAATTCGGCGCTTCCAATTTCATTGCCTAAGTCGTCATAAAAATATCTGGCTGCGCTGAGGATTTTTTCTCCTTTTCCCGTGATGTAGTAGTTGGGTACGGTTTCTCCGTTTTCGTTGATAATAAACCGCTTTTCGTCCGGCTCAAAAGAATAGGTGCGTTCTGTCGTCCAATATTTTGTACTATATATGTACCTTCCTCATCTATAAATGAATACAGAAAATGGATAAAAAAGTATGAGGCAGATATGGATACAAAGATAAAGAGCAGCAATTGAGTCCGCAACGCCAAGGCGAGCCGCACCCCGAACACACAGGGATTGCGGCTCATCTCCCATAAATCTAAAAGCGTTTGACAAACTCTTTCGTCATACGCCCATCCATTGACGCATCCACTATTTTATTGCCGCAAAGAACCATGACACCGCCAATTCTCAATAACTATATAGAAAGCGAAATTTCCCCTTTATTTCCCCATGAATTTCCGATGTATATTTTCATAATATAACTGGATATTTCAATTTTCATATCATCCGATTTGTCTACCTGATATATATTTTCCCCTTTTTGTTCCGAAAGACTATATTTATAAATCACTCCATCCTTTTCATAAAAAATTGCTTTTGAATCAAAATAAATTCCACATATCTCTTCTGCCGAATACACAATCCTACAGCTATTATTTTCGGAGTCATAAATAAAGTAAATTGCCCTTTTAATATCTTTCGTTCGAATACATTCTTCGTCAAATTTATATGTAAGAACATTACATATACCATACAGCTTATTTTTATGCTGATAACATTTAACGTATATGGTATCGTCTTTTTCTATTTCCGTTTGCTCAAGCAATTGATTTAGAATATTCCATTTCTTACAAACATTTTTCTCATTCGCTTTTACTGCACTGACTTTATTGTAAAAAGAAATATCTTCTGCCTCCACTCCAATATCCGGAAGCATACTGTAAAGCCCGTTTTGACAATATCTTAATTTCAATTTCCTCAACAAAGTTTCGTTGCTTTCCTGACTAATTTCTACAAAATCCCTTTCAAAATTCTTTTCTTTAATGTAATAATTAATACATTTACTATCGCGAAACTTAGAATAATTTTGATTATCCTTTTCCAAAAGCACCAATACAAATTCATCTACACAGAAAGCCCTTAATAAACCTTTGATAGTTTTCCTTTTTCTGATATTAGAATTGTAATCCATCTGTAAG
Source organism: uncultured Eubacterium sp. (assembly GCA_910589595.1). Lineage (GTDB taxonomy): Bacteria > Bacillota > Clostridia > Lachnospirales > Lachnospiraceae > Eubacterium_F. The sequence goes on from CAJUTM010000031.1 coordinate 35,264, forward strand.
ATTATAGTTTCGTCTTCTCCGTACTGTAACAAATAATAAAAGTTTTTTCCCAGAACAATTTCATCGGGAATCATATTCAGTAAATGAATTGCAATTTCGGAAACTTCTTTACCATTATGTTTTTTAATAGAGACGGCATCTGCGCTAATGCTTGCTTCATACATCTTATTGCTTCCCACTGTCTCATAAGTATTATATTTTATCGAAATTGTCCTTCTATCTAACGACATAAAGAATATAGTTAATACAGTAATCCCACATCCAAGAATCAGAACACATGCCATCATAGAAAAAATAAGCTTTTTTATAACCATTTACCTCCCTCTATTTTTATATACCAGAAACACAATAACCTTAAATTACCTACTATGCTACTTTCCTAACAATTTTTTTAGACGAGAAAATGCATTATTAGGTATAACATATTTTTCTTTAATTATTCTTCTTACTGCATAACCTTTAAGATTTCTTACATTATTCTTAAATTTCCCATAATCCAAAGCCCTAAGGCAAACCTGTAAACAATTATTACTATTAGTATTATAACGTCCTCGATAATCCTTTAAATAGTTATAACTTTCGGAAAAGTCACCTTGAAAATATATACTTCCAGTTAGCTTTTGTTCATAATATTTTTTAGTTTGATTATAGACAACCTTTTTTAATTTTTTGGGTTTTTTTCTAAATTTGGTAATACTATCAATTGGCTCTAAATACCTCTTAGCATAGGGTTTAAAAAAGAAATTATATATAACACTACTATTAGTCGAACCCCAAAAGAAATAATACCATTGTCGGTTTATATCCTGCAATGCTAAACCAGTATGCCCCATATGCCCTGCTCCATATGCATATTGTAACCATACAGCATCATGCCCACTCGGGTCCCACGCATTCACCCCATCATGTTCACAGTAAGTATACAAATGCAGGCTCTCCGGCTCATCCTCTTCTCCCGTATAGGTATCCCTTGTCAGAAACCTCCCCGCTTTTGGCTGGTAATACCGTGCCCGCAGATAGATTTCTTCCGTCTCCTTATCGTGGTACTCCCCGCAGTAGCGGAACGAGTTGTCATCTTTCCTGTCCGGCTTTATTTCGTTGCCAAAGGAATCGTACTCGTAGGTCTTGATGACGTTTCCTGTTTCGTCGGTCAGCTGCACCACATTCCCATGCGAATCGGTCACATAGTACTGTTTTTCGGACGCCTTCCCAGAGGCGTTTTCTGTTCCTTTGTCGGATAATATCAGGTCATTTCCACGGATGTACCGTTTCTTTACCTTCCCACTCTTAGTGAGTTCCATCACCAGCTGGTCGCCGTCCCAGACGAAGACGGTTTTTTCCCCGTTTACTATTTTACTGGTACGCAGTCCCTCAGCATCATAAGTAAAGCTTACTTTGTAATTCTTTGTAAGCGTCCGTGTCAACTGGTTCAGGGCATTATAATGGTTGACTACATTCTCGTTCAGCCGGTTGTCTCCCAGTGTGACGTCAATGTCGATGTATGGCCTGTCTTTCCTGTCATTGGGGATTTCATAGCGTTTGACAGTGGCTAACTGGTTTCCGTTTCTATCGTTTTTATAAAGGACGACGGTGTCTTCTTCCGTGTCGGTGTTTAAGGTGTCGGTGCGGAGCAGCTCGTCGTTTTTGTTGTATTTATAAGCGGTTACCTTATTGCCGGTTTTCATTTCTTTGCGGTTATTGTTACTGTCGTAGGTGTAGGAAATGTTCTCCCTGCCTGTTTTTGTTTCTTTCGTAATCCGCCCTAACAAATCATAGGTATAGGTGGCAGTCTTTGTGGACTTCTTGCCATTTTTGCCAATCGTATCAGAAGTTTCCTTAGATTTTTGCCCATTGGCAAGATATTCCGATGAATACTCCGATATTACCCCAGAGCTGCCTGTCTGGTTCTTCATTGCTGTCAGGCGGTTCTGGTAATCGTAGGCATAGGTGGTTGTCATGCCATTTCCTGCCACGGTTCTTTCTGCTAAGTTGCCGTCGGTGTCGTAGGTATACCCTGCTATTTCGCTTCCTGTTCCGTCGGTGACAGATGTTAGTTTTGATTCGCCGTCATAGGTATACTTCAGGGAAAGTTTCGTGTCGTCTCCTACTTTTACCGCAAAGACGGTTTTATTGCCGGCGCTGTCATAGGTGTAGGTTTTTACTATATTTTTATTCTTTGTCAGTTTTGTTGTTTCTCTTGTTAGCTGTCCGGAGGCGTCATCGTAGACAAAGGTGGTGTCGTCCTGTGTGGCTACGTCTCCATAGGCATTGTAAGTATAACTATGTTTCGCCTCTTTCCCAGTCTTTTTTTCTTTTGCCACCATTTCGGTAAGACGGTTCTGATAATCGTAGGTGCTTTTCTGGGTGTTGCCGTTTTTATCTATTGTTTTGGTGAGATTGCTGTTTACATCATAAGTATAGGTTTCTCTTCTGCCCTCTGAGTCGGTAAAAGCAACCAGCTGGTTTTTCCCATCGTATTCATACTTGGTTTCACGGATGTCATCGGTTTTCTTTTTTCCGCTGACGGTGAGCTGGTACGTTTTTCCGGCATAGGTAAAGGTGTCTTCTGCTTTTGTGTCTTCTGCTGCTTCCGATACTGTCAGGGTCAGCGGTGCCGTCATTCCCGTGAACTGGCGCACCTTATTCCCTTCTGTGTCATAGACATACTGGACATACTGCGCTTTTTCATTTGCCATGCGGCTTTTTACCATTACAAGGTTGCCGCGTTTGTCATAAGTATATTCTGTTTTTGCTTCCCTGTCACTGTCGATCTGTTCGTTCTTTTCCGTCACATTTCCCGTATTATCGTACTCTGCCGTGGTTTTCTGATACGTGATGCTGCCGTCTTTCTTTTCCTGCGGGATTTCGGACTGTACTTTCCTGCCAAGGATATCATATTCGTATTTCGCTGCCACGTTTTCTTTTGTTCCTCTTGGGGTATATTCCTTGGTGACCTGTCCCTGTTCGTCATAATCCGATTTAACCGTCTGGGTTTTCCAATCCGTCTCGCCCTCTTTACGGCTTTTGGTTTCGGTCTGGCTGACATTGCCGTTGTCATCATAAGTGGAAAGAGTCTGCGTCTCATAAGCAGGAAGCCACTTCCCGTCCTGCTGTTTTCTGGTTACGGTGGTTTCTTTTGTTGTTCTGCCGAAGTCGTCACTTTCATAAGTGGTGGCTGTCTCTACCCTGTTTTTTCCACGGATGACAGTGTCTTTCTGGGATACGGTGTTCCCCTCCGCATCCGTTACGGTTTTTGTGATGGTTTCGCTTAAAACTGCGTCATTGAACTGGTCATAGTACCCCT
>CAJUTM010000032.1 GCA_910589595.1 uncultured Eubacterium sp.
CTTTTTGTAGTGAACCGGCATGGAATAAGTTACTGCCGTATAACTGCCGTCGCTCATGGAAAACTGCTTGACAAATTTGGTGCGTTTGGCAGGGAGTTCTCCTGTGTTTACGATTGACACTGCTGCCGGATCTGAGGAAGCAAAACTGATATTTTTATTGCTTCCGGAAAAAGAATCCGTGGCGCAGACAGCGGCAACCATTGAAACTGCCAAAACCCCGCTGATAACTGTTTTTTTACTCTTCTTCATAAAAGTACCCCTCATTTCTTTTTTGTATTTAATCCTGCTGTTATGAAACTGCCCTGCCAAAAGGAATTTCTTCCATAAGGACAGGTATAAAAAGATAAAAGCAGGATAACATAATTTGAAATAAAAAGGGGGATTTTGCGACAGACACCTACTTTTTTGCGACAGAAAGTTGATTTTTTATAAAAAAAGGGGTTTTTGAGACAAAAACTTCATGTTCCTCTCAGAAGGAGAGCCTGTCCCCGACCATGCCTGTAAACAAAAGAACAAAAGAAACAATTTATATTGCCCTATACAACGCCCCGCTCTTGTGCTATCGTTATATCAAAGGAGGTCTTCCCATGAAACGTATCATTTTTCATGTCGATGTCAACAATGCCTTTCTCAGCTGGGAGGCGCTCTACCGCATCCACGAACTGGGCGAGGAAACCGACTTACGCACAATCGCTGCCGTTATCGGAGGGGATGAGGAGAGCCGGCACGGCATCGTAGTGGCTAAGTCTGAAATTGCCAAATCTTACGGCGTCAAAACCGCGGAGACATTACAGGAAGCCAGACGCAAATGTCCAAATCTTCTGATTGTTCCGCCGCGCCATGCCGTCTATAAAGAGTACTCGCAAAAACTGATGTCGCTTCTTCGGGAGTACACGCCGGTCATTGAGAAATTCAGCATTGACGAAGCCTTTCTCGACATGACAGGAACTTCTCCTGAAATCGAAACGGCGCCCGTTGAAGTTGCCGGACAGCTCCGGCAAACCATACAGGAACGGTTGGGATTCACAGTGAATATCGGTGTTTCCTCCTGCAAAGTGCTGGCTAAGATGGCTTCCGATTTTGAAAAACCGAACAGAGTACACCGCTTGTTTCCCGAAGACATTCAGGAAAAAATGTGGCCGCTGCCAATCGGGCGGCTGTTTCTTGTCGGCCAGTCTGCAAGCCGCAAACTATACAATCTCGGCATTCGCACGATTGGTGATTTGGCGGTTTTCGAGCGCAGTATCATTCTCTCACACCTCGGCAGACAGGGCGAAGTCATTTACGATTACGCCAATGGTATCGACGATTCGCCCGTCCAGTCAGAGCCGGCCGACGCCAAAGGGTATGGAAATTCGATGACGCTTTCCCAAGATGTAACATCGCCCGCACAGGCAAAAAAATATCTGTTATCCCTTTGTGAGACTGTCAGCAGCCGCCTGCGAGAAGATTCTGTTATCGCCGGCGTCGCCGTCGTTCATATTAAATACGCAACTTTTGTAAAGAGCAGCCACCAGCGCACTCTCGCCACCCCGACAAATGTAACCGACATTTTATACGAGACAATCTGTCAGCTTTTCGACGAATGCTGGGACGGTTCTCCGATACGCCTGCTCGGCGTATCGACCTCGAAGATTACGGGGGAAGCGCTACGTCAGCTCAACCTGAGCGATATGACGGACGAGGGGAACTCGCAAAAAAGAGAAAAGCTGGACTCCGCCATTGACGCCATTCGAAAAAAATACGGAAACTCTGCCATCATAAGGGCAAGTTTCCTTGAGCATAACGATAAATAATAAAAATCCACTAAACATCCGAACGACTCAACCGCCGGACTTGTTTAGTGGATTTTCTCATTTTTCATGGAAAGAGCATAAAACCTCTTATAAGTCAACTGCTCCCGTAGAACCATTTTTTAAACCTTCATTAATTACATAATACGCTTTTCCATCTTCCGGTTTTACATACAATTTGGTTCTCTTCATGGCAGATGCTTTTTTCCCTTCTGCTTCCCATACAGCAGTTACTTTTTTCATAATCTCTTTCTCTGAATACTCCATGCCGTTGAACTGAACAAATAATTCAGCCTTAACATCAACTGTCGCTTTTCTTGCTGCCGTCTTTCTCGTCGTTGTCTTCTTCGCTGCCGGTTTTGTCGCCGCTGTCTTTGTCGCTCTCTTTGCCGGAGTTTTTGCAGCTGTCGGCTTTGCTGGCTCTTGCGCTTCTGTTTTCTTTGGCTCCTCTACTTTTAAAGTAGTTTGCACCGCTGCCTTTGTAGTGTCTTTTGTCGTATCCTTAGCTGCCGTTGTTTTGCTTGTCTTACTTACTGCCATAACGAACCTCCATCAATTCTATCAATAGTATATTTTAATTATACATCTTTTATATTTGGTTTACAAGTAATAATCTTAACAAATTTTTCTAAACATTACAAAAATTATAGGCAGATTCACTAAAAATACTTTACTTTTCTTTTTCTTTCTCGTAAAATAGGAATATATTATAACCCTTAGGTCATACTAATTTATAAGAGTAGAAAGGATGGTTTTACAATGAAAAAATTACTCAAATTTCTCCTTGGCCTGACCGCTGTTGCTGCAGCCGTAGCTGGAGTTTTATATTTTTTCAAAAATATTTTAATGAAAGATTATTTAGACGACTATGATGACGATGATTTTGATAACGACCTCTATGAGGAAGAAGATGAGGATGACAGAGATTATGTAACATTATCCCCTGACACGGAAAGTGATGAACCGGACGAAGATGAAAACATTCCGGATGAAATGGAAGAAAACGACTGAAGAGCGACAGCTTTTTCCACACAAAACGGTAAACAAAAAAACTTACAAATCAGTAATGCCTACGATTTGTAAGTTTTTTCTTTATCTAACGGGACAACCGCTTTGTCATGCTATACAAATGAACGTCAATATCTTTTGACATCGCCAACGCTTCGTCGATGTCAAAATGACAAATCTCACCATCACGATACGCCACCACGCGATTCGTCTGACCCTCCAGTAAAAGGTCAACGGCGTGCGCCCCCATCGCCGAACCGTATACACGGTCGCGGCAAGTCGGATTTCCTCCGCGCTGAATATGTCCGATGACAGTCGCGCGCGTCTCTATTCCAGTCGCCTCTTCAATTCGTTTCGCCATCGCGTGAGAGTCGCCTACTCCCTCCGCATTCACAATAATATGATGTTTTTTACCAATGCGCCGCTTCGACAGTATTTTTTTAATAATCTCTTTCTCGTCGTCTTCTTTTGCCCGTTCCGGAATCAACACATACTCCGAACCGTTGGAAATACCGCACCACAGAGCAATATGTCCCGCCGTGCGTCCCATAACTTCGATAATGCTGCAGCGCTCGTGTGAGGCAGATGTATCGCGCACTTTGTCAATCGCCTCCATCGCCGTATTGCAGGCAGTATCAAAACCGATAGTATATTCGGTACAGGCAATATCCAAGTCAATCGTTCCCGGTATGCCAATCGTATTAATGCCGTTTTCCGATAGCTTCTGGGCTCCACGGAACGAACCGTCACCGCCGATAACGACAATGCCGTCAATCCCATGCTTGCGGCAGATATCGGCAGCTTTCTTCTGCCCCTCCGGAGTCGTCATCTCCTTGCAGCGTGATGTATACAAAATAGTTCCGCCGCGCTGTACAATATCCGTAACACTCATCGTATCCATCTCAATAATATCTTCTTCCAGAAGGCCGGCATACCCTCTGCGGATTCCCACTACCTTTAAGCCGCTGGAAATACCGGCGCGCACTACCGCACGAATCGCCGCATTCATCCCCGGCGCGTCTCCGCCACTCGTCAATACCCCGATTGTCTCTATCTTCTTTGCCATAAAAATTTTCCTCCATTCATCCATACGACGCTATAACAAATGCCCTATCATGCAAGTATGAACGGCATTTCGACCTTTTGACCTTAGCATCACTACACATTGTACTATGACTAAAAAATTTTTTCAATACTCTTTTGTGTAACTTTTATATTATCGTGTCCGAACATATCATACAATTTTGTAAGCAGCTCGGGACAAACTTTTGTGCTCCTGCTGTTTGGCAGTCGTTTTCTCGCGTGTTCTTCCGAGAGATAGATATTAACAGCATCACGTCCGTCATAATCGCCAAGCAGAGCAAAAAGAGCATCTTCTCTCTCTCTGTACTCTCCCTTTGTCCTAAACTGAATCCACAACTCTTTCTCCATATCGTCAAAGTCGATTACGTTCGCGCAAATCAGCTTGGCCGGTTTATCCTCCTCGACCGTCACCCGTCCCTGTATAAATACTTTGCGCTCTTCTTCCATAACCGTACGGTACTTCTCATAGTCGCGCGGAAAGACGAGCACTTCTATCGTTCCGTACAAATCCTCTATTGTGAGAAATGCCATTAAATTGTTGGTACGAGTAGTTTTGACCGTTTTCGCCGTTATCATACCTCCGATAACTGCTTTCTCCCCATCTTTTACTTTTGGCATATCTTCGCCGTCTGCTGCGATAAATTCCGACGTCTTGCGCGTGATGTTTTTCTCCAGCAGCGTCACATATTCTTCCAGCGGATGCCCGCTGATATAGACTCCGAGTACTTCCTTTTCAAAACCGAGAATCATCTCTTTGTCAAATTCGCCGACGTCGGGCATCGTCACTTCTAATTCTTTCTGCTCTTCCGGCGGCGCAAAATCAAACAGCGACATCTGTCCGCTCATCGTATGTTTCTTTTCCTGATTCACCCCATCCAGAATATTGACATAAATACTCATCTTCTGTTTCCGAGTTCCCGGTAAGCTATCTAACGCTCCCGCCTTGATAAAACTTTCCATTGTTCTCTTATTGATAGACTTGCCGGAAAGGCGCATACAAAAATCTTTTAAAGAGCGGTATTTCCCTCCCTCTTCACGCTCTTTGACAATTTCGTCAATGACCGGTTTGCCGACTCCTTTTATCGCCGCCAGTCCATAGCGGATATTGCCATTGTGCGGGGAGAAACGGTACTCTCCCTCGTTGATATCCGGCGGCAGTATTTCAATGCCGAGCTGGCGGCAGTTCATAATATATTCAGTTATCTTTCCGGTGTGCTCCATAAACGACGTCATCAGCGCCGCCATAAATTCTACCGGATAATGACATTTCAGATAAGCGGTCTGATAGGCAACAACGGCGTACGCTGCCGCATGGGATTCATTAAAAGCATATTTGGCAAAATCGGTCATATCTTCGAATATTTTCCGCGCCGCCTCTTCGGGTATTCCCCGTTTGATACAGCCGTCAACTCCCTCTTCCTCATTGCCATAAATAAAATTATTTTTCTCTTTCTCCATGACGGAAGCCTTTTTCTTCGACATGGCACGGCGCACCAGATCGCTCCGCCCGTAACTGTATCCCGCTAAATCGCGTACAATCTGCATGACCTGTTCCTGATACACGATACATCCGTACGTCGGCGATAAAATCGGCTCCAGCTCCGGACAGTCGTAGCGGATACTGTTGCGGTTATTTTTTCCCTCCATATATTTCGGTATAAAGTCCATCGGCCCCGGACGATAGAGAGAAATACCGGCCATAATATCTTCCATATTTTGCGGCTTCAGTTCTTTCATAAAATTTTTCATTCCGGCGCTTTCCAACTGGAATACGCCCTCGGTATGACCCGCGCTAATCATCGCAAATACTTCCCCGTCATCATAAGGAATATCGTGAACGTCAAATGCTCCGTTAATGGCGTCGTCAATCACCGTCAACGTGCGCAATCCCAGAAAGTCCATTTTCAAAAGTCCCAGCTCTTCCAGAGTAACCATCGTATACTGGGTAGTGATATTTCCGTCTGCCGCCCTTGACAGGGGAACATACTCATCGACCGGTTTCGGACTGATTACGACGCCCGCCGCATGAACGGAAGTGTGGCGGGGAAGTCCCTCCAGACGAAGAGACATATCAATGAGTTTTTTCGCCTGCTCTTCCGTCTCATACATCGTACGCAGCTCTTTGTTCATCTGCAGGGCCTTTGTTATCGTTATCCCCAGTTCATTGGGAATTGCCTTTGCCACTGTGTCCACATAGGCGTATGGCAAATCCAGTGCACGCCCGACATCGCGAATCACCATACGGGCGGACATTGTTCCAAAAGTGACAATCTGTACGACATGGTCGTTCCCGTATTTCTGATTTACATAATCAATAACTTCCTGTCTTCTCTCATAACAGAAGTCAATATCAATATCCGGCATGGTGACGCGCTCCGGATTTAAAAATCTCTCAAACAGGAGATTATAATGAATCGGGTCAATGATATCCGTAATGTTAAGAGAATACGCCACAATACTTCCCACCGCAGAGCCTCTCCCCGGCCCTACCGGAATCCCGCGGTCTTTGGCATACTTGATAAAATCCCAGACAATGAGAAAATAATCGACGAATCCCATAGAAGAAATCGTATCCAGCTCATAGTCCAGACGCTCGCGCAGACTGTCCGCTTTCTCTCCATAGCGCTCAAGCAAGCCCTTTTCGCAAAGTTCACGCAAATAGCTGTCGGCAGAGTATCCGTCGGGAACATCAAAGTGAGGCAATTTATATTGACCGAACTCAATTTCCACATGACACCTTGAAGATATCTTATGCGTATTTTCCAAGGCCTCCAATGCGTAAGGGAAAAGAGCGGCCATTTCCTCCGGCGATTTCAAATAGTACTGCCCGCCCTCATAACGCATACGGTTTTCGTCGCTGACTTTCTTTCCGGTCTGGATACAGAGCAGGATATCATGCGCCTCGGCATCGCTGTCATAAATGTAATGCACGTCATTCGTCGCTACTAGCTCAATACCCATTTCGTTATGCAGCCGCATCAATCCCTGATTCACTGTCTTCTGCTCCGGAATGCCGTGGTCCTGCAGCTCCAGAAAGAAGTTATCCCCGCCAAAGATACCACGCAGCTTTTCAGCTTCTTCTTTTGCTTCCTCATACAAGCCCCGACGCAAAAAGGACGGGATGGCACCGGCCAGACAGGCGCTGAGCGCGATTATCCCCTCATGGAACTCTTCCAATACTTCGTAATCCACTCTCGGTTTATAATAAAATCCCTCTGTAAAACCACGGGAGACAATTTTCGTCAGATTCGCATACCCGGTATTATTTTCCGCCAGAAGTACAAGATGATGATAGCGGCTTTCATTTTCGCTGTTGTTCCCCACCTCGCGGTCAAACCGCGAACCCGGCGCCACATAAATCTCACAACCGATGACCGGATTGATACCAGCCTGTTTCGCCGCGCGGTAAAAGTCAATCACCCCGTACATCACGCCGTGGTCAGTTATTGCCAGACTATCCATGCCCAGTTCCTTTGCATGACTGACTAACTCTCCTATTTTACTGGAACCGTCTAAAAGACTGTATTCCGTATGAACATGTAAATGTGTAAAATTCATCTTTTCCTCACTCTGTGTTAATGAAAAGGCCGCCTTGCGAACCCTAACCTCTTAAATTGGTTTCACAAGACAGCCTTTCCCTGTTCTATGTTGCTTCTTAATTTTTATGCGTCAGAAAATTTTCCATTTCCAGCATCGCATTCTCTTCGTCTTCTCCTTCAACATCAATCTCCAGTTTCTGGCCCTGCACTAAACCAAGGGTCATCATCCCCATGATACTTTTGGCATTCACTACCATGTTATCCTGACGAATTTCAATCCTGCTCTTGAACTGACTCGCAAGTTGAACGAGCATAGCGATTGGTCTTGTCTCATCTCCACCTAAACTGACATCAATATTTTTCTTAATCATCTTTTCCTCCATCCTGTCTTCGCAATTCGTTTGCGATTTCACTCAATTTGCGCAATCGGTGATTCACCCCTGACTTCCCGATTGGCGGCTCAAGCATCTCTCCCAATTCTTTCAGCGTTACTTCCGGATTCTCCAGTCGCAGTTTCGCAATCTGTGAAAGATTCTCTGAAAGATTCCCAATACCAATGGTATCGTGAATATATTGAATGTCTGCGGTCTGCCTTGATGCTGCTGAGACAGTTTTTTTAATATTAGCCGTCTCACAATTAACTTGTCTGTTAATGGAATTTCTCATCTCCTTTAAGATACGGACATTTTCAAATTCCATCAACGCCACATGCGCACCTATCACATTTAAAAAATCAACGATAGACGCTCCCTCTTTCAAATATACAATACAATTTTTTTTTCGCCCTACAATCTTTGCTTGCAGACCAAAAATACCCATAATCTCCTTCATTCGAGTTGCTCGTTCCAAACTCCCTGCCACCAGCTCCAGATGATATCCGCTGCGCGGGTCGGTAATAGAACCTGCCGCAAGGAAAATCCCCCGTAAAAAAGCACGCTTACAGCATTGTCTGTCAATCAGACAATCAGCCACAAGCAATGCTTCATCCATCACTCGAACTTGTTTCATAAAGGCCTCTGCTGCCTGCTCCTCCCATAAATAAACACCATAGGAATGTTGTCCACATAAATCAATATCGGGCACAATATGAAAAACTCTCTTAATTAAGATATAGCATTTTTTTGCAACTGTCAAGTTCTCCGTTGCAAACTTTACATAATATATCCCATTTTGTTCTGTTATAATCTGCCCGCAAAAGGCAAAAAGCGCCGCTAACTCTGCCAGTTGGCAATGCTGTGCTTTCCCCGTCTGTTCGAGCAGCTCCTCTTTTATTTTTCCTGCGAACGACATAAATTCCGTAACCGATCCTTCTCTATATCTCTATGTTCTTTCTTGCAACCATATTCCGTATTTTCAAATTCTCCATAAATAGCATTAGTCAGCGTCACGGAGCGGTGCTTCCCTCCAGTACAGCCAATGGCAATGACAAGCTGGGTCTTCCCCTCCACAATATAATTAGGAATGAGAAAATCAAGCATATCTTTCATTTTGGTTAAAAACTCTTTCGCCTTACTCGAGTTCATTACATAATTGTAAACTTCGCAGTCGTTTCCTGTTAAGGGTTTTAAACCATCAATATAAAAGGGATTTGGCAAAAAACGAACGTCAAATACTAAATCCGCATCGGATGGTATTCCGTACTTAAACCCGAAAGAAACAAAGGTCAGATAAAAATTACAGAACTTCTCGTCTTCGACAAAGATACGGTCTATCTCCTGTTTTAATTCCCGAATTAACAAAGTCGTTGTATCTATTATATAGGTCGCCTGTTTCTTTAACTCTGTCAACAGCGCCCGTTCATCTTCAATCGCCTTATCCATGCGTCCGCCCTGCGCCAATGGGTGCATGCGCCGCGTCTCCTTATAGCGCTTCACCAACACCGGCGTAGAAGCTTCCAAAAAGAGTATATCAAAGCGATACCCGTCTTCGCGCATCTTTTTTAACACATTGGCCGCCTCCTTTAAGGAGCGGTGGCCGCCGCGTATGTCGAGTCCAAGCGCAACGCGTTCTATCTGCTCACTGGAATCTTCTGTCAACTGTATAAAGGTTGGCAAAAGGGATACGGGAAGATTATCCACACAAAAATAACCGTCGTCCTCTAAAATTTTCATCGCAGAACTCCGTCCTGCCCCACTCATTCCTGTCACGATTACAAATTGCAATCCGAATCCCTCACTTTCTGTCAGTTATTTGATGATTCGCACTTCCGGTTCGAGTACGACACCGAACTGCTCGTTCACCTTCTGCTGTACGTCATGTATTACCTGTTTCACGTCATCCGCCGTAGCCTGCCCGCAATTAATGACAAAGCCACAATGCTTTTCCGACACCTGCGCACCGCCTACGCGATATCCCCGCAATCCTGCATCCTCAATTAGCTTGCCTGCAAAATATCCCTGCGGCCGCTTAAAGGTGCTGCCCGCGCTTGGAAATTCCAGCGGCTGCTTCTCCCGCCTGCGCTGATTTAAGTCTCTCATTTCTTTTTGTATCGCTTCCTTGTCCCCGCGCTCAAATTGAAAAACGGCGTCCAAAACGATGTAAGACTCTTTCTGTATAATACTCGTGCGATAACCGAGTTCCAACTCATCCCGCGACAGTTCCTGTGTCGCCCCCTCTGCCGTTAAAACTCTTGCACTCTGTATGCAGTCTTTGATTTCACCACCATAGGCCCCGGCATTCATGGTGATGCCTCCGCCCAGAGTACCGGGGATTCCACTGGCAAAGGCAAAGCCGGACAAACTCTCTTTCGCCAGACGGGAAGCCATGGCGCTGAGTGTAATTCCCGCCTGCGCCGTGACAACGCCGTCGTCGTCAATTTGTATTTCCTCCAACCCTTTTCCAATCTCGATTATCACTCCCGGATAACCCTCGTCAGAAAAAAGCATATTACTTCCTTTTCCAATTACATAAAAGGGATAGTGATTGCTCCTCGCAAAGTCAAGCGCCTCCGAAACCTCTTCCATCGTCTCCGGAATCAGATAATGTAACGCCGGACCACCAATGCGAAATGTCGTATGATTGCTTAACGGCTCCTGCTGCAGTCTAATCATTGCGTTCTCCTCTAACTTTTATTTAAACATAACCATCCTTACGGTTCCGTAAATTCCGGCATCGTTTCCCAGTTCCGCCAGATGGAACTTACGGTCTTTCAGTGCGTACATCGAATTTTCTTCATAGTATTTCTCCACCACATCCAGTATAATCTGTCCTGCGGCAGAAACCCCGCCGCCGATGACAAAAGCTTCTGGGTCAATGACATGCGCCACATTGCTCAATGCCAATCCCAAATACCGGCCAAATTTATCTACTACTTCCTTACAATATTCGTCTCCCGCCTTAGCTCCGTCAAATACGGTTTTGGCTGTTATCTCCTGATTGAAAAGACAGCTATTTTCCGGCAGGTGCTCCTTTGCCATGCGGACAATGCCGGTCGCTGATGCATACTGCTCCAGACATCCGCGATTGCCGCAGCCGCACATCTGCGTCTCGTTGGGATTTACTTTTGTGTGGCCAATCTCTCCGCCTGCGCCCCGGCTTCCGGTCAATATCTTCCCTTGATGGATAATGCCGCCACCTACGCCGGTTCCGAGCGTAACCATAACAATACTGTCGTAACCGCGGCCGCCTCCCCTCCACATCTCACCGAGGGCAGCTACGTTGGCGTCATTGGCTACTTTGACATTGCCCACTCCGGTCAGACCGGCCAATTCGTTTTTAACGGAAAATACTCCCCAGCCGAGATTGGCGCATTTGAGAACAACACCATCATCCGTAACCGGCCCGGGAATGCCGACGCCAATTCCCCGAATATTGCCCTCCCATTTGCAACGCTTGCTTTCTATACTGTCTACGATATCTGTAAGCACATGGGAGCCATGGTCTTCCAGACAGGTAGGGATTTCCCATTTTTCAAGAAGTTCTCCCACATCGGAAAAAAGCCCCATCTTTACTGTCGTTCCGCCAACGTCTACTCCTACATAATACTGTCCCATGTTTTATGCTCTCCCTTTCTGTTTATGAATTTGCTAAATTGTTCGTGACACGGTTATAAAGTTCCTGCGCCGCATTATAGCCCATCTTCTTCTGACGGAAGTTGACAGCGGCGGATTCGCATATAATCGCCACGTTACGCCCCGGACGAATCGGTATGGAATGGCAAACGACTTTATTGCCCAAATACTCGATAAACTGCTCATCCAGCCCCATGCGGTCATACTCCTGCTCCTTATCCCACTCTTCCAGATGGATAACCAAATCAATCGACTGCGTGTTTTTCACACTTTCCACGCCGAACAATGTCTTGGCGTCAATGATACCGATACCGCGAAGCTCGATAAAATGTCTGGTAATGTCCGGAGCCGAGCCAATCAGCGTCTCATCGCTGACTTTCTTTATCTCCACGACGTCATCCGAAACGAGACGGTGTCCGCGGTGAATGAGTTCCAGCGCCACTTCGCTCTTTCCTATACCGCTCTCGCCGGTAATCAGTACGCCCTCGCCATAAATATCAACAAGCACACCATGAATGCTTATGCGCGGCGCCAGTTCAACTTTCAGCCAGCGGGTCACTTCTGCGGAAAATGCCGAGGTGTCCGACTTGGATTGCAAAATGGGAATCTGATATTCCTCCGCCAAATTCAAAAACTCTTCCGGCACCGGCAAATCGCGGCAAAATACAATCCCCGGCACTTTATATGACATTATCTT
This sequence comes from uncultured Eubacterium sp., assembly GCA_910589595.1. Taxonomy (GTDB): domain Bacteria; phylum Bacillota; class Clostridia; order Lachnospirales; family Lachnospiraceae; genus Eubacterium_F. Next base: position 12,131 of record CAJUTM010000032.1, read on the forward strand.
TCCCATCATCTCAGCGCTTTTTTCAATTCCCTGCTTCTCCATATAAGTATGCTCAACCTGTCCGATAATCTGTATTCTGTGGTGGTCAAAATAATCAAAAAATCCGGCTAGCTGGAGCGCGGGCCGGTTAATATCCGCCTGCGTAATCTCGCATGCGTCTAAATCCACCTCCGGTGTTAAATTCTTTACTCCCATTTTTTCGATAAAATTTTTCAAAGAAACCGTATACATACTCTGGCGCCTCCCTTTTTTTCTGTTTCCTCTGTTATCTCGATAATATCACAACCCCCTGCCTTTTGCAACAAATCATCTTGACAAAGCAAATGCTTTCATACTAAGGTAAAGATATATTTTCCATCTCACATATCACAATACCGGCAAAGGGAGTGAAACGTATGAAACAAACGGAAACAAAAACAATGGCAGTGCCTGTCTGCTATATCTTCGGCGCGGGTGAACGGACAAGCTGTGCGGTAAAACCGGCGCCATCCGACATCGTAATCGCCGCAGACGGCGGCTTTGATTACATCAATGCTCTGGGATTGCACGCCAACGTTGTGCTAGGCGATTTTGATTCCGTCACAACCCGCCGTCTGCCGCCGGATTGTATCCGCTATCCAAGTAAAAAGGATGACACCGACCTCGTACTGGCAGTCAAACTCGGTTTGGAAAAAGGATATAGCGAATTTGTCATTTACGGCGGGCTCGGCGGTCGCCTTGACCACACGCTCGCCAACATACAGGTTCTGACTTACATTGCCGCTCAGGGTGCCCACGGTCTTCTTGTGGGAGCAGATTTTGATATTCGGGTTATTGCGGATAGCTCTCTTAGTTTTTCCAAAGACTCCCCTGAAAATACGGCCGGCAACATCTGTTCCGTTTTTTCTCTGAGTGAAGAAAGCCGAAACGTTCACATTAAGGGACTCGAATATGAGGTATCGGGAATTACTCTCACCAACTCTTTCCCGCTCGGTATCAGCAATACGTTTACCGGAAAGAACGCCTGTATAAGCGTGGAACAGGGAACGTTAGCCATTCTTTCCTACCGTCAGCCGCTCCCCGCCCAAAAAGAAAAAATCCACTAACCTGCAGCAGTTCTCAGGGTAATTCCTGATTTCTGCCAAGCGGTTAGTGGATTGCTTTTTTAATCTAATTTTAACTTCACGGCTACAATCTGGTCTATTGGATTCATACTCTGACCTTTTCCGTCCGTACCCTCTAAATATTTGGCCGCCGCCGATTCAAATATCATATACACTTCTTCGCCTACCATTTCTACCTCTTCTACCATCGGCGGAAGAGCTACTGCCAGTTCCATCTCTCCCATTCCGGATGGATTGTCAGCTTCCGTCGCCCCATAGACAAGCAATTGGGAAATAAATTTCTTCTTAGTCGTATTGCGTCCATAAGAACAACTGAAAATCGTTTTACCCGACTTTGTAAAAGTTACTCCCTGCACATATGGCGGAATGATGCGGAATACAATTTCGCCGCGGGTTCCCGCTACCAGCTTATCTGTCAGCACTTCTGTTTTCTCTATCTGTACCGCGGAACCGGACACCGTATCCTGCTGCAAAACGGTGCGGTGGATTTCAACGTCTACCACGTCGCCATCTTTGCATTTGGCAAGCAGTTTTTCTAACTGCTCTCCCGTCTCCATCCGCTGTCCTCCGACTTTATACAAAATATCTCCCTTTTTCAAATCCTGCTTTGTCAGAACTCCCGTGTTGCGGTACACTTCATCTACAACAACAACCTTTTCTTCTTTCGTTTCCCCGTTCTTCTCTATCTCCCTCGTCTCATCTGTCGTATGAACTCCCAGATAATCTTCGATTGCCGTATTATTAATTCGTCTCACCTGTGACAAGGCGCCGTTTTTGTATTCATAGGCATACATTTTCGGCTCGTTTGTGGCGTCGTTATCCGTCTCTTCCTCATCCTCTTCGTCGTTGGCATTCTGACTGGCAGCGGTATCGCTAAACTGCGCCACCCATATATAGCCGTCTTTCTCGCAGTAGGAAATAGTCGATGGTTTTGTCGGTATCTTTTGCAGATTGGCCGTACTGGAAAGGATACAGGATTTCTTTCCCGCCGCATATTGTTTCAGTTCCGAATAAGTAATTTTCTGCAGAGAATACAATCCCGTCACTTTATCTTTCTTGGAGTGGCAAACCCATACGTTTTTGTTTTTGCTGTCATAGGTAATACCGCCGACATGCGTCTTCTGGTCTTTCAACACTAACGTACGCAAATACTCTCCAGTCTTATTGTTATAAATAAAAATACAGCTATTGTGGATATTATCCATGCAGTACGCCGTTGTCAGCATATAGTCTCCGGCAATGCAAATTCCCTGCGGGCAGAGATTGTTACACTGCACATATTCTTTAATCCAGTCATCATCTGCCGTCGGCGCCAGCCCCGGCACCTGATATTTCGACACAACCGACCAATCCAAATCCGTGAGCTTCTTTGTCTCACAGGCATAAGGAAGCGTCGGGTATTTATAATTTTTTATACTCTCCACCGTATTTACTTTACGAACCGGCTTTTTGTTAATCGTTACGGTAACGGTTTTTGACGCCGCTTTGTAATAAGCGGTAGCCGGAACACTCATCTTTACTTTTGCCGTTGCCTTTTTGATTGTATCCTTTGTCTGTTTGGACAGGTTTTTGCAGCCTTTGTCAAACTTCTTAACGATAGTTACTTTTCCTGTTTTCGTCACTTTAATTACATTGGATGTACTGCAGGAATAGGTAACGGTTCCGGAACCTTTGGATGGTTTCGCTACGATTTGGAATGCGCCGTCTCCCTCTACGGCAGAATATGAACTTCGCGCCGGAACGAGTTTGCGGCTCGCTTTTTTTATTTTAAATGTTTTTGTTTTCTTTCCCTGATATTTTTTTCCCTTTTTCGCTTTTACGGTAACTTTCGCTGTTCCCGGTTTTTTGTTTTTTGTATATTTTACGGTATAATATTTTTTCTTTACTTTCTTCTTTCCAAGCTTCACTGTAACGGCTGGTTTTTTCTTTTTCCCGTCGTAAGTGTAACTTTTTTTGGAGAGAGTAATTTTTGCTTTTGACAACGACTTCTTCTTTGCCGCCATTGCCTTTTCACCATTGGCTCCCGCCATAGCAAGCGATGCAATTAAAGCAAACGCTCCCACTATCCATGCTTTTTTAACTGCTTTCATATTTAACCGTTCCTTTCCCTCTTCTTTTCGCTGTTGATAAACTGCACAACTGCCCGAAAAGAAATGAGACCAAATAGCCGTTCCTCTCAGGCAGTTCTATTAAATCATGTAATAATGGCAAAACATCGTCAACTTACTTACAATTGACCCACATCGTCGGGCGGATACAGGCGCCGTTCCGCTCTACCGGAAATCCGTAATCAATAATATCCACTTCTTTTTCTTTGTCCCCCGTCTGACCCAGTGCGGAAACATAGGTAGTCGTATCTTTTTCTTTCCCCGGCGTACGCAGCCGCATTGTCTTTAACTTCGCGCGCAGCTGTTTGCGGTATTGCCGGACTTCGTTTTCATTCATAATGAAAATCTTATCGGTTGTCGCCCCGCCGCCTCCGGTCCGATATGTTTCATTGTTGTTACATATCACCTGAGTATCCATAATAATGCTTCTCTCTAATGGAGAAAATGTCTGCTCAAGAAACGTCTTATTTAACTCCTGACGCAGTGTGCACTGCTCCCATGTAACCGGCTCGTCCGTATTGTGATAAGGGATGTCATTTATCGCACTCTGTTTTGTCAGCAGTACAGCATCCTCCTGCTTGTCCACAACAATCCACGAACAATCTGTCCGAACTGTCTCTCCTTTAGCATTTATAACAGGCGTAGCCCCGAATTTAACGATATGCCCCTTTTTCGTGTCACGAATTATCTTTTTTTGTATTTGCATCATACGCGCTTTGCTGTCTTTGTAATCGCCCAACGACACATAGGAGGATTTTGCCCACTGTGTAAATCCCGCCGCCTCGCCTATTCTGGCAATCTGATATCTTGTTGCATCCACCTGATAACAGATGGTAAATCCGATAATAAGTACAAGCGCAGCAATCGCTACCCACTTGCTGGCGCTTTTTTTCCTGCCCTTTTCCCGTGTCTCCCTCTCTTTTGCCGACGTCGTAACCGTACGAGACTCCTCCACACGTTCTGTCGCATGGTTCTTTTTCCACTCTTCCGCCAAAACTTCACACTCCTGACTGAGCGCAGCGCACTGCTCACAGCCCTCAAAGGGAGTCTCTTTCCCAATTTCATCCAATTCAGCAAAAGATTTTACCAGATACTTATATACATCATAAACATCCTGCTCTACATACATACAGCGAGTTGCCTTTTTCAGCGTTTGAAACCGGACAAACTTCTCCGCAGGTGTCAGTTCAACGACTTGTTTCTTTTTCTTTTTCTGATTCTTTGCCATTTCAGAATCCTCCTTAGTTTCAGCCTTTCCAGCCCATTTCAAATATATCTCGTGCAGATTTCTTATTATTATACCATACTTTTCCTATTTTTATCAACTTTTTGACACAATCGCGGCTCAAAAGAAAACCTGCCGGCAGAATTTATCTGCTGACAGGAGCTCTTTTTTATATTTGAGCGGAAAGATAAAACAATTCCGCTATCTCAATTTCAACATGAAACGCAATTTATTTCTTCTTTGAATATGTGACCGCTTTCTGTTCCTTTTCTCCCTTTCCGGACAAAAGATACCACAATGGAGAAGCGACACAAACCGATGAATAACATCCACTTATAATACCGACAATCAACGGTATCGCAAACTGGCGTATCGAATCTACGCCAAGCACAGCCAATACAAATACCATAATAAATGTCGTCACGGAAGTATTAATCGAACGTGACAATGTCTCCGTAATACTCTTATTGATTACCTCTGCCAGACTGGTGCGGGAAGACATTTTCTGACGGTTCTCACGTATACGGTCAAATATGACAATCGTATCATTTATCGAATAACCGACTATCGTCAACATACAGGCGATAAATGTACCGCCCACCGGAATGATGGCGCTGGCAACAACGTAAACGGTGAGCACAACAATAACGTCATGCAATAAGGCCAGTACCGCACTGACACCGGTAGCCAGTTTGCGGAAACGAATCCAAATATACAGAAGCATGCACAATGTAGCAATCAATGTCGCTACGAGAGCGTCTACTTTCATCTCGTCACTGACAGAACCACTAATAAACGACGTCTCAATGCTCTTTTCCTCGTCCACTTTAAAATGATTTGCCAACTGCGTCTTCAACTGCGCTGCCTTTTCTTCGCTCAACTCATTCGTGCGGACAACCAGCTTTGTATTATCCGAGACGGATATCTCTGGCAATTCTCCCGTCACTTCTTTTGTAATGCTCTCTGCTGCCGCTTTATCATCTTCCGTCACAGCAGCTCCGTCCGCCAGTGCAACGGTCGTCGAATTACCGCCGGCAAAGTCCAGACTATAATTGAACAGCGGACCGCCGGATACGGCACGGATTACCAATCCGCCGATACATACTGCAAAAACAATTCCTGAAATAATAACATATTTTTTCCAGTTGCCGATAAAATTAATTACCTTGCGCTCTTTTTGGATACCGTACAACTTAACATTTGTACAGCCCAGTGCACAAAAAGCATTCATTAACATTCTCGTAATGAAGATGGCCGTAAACATGGAAAGTATAATACCAATTCCCAATGTCAGTGCAAAGCCCTTAACAGTACCCGTACCCTTAAGGTACAACACCAGAGCCGCAATTAACGTCGTTACGTTACCATCAATAATCGCTGACAAAGCCTTGGAAAAACCATTCTTTATCGCTGATGAAACCGTCTTTCCGGTTGCCAGTTCCTCACGAATACGCGTAAAGATGATACAGTTGGCGTCTACCGCCATACCAATACTCAACACGATACCGGCAATACCCGGCAAAGTCAGGGTGACATTTAAGCCATTGAGGGCAAGCAGCATAGCTCCTACATAAAAAATCAAGGCAATGCCGGCAGCTACCCCCGGTACACGGTACATAACAATCATAAAGATAATGACTAATATAAGACCAATCACACCGGCCAGCAAACTTGTGTTTAACGCCTGACTACCGAGTGTGGCGCCTACAATATTATCATGGATGTTTTCCAACTCTAACGGCAGGGCGCCAATACGAAGTGTCGAAGCCAACTGGTCGGCTTCTTCAAACGTAAATTTACCTTCAATCACACACTCGCCATCGGAAATCTCGGATTTCAGTGACGGTGCGGAAACCATTTTTTCATCATAGACAATCGCCAACTGCTCGCCTACGTGGTCACCGGTAATGGAAGCAAATTTCTTTACCCCTTTGCCCTTGAACTTCAACTGAACAACGTTTTGCGTACTTCCCGTACCGTTCCTCTGCTGTGTTCCGGCACTCGCGTCTTCAATCATATCTCCTGTCATCAGGACTTTATCTTTTTCATAGACTACTTCGTCCCCTTCGGACGGAGTACCGCCATCTTTTTTCTTTAAATCCGTAAACAGAATAAACTGCAGCGCTCCCGCCTTACCGAGCTCTTCCAATACTTTTTTGGAATTGCTTACGCCCGGAATATCGATAGTCACTCTGTCGTTTCCATCCTGATATACGGCAGCTTCCGTACTCTCTAAACTCTCAACACGTTTCTGCATCTTGTAAATTGTATCCGACATTGCCGTCTCTGTTGGCGCTTCGCCGGTTCTCTTTCCCTTATCGTCTGTCACGTAAGCCTGATAAGTGACACTGACGCCGCCTTTCAAATCCAAGCCCAGTCGGATGTTCTTTGCGCTACCACGATGTCCCGCTCCCAATCCTTTGCCTGCCACAAAAGCAAATGCAGCAATCAACACCAGGACGAGCAGAATCTGTAATACGCCCTTTACCTTGCTATTCATGTTCTTTATCTCCTTTTCCTTTCGAACTTCATTGAGTATGTCCATCTAGCATTACTCAAGTGTATAGTATAACACAAAGACTGTCCTGCTTCAAGACAAATTATTAATTCTTCTCCGAGACGAAAATGTCAAATTTTTCTGCACACTTTTTTTCTCTTCCATTTTTCTCTTAGTATATTGCTCAAATTCACTTCCATCAAGTATGCATAACATATATAGCAAAAAATTTGTGCATCATAAACAGGCTGTCTTCCGGCAGCTTCACTTTTCCCTATTCAGTGTTCCTCTCTTACAGAAGATATTCAGCGAGTGGCTCTGCCCTAATCCGGTCACAGGCACTTTGATAGTCAAACAGCTTCCTTGGGTATGAGTTCATCCAATTCTCAATCCACTTTGTTTCTCCCCTCGTCACTTCGTCTAAACATTCTCCTTTGGGATGCCAGCGCCGCAGAAAACGGTTATTGTTTTCATTCGAGGCTCTCTCTGTACTGCGATAGGCATGACAATAGTAAAGAGCAGTTCTCTTCTTTTTATTCCGTCTTGACCTTTCCATCCCCTCAAAATCTGCAAACTCCGTTCCGTTATCTACCGTTATTGTCCTAAATATCTCCCTGAAACCCTTTTCCGTGTATCTTCGTTCCAGTTTGTCTAAAGTTCGCACCACTTCTGCCGCTGTATGTTCATTCAACACCTCAATAATCTCAAATCTTGTCTTTCGTTCTGTCAGAACCAGATAGGACTTCTTTGATTTTCCCTGCCCTCCTACAACGGTATCCATCTCCCAGTGTCCGGCTTCCTGTCTTTCCTCAATATATGCCGGACGTTGTTCAATACTCGTTCCGGCACTCACTCTCTTCTGGATTTTTTTCTTTTTCTGCTTTGGTTTCTCTTTGTGGAAAGGGCAGTCTCCCATTGTTAAATTCAGAAAAACCCCCTGTCTGATATAATTATATAAAGTAGACAAACATACCGTCGTATCAAATTTCAAATCCTCTTTTTTTATCAATTCCAAAACCGCCGCCGGCGAATACTTTTCCTCGCCTATTTTGTATTCCACATACTTAACATACGGATAATCATTTCCAATTTTTAATGGTCTTCCCTTGTTCTTTTGTTTTTCTTCTGCCCTAGTCTGAGCAAGATTGGGACTGTAAATCTCCGTTTCTGTCCAATCCGTATTTCTCTTTTTCGTTTTGCCTCTTTTTAATTCTCGATATATGCTACTGTGATGAAACCCCAACTGCCTAGCAATCTCCTGTACACTAACGCCAGCACGATAAAGAGCCTCAATCTTCAGTCTGTCTTCCCATTTGATTGTTTTGTATTTTGGCGTCTTTTCCGCATTTTTCACTTGATATCACCTTTCGTATAACAGAGGCAGAGAATAAGCACATCCTCTACCTCTTACTTTTATAATATATAATCCCAGTCTTTATATCCACCCTGCCATGGTGTTGCGTCAAATATATGCTCCACACCATCAATGGTAACAACCGCCTGTATATGCAGGCCTCCGTTCAATGTAGTATTCCGCAGTTCAGCTTCATACCCCAATATGCGTGCCAACACGCACATCATATCATTAGAAGCCCCGCAGTCAGCAAATCCGGTTTCCCAATAAGCTCCAACATTCTCCTGAACAAACCAGACTGTCTTGTAACCAAAATCCGTCAAAGCACCAAGTCTGGGATAATGCCAGTGTGTCCTAACATAACATTCCAACCGTTCCATTTTTTCTGTCCCTGTCAAACTGCTCCACTTCTTTCCAACCGTTTTGTCTGAAGTATCTTGACTTACATAATTATCATTACTTACTTCCTTAATTATTTCATTGCAACGGTTTTGTAAACTTTTTTCTCCGCTCTGTACTTCTATTTGAAATGTCTTTACAACTTTATATGTTCCATACTTACCGCCACTTTTATCAGTCTCATCAAATTCTTCAATAGCAACCGTTTTTTCTCCCGAGGTAGAAAATTGTATCGTACATATCCACCCATTATTTAATCTTTCTTCATTTTTATCTAAATATTGTATATCTTCATATTCATATCTATATTGACTTAGTCCATCTGCAACAAATGACGGTCTGCTTGGTTTATCCGTCTTCACATACAGAACAATCGGTACATTCTCATATATAGTAAACTTATTCAACACTTCCACTTCATACGAATACTTCGGCTGGTATGGTGTCGGCTCCGGCGTTTCCGTTGGTGTTGTTGTCGGTTTTGATGTCGGTTCTGGTGTTTCCGTCGCCGGATTATCCGGTATCGCAAAAACAGAGTTTATCTTTCCTGTCCGGATAGTTACCGGTGTGCTGTATTTCGTACACATATTATTACAGTTTGCCCGAACACGATATTCATATGCTGTATTTTCCTTTACTGTCCGGTCTGTATAACTTTTGGATGCCGTTACTTTTATTTCCGCCCAGCTTTCATTTCCCGTTCTGCGCTGTATTACATAGGCGTGAGCCTCCGATACTTTTCCCCATTGTACTTTCACATAACCGGAAGCGTCCAGACAGGCAGTTACCTGTGCCGGAAATGCCGTCTGTTTTTTCATTTTTACATTGCTTGGCGTTTTTCCCTGTTCTTTTGCGGTAACTTTTACTTTCAGTTTCAATTTCTTAATCTTTTTCTTGTAAGTTACCTTGGCAGTAACGGTTGCTGTTCCCGCTTTCTTTGCGGTTATCCGTACGCTTTTCTTCGTTTTTGCGGAAAGAGCAATCTGTTTCTTCCCTTTGTTGACGGACCACCGGACTTTCTTTGGCACTCCGTTTTTTATGGAAATCTTTGTCTTTTCCCCGGTCTGCAGCCGGACACTTTTCCTGCTCAGTTTTAACGTCTTGCTTTTCGCGTCTGCGGATATGTCTGTTACGGACAAAACTGCCTGCAGCATAACAAGCAGAACCACTAACTGTTTTCTCATATCAATCCCTCCTCATATCAATCCCCATGAATAGTAATACCACTGTCATCTTCACTGACTAACCGGATACAATAATCTATCATCACCTGAAAAAATACCTGTGACAGTGTGCACTTTTGTTCCTCCGCTACTCCCTTTAACTGCTCTTTCTGTTCTTCTTCCAAATATACCGGATACAGTTTTCCCCGTACTATGTAATCCGGATTAGTTCTTTCCGTAATCCGGAGTCTGGCGTCTATATGATGGTTTCCCTGCATAAATGTCCGGATTGCCCGCCGGACAAATACCACTCTGGTAACCTCTTCACGTTTTGCCAGATAGTTTGCCAGCTCCTCTACTTCTTCTGATATATATGAGCAAAATTGCACCTTTTTCTTTCCTGCCATGCCTGCTTATCCCTCCGTTTTTATTCAGGGGGTCATTTGTGACCCCTGAATAAATGTTCCAACTGATTTATATGAAAATGGTACTTCTCCTGTTCGTGTCCGTCAAGTGAAATTTCTTTTTCTTTTATTGCCGTAAAAATATTTTCTATATCTTTCCGGAACATTGCCGGCGTCACATTCAACCGTTCCCGCACCCTGTCTTCCACATCTGCCCCCGTGATTTCTTTTCCCTGTTCCGCCGCTTCCGCTATCGCATCCTGCTCCGCATCGGGAAGCTTCTTTGCCGCTTTTGCTGCCGTGGAAACAGAAATCTTCCCGCCCAGCAGGGCGTCCTTTAATTTTTCGCTGCCTTTGTTATGAACCGTTTCAAACTTGTTCACCTGCCCGCGGCTTATCCCCGTTGTCCGGCTTAATATATCTCTTGTTTTTTCTCCCTTTATTGCTATCGGTTTTTCATTCCCATCTTCATCTACTCCGTCAATATACTCAATCCCTTTGCTCCGGAGCTCTTCCACAATCTTTTTCCACTCCTGAAGTTCCATATAAGTGTCACCGTCCGAATATGTACGCTGTTCTTTATTTGTGGTAATAATGGCATAACGTTCTTTGTTTTCCTGACTCAGGTCTAATTTGATATCATTCAAATTCTTGACTACGCAGGGAAGCAGCGTGGTTTCATTCCATTCCGTAACCGCTTCATCCGCAATCAGCATATCAATTGCCGTCAGCCGCCTCTCACCGCCTAACAGTTTATAAGTTCCGTTTTCTGTTGCCACTACGTTAAGCGGTTCTCCCAACCCGTATGTCTTAATGGATTCTGCCAGTGATGGTATCCCTGATATACTGTATTTATTATTGGGGTTCTTTTCTATCTGTTCTCTTGGAATGTTGGTTATCTTCATTACTACAGAGCCTTTGCTGACATCACTTAAAAGGCCGGCTCCTACTTTAAATTTTTCTTTTACTGCCGTATCTTTATTTTCTTCCTGTTCCACATCCTTAATGGATGGCATCTTAAATTTCCCTGCCATGACTTCTCTCCCTCCATTTCTCTCAGGGGTCACATCTGCCCCTGCATATCCTGTTTCAATATGTATTCCGTCAACGCAAGATAATCCTGCGTTGCCTTGCACTTATTTTTCCCCCTGTCGTAAGCAAGCAGCGGTATCTGTACCAGACTGCTTTCCTCCAGATTCTTGGACGCGCTTATCGTTACCGGTAATATATGTTCCGCAAACATTTCACTTAATAATTCATATACACTTCTTGAAACATTTTTTCTTCCGTTCCACTGGGTAAAGAACATTCCTCCCATTTTCAATTCTGCGTTATACTCCGATACTGCTTCAAACAGGTTCATTACAATAGCAACACCTAAAAGGCTTCCTCCGTCACAGCGCAGCGGAACATAAACTTCATTTGCTGCTACCAATCCATTTACATTAATGATGGATACCGACGGACTACTATCTATTATACAATAATCATATTCCTGTTGTACACCCCTTAAATATTTCCGGAGCCGGAACTGCTGCGGAGTCTTTACATCTGCTTTCATCAATTCTTCGGCTTCCGACAGTGTCAGATAACTCGGAATGATATCGAGATTTTCATAAACGGTATGCTGAATACATTCATGTATGTCATCCACACGGTTCAGCAGTAAATCTTCCACTGACTTTTCAAGTTTTTCACAGGTTCCCTTGTAGATATTATAGAACAACTTTACAAAATCAACTCTGCTGTACATGGTTGTGCTGTTCATCTGCGGGTCTAAATCAATCATTAAAACCTTTTTGCCATATTTCGTGGCCAGCATATGGGCTACGGTTGTTACACTGGCAGTCTTACCAACACCGCCTTTGTTATTCAGAAAAATTATTGTCTTCATTCTTATCCCCCTTTGAATCAATTGATAGATATATCTGTATTTTATTTGCTATATATATTATTATATAGCGTTTTGTGTATTTTGTCAAGAACATATTTTCTATTCCAGACTTTGTTCTATCAATTGTTCATGTTCTCTCCGGAGTCTTGATTTTTCCCATTCAGACTTTAACCCGCGTTTTAATCTCGATACGGCAGCCGCCAGTTGATGCCCCTGCGTTCGTCTGAAATGCTGCTGTTCATTTTTTTCTTTTTTTCCGTCTGGGAATGTATTTCTGTCAGGGGTCATTTGTGACCCCCTGATATTCCGTCTTTCATTTTTATCATATTCCCGTATTTCTTTCAGTACTGTATTTCCCATTCTGGTAAATAAATCCTGCCTTTTCCCCTGTGCGTAATCTGACTCCCCGCCATATGCTTCCCGATACTTTTCTGCCTGCGCGGAAATCATTGTTTGAAATTCTTCATATTCTTCCTTATGATATTTTTCAATATAGCAAATACTAATTTCATCAATCTGCGCCTTTAACGGGTGCATGACGGGATTATTGTAATTCCACATATTCCGGTTACAGTCCGGCATGCTTTTATACAGGTTAAAAAACATCTGACATAATTCTTTATCTTTGGATAAGGGATGTTCTCTTTTCTGGCGCAGTATGCTGTCCCGGAGAATACTATTTATTTTAAGGTTATTTTCTCTTTCATTGATAATCTGGTTTACCATTTCCCGCTTGCAGGTCTCAATACTGCTCTGTTTAAATCTTCCTTTATATTCTGCTTTCATAACCGGATTGCCCGCATGGTCTGAAACCGGTTCCCTGACCGTTTTGCCATTTACTTCCCTGTTCCGGTATTGGACATACATTTTCTTTTCACGCATTGGTTCCGGTTCCACCGTGGCAATATGGATATGAATGTTATCCGTATTGTAATGAATAGCTGCACTCCATACGGCATTTTGCAGCCCCTCTTTTTCCAACATCTTATGAACTGCGGATTTCGTTATCCCTTTCAGCCGTTCTTCATCCAGTACTTCATCTTTTGCAGAATACAAACCATTCTTTTCCAGCCAGCGGTTATCAAAGGAAATCACTGTCTGCCACATCAGACTTCCTTTATTCTGTGCCTGCCTGAATATTTCTTTTAAGTCTGCCTTATCTTCCGGTGTCTGAATGTCACGGTATTCCGTAAAAAGGCCGGTAGTCTTTTCCGGATTTCCCATGTAATCCTGATACAGATTGTATCTTGCTGCATTTTCCGTACGCACCGCGTCTTTTCTGTCGATGTAGTCAATGTAAGCCGAAAATGCTTTTGACTCACTGTTGCAGAATTTGGTTACTACAACTACTCCTGCTTTTATATTGCTCATTATTCATTCCCTCTGTCTGCTTCTCCTTTTGGGGGTCATTCGTGACCCCCTGCCTGCTTCTCTCTTTAGGGGTCATTCGTGACCCCCTGTCTGCTTCTCTCTTTAGGGGTCATTCGTGACCCCCTGTCTGCTTCTCCCTTTAGGGGTCATTCGTGACCCCCTGTCTGCTTCTCTCTTTAGGGGTCATTCGTGACCCCCTGTCTGCTTCTCCCTTTAGGGGTCATTCGTGACCCCCTGTCTGCTTCTCTCTTTAGGGGTCATTCGTG
>CAJUTM010000033.1 GCA_910589595.1 uncultured Eubacterium sp.
GTAAAATCACCGATTCCGTCGGGCGGGAAATTGTATTCCATTATAAAGAAGACGACGGGGAAAAGACTCTTACATCGGTAACCGTTCAGGGGAAAGCCGCCGCTGGTGGCGTAAGCCGGAAAACAGTTACCTATGAAACCGAAGAAAAATCTTATACACCCCATTATGGCGACCGGCTGCATGGAGTGGTTCTTACCAGTGCAACGGTCGACGGCAGCAAAGAAAAGTATGGTTACAAAACCGTAGAGCGGCTGGTGAATACCTCTGGCGCCGGCGTCGCCTCCCAGCGTGTCTCCACCAACCAGAGCTATCTCCTGAACAAAATCACCGTCGACGGCAGCGAAACCCACTATGAGTACCGCGCCTGCTCCCTTCGCGGCTCCAGAGAGGAAAAAAGCGGGCAGAAAAGAGACGTGGTGACGGAGCAGTTCTATGTAACAAGAGAGTATGAAAAAGACACCAGAACAGGGAAAAAATCAAACGGGGTAAAATACGATTACTTCCAGAAAAAAGGAAACGGCGGCCTGCGCAGTTATGACGACTTCCGTGAGCGGGAAGACAAAAAAGACGGCAGCGCGGGAACCATCTATGAAACATGGCAGTACGGCAACAGCGGCCTCCGGACAGTAACCGTAGTCAGTTCCTTTAACCCGAACAAATATAAAACCAATGGGAAGTATTACGACTATACTTATAAGAAATCAAAGATCGATCCGGACAGTCTCCGTCTGAAGAAGAACACGAAAAAGAATGTATCGTTATACATATATAATGAAAACAAACTGCTTACCGATGAGATAAACTATGGGAAAGAAAAAGAAGAAACCCTTTACTGCTATGATAAAAATGAAAAGGGTTCTCTTGTGGTGCTGGAAACGGACAAGTCTTTTGGAAAGAAAGGGGACAAAGCAGCCACAAAACAGGGATATACCTATGACAACTACCGCAACGTACTGACAGACAAGGAAAACAAAGCTTATACCTACAATGCCTATGGGGATGTAGCCACACAGGACAATACGGCATTTCTTTATGATGATGCGTCCGGACAGGTCACAAGAGAGACAACAAAACTGACCAAGAACAAGGATGTGGTCAAGAATTACACCTATGACAGTGTTGGGAATAAATCTGCTTTTGCCGTAAAAGTGGGGGATGATACAAAACTTTCTCTGAATTACAGCTATGATGGGGCATTAAAATTGACTGCCGTTACCGACGAAACAGGAAAGGAAGTAGTAAGGTATGCTTATGATACCGACGGCAACCTGTCCGAAAGAACCGTGGCAGGAAACGGCATGACAACCACCTACACCTACGATTACCAGAACCGTCTGACAGCGATGAAGAACCAGACAGTCAGTGCAGGGGTAATATCGGAGTACAACTCGGAATATCTTGCCAATGGGCAGAAGTCGGAAGAAACATCGGATGTGATGGACAAAGATGGCAGGAAGTCCCAAAAGACAGCCACCTACACCTATGATTTGTTAGGGCGTATTAAGAGAGAAACCAAAACCGGCAGTGAGGATATTTCTTACACCTACGACAGCAATAATAATCGAAAGCAAATGAAAATAGGGAATAAGATAACCGCCTATAAATACAACAAAAACGACGAACTGCTCCGTACGGATACGTTAAACACCAACACGGAAGAAGACAAAGTAGTCATCTATAAAAATGATAAGAACGGAAACCAGTTAGCCACGGTCAACCGTTATGAAATCCCAAGTGACAGAAAGAATAACACCTATGTTGATATCGACGTGACACTGGGGGACAATCGGCTGAACGAAAACGTAGTCAACCATTATAATGCACTAAACCAGCTGACACAGACGCTTACAAAAAACTACAAAGTAAGTTTTACTTACGACGCCGGAGGCCTGCGCACCAGCAAAACAGTAAACGGGGAAACAACCATCTTCGTCTGGGACGGCGACCAGCTGGTGATGGAACTCACTAAGAGTGGGAAGGTAAAGAAACGCTATATCCGCGGAAACGACCTTATATATGCCGATAAAGGAACAGAAAACGCCTCTGGGGAGGCGTCCGGAAAACAGTATTACGTGACTGACCCGCATGGGAATGTGGTACAACTCACCGACGAAACAGGAAACGTCATCAAGACCTACGAGTATGATTCCTTTGGCAATGAAATCAAGCCGGACAGCAAAGACGGCAACCCGTTTCGCTACTGCGG
This sequence comes from uncultured Eubacterium sp., assembly GCA_910589595.1. GTDB lineage: Bacteria > Bacillota > Clostridia > Lachnospirales > Lachnospiraceae > Eubacterium_F. The sequence goes on from CAJUTM010000033.1 coordinate 2,207, forward strand.
AGAGTACTATGATAAGGAGACGGAAGAAATCTATCTGCGGGCACGGTACTACCAGCCGGAAAAGGGGAGATTTCTTACGAGGGATACTTATACGGGAGAAGAGGATGAACCGCTGAGTCTGCATTTGTATACTTATTGTGAGAATGACGGGGTGAATAGTGTTGATCCGAGTGGACATAAGGCAATTAAATCAAATTTGAAAAAGTACAAAAAATATATTGATAAGAGGGGAAAAGGAGAAACATATGAATATATGGCAAAACTTATTCGAAAAAATAAGATTAGAAAAAGCACTAATAGGTTTAATAATGAATTGAAAAAATTTAGGAATGCTTATAAAAAAAATAAGGAAGTATATAAAAGTGTTTCAAGTAAAGCAAAAGTACCAGCTCAATTAGTGACGGCAATACATTATAGAGAAAATACAACAGATTGTTTGAAAGGAAAGTTTAATATATATTTACATAATGGAGACAAATTAGGAAAACCAACAGTTCATGAACCCAAAGGGATATATTATAAAAAAGGACAATTTGTTTCAGCTGCGATCAATGCAATAGAGAATAGAGCACGTTACAGAGATTATTTTTATAAATTGCAATCAGATTCAAAAAACATAGTTGCAATGTGCTCATTTGCATTAGTTTACAATGGAAAACCATCTGAATCTAAAAGATGGAAGCATCATCCATATATTTTTAGTGGAACAAATTTGTATAAAAAAGGAAAGTATATTTCGGATGGTAGATATAGTAGTAGTGCTATAGATAAGCAGGTAGGTATTATGCTTTTAATAGATAAAATTTATAATATTCAATAGATAATTGTGAAATCAGTTTGCAATTATAATTTGGAAATTAAATATTGAATAGGCATTAAAAATAGATAATGTTGAATTGTAAGCAGGATAAACTATTTTATAAACGGTAAAGGATGTTGAAGATGGGACGAAAAATATTATATCTAACAATATGTATGTGTTATGTTTTTTTTGGATGTTCTAAAAACGAAGATATAGAAATTGATACTACAAAAAAGCAAGAAGTGAAAAATCCATATTTTACAGTTTTACAAAATGAAGATAAGGTATTTCATGGAAGTGTGTTTTTTGATTCGTTTGGTGATATTACAGTGCCAAAATGTAACTTTGAGGTTGAATGTTTGAAAATAGCAAATTTAAAAAAGGGGACCTTATATCAAATAAAAATTCATAATGATACAAAGTATGTAATTCCTGAAAAACGTTTAACTATGGGATATTTTTATGTGCAGCAAGATAAGATAGTGCGTATATGGGAGAATGAAAATGAACCATGGAATATTTCAGAAGAATGTATAAATAAACTTAAGAAGTATGACTCCGTTCCCAAATATAGTGTTGTTGTTTGTCAGAATGCCAATGTAGAGGATTGTCTTAATGAGGGGGAGGAGGGATGGCACTATTATTTGGAAAGTACGGGGGATGAATGTACTTCCCATTTATGGTATCAATATCCACAACATTCTGGATATTGGGAAAGCTTTAAATGGAAGAAAAATAAAGGATTAATATCGTATCGGAGTGGATTTCGTGATGGTGTAAACTATATTAGATTAAAACGAAAGTTGAAGTGATTTTACAAAAGGCTGAATTGGGTAGGTGTGTCTAAAGATAAATTTATTTATGGTGCTGTGAGATTGTATACTAGAAAGACAGAGAGTACAAAAACTGGCGGATGTTACATAGATAATGACTGTTATCTGTTACCGATAAAGATAAAAGAGGGCTGCTGCAACCAGCAGCTCTCTTTTATCATACTTTTATCTTACAACCCCTTAACCAAATCCTGCCAATACTCCAATCTGCCTTTTACATTTTCGGAGCTTCCGGTGCCGGATTGTACATATTTTTTATATTCTTCATTATTATCATAATTATCCAGAAAATTGATTACCGCTTCAACAAACTTCGCAAATGATTTTCTGACTTTTTTTACGCGGTAGCTGCTATACAGCACCATAGGAATCGAAGTAATGGGAATTTTTATATCCTCGAAAGTCTCGTCCAGTTTATCCAATGCTTCTTTTAGAACATCCATTTTTGACAAGCTTTCATCCCCATATGTTTTTACAAAAGCGTCAATATTTTTTGTTCTGAATGACGTAAAATCGTGTTCGCGATTGGTACAGATTAGCATAAGAGTCTGAACAATTAAATCCCTGTCAGTACCATTTTTCCGCTGCGTTTTTGTCAGCAGCTTTTCCATGAAAGGATGGCGTGCCAGCGAGTAAATGGCGTCGCTGAACTCGTCGGACTGGTAAATTATTCGCAATTGTTTATTATTTAAAGGTTTTCCTGCATTCTGTCTGCGGAACATTTCTTTCACTTCGTCATCTGTATAATCCGATATCGTGCAAAACTGTAATCCGCAGGACAGGAGAGTAGATTTTACTTCTTCATCCAGTTTTTTGAATTTTTTCCCTGCGATATTATATTCTTTCTCAATTTTTTGACCGTTTTCTTTTGTTTGTAATACAATAGGGGGCATATCTTTGCTAAGAGCAAATTCGTTGTTTAAATATTTTATGCAGGTAGAAGTTCTCTGGGAGCCATCTAACGTATATAAAATACCTTCCTCGTCGACAATATATATCGGGTTAATTGGGAATCCGCACAAAAGGCTGTGAATAAGCAATGATTTCATTCTTGTATTCCATTGTCCGATAGGACGCTGGAGTTTATGCGAAAATGATATATTGCCTTTGTTGTACTGATTTGCTATCCATTGTAAAGTTCTTTCCTTAGTGGACGACCTCATTTTTACACCTCCAAAAATATTGTATTTCCAGAGTAACACAATAGGCGGTGTTTGTAAATGCTTTTGCATTATTATCTTTATCTGAAAAAATGTAGTTTTAATTTCCGCTCGATTTTGTTGTAATCGGTTCAATAACGGAAGATAAAATAGAGGTGAGTTTACTCATGCCTTCGGACGGCGGCTGTTGTACGGCGCGCGCATATATTTCATATTTTGCCGAATGGTCGGTGCTTCTTGTGTTTTCCTGAGTGGCGGATACTTTTCCGGTAATATTGGCGTGGCATCCCCAGAAGCCGGAGCTGATGTTGGTTTCCAGCGATTCTGTTCCTGTATTTTTGCTCAGTGTCTGTTCTTTTATTTCCATATTGAAGCGTACGGTGGCCTCGTCCATGACAAATGCCGGCACCGGAACGAGAGATAAAAGAGGCGCTTCGATATTAATTGGTTCTGTTTTGGAATCTCCATTTTCTGAAATAATCTGCCGGTTTAGCTTAAAGGTGAGCAAATTAGTTTCGTTGCCTGCTTTTCCGTCCTTGTAAGCCATTCGGAATAAATAGGAAAGATAGACTTCGCACAAGGCTGCCTGCCCTTTGGCGACTTCCACGAGTGGTTGTGCGATGAGCTGCCCGAGCGGTAAGCCCGCAAATTGTTCTGCTATAGCCATAAGATGACCTCCTTTTTGTTATAAAAATTGATTATATGCTGTAAGGATTCGCGAAATTCCTTCGGTTGGTTCCTTATGTTTAAATTCCAGTGTAATTTGATGGTGTTCCAGTTCCTGAGTATCATTCATTGGCTCTGTGTTTACCATAAAGTTTTTTCCGTTGGAAACGCCGGAGACATTGAGAACTACCTTGATATTTTCCAAGACAAGGGAGTCATGGTTTACCAGAGCCACAGCGGGAACAGCAATATCAGCATTTTCGGGAGAATCCGGCAGGTTAAAGTGTGTAATTACAGGAAAATGAGTTTGTTCCGGATGTGCATTGTCAGAAGTCGGGGTGTTTTTTTGAAAGTAGTGCATAAAGTTATCATAAGCATTTTGTTGGATGGCGGCTTGCGATGACTGCACAGAGGCGGCGATGGAAGTCAGTAATGTTTCCAGTTTAACCATATTACATTCCCCCTTCTATATCCAGAACGCATACACTATCTGCCGCGATATGATACTTGTCACATAGATAAGAGAGGTCGTCGCTAACCTCGATTGCCTGATGTCCTTCCTGTCCTTTATTAGGTGAAAAAGCAGCATATCGTCCTACTTTTACAGCTTCTCCGTCCAGCGTGACAGACTGGGTTACACCTATGTCCATTAAAAAAATCTGATTTTCAAACAGTTCACTTAATTGTTTCATACAACCATCCTTTCTATGCTGTTTATTTAATTGTATGAAATTGACAGCAAAAAAGAACAAGCATATTTGGACAAAACATAAATATATTTTATAAAAAAGAAGGGGGAGAGTGAAAATGAAAATATCAATTTGTTATTATTATAGGAGAAAGAAAAAAAGTGGGGATGGATTACCTGAAAGAATATGCAGGCACCATATAATTTCCTATCCGAAGATGTTTTATCTTGGCGTACTGGCTCTTTGCTATTTAAAAAAGTTAAAAGTTTCGAATGCCGGAGGAGTTGACAAAATGTGGGCGCAGTTGGACTGCGCTATCGGAAAATCCGGTATTAATATTAGCGAGGTGTTGGATGAAATAATTTATGATGGCAAAGGGAAATTTTATCTGGGTGAATGCGTAACTAAAAAAGGAAAAGCTGATATTGTAAGGGAACAGAATTATGAGCTTTATAAAGCTCTAAATGAAATTGCGTGGCTGCCAATGAATACCTTTTCCGGTCCGAAAGAAAATCTCAGACTGGATGACCCGAGTCAGAAAAATGACGGCATTCCATGTGGAATGCCGGAGACACAAAAACAAGCTCTGAACTCTATTATAAGAGCGCTTAATCGGTACAGCCATTCTTTTATCCCCCATGAAGAGGGCGACGGGGGAATGACACAATCCGTTCATTTTGATGATGAATTACCATTTAACCGGTTGGCAGAGGAATTTTTCAAGTCAATTAATGGGAACTGGCGGCGGTACGAATCTAAAATATCAGATTGGCGGGTGGTTGCAAATTATTGTCAGGATGGAAGTATTTACCGCTATCGTAATAAGCAAAATTTTTACCGTTTTTATTTCTATAAGGGAAAACAGAGAGAAGAACGGTTAAATACGGAGACTTGTCGCGGACGTATTATTGCGGGAGATTTTGTGTTGATGAACGATAAAATCAGGGAGTGTACGGATAACAAAATACTAAAAATTTTATCCGTAAAAGGGGAAACGCGCGCAAATGAGAGAACAAGGATTCAGGGGATATTGGTAAATAGAGATGCTTCTTGGGAATCCTTTCAAAATAGGCTGATAAAAGATTTCTTTTAAAAAGCTAAATTTACGATATCGGCAAGGGGGTAGAGTATGCGCGCCATTACCGCGCATACTCCCCGCGGATATCTTCCTCCGGCGGCGCCACCGGATAGTTACCGGAAAAGCAGGCGTCACAGTATCCGGTATCCCCGCCGATAAGTTCCGGCAGTCTCTTTCCGTCCAGATATCCCAGTGAATTGGCGCCGATGAGTTCGCAAATCTGCTCAACGGTATGTTCGTGGGCGATTAGCTGTTCACAGCTCGGGACGTCCGTCCCGAAGTAGCAGGGATAGAGAAATGGGGGAGAGCTAATGCGCACATGAACTTCGGTGGCGCCGGCGTCTTTGAGCATTTGTACGATATGTCCGCTCGTCGTTCCCCGTACAATCGAGTCATCGACCATCACAACACGTTTACCGCCGACAACTTCTTTCAGCGCGTTCAGTTTGATATTGACGCTGGATTCCCGTGAAGACTGTTTTGGTTTGATGAACGTCCGCCCCACGTAACTGTTCTTCACGAATCCGGTGCCGTAAGGAATCCCTGCTTCAAGGGCAAATCCCATCGCTGCCGCATTGCCGGAATCCGGTACGCCAATGACAATATCTGCGTTGGCCGGATGCATCTGCGCCAAAAGTTTACCCGCCATAATGCGGGAATTGTATACACTAATCCCGTCGACAAAACTGTCGGGACGAGCAAAATAAATATATTCAAAAATACAACGGGCGGGTTTGACCGTGCACATACTTTCATCCGAAGTAATTCCGTTTTTGTCCAGTTTTACAATTTCGCCCGGTTTGACATCACGAACAAATTCTGCGCCTACCGCGTCCAGCGCGCAGGTTTCACTGGCGAGGATATACATATTGTCACGTTTACCAATGACGAGAGGCCGGAAACCAAAGGGGTCACGCGCGCCAATCAGTTTGCACGGACTGGAAATCACAAGAGAATAAGCTCCTTTCAGTTTTTTCATCGCATTTTTCACGGCGTCTTCCGCCGAAGATGTATGTAAACGCTCTCTGGCTATATGGTAGGCAATCATTTCGGTATCAATCGTAGTCTGGAAAATCGCTCCCGTATATTCAAGTTCCCGACGGAGAGTCGGGGCGTTTACCAGATTGCCATTGTGGGCAAGCATCAGCGTGCCTTTTACATAATTTAATACTAACGGCTGGATATTCTGGGCGTTGCTGGCGCCGGCGGTCGAGTAGCGGACATGGCCGACGCCAATATTACCCGAAAGCTTCTCCAGTTTTTCAGAATCAAACACTTCATTTACAAGTCCCATTCCCCGAACAGACAGTACTTTCCCCTTGGGGCCCGCGGTATCGCTGACGGCGATACCGCAGCTTTCCTGTCCCCGATGTTGTAACGCGAACAAACCGTAATAAATTGTGGAAGCGATATCGCCTCCGTCCAAATCATAGGCGCCAAAGACGCCGCACTCTTCATGCAGGCTGTCGAAATCCCATTCATTTATTTGTGAGTCCATAATTTCCTCCGTTCCTGTACCATACTGATGTCAATGCCGCTCTCATTATAGTATTTTCTGAATTTATTTGCAAATAAAATATTTTAATAAAATAATTTTATTTAGAGAAATTGTGGAAACAAAATAACGGCAGCAGGAGGAACAGGATATGCGGATTGGAGTATGTGATGATGAAGCGGGTATAAGAGAAGAGATATGTAATCTCTGCCGTAGTGTTTCTTCCCAATATGACGGCGAAACGGAAATTATATCCTTTTCCAACGGATACGAGGCATTTGACAGTGGCAGACAGCCGGACATACTTGTTCTTGATATCGAGATGCCTGTTATTAACGGTATAGAATTAAAGGAAAAATTACAGGATGGGAGAATGAATACCATCATTATTTTTGTTACTGACCATGAGGAAAAAATGGGAGAGGCATTCGGAATAAACGTAATCGGTTTTGTCACAAAGAAACATCTGCACACACAGTTGCCGGTTATGCTCTCTGCCGCCATTAAAATGGCAGCCGGAAGTGTGCTTGTGGACGGGATAGACAGCAGAAATATTATGTATATCCGCTCGGAACACATCTACAGTTTTCTTCATCTGACGGACGGGCGGGAACATATCGTCAGGATAAGCAGTAAAGAACTGGAAAAACAGTTGTGCGGTGTAAACTTTATCCGGATTCACAGAGCGTATCTTGTCAATCTTGCCTGTGTTGACAGTGTTGGCAACAGATGTGTGTCTGTGGGAGGATTGGATTTGCCGGTCAGTTACCGCTTAAATGCACAGGTGAAACGAAAATATGATTTATATTGTAAAGAAAATGCGAGGTTCTGTTGATGGGATTGGGAATAGAGATTATAAAATATGTTATTATATCGTTTGCCATAGTGGGGTTTAAAGTCGCGAAGAACCGGCTCTTTTTCGTTCCCGTTTTGTTTGCGGCGCTGCTTTACGCCGCTTTTAATGATAACGATTTGCTGGCGCTAAATCATTCCGCCGTCCATCCCATATCTTACGAAGTCGTCAGCCGCTATACGGCGGTGCAGGCGTCGGCGTATACGGCGCTTATGTTCCTGCTGCTGACGTTCTTTGTCGCCATGCTGTTGTTTTTCTGTAACACTGTATTCCGCAGGCAGCATATCGGAATGATTACCGCCGCAGCTTTTGTCATTTTTGACTGGACTTGTTATCTGACGGGAAGTTCCCATCTGTTATGGCTGTCGCCGGTATCATGGATAAATATTTCGCGGATGGCATATGCCAGAGATACCAATATTCCGGATATCCCATACGGCATTATCACAATCGTCCTCATTGATGTGATATTAGTTGCGGCCGCCGGATTTTTGTCGGGAAAAAGAGATATTAATATTTTGACGGAAGAAATTTAGAGGTGATAGGAAATCATGGAAAATCAATACATTATAAAAGTAGAACATGTTACGAAAAAATTTGCGGACGCAGCCGTTCTCAATGATGTGACGGTGAATTTTTTTCAGGGCAGGATTCACGGAATTACAGGACGGAACGGCAGCGGGAAGACAATGCTGATGAAATGCATTTGCGGCTTTTCCACTCCGACAGAGGGCTGCGTGACGGTGGCGGGAAAAGTTGTGGGAAAAGACGTTGAGATACCGGATAATCTCGGCGTCATCATAGAGACACCGGAGTTCATAACCAATTACTCCGGTTGTAAAAATTTAAAACTTCTGGCGGCGGTAAAAAATAAAGTTTCGCGGCAAAAAATTGCGGATACCATGAAGAGAGTGGGATTAGACACTGGCAGCAGAAAGCATGTGGGGAAATATTCTCTTGGTATGCGTCAAAGGCTGGGAATTGCGCAGGCCATTATGGAGGAACCGGAGATATTGATTCTGGATGAACCGATGAATGGTCTCGATTATGACGGAGTCAGTCAGATGCGGGAACTGTTCCTCAATTTAAAAGAGCAGGGGAAAATCATTCTTCTTGCCAGCCATAACAGGGAAGATATCGACGTACTCTGCGACTGCGTGTATGAGATGGACAAAGGGAAGTTAGTGAAAATGATGAAATAATAGAAAAGCAGACACGATAAGAGGATGGGAAGCGTGACAGCCCATCCTCTTATGTTATTGTGGATTGTTGATTTTCTTCATTTCTCTACAAAATAGGCCCTGAGAGGAAAGAAAAATTGAAAATCAGCAAAATTAACATAATTTGCGACAAAATTGACATAAAGGAAAGAGTGGCGATATGTTATAATAGATTATATATTTCTTTACAAAAGGGCTGTTAAAGTGAAAATCTATTCTTTTGTATACAAAATTTTGTTAAGGAGGATGCTTATGCGAATAGCAGTCTGTGACGACTGTATGGAGGACGCACTGACTCTTAAAAAATTTTTAGGAAAACAGGAGGTCAGTATCTATTCCGATGGGGAAAGTCTTTGGGCGGACGTGGAAGAGGGGAACAAACAGTTTGATTTATATCTGCTTGATATTTTCATGGGCAAATCCATGAATGGGATTGAGTTGGCGAAAAAGCTTTGCAGGGTACAGGAAGAGGCGTTTATCTGTTTTGTCTCAACCAGCGATGATTTTTATCGGGAGGCGTACGACCTCTATGCCGTTCAGTACCTGATAAAACCCATAGAGGAGGAGAGTGTCAGGAAATTGCTGTGGAAAGTGCAGAAAAACCTTGCCGGATGTTTCGGTGGCAAAGAGAAGAATCTTGTCTACTCGTGGTGGGGAAAGAGCGGCACAATTCCCTACGGAAAGATACTCCATATCAGCAGCAGGGGGCATACGCTTTCCATATACTGCACGGACGGAAAGACACAGGAGAGCACGGGAAAGTTAAACGATTTGGAGCGGCAGATATGCGGGGATGTATTTTTGCGCTGCCATCAGAGTTTTATCGTAAATATGTACCATGTAGAGAGCATGGGAGGCTCCGAGCTGACGGTTGCCGGAGAGCGGATTCCCGTGTCCAGAAGATATTATGCAGAAGTAAGGAAACGGTATCAGGAGATACTGTTTGAGGGGGTGGAATGGTAAGATGACGATACTCAGAGATTTATCCATGCTGTGGTCGCTGTTCCACATACTAATTCTTTTTATGCTGCTGTACCGTTCCCGTTATTCCCGAAATAAAACATTTCTGCTCACGGGGATTATTATGGGGCCGCTCATCCTTTTGAACGTGGTGGGGCTGGCGATATATGGGGCGGAGCTTATGGGCAAGGTCTTTATCCTGACATGCACCCTGCCAAGCCTCCTGTTCTTCCTGTATATGTCCAGAGATAAAAAAGGAAAGTTTTTCTTTACTTTTTGTCTGGTAGACACGGTGGCATTGTGGATTATTGCCGTGACAAATATTATGGATTTCTATTTGGGCGGGCAGCAGTATGTCCTGATGTTTGTCGGGCGGCTGGTGCTGTTTCCGCTGGTGGAATGGGCGGCAGCCCGCCGCATACGCAAACCATATAGGGAACTGCAGGAGTCGGTGATTGGCGGTTGGGGACTTTTTGCGGGCATGACGGCACTGTATTATATTCTGCTTGCCGTCGTTGCCAACTTCCCTGTGGTAATAACGAAAAGACCGCAGGAACTTCCGGCTTTCGTGCTCATTCTTTTGCTGATGCCGATGACTTACGCCACGATTCTTGTAGCCATGTACCGCCAGCTTCTGCTCCACAGAAAGCAGCAGAGCGGGCGAATCCTGCAGGAACAGAAAAATACGTTGGAGGCACAGCTTGATAATCAGCAGAATATCCGCAAGATGAAGCATGACATGAAAGGCTACACGGCGACCCTCTCCGGCCTGCTGGCGGCGGGGAAAACACAGGAGACGGCGGAGTATCTGGCGGGTATGGATAAGAAAATGGACGCCCTGTCGGGGCAGTTCTGTGCCAATCCATACATCAATGCCACACTTGCCTCCTACGACCGGAAAATGGAAGAAATTTCTGCGGTGTGCAGAATGGACATCCAGATAGGAGAGGAAGAACTGCCGTATATGGATTTGTGCCGTATTCTTGCCGATGGTCTGGAAAACGCTTTGGATGCCCTAAAGGAGCTTGAGGAAGATAGGAGGGAGGTTTCCGTCCATATGCGGTATCACAGGGAATATCTCCTAATCCGCATTAATAACCGGTGCATGGACAGTCTGCATGTGGCGTGGGGCGAGGAAGTTCCCACCAGCAAGACAGAGCCGGGGCATGGCTTCGGACTTCCCGCTATACGGGAAGCGGCAGAGCGGCTTGACGGAGACATGTGCTGCTATACGGAAAACGGATATTTTCTGTTAGATGTGATGGTAAAGATATAGTGATGTGCTAAAGTACTTAAAATAAATAGAACAGGGGGAAATTTGTATGAAAAAGAGACTGGTTGCATTTTTAACGGCCATGAGCATGGTGTTCATGTTTTTTATGGCTATGCCATTTATCACCTCGGCGGAGGTGATAACAGGAAGCGGCTATACGTTTGACACGGAAACGGGTGTGCTGACTGTTACAACAAACAACGGAACGTCTGCGTGGCGTTCTAAAGTGTCAGACAAATCAGTTGTGACAGACATTGTCATAGAAGACGGCGTCACTCAGATTTATGACAGTGCATTTCGTGGCTGTACGGGCCTTACCGAGGTCATCGTACCCAATCACGTCACCAAACTTTTTGCAAATGCATTTGCCGACTGTACAGGTGTTACCAGAGGCTATTTTCCTGTGGCGCTAACAATAAATTCGTTTTCTGCCTATCCGGGGCGGGCGCCAATCGTAAGATATGAAATTGACACAAACGGTGGCGTAATCTTAAAAGATATGGATGTTACTCCGACATCACCGATAGAAATCCCAAATGTGATAGCCAGAGTCGGCACGATAGTTTCTGCCGATTCAAGTATTCATAGATATATTGCCAAGACCGGACATGACCATATAGGAGGTACGGCTACCTGTGCGGAGAAAGCAAATTGCGCGATTTGCGGCGCAGAGTACGGCGAACTGAAAGAACACAATCTGGTCAACGGGGTTTGCTCTGTCTGTGGATATTCTGCCGGCACGGAAATAAATGCAGCAAACTTCCCTGATGAAAATTTCCGGAATTATATCAATGAGCAGCAGTTTGATAAAAACGGAGACGGTTATTTAAGCGATGAAGAAATCGCCGACGTTAAGGAAATAAATGTAAATGATAAAGATATTTCCGATATGACAGGAATAGAACTGTTCACCGAAATAACGATATTGCGCTGTTCTAGAAACAACCTTGAGGTCCTTGATGTAAGCAAAAACACGAACCTTGAGGTCTTTGAGTGCAGCAGTAACAGGCTTTCTTCATTGGATGTGAGTCAAAACACGAAACTTTCAACCTTTAGCTGCAGCATCAATATGCTTAATTCATTAGATGTGAGCCGGAATACACAGCTTATGACTCTGAATTGTAGTGGCAACTTAATTTCTTCGCTTAACATAGAAAATCTTACACATTTGAATGTGCTGAACTGTGATAATAACAACTTGCGAGTTTTAGAAGTCCGGAAAAACAGATCACTTTTTACTATTTTTTGTTCAAACAACAAACTTTCGTCGCTGGACGTTACTGGAAATACAAACTTGCAGCAAATTGATTGTGAGGGCAATAGTATTCAGACACTGGATTTGAGCGGTAACCCGAACTTGGACTACCTTAACTGCGGCCTGAATAACCTTACCTCTCTTGATTTATCGAATAATACGAAGATTCGTACATTAAACTACAGCGGCAACGTATATGAGGTTTCCACGTGTTTGTTGGATTTCTCGGAACTTCCTGAGGGATTTGCTTTGGGGAAAGCAAGCGGTTGGACAAATTCCGAGCTGCTTGATGGCAAGCTGCTCTATCTCGGAGGAGACGGCTCGCAAACGGTACAGTATACCTATGATTGTGGAAATGGAAAAACAGCCCAATTTGCAATTCAATTTCCTGAGCACTCCTGCAGCCTTGTGGAGCAAAAAGACGCTACCTGTACCGATACCGGAAATATCGCACATTGGCATTGCTCAGGATGCGGTTATAACTTTACAAGTGAGTCTCCTGCAGGAACGTCTGCTCTTGTTGAAAAGACCGAGATAGATGCTACCGGTCACAATTTTGGAAGCTGGGCGATTGTGACAAAGCCTGACTTGACGGAAAAAGGAACGGCGGAGCGTGTATGCAGTAATGATAAGGAGCATAAAGAAACGAAAGAGCTGCCGGTTTTAAGCGATACTACGGTGTGGACAAAAGACGATACGCAGCACGTGGAACCGACGGAGGAAGAGACCGGTAAGGACGTTTATGTAAGTGAGTACGGAGACGTGGAAGTCATACTGCCGAAAAAAGTCAGCACGGAAATAAATGAAATAAACTTCCCAGATGAAAATTTCCGGAATTATGTCAGGGAGCAGTTTGATAAAAATGGAAACGGTTATTTGAGCGCTGAAGAAATCGCCGCCGTTAAGGAAATAAGGGTAGAGAATAAAGATATTTCCGATATGACAGGAATAGAACTGTTCACCGAAATAACATTCCTGAACTGTGGAAATAACAACCTTACGGCTCTTGATGTAAGCAAAAACACGAAACTTGAGATTCTTGACTGCAGAATTAATGAGCTTAATTCATTAGATGTGAGCCAGAATACAAAGCTTCAAGAGCTGCATTGCAACAGCAACCAAATTTCTTCGCTTGATACAGAAAATCTTGAAAATTTGAGGGCTCTGGACTGTTCAGCGAACAAGCTGCAGGTTTTAGAAGTCCGGAACAACGAAAAACTTGTTAGTATTGCCTGCACAGGTAACGGCCTTTTGGCGCTGGACGTTACCGGACTGCCATTATTGCAGGAACTTGACTGTATGAGCAATAGTATTCAGACACTGGATTTGAGTAATAACCCGAATTTGGACTACCTTAACTGCGGCCTGAATAACCTTACCTCTCTTGATTTATCGAATAATAAGAAGCTTAGCGAATTTGAGTGCATAAGCAACAGCTATAACGTTTCCACGTGTTTGTTGGATTTCTCGACACTTCCTGAGGGATTTGTTTTGGGTAAAGCAAGCGGATGGACAAATTCCGAGCTGCTTGATGGCAAGCTGCTCTATCTCGGAGGAGACAGCTCAGGAGTTGTAGAGTATACCTATGATTGTGGAAATGGGAAAACTGCTGAATTTGCAATTCAATTTCCTGCGCACTCCTACGGCTTTGTGGAGCGAAAAGACGCTACCTGTACCGATACCGGAAATATCGCATATTGGCATTGTTCAGAATGCGGTTATAACTTTACAAGTGAGTCTTCTGCAGGAACATCTGCTCTCGTTGAAGATACCGAGATAGAAGCTGTCGGTCATGATTTTGGAAGCTGGGCGATTGTGGCAAATCCTACCCTGACGGAAAAAGGAACGGCGGAGCGTGTATGCAGTCGTGATAAGGAGCATAAAGAAACGAAAGAGCTGCCGGCTTTAAGTGATACCACGGTGTGGACAAAAGACGATAAGCAACACGTGGAACCAACGGATGGAGAGACCGGTAAGGATGTTTATGTAAGTGAATACGGAGAGGTTGAGGTCATACTGCCGAAATTGGGAGGTACGGTAAGCAAAGACGTAGAGAAAGACGAAAAAGCGCCTGATACCAAACTTTCCAACGACGCCGAAGAGCTGGCGGATACTATTCTCACAGAGGAAGAAAAGGAACAGATAAAAACGGGAACAGACATTAAGTTTATCCTTGACGTCAAGGATGCGGAGGATATCGTCAGCAGCGACGATAAGGCAGTGGTAGAGGAAGTATTGGATACGAGCAGCGAAGTACGGGGATTTGTCGTCGGGCAGTATCTTGATATCAGTCTTTTCAAAGTTATCGGAGACGACCGCAGCGCTATTTCTGAGACGTCAAAGAAACTTACGATTGTCATTAATGTGCCGGAAAGCCTCAAGAGTGCCGACAGCGGAAAGCCAAGAACTTATGCCATTGTCCGTGTGCATGAAGGTGTGGCGGAGACGCTGACAGATTTGGATGACGATGATAATACGATTACGATAGCTACCGACCGTTTCTCAGTCTATGCCATTGTTTATCAGGAGGCAGGCGGTGCGACCGCCACCCCGACGGCGACAGCCACCGCAACGGCAACGCCAACAGAGACGGCGACGGCAACCGCCACCCCGACGCCAACGGAGACGGCAACAGCCACCCCAGCACCAACGGCAACTCCGACACCGGAACCTGCCGTCACAGGGAACAAAGTATCCGACAATATGATAAAGTTACATTCCAATCTCAAAGTAAAACAGAAAGGGAAGAAACTTCAAATCTCATGGGGCAGGGTAAACGGCGCCGACGGTTACGACGTCTACGTGCAGTACTGCGGAAAGAAGTTTATTGCCAAATCGCGGAAAGAGGTTAAGAGTGGTAAAAAGACAACGCTTACCATTAAGAAGATAAACGGCAAAAAGCTGAACATGAAAAAGAATTTCAAACTGTATGTCAGGGCGTATCAGTGGAAAGACGGGAAAAAGATTACCCTTGCCAAAGCGATGACTATCCACGTCGCCGGCAAAGACAGCAGAAAGTATACGAACGTCAAAAACATCAGGCTAAAGAAAACCTCTTATGTGGTGAAACGAGGGGAGAGCGTAACGCTGCGGCCAAAAGCCGTGCTGTACAATAAGCGGAAGAAGCAGCTCTCGGTGAAGCATACGAAAGAGTTCCGCTACATAAGCAGCAATGAGAAAATAGCGGCGGTGACAGCGGGCGGAAAGATAACGGCAGAAGTGGCAGGAAACTGCACGATTTATGTCTATGCCAAAAACGGCTGTAAACAAAAGATTGAAATAAAGGTAGAAAAATAAGAGGTGAATAAATGTTAGGCGGTTCTGTGTTTGTTGCGTTTATCCGGTTTGTAATCAGTCTCGGGGGAGTCATTTTACTGTTTTCCATTTTATGCGAATCACGGTTTGACAGGAAAAAAACGACGCTGTATTATTTGTGTTTCGGTGTGGTTATGACAGCATTGTCCTGCCTCTGGTATTTGACGAATCGGGCGCTCTATGTGAGGATGGGGCCGCATGTGATGTATCTTGGCTTTGCCCTGTTTGCCTTTTGGCTCAGCAAAGGTTACGTCTGGGTGAAAATATATAAGCTTGTGCTTGTATTTTATCTGATGGCGGTATATATTGTCGGCTCCATCGAAATTTCCGCTTTTTTCTTTGGACGAAGCATATGGGTAGATATTATCGCACGTATTTTTCTGCTCCTGCTCTTTGCTTTCTTTCTCGAAAAATATGTGCGGAAATATATGGAAGGATTTGGCAATTATGTGGAGCGGGAGACAGACAGGGTCAGCGTTATCACGATGATTATATGTAGTCTGTTCGGCATTGGTTATATTATGAATCCCAGTCTGAACAGAAATATGAACTTTTCCCGTATCTTTCAGATTGTAACGAATTTTCTTCTGATAGGTACGCTGCAGCTTCTTGTATTCCGTTTCTATCTGCACGTCGGCAAGGAAAAGGAACATGAGAGGGAGCGGCAGCTTATGCAGATGAATTACAGGCTGTTGGAGCGGCAGCTTGAGCTTCTGGAAGATTCTGTGGAATCGGGCAGGCGAATCCGCCATGATGCGAGGCATCACAATGCGGTTATCGCAGAATACGCACGCAGGGGACAGCAGGAAGAATTGCTGCAATACCTCGAAGAGTATGAGGAAGAAATCGCGCAGGGCATACCAGAGACAATATGTGCCAATCCGGCAGTCAATAATATTCTCGCGGCATATACCGCAAAGGCGGAAAAAGAGGGAATTAAGGTGACGCTGAATGTGGAGATTGGGAAGACGCTGATGATTTCAAGCCTTGATTTGGTAGCGATTCTTGCCAATGCTTACGAAAATGCGATTTATGCCTGCATGGAAGTAAAAAAGAATGCGGATGAAAGAGAATGTTTTATCCGCCTGACACTTAAAATCAGGAAAAATAAACTGGTTATTATCTGTAAAAATACATGCAGAATAGAAGCGGAATTAAAGGACGGAAAGCCGAAATCAGAATTTACGGGCGGTATCGGGGTTTCGAGTATTATCCGGACGGCAGAGAAATATCAGGGGGAATGCGATTTTAGAAACGAGAATGGTGTGTTTGTATTTCGGCTGATTATGAACATGGAGGTTAAGGATGACAGTTCAGATTGCACTGTGTGATGACGAACCGGCAGAACTTATGAAAACCGAAAAAATATTGCGTGCGTATGAGCAGGAACATCCGCAGGCAGACTTTAAAATAGAGCGTTTTGAAAGTGCAGACAAGTTACTTGGCATGGTGGGGGAGGAAACATATTTGCCGCATTTAATTTTTATTGATATTTATATGCCGGATGGAAAGACAGGAGAAAGACTTCCGATAGGGGTAGAGGCGGCGAAACAGATCCGTGGCATGGGGAGTACGGCAAAACTGTTCTTCCTCACGACATCAAGAGAGCATGCGCTGGACGCCTTTGAGGTAGAGGCGTCCCGATATCTGCTCAAACCGCTGTCGGCGGAAAAATTATTTACCCTTTTGGATGGTTTTCTGAAAGAGCTGGAAGAGGAACGGGAGAAATACATATTGCTGCGTGTAGAGGGGATGATAACAAGAATTCCGCTCAATGATATTATATATTGTGAGGCGAAAGGGAAGTTTCAATATATTTATATGAAAGACGGCACACAGGTGCAGCAGAATCTGACGATGACAAGGATTTATGAGATGTGTTCCGTCTGTCAGGCGCTGGTGAAAGTGGGCGTTTCCTATATTGTTAGTCTGGAACATGTCGTCAGTATGAATGCGCGGGAACTGTTGATGGATAACGGACAGAAAATCTATCTGCCGAGAGGAACATTCCGTCTTTTGCGGGAACAGTATCTTGATTATTATTGTGGCAGGGAATGAGAAACAGGAGAAAGGTGGATTAGAATTATGAGAAAGACAATTAAAGGAAAGCTGACATTAAATGTTATCTGTATTGTAGCGGTAAGTATCATTTTGACAACTGCCGGAATTGTTATTTTGGCGGGCAGAAATCTGATTCAGAAGCAGACGGAGGCATTGCAGTTAAATGCGGATAAGTATGCGGAGGAGATTAATACATGGATTGAGGCGGAAAAGTTGCTGACGGACGGAGCTGCAAACAGTATAGAAGCGGCGGCAAACACCGACGTAAAGTTTATCCAGTCAGTTGTGGATACCTATGCGTCGGGGCGGGAAGAAATTCTTAACCTGTACTGCGGGACGAAAGACAGCAAGTTTATCCAGTCCAACCGGAAAGCAGAGATACCGGAGGAGTACGACCCGGTTAAGCGTGGCTGGTATCAGCAGGCATCGGAGAAAAAAGAAGTAATCGTAACAAATCCTTATTGGGATGTGCTGACGAATCAGATGTGTGCGACGATTGCCGCACCGGTGTACATAGAAGACGAACTGGCGGCTGTCATCGGACTGGATGTAACGCTGGGAACGGTGACGGATTTAACCGGAAGTATCAATTATGAAGAGGGTGTGTACGGATTTCTTGTAGATAGCAGCGGACAGTATATCGCCCATAAAAATAAGGAGTACGAACCAAAAGAAGAATCAGCGGTTGCCGCTACGGATATAATGCCGGGATTGTCCGGTCTGATGGATGGAACGGACAGTGATGTGTTGAAACTCAGGGATTACAATGGAAGCAACTGCTATTTTGCCGCTTCGCAGATTAAAGGGAGCGACTGGCGGTTAGGCGTTGTGGTTCCGACTGCTAATGTCATAAAGTCCCTGACGACGATGATTATAGTAGCTCTTATCATTGCCCTTGTCATCATTGTTCTCGTCGTCGTATTTATGACGGGCCTTATCGGGAAAATGCTGGCTCCGGTACAGATGTTAAAACAATTTGCTTCCGGTGACTTCTCTGAACATATAGTCAGTGAAAAAGGCATTCCGAAAGAATATAAGAATGAAACTGAGCAGATACAAAAGGCTACGGTAGAAGTAAAACAGCAGATTCGCAGTATTATTTTGAATACAAAGGAAGAGGCGGAAGATATTGACACGATTGCCAAAGGAACATCAAAAGAGATGGCGGTGCTGACCGAAGACCTCTCCCATATTCTCGATTCGGTTTTACAGGTTATGACACAGACGAAAGAGGCAAAGGGACTGGCTGATGATATCGAGCATATCGGTCAGGAACTGGGAGTTCTTGTCGGCAATGTGACGGAGCGCGCCGGTGAAGCGGCAGAGCAGTCAAGCGACATTATGAGCCGCGCCAGAGAGAGGCATGAGAGTTCGGAAAAATCCGGACAGGAGGCGATTTCCATCTATCAGGAGGCGAGAAAGGAACTGGAGCAGGCGATTTCCGAGAGCGACAGGGTACGGGATATTGATTCGCTGACAGAGGAAATCCTTGTCATCAGCGACCAGACGAATCTTCTGGCGCTGAATGCGTCGATTGAGGCGGCAAGAGCCGGTCAGGCGGGAGCAGGTTTTTCAGTCGTTGCGGATGAGATTCGTGAGCTGGCAGATAATTCCAAAGTTGCGGTAGACAAAATTCGTCAGGTGACAGAAGATGTAATTAGAAGCGTCGTTGTGTTGTCGGGCACTTCCCAGAAACTGCTTGATTTTATGAATGATAAGGTGATGGAAGATTACAGGGAAATGACGGAACTCGCCGAAGTATATGAACAGGACGCCGTATTCTACAGCAATATTTCCGGTGATTTGGGAGCCTCTTCCCGACAGATGAGTGTGAAAATGGACGGAATCAATGAGGCGATTCACGACATCACAGTATTGGTCGGGGCCATAACCGAATATATGCAGGAAGTACAGAAATCGGCACAGAGTTCCGATGAAAACGCCAGTACGGTACTCGCTAAAATGGAGGAACTGTTCCGTCTGAGCGAACTTCTGAATCAGACGGTAGCGTCCTTTAAGGTATGATAAAAGTCTGGTATATAGGCAGCGATGTAAGAGTTGCAGCAATCATGGAGTCCGAATAGTAAACTGAACCCCACAAATGGCGTAAAGACGCTGTTTGTGGGGTTCTTTTATGTTCTGTGATACCTTTTTGATACCTATATCGGAGGTATTTACGGAATAACAGGATTTCTTAAACGTATTTTCTATTATTCTTATGCATTGCCATGTTTCGTGGCATGGCTTAAGTTGCGGAGCAACTTGCAATGTGGCTGCGTCAGCAGCCCCGATATTCAGGATTCTGTTTCGGAATCAGATTTTTTCCATTGATATTTTGGCTCGCATGGTTCATAGGCAGACCCACGCTCACAGCAGGTATCGGGCCAGTTGAGTTTCCATTCCAGATATTCAGCCTGTGTGATTTGTCCCTCTGCCAGTTCCTGCTTGTGTACCATCCATTCGTGCATGAAGTCATTTACGGTACTGTAATGGAACCACATGCCGACAGGCGGGACAGAGGGCATGTCATCGTTATTGTCATACTGTGCCTTGATGGCATTGCCTGTTCCATACTTCTTTTTGCTTGGAACCATCGGAAAGAAATGCAGTGCCTCCGGATTATCCTCGTCCAGCCAGAAGAATGTCTGCATGATGTCCTCGGCAGAACCGGACACCGGGGAGATAAAGTTGAGGGGGCTGACATCCAGTGCGTCTGCGATGTTTTCAAGCATATCTTTCTTCGGAACACGATAGTTTGTCTCATACTGTGCCATGCGGTTGTCTGCCCCTTTGGCAGGCAGTCCGATGGCAGTACCCAGTTGCTGCTGTGTCATGCCCCGGAATGTACGGATATATTTTATCTTTTCGCCAACGGTCATAAGAACCACCTCATTTCATTGGATTGACAGATACGGAAAAATGCCCTGTCTTTCCTCATTATACGGCATGGAATGGAGGAAGTAAAGACAAAATTAACAAAAATGCGAAATAAAAGTATTGATATTAACAAAGTTGCGAATTATAATGGGTATCAAAACAAGATTAGCATATAAGCGAATGCAAGAAAATGATACGTAAAAAATGGAAGGGGGTGTCGTTATGGAGCAGGGTGTTTTTATTACCGCACAGGAAGTGGCGGAACTGATTGGGATATCAAAGTCCAAAGCATATACCATTGTCCGGGAACTGAACGAAGAGCTGTCTGCAAAGGGTTTTATTACCGTTGCAGGAAGGGTAAGCAGAAAATTCTTTGAAGAAAAGTTCTATGGGGTGGCAGGCTGAGCAGGACTTGGAGAAATTGTTTGGAACTGACGGTTGTATTTCCGGCTGTGCAGGGAATAGTGGGCAGTTGGAAATTGTGAACAGCATGGGAAGGGCGGCAAGGAAGCCGCTTTGCAGGAATGATGTTGTACACTTTTAGTTGACACCTTTTACTCAAGGATTTGATGTATAAT
>CAJUTM010000034.1 GCA_910589595.1 uncultured Eubacterium sp.
GTGCAACAGCAACATCAACGACAACAGCGTCCGGTCAGCCGACGGAAAGTGCAACAGCAACATCAACGACAACAGCGTCCGGTCAGCCGACGGCAACATCAACAGCGTCCGGTCAGCCGACGGCGACATCAACGGCCACAGCGTCCGGCCGGCCGACGGCAACGGCGACATCAACGACAACAGCGTCCGGCCAGCCGACGGCAACGGCGACATCAACGACAACAGCGTCCGGTCAGCCGACATCAACAGCAACGGCAACACCGACAGCAACATCGACTTCTAAGCCAGAGACTTTGTTAGTTAAGAAATGTACTGATATGGCAGCGTCGGGTCTTACTGGTACAATGGAAAAACCATTTAAGGGAGTGAAACTTTATACAAATGGTGATGCAATAACGACTACTTATGATTTTAAGGGAACAAACAAAAAATACCGGATGATTTTAAAAGGAGCGTCCACGAATGATACAGCAGCAGGGATTTCCTTATATATTGGTGGCAAAAAGAAAGGAGCTGTCTGGTTTACAGGAGCAGAGCTTTCAGAACAGACCATTGATTTTAAGATGCAGGAGGAAGAGACAGGATCTTTGGAGATTATGTTGAAATTGGAAACTGACAATGGAA
The DNA here is from genome assembly GCA_910589595.1 of uncultured Eubacterium sp. Lineage (GTDB taxonomy): Bacteria > Bacillota > Clostridia > Lachnospirales > Lachnospiraceae > Eubacterium_F. The sequence goes on from CAJUTM010000034.1 coordinate 625, forward strand.
GCAATGATACGTGTTTGGAGAGTTTTGAACTGATTTTCCTCGCAGATATCCCGGCGCCGCCAGAGGCTCCGGTGCCGGTGGGCGGCGCTGTCAAGACAGGCCAATACCGTAACATGTTCAAAGAACTTGGATACTCAGAAAAAGAAATTAATGCCAAGGTGGAAGAGGCATGGGATAAGTTCTTTTACGGAACAGAGGATGAGAGGATTTACTATCCGGTTGGCAATGACATGGCGTACATTTACACAGCAGATACAAATGATGTCCGCTCCGAGGGAATGTCTTATGGTATGATGATTTGTGTACAGATGGATAAACAGGAAGAATTTAACCGGCTCTGGAAATGGGCAAAGACGTATATGCATCATAAGGATGGAGAACGAAAAGGATATTTTGCATGGCAGTGCGGAACAGATGGAAGTAAGAAAGATCAGAATCCGGCTCCGGATGGAGAGGAGTATTTTGTGACTTCCCTATTCTTTGCCTCCGCCCGTTGGGGTGACGGAGATGGTATTTATGACTACAAGGCACAGGCGCAGGAAATACTGGATGATATAATGTCTCGGAATGATTCTGGTGGCGGAGTGGTAAATATGTTTAACTCCAGTCACAAAATGGTAGTGTTTGTTCCATATGGGAATTCGGCATTATATACCGATCCATCCTATCACCTTCCAGCATTCTATGAGGTGTGGGCAGAACTGGCAGATAAGAATAATGAATTTTGGAGTGAAGCGGCACAAGTAAGCCGTGACTACTTCAAAAAGGCAACAAACGCCACAACCGGACTTGGTCCGGACTACTCGGAGTTTAGTGGTGAACCGAAGAAAGAGGGAAATCACGGAGATTTCCGTTTCGATGCATGGCGCATCGCCGGCAATATTGCCTGTGACTATGCGTGGTGGGGCAAAGATAATTGGGCGACGACACATGCTGACCGCATTCAGGCATTTTTTGCGAAACAAGGTGTTGAGAGTTATAAAAACCAGTACGCAGTCGATGGTAAAGAATTGGAGGGTGATCATTCTCCAGGGCTGGTTGCTATGAATGCAACAGCCAGTTTGGCAGCAAGTGATAAAAAGGCATGGGCATTTTTGGAGGATTTCTGGAATATTTCACCGACTACTGGGAAATACCGTTATTATGACGGCTGTCTGTACATGATGGGATTACTTCACTGCAGTGGACGATTCCGCGCATGGCTTCCAGACGGTACGACGCCATCTGTGACAGCGTCCGGCCAGCCGACGGCAACACCGACAGCGACAGCGTCCGGCCGGCCGACGGCGACAGCAACGACAACAGCGTCTGGCCAGCCGACGGCGACAGCAACGGCAACACCGACAGCGACAGCGTCCGGCCAGCCGACGGCAACACCGACAGCAACATCGACTTCTAAGCCAGAGACTTTGTTAGTTAAGAAATGTACTGATATGGCAGCGTCGGGTCTTACTGGTACAATGGAAAAACCATTTAAGGGAGTGAAACTTTATACAAATGGTGATGCAATAACGACTACTTATGATTTTAAGGGAACAAACAAAAAATACCGGATGATTTTAAAAGGAGCGTCCACGAATGATACAGCAGCAGGGATTTCCTTATATATTGGTGGCAAAAAGAAAGGAGCTGTCTGGTTTACAGGAGCAGAGCTTTCAGAACAGACCATTGATTTTAAGATGCAGGAGGAAGAGACAGGATCTTTGGAGATTATGTTGAAATTGGAAACTGACAATGGAAGCAATGATACGTGTTTGGAGAGTTTTGAACTGATTTTCCTCGCAGATATCCCGGCGCCGCCAGAGGCTCCGGTGCCGGTGGGCGGCGCTGTCAAGACAGGCCAATACCGTAACATGTTCAAAGAACTTGGATACTCAGAAAAAGAAATTAATGCCAAGGTGGAAGAGGCATGGGATAAGTTCTTTTACGGAACAGAGGATGAGAGGATTTACTATCCGGTTGGCAATGACATGGCGTACATTTACACAGCAGATACAAATGATGTCCGCTCCGAGGGAATGTCTTATGGTATGATGATTTGTGTACAGATGGATAAACAGGAAGAATTTAACCGGCTCTGGAAATGGGCAAAGACGTATATGCATCATAAGGATGGAGAACGAAAAGGATATTTTGCATGGCAGTGCGGAACAGATGGAAGTAAGAAAGATCAGAATCCGGCTCCGGATGGAGAGGAGTATTTTGTGACTTCCCTATTCTTTGCCTCCGCCCGTTGGGGTGACGGAGATGGTATTTATGACTACAAGGCACAGGCGCAGGAAATACTGGATGATATAATGTCTCGGAATGATTCTGGTGGCGGAGTGGTAAATATGTTTAACTCCAGTCACAAAATGGTAGTGTTTGTTCCATATGGGAATTCGGCATTATATACCGATCCATCCTATCACCTTCCAGCATTCTATGAGGTGTGGGCAGAACTGGCAGATAAGAATAATGAATTTTGGAGTGAAGCGGCACAAGTAAGCCGTGACTACTTCAAAAAGGCAACAAACGCCACAACCGGACTTGGTCCGGACTACTCGGAGTTTAGTGGTGAACCGAAGAAAGAGGGAAATCACGGAGATTTCCGTTTCGATGCATGGCGCATCGCCGGCAATATTGCCTGTGACTATGCGTGGTGGGGCAAAGATAATTGGGCGACGACACATGCTGACCGCATTCAGGCATTTTTTGCGAAACAAGGTGTTGAGAGTTATAAAAACCAGTACGCAGTCGATGGTAAAGAATTGGAGGGTGATCATTCTCCAGGGCTGGTTGCTATGAATGCAACAGCCAGTTTGGCAGCAAGTGATAAAAAGGCATGGGCATTTTTGGAGGATTTCTGGAATATTTCACCGACTACTGGGAAATACCGTTATTATGACGGCTGTCTGTACATGATGGGATTACTTCACTGCAGTGGACGATTCCGCGCATGGCTTCCAGACGGTACGACGCCATCTGTGAGTTCTACAATTGCTGCAGATAGTACGGAATTTGACAAGGAGACGGCAAAACAGAAGCCAATTCATGTAACGATGACACTGAATGGTAATACACTGACAAAGATTCAGAACGAAGGAAACGCGCTTGTGCAAGATAAAGATTATACCATTCAGGGAGATGTGGTTACGATTAAAAAAGAGTATTTGGCAGCCCAAAAGACAGGGAAGATATCGCTCTCTTTCGTGTTCAGCGCCGGACGGAAAGCGGTTTTGAGTGTGGCAATCAAAGACACAACACCGGGAGTTGTACCGGATGTGGGTAATCCTTTTGAACAGATTCAGGCCACCGCCTTTAGCGATTCCAAAGATGTGACAGTTAAAGATGGAATTGTGACGCTCAATAGTGCCGGTTCCTACATTGCATTTGAATTGGATTTTGACGCAAATGTTCAGGAAACTGTCATTTATGCCGGTGGAGAAGGCTACGGTACGTCAGTCAGTGTATCGTGGGATACATTGGATAAAAATCCGCAAACGATTTGGAATATACCGCATTTACCAACCTTTGAAGAGAAAAACGCTGTTACCAATATTCCTTCAGGAAAACATACGGTGTATCTGAAAACAAGCAATCCCAACCTACAGATAAAATGGGTTAAGTTTACGAAACAATAGGCAATAGAGGAGGCAGGCCTCATGTTTGAAAATGGGAAGAAGACCATTGGAATGTTTGCGTGTAAGACACAGGAATATTTTCAGCGTACTGTGTGTAAAGCGATGGCGGAGCAGGCAAAACAGTGGGACTATAATCTGATTATATTTTCAACATTTGGTGAGTATGACAACAATCAGGAATACATTGCCGGTGAGTGCAATATGTTGGAAATACCCTGCTATAAAAAATTGGATGCAGTTGTGTTGCTTTTGGATACATTCGATATTCCTCAGATGGAAGAGAGATTATTACACCAATTGGAGGAACATGTTTCCTGTCCGGTTATCAGTATCCGCAAAAAACAGGAGAGCTGTATCAATATTCTTAGTAATGATAAAGAGGCAGTCAGTCATATGGTCAACCATATGGTTGACTGCCATCAGGCGAAAAAAATATATTATGTAACAGGACCTTCCACGATGTATGATATTATGTGCAGAGAGGAAGGTTTTCGGGAAACTGTCAGAAAACGGGGACTGGATTTTTGCGAGTCCTACATTTATACGGGAAATTTATGGTACAATGCGGGTGAGCAGGCCGTAGATTATTTTTTGGCATTGTCAGATGAATTGCCCGACGCTATTATTTGTGCCAATGACTATATGGCGATTTCAGTTTGTGAAGAACTGAACAAACGAGGAATTAATGTACCAGAAGACATAAAGGTTATGGGTTTTGATGATGTGATAGAGGCGAGGGAACTGTATCCCCAGATTTCTACTGTATGTGTGAAACCCGAGGACTTTGCAGCCAAAGCGATGGAAGTAATCCGGTTGCATGATAGCGGCTGCGAGCTCATGGAAGAGTATTATATCGGCTCAAACAATTTATATCGTGATTCTTGCGGGTGCACTCAGTCAGGCAAGGAATTAGTCACAATGTTTCGACAACTGTCAGAGAATAATCGCAAACTGATTCATCTTGGAAAACAGAATACATTCATGGTATTTCGTATGGAGTGTATCAATGAATATGGACAGCTTCCGGATTTGATTGGAAAGTTTGTAGAGGGGAATGAGGGGGTGCGGCATTTCTTTATCTGTTTGAACGAAGATGAACAATACGAAAATAAAACAAAGACGGGACTGCCGTTTACGGATCGTATGAATATGGCGATTCATGCCCATTATAATGGGGGACCGAATATAAATGTAGATATGCCGGGTGAATTATTTGACCGGACTGAGCTTTTACCGATTAATTTCCTTGAAAGTGGTTCACAGATTTATTATGTGAATCCCATGCACTACAGAGAACATTGTTTCGGGTATGCGCTGATTTCTTTTGAACATCATCAATTTCAGGAATGCGGAGACTTCTATCAGGCGTTTCTTGTGAATCTAAGCAGCGTTTTGCAAACAATCTGGGTTCAAAGGCATATACAGAAATTGAATGAAGAACGGCTTCATTTGCTGCGCTATGATCGGGAAACGAGTCTTTTCAATCAGTATGGTTTTTTTGAGGCATCTTCGGATTGGCGCAGGAATGCAATCGAGAATAATGAGTTCCTTTCTTTCCTGTGCATCCGGATTACCAATTTACAGGAAATTATCGAGCGTTTTGGATGGTCTGAGAGAGAAGATGTGATTGGTGCGGTTACGAAAGCAATTCGTCAGACCTTTCAGGAAGATAATGCAAGCATGACAGGAAGAACGGGTGAAAATGAGTTTTGTATCGTGATAAAGAACAGCTCAAGGGAAAAACTGAACAAAGTTAAGGCGCGGTTTCTAATGGCTGTGAATCAGATAAATCTCAAATGGGATAAAGAATACTTTGTTGAAACCAGCAGTGGCGGCGTGGCACAGAAGATGAGTGAATCCATCAGTGTGGAAGAATGCATCCGCAGGGCGCAGGTGAAAATAAATCAGGATACGAGAGGAAAAGATAATATGCAGAAATACAGTAATGAAGCGGTTCAGTTTATTCGGCACAACTATTACCGTGATTTGAATGTGCAGGATATTGCTGACAGCATTGGTATTACGCGCGCCTATTTATCAACCTGTTTTAAGTCGGCTTATCAATTATCTGTTCAGGAATATATGACAGAATATCGTTTGGGAAAGGCTAAGGAGATGCTCGCAGACTCGGATTTGAAAATTAAAGAGATAGCATTTTATACGGGATATAGGGATGAACTCTATTTTTCAAAAGCGTTTAAGAAGAAATATGGAATGTCACCGCGTAGTTTTCGCCAGCAGATGGAAAAGGTATCAAAGACGCAGCAGTAGATAGAGAGCGCTGATTCAGAACAGGATTTGGGTCGGCGCTTATTTCGTGTACTCGCTATGAGCATAAGCAGGGAGGTGATAAGATGCTTTCGGTAGCAGTGTGTGACGACGAAATGCTGGATTGCTGTAATTTGGCAAAGGACATCAGGGAGATTTTAGGAGAGGCGGGCGCTCCCTTTATTGTGCGTCAGTTTTCAAGCGGCAGGGACTTGATAAACGCGATAGAAAATTTTGATATTATCTTTCTGGATATTATGATGTGCGGGATGGATGGTATGGAAACGGCACAGTTTTTGAGGGATAAGTCGTTTGACAAAATACTTGTTTTCATATCGGCAAGCAGAGACTATGTTTTTCAGGCATATGATGTGGAGGCATTCCAATATTTGGTAAAACCGGTCAGTTATTCAAAATTACAGAGAGTTTTGCATAAGGCGGCAAAAAAGCTGGAGAGCCAATCGCAGGATTTTATCATTATCCGTCAGGACAGGACAAAGAAAAAGCTGTTATTGAGAGAACTTTACTATTTTGAAATCAGGGGCAGAATTATTTCCGCACATAGCGCCGAAGGTGTTTTTGACTATTATGAGCAGATGGGAACTTTAGAAGAAGAACTGCTTGGCAAAGATTTTTTCAGGTGCCATAAGAGCTTTCTCATAAACTTAAAATATGTAGACAGCTATAACAGGCAGGAGATTTTCCTTGACACCGGCGAAAGGATACCGATAGCAAAAAGAAGATATGAGGCTTTTTGTCAGGAGATTCTGCAATATATGAAGAAAAGCGGGGGCTGCATATGAGAGCAGATTTAATCGTATTCCTGTTTTTCTATATAGGATACATACTATCGCTATGTAAGTTTTGCGAAAGATATTTGAAAGGTTTTCAAATAAATAAAAAGATTTTTATTATTCTTTTACTTGTAGTAGAAGCAGGAGTTAATTTTGATAGGGCGCTGGCGGCGCCCTATATTTTGCGGGCGATGATAAGCCACATACTATTTGTCGGTTTATTTCTTATTGCCTTTTCTGATGATGCAATGAAAAAAGTCTTTGTGGCGATGATTATAGTTGCTATAAAGACTTTTGTGTGGAACTTCGGGTGCTCTTTCTTTTCCTGCCTTGCCTTAGTTGGCAGTAATTTATTTGCAGACGGACAGGCGGCGTATATGGCTCCGTGGCTGGAGGGTATCATAGGAGCGGCCGCTTATTTTCCAGTGATTCTGGTACAAAACTGTCTGCGGAAAAGACTGGCTTCCGTATTGGAGTCTAAAATAAGAAGCTGGTATCTTATGACGACCGCCTTTCTTATGGGAATTGTTGCGATTGTAGATATTGTCAACTGGGGAGCAAGCAATGGGATTATGGTAGTATCAAACGCCGGTGGAGCAGCGTATGGGGATGTTTATTATAATCAGATTTTCAGCCACATTTCCATTTGTCTTTTGACGGCTCTGGCAGCTTGTATGGCAGGCGGTTTTGTATTTTTTATGAATAAGGTTTATATCGAGCAGCGGCAGAAAGAGCAGTATAACGCACAAATTGAGTTCTGGCAAATGCTGAACGAGCAACATATACAGATGGAAAGGTTGCGACATGATATGAAAAATCATGTGCTCGCTTTGTACGGCTTATGGGAAAAGAAAGAATTTGATAAGGCGGGAAGTTATCTGCAAAAGATGATGGAAAAAGGAAATATTGGTTGTGAGGATGAGCTGACAGGTAATCAGGCGGTAGACGCCTTATTGTACAATAAAAGAAAAAAGGCGGCGGAACTTTCCATCCGCTGGATGGCAGACATACAGATTCCTGAAAAATGTGCGGTTGATGAATTTGACTTATGTGTACTCTTCGGGAATCTTCTGGACAATGCGATAAAGGCCTGTGCGGAAATGGCAGATGAGAAATATCGTTTTGTGGAAATTCAGTCGCAGCAGGTAAAGAGATGTCTGCTTCTTGTTATGAAAAATGGCACGGCTCTGAAAGATACAAAAGAGATAAGACAGGGCATCGGTTTTTTCAATGTTTATGAAACAATAAGAAAATATGATGGCACTGTCAGCATAAAAGTAGAAAATCAGGTGTTTGAAATCTCTGTACTTATTCCCCTCCATGACAACGGATATAACATGAAAAAGACCGTTTAATACGAAAATCTAAATCGGGATACTCCGTCTGACGAAAAAGAAAATGAAAAGCAACGCAGAAAGGAGGTAGTGTGAACAATAAGCTCGATAGCTTATTGTTCACACCACTATTTGTGCCGAAGCGCCACAAATAGTATTGATGTACAGAGCAAAAAACAGCTACGCTGTTTTTTGCTCGTACTTCCTCCGCTGCGCTTCGGAATGGAGGGTATTATGCATACAAAGACAATGGAAGGTTTAATTGGTGCGGGAACAAATATTAATCACGTAAATACGCCGCTGCGGGTTTATAAGGAGGCCGAGCGCAGGGGGGATACCGGTACGATGGAGCGTGCGATGGGCTATGTCAGCGAATTTTCAAAAAAGGCAGGGGAGTATCAGGAAGTAGCGGACGACGGCCTGCGAGAAGACGCGAAAGAAGCAAAAGAAAAAGAGAAACTGGAGCGTGAAAAAGCAATTGAAAAGCGCAGAGATGAACGTCAGGAAGCAGAAGAGAAGATGGAAGAAAGGAAAGAGGCAAATGTGGATACGGTAGAAATCAGCGACGAGGGGAAACGATTGCTGGCAGAGGTCGGAATTCCCGACGCGGCAATGGGAACAGAGACAGAAAAGCCGGATACAGGAAATATTTCTGTTTCGGTGTGAGGAATGGCGGTTAGCCTGAAAGATGGTAAGTCGAACGGCAGGTTCGCCTTGCCATCTTCAGGCTAATCTGTTGTATTTCTCCGCAACAGAATAGGCGTTACGTTTTTGTGAACCAATTCTGTCTGTGGTTTTGGACGGCGTTTTTTTCTTTCGTTCATCAGACCGACCAGAAGTTCCACCGCCTCATATGCGATTTTGTCAATCTGCTGTCCTACCGTGCTGATGGGAATGACGGCTTCTTCCGCAATAGGCGAATCATCAAAGCCGACAATCCGGTATTCGTCCGGCAGGCAGCCATATTCACGGAAGATGATATTGAGCATAATATTGGCATGTGTATCATTTGCCATAAACAGTCCTTTTTTTCTGTTTTTATATTTATCTCTGATATATTGGAAAATCTGCTGCATTTGTCCGACTGTTTCGTGATAGGAATTTCCAAGGTCTCTTAATATCAATTCATGGTTTATGTTCTGCTCCTTACAAATATCCTGAAATCCGAGGATACGTCCGTAGGAGGGGATTTCTTCCGGCACTGGCGAGTTAATGTGAAGCAAAATATCGCAGCCGTTTTTGGCGAGCAGGCTGGTGGCCTGTACTGCGCCCATATAATTATCTGTATTTACACTGTTTACATACTCGTTCTCCCTCTCTATTGTCACGATGGGAATCTGATAGGAAGCAAGTTCCTGCGAGGGGATGGTATGGCTTAAAATAATCATGCCTTCTATTTTATAGGCGAGCAGTTCCTGAATATATTTCCGCTCTGTCTCCTCGTGGTCAGTACCGACAAAGACAAGAAACTTGTAACCAAACGTTTCATAGGTGTTCAAAATGCGGTTTAACACTTCGGCATAATAGTGTAAATAGAGATTGGGAATAATAATGCCGATAAATTCGCTCCTGCCGTTTGCCAGCACTTTTGCCAGTTTATTTTCCTGATAATCCAAATCGACAAGCGCCTGCGCGATAATTTCCTGATTCTTAATGGTTAGGGAATCAGGATTATTAAAATATCTCGATATTGTTGTTTTAGAAAAGTTAGTATATTTTGCAATATCATCAAAGGTTACTTTCTTTTTGCTCATTATTGCGACCTCCCTGTGTACTATGCAGACAAACGTTATATTTAGTATAGCAGTGTTCCGCAACGAAATCAACAAGAAAATAACCGGTTAAGTAACCGATAACTTTTTTGGAAAAATGTATTGACACAACGGAATTGCCGTGTTAAGATATAGCCATAAAGTAACCGGTTACTTAACTAGTTACATAACTGGTTACAAACGTGTATACACATAGTACGACAATCTTACAAAAATAATTTTCTGGGAAAGGAGCGAAAAGAATGAGAAGATTATGGGGACTCATACTGATTACTGCTTTGCTTGTTGGAACTCTGACCGGCTGTCAGGGGAGCAAACCGTCTCCGGACGATATTGCCGGATATGATGAGGGAGAACAGTATCTTTCCATCTGGGTACACTCCATTGAGGATACGGATGAGGGCAGGTGTTATCGGGAGTCCGTGGAGGCTTTTAATGAGAAGTATGATGGCAGATATTATGCAGACATTGAGTTTATTCCAAGAAATGACAGCGGCGGCGGTTACTCCGATAAAGTGAATGCCTCTGTGATGTCGGGAAATTTACCGGATGTATTGACGGTTGATGGGCCCAATATTGCCGCATATGCAGCGAATGGGATTATTCAGCCGCTGGCAGAACTGACGCGGGAAGAGCGGGAAGTTTATCTGCAGTCCATTATTGAACAGGGAACGTACAACGATAAATTATATGCTCTTGGTGCCATGGAATCCAGCGTGGGGTTATATTACAACAAAGCAATTTTAAAAGAGGCCGGCGTTGAGGTGCCGGACGCGGCTCATCCATGGACGCGTACGCAATTTCTCGATGTATTGGAAAAAGTAAAGCCGGTCGTGGAAAAAGAGGGCGGATATGCACTGGATATGACATTCCCCGTAGGCGAGGCAACCATTTACTATTATGCGCCATTCTTTTGGGCTAATGGTGGAAACATGGTAGATGAAGCGGGGCTGAATGTGGACGGTGTGTTCAATTCATCTGAAAATGTGGAGACAATTAATTATTTTAAAACTCTGTTAAATCATGGTTTTATGTCAAAAGTTCCGATTGATAAACTGTTTGAGAGCGGACGTGCGGCATTCAAATTTGACGGGGCATGGGAAGTTAATACCATTTATAACAGTTATCCAGACATTGATTTGGGGGTCGCTCCCTATGTTGTCGGTGATGACTGGAAAGGGGAGCGGTATACCCCGACCGGCTCATGGGCCTATGCGGCGTCTTCCAAGACAAAAAACATAGAAGGAGCTACGGAACTGGTAAAGTGGATGAGCGGTGTGGAAAGCGGGATACTGCTTTGGGAAAAATCAAAGAGTTTTCCATCAACGTATCAGGCCTTTGAATCCAGCGATGAATTTCAGACGGACGAGAATTATCGGGCCTTATATAACCAGCTTAGCAACTATGGACATCCGAGGCCGAAAACACCTGTCTATCCGCAGGTGAGCACTTCTTTCCAGCAGGTATTGGAAAACTGTGTGCTCAGTGGGGCAGAACCACAGACAGAACTGGATAAATCAATAGAAAGGATTAACGCAAAGCTAAAGCGTTATACGGTGAAGTGAAGATGAAGAAAAAATCAGAATCTCTTTTGGGTATGGCATTTTTCGGGCCGGCGTTAGTATTACTGACAATCTTTCTGTTCCTGCCCATGATACTAACCCTGATATTCAGTTTTACCGATTTCTTTGCCCTGAATCCAAGTCTGACACACTTTGTCGGACTGGATAACTTTCTCCAGATTTTCAAGGACGAGGATTTTAGAAAAGCGTTTATCAACACAGTATGTTTTGTCATCATTATAGTACCTTTACAGGGACTTGGTTCACTGGGACTGGCGCTGTTGATAAATAAGGTTACGCATTGCAAAAAGTATTTCAAAGTGGCATTTTTTCTGCCGGTAGTTATGTCTTTGGCGGTAGTTTCTACCCTCTGGGTACAAATTTACAGCCCGGAAGGAATACTGAATTCTATTTTAGGGAATTTTGGCATATCGGCGCAGCCGTTTATTAACAGTGCGTCACAGGCGCTTCCATCTATCGCCATAATGAGTGCATGGCAGGGAGTAGGATATCAAATGATTATTTTTTTGGGAGGTTTGCAGGCAATTAATCCGGCGCTTTATGAGGCGGCAGATATGGACCATGCGACGGGGTGGCAGAAATTTAAAGATATTACGCTGCCACAGTTAAAACCACTTTGCATTTTCGTCTTTATAACGATTACGATTGGTGCGTTCCGCATGCTTGTGCAGCCGATGGTAATGACCGGCGGCGGGCCGTCCCATTCCACGTATACGATGGTATATGATATTTATGAAACTGGAACGGTAAATTGGGAAATCGGACTGGCATCTACGATGGCGATTGTATTTGCAATCTTTGTTATGGTTCTTACCGTGATACAGACGATTGCAACAAGAGATAAGGAGGGAAGCCATGTTGACAAAAAAGCAAAAAAGAAATAATTGGATTTTAGTTGTAATTTTGATTATTGCGTCGTTGTTCTTTCTGTTTCCGGTTATTTGGATGTTAGCTAATTCTTTTAAGCCGGACGCAGCTATAACAAGCGATATGAATTCATTATCTGCCTTTGTGCCGCCTGCCATCAATGGAAGTTTCTTTGATAATTATATTGCCGTTCTGACTAACACATCTTTTATCCGATACATGGTAAATACATTGTTTTATGCGGCGTTGTTAATCGTACTTGGCGTTATTGTAAACGGGCTGGCAGGTTATGCACTGGCAAAAATTAAATTTCCATTTCGGGAACGCTGGCTGCTGATTATTATGTTACTGATGATTGTGCCGATGGAAACGATTATCACCATTCACTTTTTATTTATCGCTAAATTGGGACTGTTAAATACGGTAATCGGTTACATTCTGCCGATGATTGTCAATCCGTTTAACATCTTTTTATTCCGGCAGGTGTTTGTCAGTCTTCCGGATGATGTGTACGAGGCGGCGCAGCTTGACCATTGCCGCCCCATCAAATACTTTTTTACGATGGTGCTGCCGATGTCAAAGAGCGTTGTCGCTACGGTCAGTGTCTTTACGTTCCTTAATGTGTGGAATGATTATCTGTGGCCGTCGCTCGTATTTACATCCGGTGATTTATTGACGGCGCAGATTGGTTTAAATGCCATTACATCGAATGACAATACGACGATGGGGCAGACGTTAGCGGTTATTACAATGGTTACGATACCGGTTATCATCATTTATTCTCTGTTTTCAAAGCAGATTGTAGAAGGTGTCGTGTCAACTGGTTCAAAGGAGGGTTAATGCTATGAGTTTTATTGAATTAAAGAATGTTTGTAAGAAATATGATAAAACAGATAAAAATGCGGTGACAGATTTTAATTTGTCAATCGGGGAAAAAGAGTTTGTTGCATTTGTAGGGCCGTCCGGATGTGGCAAATCTACGACTTTGCGAATGATTGCCGGATTTGAGGAAATCAGCAGCGGCGAGCTCTATATCGGCGGCAGGAAGATGAACGAGGTTGCGCCGATGGACAGGGGAATTTCCATGGTATTTCAGAATTATGCCCTGTATCCCCATATGACAGTGGAGAAAAATATTTCCTACGGTTTGAAAAATATGAAAGTGCCGGCGGCAGAAATTAAAAAGAAAGTCGACTGGGCTGTAAAAATTCTCGGGCTGGAAGAATACCGTTACCGGAAGCCGAAGAACCTGTCCGGCGGCCAAAGACAGAGAGTGGCTCTGGGACGTGCGATTGTTAAGAATAAAAAAGTATTTTTAATGGATGAGCCGTTGTCTAATCTGGATGCCAAGCTGCGTGTCAGCATGCGCAATGAGATAAGCAAGCTTCATCGGGAATTGGGCAGTACAACGATTTATGTCACTCACGACCAAGTGGAGGCAATGACTATGGCTGACCGCATTGTAATTATGAAAGACGGTGTGATTCAGCAGACCGGCGCGCCGATGGAACTTTATGAACATCCGGCAAATAAATTCGTGGCCGGCTTTATCGGTTCCCCGCAGATGAATTTTTATCGAATCAATTTAAATGGAAATGTTCTTCAATTTGAAGATGGCTGCAAGCTGGAGCTGCCGGACACAATCGCTGAAAAACTTGCCGCTCATAAAAACGGTCTGATTATGGGTATCCGCGGAGAAGATATCAAGTTTGACGCCCCGAATCTTGATTTGTATGCGGCAACGAAACAGAAAGCGGTTATTGACAATACGGAAATCATGGGAAATGAAAATAATCTGTATTTTGAATTTGGAGGTATTACGTCTGTAGCCCGAGTATCTAAATACGAGGTAAGTAAAATCGGTGACACGGTAGAGTTTGTAATGATGCCTCACAAGATGCATTTCTTTGATTTGGAAACAGAAAAGGCAATTGTATTATAGATTGAGATTAAAAACAGGAGGTTTGCCATGACAAAATTGGAAAAAGCAAATCAATATCAGGAGAAGCACCGGGTGTCAAAAAGAGAAAAACCCGTATTTCACGTTACCTCGCCGACGGGGTGGATGAACGACCCCAATGGATTTTCCGTCTATCAGGGAAAGGTACATCTCTTTTATCAATATCATCCATACAGTGACGAATGGGGGCCAATGCATTGGGGGCATGCTGTTTCCGATGATTTTGTGAAATGGGAGGAGCTTCCGCCAGCATTGGCACCGGATACGGACTATGATGGTGGAGGATGTTTTTCGGGAAGCGCCATAGAGACAGACGAGGGTCAGGCGCTGGTATATACCGGAGTACAGGAGACGGAAAGCGAAGACGGAATTAAGAAAAATTTTCAAAACCAGTGTCTCGCCATAGGCGACGGCGTCCATTATGAAAAAGTTCGGGAGAATCCGGTCGTTCCGGCCGCCCTGCTTCCGGAGGAATATTCCCGTGAGGATTTCAGAGACCCGAAGATATGGAAAGAGAAAGAAACATATTATCTGGTGGCAGGCAGCAAAGACGCCAAAAACGACGGTCAGGCAGTACTTTTTGCCTCAGAAGATTTGAGACATTGGCAATATCTTTCCGTACTGGCAGACAATCGGGGGAAATATGGGAAGATGTGGGAATGTCCTGACTTTTTCGCATTATGCGGAAAACACATATTAACAGTTTCTCCCATGAATATGCAGGCAGACGGAAAAGAATTTCATAATGGAAACCAATCAATAGCGATGATAGGAGAGTATGACAGACAAAATTATCATTTGCTGGAGGAACAGGTGGTTTCTCTTGATTATGGATTAGATTTTTATGCGCCGCAGACATTACAAACAGAGGATGGCAGACGGATTATGATTGCCTGGATGCAGTCATGGGATATGAATATTAAGCCGGAAGAGCAGAAATGGAATGGGATGATGACGATTCCCAGAGAACTGGAGCTTAAAGATGATATATTATATCAAAATCCGGTGAAAGAACTGGAATATTACCGTACAGAGCCTGTATTTTATAAGAAAAAAGAAATATCCGCAACATGTAGTCTGCCGGAAATTCATGGGCGGGTACTGGACTTGACGGTAGAATTAGTGTCGGGAGATTATGAGAAATTTTCTATTATTTTTGCCAAAAACGAAACATATGAAACCCGTTTTCAGTATTTAAAAAGTGCGGAGACGATTGCCTTTGACCGCACCCGCTGCGGACTTACAAAAGATGTTGTATGCCGGCGGGAAATGAAAATCAGGAAAGCCGGAACAACGTTGAAGCTCCGCCTGCTTCTCGATAAATTTTCAGTGGAATTGTTTGTCAATGACGGAGTTCAGACATTTACTTCTACATTTTATACGCCATTAGACGCAAAAGATGTTATACTGGAATGTGATGGAACGGCAGTAGTAAATATTGAAAAGTATAAGATTACATTGGACAGGGCCAGACGGGAAGATGAAATCTGAAAAAGGAGGGGAAAGTTTGGCATGAAAAAATATGATGTGGTGGCATTGGGGGAACTGCTTGTGGATTTTACTATGAATGGCAGCAGCAAACAGGGCAATCCGCTTTTCGAGGCGAATCCCGGCGGAGCGCCCTGCAATGTATTGTCAATGCTTCAGAAATTGGGGAGACAGACAGCGTTTATTGGCAAGACAGGCAGAGATTCTTTTGGTGAAATGCTTCGTAATGTAGTGGCGGAACAGGGCATTGATACGGGTAATCTGATTATGGACGAGGAAGTTCCTACGACACTGGCATTTGTACACACGGCCCCTGACGGAGACAGAAGTTTTTCTTTTTACCGCAATCCGGGAGCCGATATGATGTTAAGGGATGGAGACATTGATTGCTGCTTATTGGAAAATGCAAAAATTTTTCACTTTGGAAGCTTATCTATGACCGCTCCCGAAGTGGAGGGTGCGACTAAAAAGGCAGTGAGGACAGCAAAAGAAAGCGGCGCATTGATTTCTTTTGACCCTAATCTGCGGCCTCCTTTGTGGGAAAACCTGAATGTGGCAAAGGAGAAGATTGCCTATGGTATCAGCCAGTGCCAGATATTGAAAATTTCTGATGATGAGATTGCCTTTTTTACAGGAATGGCGGATATTGATGCGGGGGTAGAAAAAATACGTGAACAGTACGATACGCCGATTATTTTTGCGACGATGGGAAAAAATGGAAGCCGTGTTTACTATGGTGGAAATATAGTAGAGTGTTCCCCATTTTTGAATCCGGATACGATTGATACAACAGGAGCAGGGGATACCTTTATGGCCTGTGTGCTCCACTATATTTTGGAATTTGGGCTCGATGGACTTGATGAGCAGAAGCTGTATGATATGTTGGAATTTGCCAATGCCGCGTCGTCTATTGTCACGACGAAAAAAGGCGCTTTAAAGGTCATGCCGGAAGAGGCAGATGTACGGGCTTTTATACAGGAAAGGAAAAGGTGAGGAAAATGACAGAGATAAAAGTATCATTAGACAGTATTGAAAAGGTAAAGCAATTTGTTTCTATTACGAATGAATTTGACACAGACTTTGATTTAGTGAGCGGGCGTTATGTGATTGACGCCAAATCGATTCTCGGAATATTCAGTATGGATTTGTCAAAGCCTTTAGTTTTGCAGATTCATGAACATCAGGAGGAGGCGGGAAAAATTCTGGAATCTCTAAAAGAATATGTGGTATAATGAGGGATAAGTTCGGTACACTGATGGGAGGAAAGAAGTTTGAAACAGAATAAGATTATTATTGAGGGGGCCCGTATTCATAATTTGCAAGGGATTGATGTGACGATTCCCAAACAGAAACTTACCGTGATTACAGGGGTATCCGGCAGCGGTAAGTCGAGTCTTGCTTTTGATACCCTTTATGAGGAGGGAAAGCGTCGGTATTTATTATTTTCAGGGACACAGTTTATGATAGACAGTGCCCCTTCTTTTGACGCAATCACCGGATTGTCGCCAACGGTAGCAGTTGAGCAGCGCACGATTCGTCAGGCGAATCCGCGGAGTACGGTTGGGACAAGGATGAAATTGAGTCCCATGCTGGCGGCATTATATGCCAATTATGGCAGGCGTGACGAGGAATATGACGATGGGCTGCCGCTTGATGTTTCCATGTTTCAGAGAAATTCGGCAAAAGGTATGTGTGTTCGTTGTCTGGGGAAAGGAGTTGCGCATTTCCTAGATGAGGTTTCTCTGTTTGCGGACAAAGAGCAGAAGATTGTTGAGATAGCGTGCGGGCTGGGAAAACGGGCTGACACGAAGAAACTGCTGACGCCATTTTGTGAAAAGTATGGGATTGATATGTGGAATGACCGGATTTGCGATTTGACGAAAGAGCAATTGCAATTGATAAAATATGGCGATGGCGGAAAATCAAAGTTTTGCGGTTTTATTCCGTGGATTACCATGCTGGCAAACGGAGTTCTTTCTACTTCCGGACGGATGGCGCATCTGCTTACGCAGGCGGGAATGATGAAAAAATGCAAATGCCAAAAATGCAATGGAACCGGACTGGGAGAGCAGGCGTCGCATACATATTTTTGTGGAAAGACAATTGTGGAATTGGAAGATATGTATATTGGGGATTTGTATGAATTTTTAACGCTGTGTGGGGAAAAGAATGCTTTGCTGCAGGAAATTACAGGCAGACTGGCATGTATGATAGAGGTGGGGCTTCAACATTTGGCGCTTTCCCGACCGCTGCCAACCTTGTCAGGGGGAGAAATACAGCGGCTTTTTTTGGCCGTGTATACGGTATCGCAAATGGACTCAATTATCTTTGTATTTGACGAGCCTACGATTGGTCTGCATGAGTCGGAAAAAGAAAATCTTATACGCATTTTGCGTAAATTGGTGAATCAGGGCAACACGGTAGTTGTGGTCGAACATGATGAAAATTTTATGCGGGAAGCGGATTATCTCATTGAAATCGGTCCTGAAGCGGGAAGCGATGGCGGACGGAAAATTTTTGAGGGAACATACGAAGAATTTTTGGAGTGCAGCCAGTCAAAAACAGCCCCCTATTTGCGTGGAACGTCACTTCCGGTTAAGACATTATTGCGACCGCTGAAAGAACAAAAGTTATTGATTGAAAATGCGAGTGTACACAATTTGAAACATATAACGGCAGAAATCCCGCTTGGTGTCATGGTTGGTGTCGCAGGAGTGTCAGGGAGCGGAAAGTCCAGTCTGATTCTGGATACGCTCGTTCCGCTTCTGAAAAAGTATTTGCAAAAGAACTGCGTAATGGAGGAGGAAAAGGGAGTTCAGACATTTGAGACAGGACAGGCGGTATTGCGCGGAGCAGAACAATTAAAGAAATGTTATGTTATCGGGCAGATGCCGATTGGCCGCAGCCGGACATCGTGTCCGGCAACCTATACGGGAATTTTTGAGCGAATCCGTGACTTGTTTGCAGAAACAGAAGAGGCAAAAGCGCGCGGATACAGCGCCGGCATGTTTTCCCGAAACAGTCATGGCCGTTGTCTGAAATGCAGCGGCGACGGCGTCGTTCATTATCATGTAGGTTTTGGTAACTTTATTGATGTCGACTGCGAGGAATGTAATGGAACGGGATATGTGCAGGAAGCGCTGCAAATTAAATTGGAGGGAAAGAATATATGCGAGATTTTGGACATGAGTGTGGATGAGGCATATGATTTCTTTCGCGACAAAGAGGATGCTATTTGCCGGGTGCTGGAAATTCTGCAGCGAGTGGGGATGGGCTATATAAAGCTGGGGCAGGCAACGCCGACGATTTCGGGCGGCGAGAGCCAGCGGATTAAGCTGGCAAAGGAGCTGGCGAAAGGAAAAATCCCGAAAGGAAAAGGGATGGAGGGCATACTTTACATACTGGATGAACCAACAACGGGGTTGTCATTTTCTGATGAGGAAAAACTGCTGCTCCTTTTGAACGAGTTGGTTGAACTGGGGGCCTCTATCATTGTAACGGAGCATGACCCTTTCATTTTATCCAATTGCGACTACATATTGGAAATGGGTGAGGGGGGCGGCAGTGACGGCGGCTGTCTGATTGCAAGTGGTACACCTACGGAATTGAAACAGAACAAAGATTCAATGATTGGAGCGTATTTGAAATGATGGAAGAAAGAAATATAGCAGAAGAGATAGATTGTTATATTGCCAAAAAGAGGTATCGTCTGATTAATAGTGTAATTCTTTGGCAGGAGGGGGAGATTCTCGCAGAAAATTATTACAATGGCTTTACGAGTGAGAGCCGGAATGTTATGCGCTCTGTTATGAAAAGCATTTTATCGGCAGCAACAGGGATTGCGTGCAGACAGGGGAAGCTTACCGATTTGGATACGCCGATAGCGACATATCTGGCTCCGTTTCGTGAGGGACGCAGCCCAATGCATAGTATGATAACGGTTCGCCATCTGCTGACGATGACATCCGGTATTTACTGGAATGGGGGAATCCATTATCATTGTCCGATGATGGAGCAATTGCGCCGCTCGAAAGACTGGGTGTCCTATGTTGCGGATTGTGCGGTAACGGATATTCCGGGCATGAAATGGAATTATAAGGAATTTGATATGATTTTGCTGGCGGCTGTTTTAGAAGAAGTTTGCGGCGACTTGTATGATTTTATTGAGCAGGAATTGTATGCTCCGCTTGGGATTCACAGCGGACGTTGGTTTCGGAGTCCTGACGGCATTTATTACAGTGTGGCAGATAATGAAGAAAACGAGGCGCCGTCTAATTTGACGGCAAGAGAGATGTTGGCAATCGGACAGTTATACTTAAACGGAGGAGTTTTTAACGGACAGCGTATTTTGACAGAAGAATACATACAAGAATCAACGAAATCACATATGGAGCCAAATTATGGTTATCTGTGGTGGTGCAGTCCGGATTGCTTTTCCGCCATGGGGTTTGGCGGGCAGAGAATTACAATCTTTCCAGAAAAGCGGATAGTCGCTGTTGTTCAGGCAACTCCGACGCCGAGCGGGAAAGCTTACGACGATATGGTGTTTGAGCTTGTCGGCAGATTTTTGGGTTAGCCTGACATTTCTCTGTACATTTATCCCTGATTATGCTATTCTATAAAAGAATAAGGGGTATTTTTTATCATACATAAAAAGGAGATGGGGACGATGTCAGGAGTATGGGAAACCTATATGATAGTATATCTTTTGGGAACTGTATTTATGGTTGCAAATATGTTTCGGTGCATATGGAGTAAGCAGCTATTTAATCCGCCAAGTCTTGAGGAAAGCAAAGATGAGTCTGACCGTATGAAAGTGCGTATTATTTATGGAGTAACGCAGGGGATAATGTTGATTTTATATATCATTTGCTTTGTCAATTTCAAAAATCTGACGGCGGCAATGATTGGATTTGCAACGGGCGTATTATTACCGATTGCGATTGTATTCTTGTTTGATATGTACTTAGAACGTGTGAGCAGGAAATTGTCATAATGTCCTTTGCGTCAATATGATAATAGAGCAATCGCTTAATCATTTGTCTCCTTGAATTTGTGCACTGCGCGGGTATCATGCGGTATCGTTGTCCTTGTATCACTCCCCGAAAAATTA
>CAJUTM010000035.1:0-19270 GCA_910589595.1 uncultured Eubacterium sp.
TTGTAACAAAAAGAACCCCGTATTTATGCGGGTTCTGGCGTTTCGCAAACGCCTAGCTAGTTAAATACGAAAAAGGAGAGGGAAGAAGAGGCATGTCGCTGGACGGAAAACCGGATTACGAAGAAAAAACCCAACGCACCAAAATCGTCAGCAACGAAAGCCACAACGTATACGGAATCGCCAGCGGCTGGCGTTATGACTTCCCGTGGATTGAAACCGTCACGCTGGCGGAAAAAGAGGGCTGGGAAAAAAGACCTGCCTACCTCCATTACGGCAGCGCCGGTGTCATTCCAATCAAAACAGAACAGGACGAAGCCGGCAGGCGCTATCCCATCCAAGGGCTCGAAAACTATGAATACGAAGACGTCAAACTCGAAGACTGGAACAAAACCGTCGATGGCACTGCCTGTAAATATCTGCTGCGCGACAAAACCGGCCTGCGTACCTACTTCAACGAAAACGGCGTCATCGTACTGCAGAAAGACGCCCACGGCAACACCATCCGCTACACCTACACCGACGGCATCTACTTCAGCAAAATTACCGACTCTGTCGGGAGGGAAATCAAATTTCATTACAGCGAAAGTGACGGGGAAAGGACCCTGACAAAAGTAACGGTCCAAGGCAATGCCACCGTTGGTGGTGTGAACCAGAAAAACGTTATCTATGAAACTGAAGAAAAAAACTATACCCCCCATCACGGGGACCGTCTGCACGGCGTCATCCTCACCGCCGCCACCGTCGACGGCAGCAAAGAGAAATACGCCTATCAAACCGTGGAGCGTCTCGTCAACACCGCCGGCGCTGGCGTGGCCTCCCAGCGCGTCTCAACCAACCAGAGTTACCTCCTCAATAAAATCACCGCCAACGGTAGCGAAACCCACTATGAATACCGCGCTGGCTCACTGCGAGGACAAAAGGGACTGAAAGACGGACTGACAAGCACTGACATCCGTGGAAAAAACAGGGTGGAGACAGCCACCACCTATGAAACGGATGAATTTGGCAGAACCACCAAAGAGAACACAGTAACCAGAAAACAGCAGGACGGGAAATGGCTTCCCGCTTATGAGACGCAGACCCTTTCTACTTATGACGATAATGGAAATATCAGCCAGACGGAAACAAAGAGCCGGAAAGAGGGAGAGACGCAGTGGCAGTCCCAGACCGTCAAGACGGATTATAACGAGCAGGGGCAGGTCATACAGGAATACACTCCGAGGGGAACAAAAGAAAACGTGGCAACCAGATATGAATACGACATCCTCGGACGGGTGGTGCAGTCCGAAATCCCACAGGAAAAGAAAGATGGCAGCATAACGTATCAGAAAAACACGACAAAGTACGATAATGCGGGAAACGTGACGGAAAAGAACGAACCGGTGGATGGTGACAGGACGGCAAAAACCGGGTATACTTATGATAAACGGGGGAATCTTGTGATGCTCAAAAGCCATCTGGATGGGGAGAAGGCCCAGTACGTCCAGTATGTCTATGACATCCAAGGGAACAAAGTGCGCCAGTTCACGGGAATGACGGAACCATTGACGCTTACCGTAACGGAAGTGGCAAAGGACACAAAAGCAGAAGACACTTTCACCTATGCCGGAAAGACGTATCAGCTCACCGTCAGCGGCAAAAAGAAAATCGATGACATCCGTGAAACCAAGTATGAATACGATGGGAAAAACCAGCTGGTGGCATTCACTGACCCCGAGGGCAGAAGAGAAACCTACACCTATGACAGAAACAGCAACCTCACAAAAACGGTAGATAAAAACGGCAACACCCTGAAAAACGAATACGACTACCGGAACCGTCTTACCGAAATGGCCGCAAAAGAGCAGAAAACAGGAAAAGAAACAAAACATAGTTATACTTACAACGCCTATGGAGACATAGCCACACAGGATGACACCGCCTTTGTCTATGATGACGCCGCCGGACAGGTTACAAAAGAAACAACAAAACTGACCAAGAATAAGGATGTAGTCAAGAATTACAGCTATGATAGTGCCGGAAATAAGTCTGCTTTTGCCGTAAAAGTGGGGGATGATACAAAACTTTTCCTGAAGTACACCTATGACGGCGAATCCAAGCTGACTGCTGTCACCGACGAAACAGGAAACGAAATAGCAGCATATAACTACGACGCTGACGGCAACCTGTCACAGAGAACCGTGGCAGGAGCAGACCTGACGACCACTTATGCCTACGATTACCAGAACCGGCTGACAGATTTAAAAAACCAGACAGGAAACGCCGGAGTAATATCCGAGTATACCTCGGAATATCTTGTCAACGGGCAAAAATCAAAAGAAACCGCAGATATGGCAGACAAAGACGGCAAGAAAACCACAAAAACATCTACCTACACTTATGATTTATTAGGGCGGATTACAAAAGAAACCCAGACAGGAAGGGAAGACATCACCTACACCTACGACAGTAACAACAACCGGAAAGAGATGAAAGCGGGGAATAAGATAACCGCCTATCAATACAACAAAAACGACGAACTGCTCCGAACCGACACCTTAAACACCGACACGGAAGAAGACACCGTCGTCCTCTATAAAAACGACAGAAACGGAAACCAGCTCGCCACCGTCAACCGCTATGAAATCCCAAATGAGAGGAAAGACAGGCCATACATCGACATTGACGTGACACTGGGAGACAACCGGCTGAATGAAAACACCGTCAACCATTATAATGCACTAAACCAGCTTACAAAAACACTGACAAAGAACTATAAGGTAAGCTTTACTTATGATTCGGAGGGCCTGCGGACAAGTAAGACAGTGAACGGGGAAAAGACCGTATTCGTCTGGGACGGCGGCCAGCTGGTAATGGAACTGTCCGGGGGCGGCAAAGTAAAGAAACGATACATCCGTGGAAACGGCCGGGGTTCCGGCAGTAACCTTTTATATGCTGACAAAGGAACAGAAAACGCCTCTAAAGAGGCATCCGAAAAACAGTACTATGTAACCGATTCGCATGGGAATGTAGTACAGCTGACCGACGAAAAAGGAAACGTCATCAAGACCTATGAGTACGACTCCTTTGGCAATGAAGTAAAGCCGGACGGAAAAGACGACAACCCGTTCCGCTACTGCGGGGAGTACTACGATAAGGAGACAGAAGAAATCTATCTGCGGGCACGGTACTACCAGCCGGAAATGGGGAGGTTTCTGACAAGGGATACCTATACCGGAGAAGAGGATGAGCCGCTGAGTTTGCAGTTGTATACCTACTGTGAGAATGACGGGGTGAATATGGTAGACCCGAGTGGGCATGATGGGATATGGTTATATGCAAAAGATGGGGCTGCTATAGGACCATTAACCTTTGGGCATGTGGCATTAGTATTTCAAGGTGATTTTATTCGGCCATCTAACTGGAATTATATTTCATGGGCGAAAAACGGATTAACGACAGGTGTTGTAAAAGGTTATAATAGAATGAATAGTAAAAAGCCATGGAAAAAGAAGAAGAAAAAAACAATTGCTAAAGAGTTAAGAAAAAAAGTAAATAAGAAATTTAGAAAAGGGGAAGCTGAATATACAAGTGCAATATTCATAAGTGCTGCATTTTGGCAAACAGATGAAAAAGCAAATGAATTGAAACAGACACATAACTATAGACTTTTATCATATAATTGTACTCAATTTATTTGTAATGTTATTGGAGAATCTGTAAAGTTTCATAATAATCAGTCAATATTGAAAGACAGTTTTTTAGATTTAATGACAGAAACTTTTCCAAGGAAATCTACTAAAAAAGTTAGAGAAATAAAAAAAGTTTATGGTTTATAGATAGCTCTGGTATATCATATTCTGTGAAGTATTATTTGTATTTTTTAACGGTTGTACAATTTTTTATATTGAATTACTCAAACAAAATGTTTTCAGAATGGAGGATTGAAATGAAAAAAGTAAGGCTTCTTAGTATATTAGGATATGCAACTATTATAGAGGGAATAATTTCTTCTATTATACTTTTTATAACGGTATATAACGATGAGGATTTAGGTGCTTTAGGGGCAATTGGAACAATGTATTTTTCTTTTCAGGTAGTGTTTTTTTCAATTGTCATAGGGTTTATATGTATAGCGGTTTCTAAAATTTTGGATAACTTAGAAAAAAAAAACAAAGTAAATGGTGGAAGCATATCGTAAAGATTTCTCTAATTTCGTTAAGTGTTTTTTTTCTATTATTGATTTGTTTAGTTATTCTGTTTTTGGGAGAGAGTTTTGGAGTAACATTATGCAATCTTGCAACCATTTTAATAGATATAATTATTTTGGGAAGTAGCTTTATAAATCTATATTAAACAGAGATTGTAGTGTGAAAAAGGCAGCGCAGAAATGGGGATTTATATGGATGAGCCGGAGAGCCTGCATTTGTATACTTATTGTAAGAATGATGGGGTGAATATGGTTGACCCGAGTGGACACTGGGGAAAGGAAGAGAGTAAAACAATATTAAAGTTTCATTTTCAGTTCGAAATAAAAGGAAAGTAATGGTAAAGAGGCGGCAATGTCCTGCTTATGACACAAATAGAAAGAGGTGGTTTGGTATGAAAAGAATTATACTGTTCAGTTTGTTTTTTGTTGCAATGATAGCAGAACTATCTTGTGGCAGTGTATCCCCAAATGGGGTAAACGTAGAGAACAGGTTGAAAGATGGGGAAAATGAAGAGTCGGTAGCGATGCCCACTGGGCACAGTCAGACGGCATCTCCCAGTCAGAGTCAGACGGAACTTCCCGAGCAGAGTAAGGTCGAGAAAGTGTCTTTGGATATTGCGTTTGAATATGCTTTGGGATAAGCAAACTGCTGTTTTCCCCGTTGTATCATACTTTTTGAGAATTCCTCGGCTTGAAAAGGCGTGGTAAAATCCTTTTTTTGTGATACACTGTTTCAATAAATCAGGTGAGTTATGGCATTCTTGTTGGCAATAAAGTTCATCTGAAAACTTACAAAGAAAATGCGGGAAATTCAAGAAACGTCTTGAGTTTCCGCAAATTGTCAAATAAAGATGCTAGGATTATTGCTGAAGGTTGCAAAATTGTTGATGAAAGATCTAAAAAAGAGGATTGGAAAAAATCATGGACTTTGAAGATGGGGAAGAAAAAGATTGAGTTAAAGATAGATCAAAAAGAAATAGGAGCGGAAATGTATTATAGTAATTATGAGAAAAATTGGAAACCAGACCTTCATACAATACCAAAGAAAAAAATATCAAAAAGCACTAAAAAAAGCAAAAGAAATATTATTTTGTTATTCATAGTTTGTCTATATGTTGAATCTATTATTGTTTGTGCTAAAGGTACAATAAAAAACGGAACAGAAAAAACAAAATATGGGGAATATATATATGAAGATGGCGCACTTATGGCAGTAAGAAGAAATAACTATGGTATACTTGCTAAAAATGTGAATGAATGTAAAGTGTCAACGGGAGGATATGGAAGTAGTGTTTTTGTGAAAAAGTCAGGCAAAAAGAATTATGTTTATGAAATTGGTCTAAAAAGAAATCTTTTTCCTAAACACATAATTAGCCAAAAAGCTGCTGAATTTTACCCCATTGGGAATGAAAGGATAATTTTAGCAGATAAGAATAAAAAATTTATATATAGAGGAGAGGGACGCTGCTTTTTCCTTTATACTCACAAAACAGAAAAAGAATGTGTTGCTTCGTCGGGCTTTTGTAAAAAAGAAAAAGTGCTAAAAGGTGTAAAGAAAGTATGGGCAGATAACGGAGGAGTTGCATATGTAAAAGATAATAAACTGTTTTTTGCATTTTCACAGCCGGCAGTTGGCTGCTATGATGATAAAAGAGCAGGCGTTTACAGTGGCTTTGATGGGAGAGGAAATCAAATCAAAAAGGTAGTTGCACCACATTATGGCGGCCCGGTATTTGTGTTAATGAAAGATGGCAGTTTATGGGGGATGGGTGATAATTCTACTAAACTGATTTCAAATGATAAAACAAAGTATAGGGCAGAGTTTCATAGCTTACAAATCAAAGATATTATAGATATTGATACAAATGGTGTAAATGCAGCTGCTATAAAAAAGAATGGAGAATTGTGGGTATGGGGAAAGTCTTTAAAAAATAAGAATAAGTATATGAATAAACCTCAAAAAATAGCGAGGGATGTGAAAGAAGTATCCATAGGAACCAATACACATGGAAAAGATAAGTCAATAATTCTTTATTTGAAGAAAGGTGGAAAAGCATATGGTTTGGGAGGGAACAGAGGATATGGTTCATATATGTTAACAAATAAATGTAAGAAAAAATGGATTGACAAACCAGTATTGCTAACGGGAAATATAAAACATATTTATGCAGCAACTGATATGTCGCTATTATTAAATAAAAGGAAAGAACTTTTGTGGACAGGAATTTTTTCGTCACCAATAATTATTTAAAAGGGAAATAATTATACAACATCACAATAAGTTAAAGGCAATATCGCTAGAGTGTACAATTGCGGAATGTGGATAAGGGGATATGATGATTTATGTATAATATAGGAAACCAAGGTTATGCCTATACATAGATATAATGGAAAGACCTATTTTAGATAAAAACTTAGATAGCCAAACATTTCGTGATTTCTACTTTTTAAAAGAGGAATTGGTAAATTTTTGTAGAGAAAATGGCTTACCTGTATCTGGTGGGAAATTAGAAATAACAGATAGGATTGCATATTTTCTTGATACAGGAAAAATTTTGTCTGCTTCAACGGAAAGAAAAAGAGCAACAACTATACCTACCATTTGTGAAGATACAAAAATGGAGGCAAACTTTGTTTGTTCGGAAAAACATAGTACATTTTTTAGAGAGCATATTGGAAATCGTTTTTCATTCAATGTGGCTTTTCAAAAATGGTTAAAAAGCAATTCCGGAAAATTTCATAAGAGCTCCTGTTCCTAAGGTTCTGTTGGGCTTAAGAATTGATGTGGTTTATCAAATGAAGTAGTAAGGTATGTTTATGAAACAGATAATCTGTCCGAGAGAACCGTGGCAGGAAATGATATGAAAACCACCGATGGCTATGGCTACGATTATCGGAAACATTTAAAATATTATATTTTATCTTAGGCACTTACCAATGTTTTTCTACGCAAAATGGCAAAATTTACCCATAGTGAACCAGCACTGTATTAAGATGCCAGTGCTGGAGCAAGAATCATATTTTTTACAGTTAACCCAGCTGCAATGATTTCTTTGCCCAAAGCAGTAATCAGATATTTATAAGAGTTAGGGATTTTTTCAATCAATCCATGGAGCCTCAGGCGTTTAAAAATCCTTGTCATTGCAGATGACGAGATTTCGGGAAGATGTTCACGGATATTTTTTCCCTGCATGCCGAATGCCATATATTCTCCCCTGCTGATGGCTTCCAGAACGGACAGGTCACGGGAATCAAAAAAGTTAAAGCCGCGATAAGAGCGTTCTTTTTCCTTTTTTGGGCGGCTGACTTCCTCTAGTTTTTTTCTTCCGTTACTGTGGTCGTCAAAAGATGAAATGAACTCAAGGTAACGGTAATTTGCAGTTTTTAAGATTATAAACAGTTGGTACAGGCTGTAAATGCTTTTTTCAGAGAAGCTTTTTTGACACTGGAGGTTCCGTCCCTGTGCTGGACATCCCGCTTCACACGGAATGTGCTGATGTCATTGCAGGTGCTCTCAATCCGTAAGACACAGCCGAATTTATCATACATTTTAATGGATACATCACCCATATGGTGTTTGATTCTCGTGCCGAGAATACGCTGGTTATAGTTGGTTCCGATTTCTTTGATACAGTTATAAGTGATACGCTGTCCGAGGAATGTGGCGATATCATCTGGCTTTACCGTAAATATCGCAGTGCGGATGATTTCATCATAAAGGGGTTCCAGATATCCGGGCTTTTTGAACATGATATCCGTTGCACATTCAATCTGTTGGACCGTCCATGTATAGCCAAGTCCAAGGGATTCCGGGACAGGGCAGTAACGTCTGGCAAAGACGTCAAGCACTTTATGCAGATCCTCCGGATTGATCCGGTCGGAAAGCTTCTGTGCAGTTTCTATATCTGAGATTTCCAGAAATGCGTTGTCGTGCATCCGGTAACCGATCTGTTTTTTGTCCAGCTTGTGGGCGAGCAGGTTATGCCCGTTCATATAAAACTGGAGGCGGAAAGGCGGCCAGGTGGGGACTCGCAGATAACAGAGGCCAAGTTCTTTGTCAATGAAATAAAAATAGTAATGGAGGCATTTGCTCTTATCAGGCTTTAGGAAGGTTTTCCCAGTTGTCTTATCATGCCAGGGCTTATAAGTATTACAGCATTCCATGGCTGAAAAGATATGGACGAGGCCTTCCGTTTTCCCGGTTTCGGAAATGATCTTCTGGATACGGTCATCTTTGCGGAAGGCATGGAGTTTACGGATGAACTCAATTTCAATTCCGTTTTCCGAGGCAATCTTCTCCGCATTCTGCCGGATCTGTTCTGTAAGGGGCTGGGAGAAATTGGGATAATCAAAAATGCGGATGCCGTTGCTCTTCATATATGCGGTCATAGCATTGTCATGACTCCAGTTTGGGATATATCCTTGTATGATCATGCGGGCATAGCAGGTAATGATACCATAAATTTCTTCTATTATACTTTTTATAACGGTATATAACGATGAGGATTTAGGTGTTTTAGGGGCAATTGGAACAATGTATTTTTCTTTTCAGGTAGTGTTTTTTTTCAATTGTCATAGGGTTTATATGTATAGCGGTTTCTAAAATTTTGGATAACTTAGAAAAAAAAAACAAAGTAAATGGTGGAAGCATATCGTAAAGATTTCTCTAATTTCGTTAAGTGTTTTTTTTCTATTATTGATTTGTTTAGTTATTCTGTTTTTGGGAGAGAGTTTTGGAGTAACATTATGCAATCTTGCAACCATTTTAATAGATATAATTATTTTGGGAAACAGCTTTATAAATCTATATTAGAGATATTCAATCGGTACAAATGGTTTCTTTCATCAAAGAGAGATACGACTTGAATTAAAATAAATATACGGTATCACTTACATAAAAGGCGGAATAAGATTAGTGGAAAAACAAAATCATCATAAAAAGGCTAATCTGAGTGGAACTATTTTTACACTGGAGATTGACGAAATGCAGTTCAACATGCTATTCTAAGGGAAAATAATAGATGGCATGTTTTTTATATTACAGGCAATAAAGGAAGGGCAAATTTATGAAACAAAGAAGAGCGTTTAGTTTAGTATTAGCAATAATTTTTTCACTTGTAGTCGCTTTTAGCGACTTTGGAACCGCCCTATATACTTCCGGATTGGGAAGCGCGGTAAAAGCGGCGGGGAAGCAAGAGCAGAAGTTCGGCAGGTATTATTATGAGCAGCTTCCGGAGGAGGCAAAAGGTTTTTACGACGCCATGTACAACATGTATGTTCAGGGGATATTGAAAACGGGAACAGAAGATTATGACCTCGTAAAAAACGGTCATGTAACCAGCGGACAGCTTGAGGGATATGCCAATGGGAATACGACCCTTCTATCTTATATGGGAGCGGCAAGGGATGCGTTTTATGCTGATTATCCTGAAATTTTTTATGTGGATTTTTCCTATCTTTCCTTGCGTGTAACGAAGAAAGGCTCGGAATACTGTGCCTATCTCGGAGCGGGGAGAAGTGACAATTATTTTGTCAGGGGATTTACAAGCCAGAAAGAAGTGGAGGCGGCGATTGCCGAATATGAGGCAAAAGTCAATACCATTGTTGAGGGAGCGAAGAAGCTCGTGCCGGAAGAGGGGAAGAGCCTTGCGCAGCAACAGGTAAAATATGTCCATGATGAGATTATATGGCATACGTCGTATCGTATGGAAAATAGCTGTAAAAAAGAAAATGTCGGGCATATCAGAACGGCGTATGGTGCGCTTGTAAAAGGTGAGAGTCTGTGCGAGGGATATTCGCGGGCAGTTAAGGCGGTTTTGGATAAGCTGGAAATTCCCTGTGTGCTTGTGCAGGGAGGGTTTCAGAGGACGTCGGATAGTATAGAGCCGCATATGTGGAATTATGTACAGATTGGAAAAGAATGGTATGGGATAGACGCCACAATCGACGACCCGATACCGCCTTTACCGCCCGAGGGTGGAATTGACGGTTTTGAGTGTTCTGCTTATTTGCTCGTCGGGCAGGACGTCATGGGAAAACGGCACATACCGGACGGCGTTATGTCAGAGGCAAACTTTGAATTTACCTATCCGATACCATCATCGGATGATTTGCTGTTTCAGGAAGTTGCTAATGATAATGGTTTGAAAGTGTCTTACAGTAAAGATGCGATAACCGGTGAATTACAGACAGGAGTATTTAAAATAAGTTATAATGGTATGGGTGCCGCTAAGTGTATAGAGAATGGTAAGTATATGCTGATGAGAGAAGCTGAATTTGAGTCCGGTAAATGGAATTACAGCAGATGGGCTTATATTCTTCCAGATGTGTATACTTCTATGAACGACAGTGATGCAGAGCTTACACTCAATTTTCCGTCGGTCGAATATCTTGAATTTGCAGTTACCAGTGAAGCGCCGGGTGATTATAAATCAGATTTAAAATATTTATCCTTTCATGGGAATCCACTTCTGTTCGATGCGAGGACAGAGATTCTTTATAATCCCAACGGAACCTATACGCCGCCTCCTTATGTAAAAAAAGCTACGCCTGGTTTTACATCCACAATAACAGTTGGGAAAACCCATCATATGACAATTGTTTATGATGAAGAGCTCACGCTTGCGGAAGGTGCGAAAGAGGCAAATATTAAAGTTTCTGTCGATGAGGAGGGTACAACTGCTCTGGAAAATAGTAAGCTTGAGAACTTTAGTTGGAAAGGCGATACGATTTCATTTGATTTTACCCCTAGCAAGATGTGGCTGGATGATATGGTAAGCTATTTCTTTGATACGACCGGATTGATTGGGAAAAAAAGCGGAAAAGTTCCGAAAAACTTTTGCTATACGGCTGCCCAGAGGAATGCGGTCTGTGCATATCGCGCAAGAGGATATTACTGGAATTTTTTTGGGAGACCGCAGCTTTTGGAAAATTCAGATTTATCGCAGAAAAACTTCCAAGAGTGGAAGACAGAGGACGGGAGTTCTGTAACACCTGAAATGATGACGGGATTGACACTAGTTGCAAGCTCGCCCTCACATGCTCAAACAGATACCATGAATGATATGGTAAATGAACAGCTTTCAGAGGGGAATGTTCTGAAAAGTGAAACATATAATATCAGGCTGCTAACATGCAAGCAGAACGTTGTATCCGTTGGAGATTCGATAAGATTGTCCGTCGGTTTTCCACCTGGATATGGAGCAAATGACGAGGGTGTAACTTTTAAAGCGTATCATTTTAAGAGAGATAAAAACGGAGAAATTATCGGCATGGAAGAAGTTCCATGTACCATAACCCAATATGGACTTGTAATACTATGCAAATCGTTCAGTCCTTTTGCTATTGTGGCTGCAAAGGATGACACCACAGAGGAAAAGAAGTCGAAATCCCTGTTAGTATCATATACGCAGGGAGGAAAGGTTTCTGGAGATGAGGCTGGCATTGTTACCTTGAAAGAAGGAGAGAGCAAGGAGCTTACGATTCAGGCAGACGATAACTATGTGATTGACGCTGTTATTGCGGGAGGAAAATATCAGGAAATTACAGATAAGAAATCCATGAAGATTAAAATAGACAGTAAAGAGGTATCAAATGGTGATATCATTGAAGCACAGTTTGTAACTCAGACGGCTGCCAAGAAGGAAGAGGAGCGAGGAGAGACAGCAGTACATCCGAATCCAAAGCCTGCCAGCATTAAATTTCCGAAAAATAGCATAAGTGTAAAAGAAAAGGAACGTATTGAGATAATACCTGATATTACTGCAGCAGATGGAGTTCATTCATATCAGTGGTATAAAGATGGCGTTGCTCTGGCAGGCCAGACTAGTGAAAAACTTTTGATTCCTACAGCTGCAAAAAAGGATGCAGGAAAGTACAGCTTGACAATTACGACAATGATAGGCGCTGTTGTTACTAAATCCACGAGTGGTATCTGCAATGTAACCGTAACAGGAGGAACCGGGCAGATTAATTGGCAAAAACCATTGGATTCTAAGCCGAATTTGACAGTAGTCTCTGGATTGAACGCGATCTCAGAAAAAACGGGTCAGGTGAAGTTGAAGTGGAACAAGGTAACGGATGCAGACGGTTATCAGGTGCTTCGCTATGATTCTGTTCAGAAAAAATATGTAACGGTTGCCAATGTGACAACGACAGCATATACGGATAAGAAAAGAACGGCGGGGAAACCATGCCGCTATAAGGTAATGGCATTTAAGAGAGCCAATGCCAGAGTTTATTATGGCCCTCTGTCACAGGTGGTAAAGGTTATAGTGAAGCCGAGGACACCTGTGGGAATCAAAGGAAAACGATTGTCTTGGACTTCTGTTCAGCTTCGCTTTAAGTCGGTCAAAAATGCTGTTTCATATAGGATATACCAATACAGTAAGAGTTCCGGTAAAAAGATTGCGACATATAAAATACAAGGGAAAAAACTTTACCGGTATAATCGGAAGACCAAACGCTGGTATTCCATGAATAAGATAAAGAAAGCTAAGAACGGAAGAATTATCTGTACACTGGCAGCTATAAAACAAAGTAATAAAAAACTCGTTTTCCGGATGAAAGCATCGGTATCGAAAAAGGGATATAAAACGCAGTACAGTGCGGCGAGCAAAAAGGTGATAGTGAAATAATAACTGTAAAAGTTATTGCGGATAGGGGGGAGATTGATATGATTATTCAGAAAATATGTAAAAAGGGGATAGTGACGAAGGTTTTAATATCTGTGTATATAATGAAAATACAGGAAACTCTTGGAAGACGAAAAGGATTTTGAACAATATAATTCCGAGTGCTTAGCCATTTATAGAAAAACTACAAATCAGCCGAATGACTGATTTGTAGTTTTTTTTCGGTATTTTTAAAGTATTTTTTAGACTGTGTTTTCAGCAAGCCTTTTTTGAGGATAAAACGTATATTATCAGGATTTTTCTGATGTTTTCAGGTTAAGAGGTAAAACGCCAATTAGCAAACAAAGAGTGCCGGATTACGGATTTGTTTTAACAATGTCTTGTATAATCGCTTGAATATGTGCAATCTGGGTATCTGTAAGTCCGTTTGTACTTATCTTTCTTTCATTACTAAATTCCAATAAATAATCAGTGCTTACATCAAAGAATCTAGCGATTCGTAAAAGAGTATCAATGGATGGTGGAACGTTATTATTTTCCCAATTTGATATTGTCTGTTTGCTAACGTGAAGCTGTTTTGCCAAATCGACCTGACTTAAATGACGGGAGTTTCGTAACTCCCTGATTCTGTCTCCGAGCATTTGCCGCCTCCTGTTATAAAATATAGCAACCATGAGTAAAAATCCACATAATAAGTCTGAAAGTTTTATCCGGCAATCTAATTATGAAATTGTTACTTTTTAAAGTTATAGCAATACTATAATATTTACAAAATACTATAGTATTGCTATAATAGACTAAATATTAGTATATGCGAGAGAGGAAAAAATATGTCAGAGTTCAGTGAGTTTTGCAGAATACTGCAGGAAAAAAGCGGAATGACAATCTATCAAATGGCAAAAGTCTCGGGAATGGAGAGGACGGCGCTAAACCGGATGGTGATAGGCAAAAGGCTTCCCAAACAGGAGGACGTAGACGCCTTTTGCAAAGTAGTCCGCGCCAATGAAAAAGAAAAGGCGTGGCTGCGGGAGCTTTATATTATGGAAAAGATGGGAAAGAAGCGTTATGACAACGGCAAGTTTATAGAGAAGCTGTTACAGGAGCTCCGGCAGTTGAAAGAAAGTGAAAAGCCGGTATTTCCGCCGCTTCCGGACATCGGCGGGGGATACGAACCGCTGAAACCATTTATAGAGGGAAAAGAAGAGCTTGAGCGGTTAATCTATCAATTGCTTGAAAAGGAGTACCGCAGAAAAAAGAAAACGGAGCTGTACAGCAATTTTCCGGCAAAGGGAAATATGCTGTTTATGGCGACGAGCTGTTTTGAGCAGAAGTACGAGAAAAAAATACCGCTCTATCACTTTTTCAACTTAAATGTAAATCCGGAAAAATATTACGACGCGGATTGCAACCTCAAAGTAATGTATTATACCCTGATGTGGGTATTTCAGAAAGGCGCGGACTACATTCCCTACTATACTTACAGCCAGCTCATGCTAAACGATATGGAGCTGCAGATGATGCCATATTATCTTGTCACGGCCGGAGGCGTGCTGCTCATTTCCGATGATTTTCAGCAGGGCATTTTTCTGGATAATCCCGATACCATACATTTTTATCAGGAAAAAATGCAGTACATACGCACGCAGATGAAGCCGCTGTATCAGATTGTGACGGCACAGAAAAAAGACGCGGGCTGCAAAGCAATCGATATCAAATTTATGGAAGAGAAAGTCAGAATCACAAAACAAAAGGGAAAAGGCAGGTGTGCGACCGTTGTCATAGCAGAAAGCAGTTTATGTGAAGCATTTTCTGATTACTTCTCTTTTTTAGAAGAAAAAAAATGGAGCGCACACGGGGGCGCACATATTGAACAGACAGAGAGTAGCGGTTATACTACGGAAGAAAGAGTGCAGTTTTAATACAATAACGTCTGTTTGGCGGGGCAGCAATCGCTGCCTTGCAGACAGAGAGAAAGGAAAGGGAACAGAGATGGACAATGTGACGAAAAAAACAAAAAGGGCACTGAGACGAGGCATGGCATTTGTCATGGCGTTTGTTTTGTGTGTCTCTACGCTTGCGGTGTCCTCATCAGCAGACGCCGTAGCAAGCAAAAGAAAACCGTTAATAGGGAGAAAGTCGAAGACGTTATACTATAATGTAAAAAACAAAAGAACATATACGTTAAAGATTAAGAAAAATAAAGTGAGGAGAATTAAGCAGACAACATGGAAGACCAGCAAAAGAAGCGTGGTAGCAATCAGCAATAAGAAGAAAACATCCGTTAAGCTGACGGCAAAGAAAAAAGGAAACGCTACCATTACGGCCACCGTTAAATACATACCAAAAGGGGGCTGGTGGACAAGAACCGCCAAACTCAAGTGTAAGGTAAAATCCAAACAAGCGGCAGGTGTGGGAACTTCATCAAAACCATCCACATCACCAAAGCCACCTAATATAGTAAACCATACACCGACACCGACGCCGAATTATCAAAAACCGACGAACACTCCGCCGGTAGTTACACCGCCGTCGTCAGGCAACCCGACAGACAATCCGACAGGCGACCCGACAGGAGGCCCGACAGACAATCCAACAGGTGGCCCGACGGATTCACCGCTTCCGGCAGTTGTGGCAAAGGTTGCGCTGGATAAAACGGAAGCAGTGTTGAGCAGTACGGCAGAGGGGCGCGACACAGTCAAACTGACAGCGTCTGTTCAGGACAGTGACGGAAACGAAATCGCAGACCGTACGCCAGAGTGGACTTCCGACAATGAGGCAGTAGCCTCCGTAGACGAAACCGGTCTTGTGCGGGCCATCAGCGACGGACAAGCCAATATAACGGCGACGTTAGACGGCGTGAAATCGGAGCCGTGTGCCGTGACTGTAGATTCTAAGGCGCCTGCCGTAGAGGGAGCCATTATCAATGGATACAATACGATTGCCGTCTATTTTGATGAGATGGTAGAGGGGATTCCGCAGGTAACGGTCAGCAGCAGTATAGCGGCAGAGCTAATGAGCGTGGAAGCAGCGCTGGCAAAAGACGGCAAATCCGTTCTGGTGACAAGTGAACAGCCATTTCCGGCGGCAACATATACACTGACAGTCAGCGGACTGATAGACTTAGCAGGCAACATATTAGCAGATAATAAAGCGACAGTTGTCAGGGAAGAAAGTAAAGCCGGCGCATTTGTATGCGACACGGAGCAGATACCATGCGGACAAAAAGAAGTAAAAGTATACTACAGCGTTCTTGACCAGTACGGTCAGAAGTTTGAGTATATGGCAATCGAAAATTTGCAGGCATCCGCAGAGACAGAGAGCGGTATGCCGTTAGAAACGAAGATAAAGAACGACGGATTGAGCAAAGGCTATGTTATTATCTCGGGCGCCATCGGTACGCTGGCAGAAGGGAAGAAGATAAACATCACGCTGAAGAGCGGCGAGCTGACAAAGACGATATCCACTGTACTTGTAAATTCACAGGGCGTGGGAGTTGCCACAAGTATTTCCGGCGTCAATGTTTCCTCAGAGAAAATGGAAAACAGCGGAACGCAGGAAGAGCCGGTATTTGCACTTAGGGGCACGGATGCGGATAATGTATTCTCCCTGTCGTTAAATCTGCTCGATGAATTTAACCTTCCGGCAAAGCCGTCGGATGTAACATATGTCATCGAAGATACAAGTATACTGGCATTTTCCGATACGGAAGTACCGAATACAAATAAAATGAATACGTCAAAGGAAGCCGTTCAGGTAAAGGCGCTGCGCGGTGGACAGACGACGATAACTGCATATTTAGTTTCCGATGACACGGTGAGACTTCCAATTAAAATTACAATCACGCCTACCAGACTGACAAATATTGCCGTTGCGCCGTTGCCGGAAGGCATTAACGGACGGGAGAGCGAGGCAGAAGTGAGCCTGAATCCGGAAGGAACAGGAATAGCTGTCGATGATTTGGAGTACACGGTAACAGAGGGAGAAGACAAGTTAAAGAGCCTTAAACTGGTAGAAGAAGATGGAAAATTCTATGCAAGAATTACCGCTAACACAAATAGTGAGGACAATGTAATTAAATTTGTTGTTTCTTATGATATGGGAACACCGGAAGACAAGGCGGATGATGTTGTATCCAAGGAGATTACTTATCTGTCAAGTCCGTTGTCCACAGGTGTTACGGCAATAGAAATTAATGATTTTGAGGAGCAGGCAATTACCGCCGGAGGCACGGGAAGCACAACTTATATATTGAGAAACCGCTATGGTGAGGATATTACGAAAAGAGTTGTCAGCCAGCCGGCAGTCGAGATTGCAGACCCGTCTGTTATTGCGGGCGCAGTAGTTGGCGCCGGAGAGGAAGCCGGAACATTATCTGTTGTTGCTGATGCCGGTGGAGAGACAGAGATTACACTTTCCATAGGAAAAGTTTCCGCGACAGTAAAAGTAAAGGTTATGTCAACTGCCCGTGTAAATCAGATTAATCTGCTGGAGACAAAGAAAGACCTTATTTTAGGCGATACGGACGCCGTATATGTCGCAATTAATACATTTGACCAGTATGAAAATCCGTATACGATGAAAGGCGGAGAAGCGGCCGCACTAACAGCCAAAATAAATGGAGTAGCCGCTGATTCTTCCGCAGATATCAGCATTACATGGTGTAAGAAGAATGGAAACGGCTATAGCGCATGCAAAGAAAATGACCCTGTAGAAGCAATTGGTATTGCGTGGAACGAACCTGTAAGTGCAATATCAGGAAATGAAATCAAGGTGACATTTGATAATGGTAACATAAATGACAGTTCTGAAAAACCATTTACATCAGATACACTCACGATAGCAGTTAAATCGCAGCGTGCGGTGAAGACACTCGAATTTGCCGAGAAAAATAAGGTGGCGGCAGCAGGAGCACAGGTTTCCAATACAATTCGCGTCAAAGACCAGTACGGCCAGCCGATTTCACTGGATTCGCAGAAAACCATTGGCATCCGAGTGACTGACAGTGACAATAAAGTTGTAACCGTAACTTCTTCCATCAAACCAGAAGGTGGCCGGAAGACATTTGAGCAGATGTCTATGTTGGATAAGAGCGGAACTTATACGATAACCGCTTACCTGAAAGACAATGAGACAACTACTTTTGAGCAGGCAAAAGTGAAAGCAAGTTACACATTAAAAGTAGACGAGCAGAAAAACCTCATCCACCGAATCGAAGTGTCAGATACTGTGACAATACTTAAAGATGGTGAGGAAGACAAAACCGTTTCTTTATCACAGGCAAAGAGCATTCACGTGGGAGGAAGCGGAAATCCGACAAAACTGAAATTTGATTATAAAGTATTTGATGAAGACGGTAACGAGGTTGCTCTCAACGACGCGGATGGAAATCCGGTAATACCGGCCAATGAGTTGATATGGACGGCGCAGGGAACATCAACCACAAAAGTTACCAAGGGCGAGGCGCCGGATATTTTCCTTGTTGAAATAATCGACGGCGAGACGCAGGGAAGCGTATCCGTACAGCTTGACTACGTGCGCGGCGGCGTGGAGAGCGCTCCATTCGTTATCCCTGTCAGCAAAGAATCGTCTATCCCACAGGATGGCACTTATAAGGTTGTTACTTATGATAATAAAGATGGAAACGAAGTATTAGGAAAAGAAAATGTAATCAGTCAGGGATACGAAATGGAAGATACGGCAGACGGCCAGACATTCGCCGTTACTGCACAAGACCAGTACGGAGAAACGTGTCAGGATATCAGCCTCTACACCGTAACATCTTCCGATAATGACGTTGCCTCTGTCGAAGTAATGAGCGGACAGAACGGCAATACAAATAAGTTTATAGTTGTACCACAGACGCAGGGCGAAGCAGTAATCCATGTCTATGTGTCAAAATCGTTGATATATAGCTTTACGGTAACAGTAGTAGAAGGGAAAGTGGTAGTAGAGACATATACGATAACGTATGACGCCGGAGAGGGAAAAGGAACCGAAAAACAGGAAGAAGTAGAGTCGGGGAGTGACCTGAAACTGAAAACGCCAGCCGAGCTTGGTTATGTCGCACCAGATGGACAGATATTTGTAAAGTGGAAAGTGATGGACGAAAGCGGAGCCGAAGTGAAAGACTTAACTGACTACAAGGTAACGGGAAACCTGACGGCAACGGCGATATGGGAAGATATAGCGGGAACCGTGGAGTATACGATAACGTACAAAGATGGAAATACGGAGATAGGAACAGACAAGGTAGCCTCAGGAAGCAGTCTGAGCCTGAAAACACTGGAAGAACTTGAGTATACGGCGCCGTCCGGAAAGACCTTTGCAAAATGGAAAGTGACGGACGAAAGCGGAGCCGAAGTGAAAGACTTAACTGACTACAAGGTAACAGGGAACCTGACGGCAACGGCGATATGGGAAGATATAGCGGGAACCGTGGAGTATACGA
>CAJUTM010000035.1:19370-20918 GCA_910589595.1 uncultured Eubacterium sp.
AGTCTGAGCCTGAAAACACTGGAAGAACTTGAGTATACGGCGCCGTCCGGAAAGAAATTTGTAGGATGGAAAGTGACGGATAAAAGCGGAGTCGAAGTGGAAAATTTGACTGACTACAAGGTAGAGGGAAACCTGACGGCAACGGCGGTATGGGGTTATAAGATAACGTACAGTGACGGAAAGGAAACTGGCGACTCGCAAGAAGAGGAAGAGGAAGAGGAAGCGGGAAGTGAGCTGAAACTGCTGGAGCCGACTGATTTTGGTTATGTTGCACCAGATGGCCAGATATTTGTAAAGTGGAAAGTGATGGATGAAAGCGGAGCCGAAGTGGAAAATTTGACTAACTACAAGGTAGAGGGAAACCTGACGGCAACAGCAGTATGGGGTTATGAGATAACGTATAACGCCAACGGCGGAGAAGAAAGCGGGGAAATGTCTGTCGGAAAGGCAACGGCAGGGGAAGCATTCACACTTCCGGAATGTAAGTTTGCCGCACCGGCTGGGAAAGAGTTTTCCCACTGGGCAGTAAAAAATGAAAACGATGAGTACGAGAAACTTGAGGCAACCCATACGTTTGAAGCGGACACGACGGTGTATGCGATATGGAAAGATAGTGTCGCAGAAAATTAATCCTCTATTCTCCGACATCTAATGTTTTTTAATCTAAAAAATAGAAATAAAATATAACAAAACAACGTTCCTCTTTGTATTTTGATACAGAGAGGAACGTTGCCTTTATTATGCGAAGTAAGGTGACAATACATATGGGCTTGCTCTCGTGTCCCCGAGTGGTTTTGCGAAACATGACGCTCATGGGTGTCAGGCTGCCCCTGTTAAGTTCGCGAAGTATTGAGATATAAACTACCTGTTATTATAAATGAGTGGCGACTGTTATACAAAAATAATTATTTTTCCGTCATAATGTAGTTGTTCAAGTTATTTTATAACGAAAAGAAAGATGATTTTAATGTCGGATAAGTGGTAAACAGGAAACAGTTTTTTAGTGTAATTAGAAATTTATAAAGATAGAAAATTTTCAATAAGAATTAGGTGCCTTTTATATAGAAGAAAAACAAAAAATTTATTTAATTTCAATTGTCAGAATAGTTTAAGAATACAGAAATCAAGATATAGCGGATGAATAGTTTTTGAGAAACAATTAACCATATGTTATAATTTCTGTGTTGCTCACCGATACCCAGCAACAGGGGGAAGGTGTCTGAATAGGAAGTTGTAGTCTCTTTTTTTGTTACTGTCGTGGGCGGTGTAGTTTGCCACTGCATCATCAAATGGTTAGACGGTGACGACAAAAGCAACAAATAGCCTAGTGGGTTCTTTACCGCTATAAAAGAAAAGAAGAATCCCCAAACTGTACGGCAATACGGTCTGGGGATTCATTCTTTTGTCCAAATGGACTTGTAATCTCTTTTTGCCTAACGGCATTATAGCATATGCAAAAGTTTTTTTCAATATGCTTTTACCCCCAATTTTAGTTAGTGTCTGCTGATTAAAGTTAGAATCCCTTATTTTACTGACTTTTTTCTCAAA
>CAJUTM010000036.1 GCA_910589595.1 uncultured Eubacterium sp.
CAGTTGTCAATTTTCAGTTAGAATCACATTCATTGAGATTCCGAGAAGTTATATATTTCATAATATTTGTCGAATCTTATTCTACCATATCCGGCGGCTCTCCGCAATTCTTTTGTGATTTTAGTTTAGTTTTACTTTTCCATAAATCGGATAAAATCTTCCGGTGGATAAATCTGTGTATGTCCCGCCTTATAATCTTTTAGGTTGCGGGTTATAATACATGCAACGTCAGACTTTGCCGCCACTTGTTCCACAACTGCATCTTCATAATCGGTAATCGGTGACGCCAAAGCATCAATAAGGTCTTCACTTTTTACCTCTAAAATTCCAACCAGAGAGTACAATTTCCCCATAATCTGTCGGGCAGTTTCCGTACTATGCAAATACTTCCTAATCAGATAATAAATATCGGTTGCAGAACTGGTCGTTATATACATATTAATAATATCGTTCGCAGCCATAAGAAATATTTTTTCAGCATATTCACGCCAAGGCTCCCTTGATGTCAGGGCATCTATCACAATATTAGTGTCAATCAAAACATTCATTTACTCAACCTTTCTGCCCTTACTTCCTCTATATCTGCATCTTTTGGCAAAATTCCAAATAACGATTTTGCTGTATCTACCCGATTCTGATGGGGATTCACTAATTTTGCCACAACCTTCCCGTTCTTTGTAATCAGAATATCCTCCGTTGCCGATAAAAGCAGATACTTTCCTAAATTATTCTTTAACTCGGTTGCTGTAATTGACATACCATCACTTCCTTCCCTCGTACTATTATTCTATATGATTAGTACGATTTTATCAAGGTTTTGAATAAGCTCACACTATTTTTCCGCATATATTTTTAACCTGCGGAAAGTCTCAAAATAGGTTCCATCCGGCTGCCGTGTCTTTTCTATCATCTCTGCGATAACATCATCGCGAAAAATCGTTTTTATGTTATCGGGCAGGCATTTAAGAAATGGAACAATACAGGGCTGGTCTATCCATCTTATCATTTCCGCCTCGCTGGAAAAATACCTGTCCCTGTTCACTTCCGTAATTGTAACATTCGAAAAACCAATGGCAGATATCAATTTTTCATATTGGGATTTTGACGGCATGAACCACGGCCACTCGAAAGTCCTGAAATATTCTGCAAATTTGACATCCGCTATTTTTTCCCGAGTAACCTCAATGAAATTGGCACAATTGCCGGCGCCGCCGAAATCCCATAATATTATCCCCTGAAACTTTAATGCCTGATATGCATTTTCCAATAAACGTTTATGGTCTTTAATCCAGTGCAGGGCCGCATTTGAAAAAATAATATCAAATTCATTCTTATAATCTATTTCGTTAATATCCGCTCGTTGAAATTCAATATTATCTTTTATAATGCCTTTCGCCGTTTCTATCATCCCCATTGACGCATCAATACCCAACACTTTTCCTTTTGGCACTGCCAGAGATAATTGTTCTGTCAAGACGCCATCTCCGCAGCCTAAATCTAATATCCGTTCATTCCCTTTAAGTTTAAGTTCCGAAATCAGTGTATTTCCCCATTCTTTTTGATGTGTGGAAGCCTTTTTGTACTTTTTTCCGTCAAATTCAAATGCATTCATGTAACAGCACCGCCTCTTTTTATTTTCAATATCCGCCCTCCTCATGTCATCCACGTATAGTGATAAACAAAGAGCGCAACATTTTTTACAACTGCCTGAAGTACAACAATTCCCAAGCCTGCAAAAACATAAGCCACATAAAATCTCATATAACTATATTTGCCTTTCGTGAGCAGATAAAGCCATCCCCGTATGACATAGACGCCGCAGAAGACAATTACATACATGACTGCCACGTTATAATATAAACTCTGTAACAGATGCCCTCGCAAAACGGCAAGTACCGCTCTCGTCGCGCCGCATCCGGTACAGTACATCCCAACGTGCTGCCTCACAAAACAGGAAGGCGTCGATTGCTCCAGAAAATCAGGCGCAATCCTGTCGATAAGCCAGACAGCAAGCAACAGGGTAAACATAATGTTTCCAATTATCCAGATGGGCCATTCCTCTCCCCATCCTCTGGCATTTTTTTTCGCTGTCATTGTCACACCTCCCCCTGTGGGCGAAGATGTACAAGCACATATTCACAATGCCCGCCGGTGCGAATCGGAAAACGCCACCCCGCCACACCGGAAGATACAATGGCACGGCAGGTTCCCTGATGATACATTCCATAATTCAAAATACCGGCCGCCTCGGAAATGATTCCTACCGGCCAGACCTGTCCGGCATGCGTGTGTCCGGATAATTGTAAATCGAC
Organism: uncultured Eubacterium sp.; assembly: GCA_910589595.1. Taxonomy (GTDB): domain Bacteria; phylum Bacillota; class Clostridia; order Lachnospirales; family Lachnospiraceae; genus Eubacterium_F. Next base: position 2,313 of record CAJUTM010000036.1, read on the forward strand.
GCCCTGCGCCCCATTTTCCCCGACCTCAATCGGCTGATGGTCAACCAACAGCATAAATTTCTTCTCACGCTCTTTCTGTGATAAACCGGTAAAAATCTCTTCTGAACTCTTGCGGTCTGCCTTACCGCTCCACGCCGCGTCGTCGCGGCCGGCCAAAATCAAATCATCCGTTACCGACACATACTTGTCTCTCAAAATCTGTATCCCGTTTTTCTCAATAACCGCCTGCAATTGTTCATCGGTATAAGTGCGCTCCGACGTATATGGCTGCCTGTCATGGTTTCCATAGACAAAATAAATGCCGTGTTTATTTTCCATCTTACCAAACATGGCAAACACTTCCTCCAGCTTTTCCCTTGAAGTTCCCTCTTCCACAATATCGCCCCCGAGAATGATAACATCCGGATGACATGCGTTAATTTCTTCGATTTTATTTTGTAAAACAGAGGGATTCTGTATCGTGTCATAGTGTACATCCGTGAGCAGCACTACATCATAATCTTCGATTGGCTTCACTGTAGTTATGTTATACTCGGTTTTCTCAATATGATTCATATTGTAAAAGCCGTATCCGATAACAAGCGCAAACAGAACGACAGGCACAACACCCATACGATAGATTCGGTGCAGAATATCATAGAACTTTGTCTCTTTCCATTTTTGCAGAAACCGCCGCAAGACAAACGCAATTCCATCCAGCAAAAGGAATATAGCCAAAAAATGCAGGATAAACATGGCCGCTGTGTTCCACGTATTCCGACAAAAATAACCGATAACAACGGCCGCAATAACCCGAAGAGTGCGTACCCACCATTTTGTTGGCGCGCCTCCATAAAAAGTAATGAAAGAAGCCGATTTAACATATACATAAGAGCCTGTCAAAAACATTATTAAAAGAAATAAAAAAATATTTGCAAAATAAAACATCTTCCCATACTCCATTTCCTGTTGTTTATGCTCGAAAAACTTAATCTGGCAAAAATAGTGTAACATATTTTCTATTCGCAGGCTATTATAATTTAAATATACTATATATTGAAATAAGAGGACGGGCTGTCATACTTCCCGTCCTCTAGTCATATCTGTTTTTATTTCGCTATCTTTACCTTAATCTTTCGTTTACATCCGTTTTTGGCAAAGACATAAATCGTACAGCTTCCTATTCCCTTTGCCTTTATCTTTCCGCCTGCCGTTACCGTTGCAATCTTCTTATTGCTGCTCATATAGCGGAACTCTTTCGTATGCTTCAAGGAGAGCTGCTTCTTCCGCTTATTGTACAGCACGGCTTTTGGCCGGAGCGTTACACTATTCCCTTTCTTCATCGTATAAGAAGTTTTCTTTAACTTAATGTTTTTGACATTCGTATACTTCCTGCTGTCTTTCCCCACAACATGGATGTTCATAGTTTTGGCAAGGGTAATCTTTTTCCCTTGTTTCCACTGATACGCCCTAACATACAGTTTGTAACTCTTTTTCGTATTCAGCTTTTTGCCGCCTATTTTCCTGATAGTAAGTGTTGTCTTTTTACCGCCCTTAACCTGTTTCAACGACTTTTTACCGAATTTCTTTCCACAGTACTGCACGTAGACGTCGTAACCATCGGCGCCGTTTACTCTGCCCCATGAAATTTGAAGTTTCTTTCCTTTCTGTTTCCCTTTCAGATTAGAATGTAACTTTACAATTCCTTTTTCTTTCTCCGTCAAAATAGAGTCCGCCAGTTCTTTGGCGTCGGTGGAAAGCTTGGTGTTTGGATCATTTTCCTCTTTTTCCGGCACAGTTCCTTTTATGTCATGAGTATCAATTTTAATTGTCTGCGTCACGGTATTCCGATTGCCGGCATTATCAATAGCCGTCACGGTAATAACCGTTTCGCCCGCTTCAAACTTATCCGCCGGAATGACAAAACTCATGTTGGTTTTTATGTCTGTAGTAAAATCTTCGGATACCGATGTTTCCTCTCCGCTTCCTATTTTGTATGTTACGGAAGAAAGTCCGGCAGATATGACGTTGTCCTTATCATCTGCTACCGACACCGTAACCGCAGGAGCCGTCTCATATTTGTCCTGCACAGCGCCGTCATCCACCTGAATACCTATCTGCGGCGCATGATTCTCTATGATAATTCCTGTTGCACCAAGTTCTTCACCGGCCGTTACTGCTTCCGATATATTTCCTGCCTTATCCGCACAGGTAATGCGGATAACGCCCTTAAAATCTGCAGAAACGGTAATTTTTGCCTTGCCGTCCTCAAGCGCTGATGTTTTTTCGCTTGCCGTACCGCCCTCCGGCGTCACGGTATAAGTAATTTCATCTGCCCCGCTGCCCTCTTCCGTTACAGGCACCGTTATAATCAAACTGTCTTTTCCTATCAACCACTGATGGAAATGCTTCGGCTCGTAATTATATGTCAGCGTACCAATCACTGGAGCAATATCGTCTTTCCACTTCGCCCAGTATTCCTTAGCTCCGGTATCTTTACCGGAAATATCCGTTACTGCCTCTCCGCTGTAATCCTTGTTATCATACCAGCCGGCAAAGGTATAGCCGGTCTTCGTCCAGTCTGTTGGCAGCGTCGCCCCCGTCCCCTCAATGTAGTCTGTAAGGGTAGTTCCAGCATTGCCGCCTACTCCATGCAACGTAACCGCATAATGTCCGTTCACTCTCACCGCCTCACTCGGCAGGCTCGAAAATTCTGTGTCCGTGGCAGGTATACGTACGACATATTCCGCAGGTTTAAGTTCCGTAATGCAGCCACTTTCGTCAGCGGTCTTTTTCGTCCATGTCTCGCCGCCGTCCGTGGATATTTCATATACTGCACCTGCGGTCAGGCCAGTCAGCTTACCGTCCTCTATGCCCTCTTCACTCACCTCTTTGCCTACTGGCACGGGTGCTTCAGGTCTTGGCGGTATTGAAAAGCTCTGAGGATCACTGTCTGCCCCCGGCAAACCATAACCGGAACGAATAATCTGACAATCTTTCCCCATCCATTCTTCCTCGATGAGCATATTGCCCTCCTCGTCCGTCGTGCCAAGCATGGTCACGGTTTCCCCATCTTCCTCGTATTCCAATTTATATTCCGCATTTGCTTCCAGCCCCGTCAGCGCCCCTTCCCTGTAATCAATAACTGCGTTCGGCTTCTCGTATTTCTCGACCGGACCGGAATGAATTGTTACAACCGCAGCCATACTTGTGAAGCTGCCAGTACCGTCCAGATTATCTACGGCTTTTACGCGCACATGATAGGTTCCTCCAGATACAGAGGCATCGCTGATAACAGAACCTGTACCGGAAAGTCCGGTAATCTCTGTACCGGTCAGAACGGCGTCACGCCATTGCCACATAATCCCTCCGTCCTCAGAAATCTCATATGCCTTACCTGCCGTCAGTCCCGTAATTTTACCGTCACGCCGCAACGGATGGCTTTCATCTACCGTACTAAGTTCAGGCGTTGCCGGACGCTCGGGAATGGTAATGCTCTGTGCCGGACTGTCGCTTCTCGCATTCTCACTGCTAATCTGCACGATAGTAAGAATTTTGCCAATCCAACTTCCCTCTATTGTTATCTTGCCGTCGGTATCTGTCATTAACATTGCTCCGTCGTCGTCACCTTCCACTCTTATCCAATAAAGTGCTTCTTTCGCCAAGCCCGTCAGAGTTTCCTCCACATAGCCAATCTTCGCCTGTGGCTTATCAAAAGGTGTCTTGACCCGAAGCGTCAATACTTTCTTTGTCTGATTTCCCGCATGGTCAATAGCGGTTATGGTGATGTCTGTCACACCCGTCGGAATCTCTTCTGCCGGAATGGTGAATCTGTCCTCTGTCACCATTGTACCTGCATAGTCATTCTCTATTTTCTTTGGCGCGCCATCCCCAATTTGATAGCTCAGGGAAGCAATGCCTCCTGTAACCAGACCGCTCAGGCTGTCGTTTTCCTCATCGGTCACGTCCACCGTGAGAGCCGGTGCTGTCTGATAATATTCTTCGGAGAGCGATATGCCCGATGACATTTCCGCAAAGCTGGCTCCTGTCACATCACGGTCTGCCCGCACCGTAACCATAGGAGCATTGTCCTCCACGATTACGCCATTCAGGCCGGTTCCATCGGCGCCGATAATTTTGGCGCTCGCCTCATTTCCGGCTTTGTCTTTCGCTTCAATTCGAATCGTTCCCTTAAAATCAGAGTCAACGGAAATCTCCGCCCGATAATCCATACTGCCGTCGGAAACTTTCTCCGCTTTGGCAGTTCCCGTAATAACATCACCACCATCGCTGTCCGCAGGCGTAAGAGTATATGCCACCTCTTCCACGCCGCTCTGCGCCTCGATAATCGGCACTGTAATCTGCAGGCTTTCATTGCGGACAATCCAATCCCATAAGTTTTTGTATCCACTGTCAAAGGATACTTCGCCCATAACCGGAACGGTCGTATCCAGCTTTGCAGTCAACGCCTCGGTCTCTGTCTGATTGCCATCCGCATCCTCCGCCCTGAACGTATATGTATGGCTGCCTTCTGCGATGTCACTATATATAAAATGATATTTCACATAACCATCCGCTGTCTTTCCCTGCGGAACGATATTGCTTATGTCCGTACTGCCGTCTGCACCGTCCATACTGCCAACAAGCACATAATCTCCATCATCTTTTCTTACCCAGAGCTTCGTCACTCCCATATTGTCGGCATAGGTCAGTTTGATGGAAAGATTCGGATACCATTTATCGGAATCGGCATCCTCTGCCATGCTGCCGTCCACCTCGCTCTTCAGAGCCGCGTCAAGGGCAGGTTTTTCATTATCCCGCCACTTCGCATAGAGAGTAATATCCTCCGTCAGCAAATCCGCAGTTTCCTCATCGCCCTCGAAATACCACTGCTCCGTGCCTTTTGCTTCCTTATACCAGCCGAGAAAATCATGTCCTGCTTTCGTCGGAACGGCTGGTTTCTCTACCGTATCATGCCATGACTTATCCGTAATTTTAGGAACATTACTGCCGCCCATCGGATTAAATGTAACAGTCAGCGTCCTGCCCGCCTTTGGCGTCACTTCCGTCTCACATCCGTGAGGCGTGCTGTCATTCGCTTTTATGCGTACCTGAATAAGCCCTGCAGGTACGTTTAGTTTGCCTTTGCCCTCTGTCAAGTCTTCTAAATCGCCTGCCTGCACGTCAGTCCATGTCCTGCCGCCGTCGGCACTGTATTCCATATCGTCCGTTACGCCGCTAATCTGTGCGTCATTTTTGCCGCGAATCGTCTCATCCTCTTCCACACTTACCTCCGGTGCGGCCGGACGCTCGGCGATTACCGCCGCTGCATAGTCGCTATCAAGCAATTCCGCACTGTAGGCTTGACGGCTAATCTGGAAGTTCGTGCCAAACCATTCTTCAGCAATCGTGATACAGCCATTTTCGTCTGTGGTAATCGTTTCGCCACGCACATCATATTCGGCATTTGGCACAAGCCCTGTCAGCTTCTCGTTTTTGTAGTCAATAGTAAAGTCCGGCGTCTCCGCCTTGCTCTTTACGTTTACTTTTACAGTCTTCGTTGTCTGGTTGCCCGCCTGATCGACAGCAGTCACAGTCACGTCAAATACACCTGTCTTTCCGGCCAGCTCGCTTAAGGTAAATGTATAATCTCTTGTCGGAGCAGCGTCAAAATCCGCTTTCACTGTATGAGTCGCTCCCGTCTCTTTTTTGCCGCCGCGCGGAGTTCTGTCAATCCGCCATTTTATAGAAGCAATCCCCGCATTTTTCTCAATTCCGTTCTTCTTATCTTCCACATGGATGAAAAGTTCGGGTGCGGTATCATAGTAGTCTTCCGAGAGAGCCGCGCTGGCCGCTTTTACATCAATCACGGGAGCATTGTTCTCCACAAACAGCCCTCTGACACCAGGAACTTCCACGCCGATTCTCTTCACCTCCGAGCGGTTGCCGGCGTTATCTACCGCCATCACGGTGATGGCGCCCTTAAAATCATTAGGAAGAGAAATCGTTGCCTTATTGCCCGAAAGACTCGCATTGCCCGAGACAGCGTTGTTTGTATCCAGAGATGCGTCCGACACTTCTGTCGTCAGCTCTGCGCCCGCCGCAGCGGATGTCAACGGCGTGCAGATATATTCCACCCGATTTAAAGTACTTCCTCCCGATTCTGTAACCGGAATGGTAATGTTCAGGTTTTTACGTATAATCCAGTGCCAGATATTTTTATGACCGGAAGTAAAGGACGCTTCGCCAAGTACAGGCGGCGTCTTATCCAGTTTATAAGTAATCTCCTTCACCGTCTCATTGCCTGCGGCATCCACCACCTTGAAAGTGTAAGTCCGGCTGCCCTCAGACAATTTTGTATAAGGAAGCGTATACTGTGTACCGCCCGATGAACCAGTACCATTTTCTGTGGCATCATCCATATACAATTCGCTGTAGCTGCCTGTAGTTTGTTTATAAGGCTTATAATAGAGCTTCGTCACACCTACGTTATCGCTATAGGTCAGCTTAACCCGAAGATTCGGATAATAGCGGTCATTTCCGGTCACATCCACCATCTGACCGCTGCCATTTTCACTTGTATCGGTCTCCAATACTGCGCTGAGTTCAGGAGCGGTTGTCTCCCTCCAGCCGGCGAAAAGCGTCACCTTGATACTACCGTTTCCCTGTTGTACTCTATCCTTATAACTATCTCTGTCCGTACCGAGAATTTCCCCGACGGCATTCGCATTTTCAGCTCCCAAAAAACGCCACGACGTGTCCGTCGTACCTCCCGACTCATAAAGACTTGACGCCGGATACCAGCCCATGAACTCATAGCCCTCTCTTGTCGGTGCGGCCGGTTTTACCAGTGCGCTCTTATAGGTTACCGTCTGGCTGTCCGGCTGCCCGTGCGCCGTATTGGTACTGCCATCGTTGAGATTAAATTCCGCAATAATCTTTCCTGCGCTGGAGCCAATCGTTTTTGCACTCTGCCTGCCGTGCGGCCAGCCGTCATTTTGTCCCGCCGTATTTGCCTTTGCTTTTGCCCGAATGAGAATTTCGCCCTTTGGCAGATTTTTAATTTTGCTGTCTGCTGGCGCTTCCTTCCAGTTCTGACCCGCGTCGGCGCTGTACTCATAGGAATAATTACCCGTCTCTATCGTCAGGCTAATCTCTGCGTCTTCCGCATCTTCCAGCAGTTCCGCATCAAAAGCAATCTTATTCTCGTCAAGTGCCTGCGGACGCTCATTAATAGAAAGCGTCTGAGAAGCCGAATCATCCGTGCACTTCTCTCCGTTTTCCGTTATACCTTTCTTCACAATCGTAATTTCTTTGCCACAGAGGTCGACTTCGGCGCCGGCAGCAATATCTTCTGTCACATCGCGGGTCAGCACGAAAGGAATCCTGCCCGCTCCGCCTGAATTGACCGTATAAGTTGTTCCGTCAACCGTAACGGCGTAGTCTGCATTCTTCACAAGCTGCGTAACCGCATCCACCGGATAGTCGAGGGCCGCCTCCGGCGTCCGCTCTTTACCGCCTTTTATCTTGAGTGTCATGCTCGCTGTCGCGGTATTTCCGGCATAATCCATAATTTCCAGCGTGATGTCATTTACGCCTGTGAAATCCTGAATATTTATTGAATCAGCCGTTGAACTATTCCATGGAATAGTTCTTCCCCTTTTTACTTCTTTTCCGTTTACCAGCCAACGCCAATCTTCAAGACCGGTGTTAGCCGTTACCCCCCGCCCACAGCTATCTACTTGTGCAGCTATTTTGGTAAAATTCTTGTCTGCCAATTCCTCCTGCGTGTACCATTTATCTTCCGGTTTCTCGTGCGATGAAGAGCCGGAACTAAAGTAAAGCTGAGAACCATATATATCGCTAATCACCGGCGGGACGGTATCCACAACGACTTCCCCTATATTCGGAAGCGTAATAGTGTTACCCGCACGGTCATAAACTCTGACACTGCTAACCGTGCCGCGCCAGTTTTCAGGCAGCGTAAACTCAACCGTGCCGCTTCTTGTCCCCTTTGTATAGTCTTTGAAATATACTATCTTCGTTTGCGGGTTTTGATATATCGGCTCCTCAGTTTCCGGCTTTTTCGTTCCCGTTACCATATCCCGCTCGGTCAGTATGTACTCCAGCTTCCAAAGCCCGCTGCATATGTCGCTTCCCTTTGCCGGATTATCTTCTGCCGAAATACGGATGGTCGGCGCTTTATTGAAAAACCGTATTCTACTACTGCCGCTCGTTCCCATCTCTACCAAAGAATTGTCTTTTATGTAACGTTCGCGCGGCTCCACACTATAAGTAAGCTCACCGTTGACAATAGGGTCATTACGGTCAATATTTATTGTGCGTTCCGATGATACAAAATTACCTGAAGTGTCCCTCGCCCTTACGCTAAAGGTATGTCTCCCCTCCGATAGCGGGTTCGAGGCCTCCCCCTGAAGATAAAATGAAGCAACTACAGAATCACCATAGTTAAAATTAGGGCCTACTATATCGCTCTCTTTAGGTTTCTTCCAATCTCCGCCATCGATTTGAACCTCCATTGAAGTCTTATCTATAGCAACATTATCTTGAAAGCCTAAACCAATCTTGCCCCCATGGAACCAACTGCTGGTTCCGTATACACCCCAATGCCACTCACTAGCATAAGTAGGCATCTTCGTATCTAACCAGCGCGCATAGTATTGCTTGTCGCCCGTTTCCTCCGCCCCGATAGATGTATATTTTCTGCCCGTATATTCCGGATTATCATACCAGCCATCAAAAGTAAAGCCTGTCAGGGTATAGGTGTCTACCTTGGCGGGAAGTGTAGGAACAGGCAGCGCCATGTTCTGCCCATAAAGATATGTTTTCTTATCCTCAGGCGCCTCGTAAGGCGTCTCCGTATATTCCTTATATTTGCTGTATTTTTGTTTACCAGTCTCATCCTTGTGTATGATATACCCCGGCATATTCCACCTGATAGACGTCCGCCGTCCACTTGGCATAGAGCGTAGTATCCATGCGCACCTGTGTCTGACTGTTAGAAAAATCAAATTCCCTGCCGTCCGTGCAGGCTGCGTCGGTGTACCAGCCGCCAAACGTATAACCTTTGCGTGTCGGGTCTGCCGGCTTTTCTACCTTACAGTCCACGGCCGTGCTTGTGGATGTGCTGTTCTGTTTCGTCCACACCAAAAGCGACGGTACGTCACTGCCGCCCTGACTGTCAAATGTCACACGACGCACATAATATGTCCAGTAATATTTACTGCCCCATGAGGTCGGTTCGATATAGTACCGGTTCAAGCCAAGCTGTTTCGTTGTATAGGTGACGCTTCCTTTCTTCGTCGATGGTCCGGCATGTGGTGGAAGCGTTCCAATCGGCGCTGTCTGCCCCATAGCGGTCATCTCGGCACCGGAAGGCCCGTAATTCACGTTAATCGTCATCGCAAGCCCGTCCGTTTCTTTCTGCGCAGTTGCCGGGCCGGTAAGGCTTACGAGACTTCCCTTGGACTGGTCTTTCTTAATCTCCAGCGTGCCCGTAGTTCCCGTCGCTCTACAGTAATCCTTATATTCGTTCCCCGCTTTATCCGTCACTTTCACATACAGATACCAGATTCCCATCTGCGTGAGATTGACGGTATAGTTGCCTTTTTCAATTTCAGAATCCGGCACAGACTTCAATCCAGACGGCTCATTCCCCGTATTTTTTTCCTCTTCCGTCACCAGCTTATACTGCACCGCAGCAATTCCACTCGTCTTACTGCCGCCCTCGTTATTTGCAGGCGCAACATCGCTAAAGGTCATCACCACAGGCACCGTTGCATCCGTATACCAGCCGCTTGCTTTCGGTGTCGCAGTTACTTTCGCAGTCAACGCCGGGGCGGTTCTGTCAATATTTGAGACGGTATACTGCGTCGTTCCCTGATTTCCATTTATGTCAGTTACAGTGACAGTATAGGTGGCGTTGGTTGTAATGCCAATATCAGTATACCGATAGGCGGAGGAAGAGCCGTCCTCTTTTTTCAGACTGCCATCAGTAAGTGAAAGGGTCTTCGTCACCCCTCCTCCCTGTAATTTGATTTCCTTTATGTCGCTTTCCTCGTAAATCGAGAGTTCAATCTCTGCCGACTTCGTCCAGTTTGTATCTCTCTGGTATGCGCGAACCTCAGGTGCGTCGCCGTCCACACCCTCTGCCACGGTCATAGGCGAACTGGTCACCACATGCCCTGCTGTATCACTGACAGTCACATAGTAGGTACCGGGTGCAGTCAGTGTGAAGCTGCCGCTTAACGCAGTTGTATTGCTGCCGTCCGGTAAATTAACTGCAGTAATGGTATTGCCGTTCGCATTTACCGTATAGGTATAGGTATCCCCTTTATTCGTGTTACCTGTCTTCTTTACTGTAACAACCGGCGCTTTGAGATTGACCGTGCAGGTACCGGAAGCCGCAGCCGCGGTATTGCCCGCATTGTCCGTCACGGTAAGGTTCAAATGATATGTGTATGTACTGCCGGCAGTCCCTGTCGTCACGGCCTTATATGTACCGTCACTCTGTTTTGTCAGCACAGCATTCTCCGTCACCGAACTGCCGCCATTCGTAGTCTTCGTCCATGTTCCCGTAACATTTTTTACGCCGGAGCCGCCCGCGTCGGCAGGCTTAACGGTGAACGTCACATTTTCGGCCTGAATGTTTTCCTCCGGCGCTATAACCTGCGCCGCAGGCGCCGTCCTGTCAATCTTCGCAACCGTGGCGGATTTTACCACGTTTTCCTCTCCTGCAGTGAGAGTAAAGGTATAGCTGCCGTTGGCCGTCGCCGTATAGGTCGTACCCGTAACTGTCTCCACCGCTCCAGACGGTGTTTTGACCGTTACCGAAGCGTTTGCCGGCTTCCTTGTAGTGATATTGATTTTCCTCTCTCTCACCCATGTACTGTTGTCCACAGACAGGTTTAGTTCCGGCAGCTCACCAGAGGCGCCGTTTGAAAAATTGAAACTGCGCGAATCATAAGCGTTCGTACCCGTGGCATTATAATTCGCCAGCGCATGGAGATACCATGTGCCGGAAGTCTGCCTGTTCGTTACTTTTGTTCCGCTTGTGCAGTCCATCCAACCTGTCACAGGCACCGCTGCACTCGTCGTCCACGCATAGCGCACGCTGTCCGCATTGGAGGCTGTGATGGTTGCCTGTGCCATGCCGCCTACAAGGGACGGATTCGTGATGGAAACGTTGGGAGTCTTGTTGTCTACAGCCACCGACACACTTCCCGTACCGCCAGACTCCTTTCCACTCGTACCACACATATCTTTAATCTTATTCGCACCGTTTATTTTATTTACTTTGAGGGTGCCGGACGCATTTTGTGGAATCGTTCCCTTGAAGTAGAGGACATTCGTATCTTCACCGCCCGCATAGGTAAAGGTTCCCCATGTGGTATCCAGACTTACAAGCGAAAGCGTGCTGTTTTGTTTGTCTACAATCTCATCAAAGACAAGCGAAAGCGTAACCGCATCGCCTGACTTATAGGTGCCGCTTCCTACCCCTACAACACGAACAAGCTGTGGCTCTTTGTTATCCCTCACTTTCACCCAATCCTTATAAGAATTCACGCGCCATTTGTCTGTATTTTTTCCAGTCGATGCAAACCACACGTTCACCACATCATTTACGCCAAACACCAGATAGTCACCCGACACGGAACCGCTTCGCACCGAGGTACTAAATCCCGATAAATTAGTCCTTGACGCTGCACCCGGAACAGTTATATTCGCTTCCTTTCTATTGTCAATATCCCATCTTGCCGTGTATTGCGCCGCTCCGAACCTACTGTCGTTGATATTGATGGGACCATTATGCTCATTGGAACTTTCAAAATCATTTGGCGTATGGTTTGCAATCCAGATGTGCTCGTAACCATCCTCATCTTCCTTACCCGTAAACTGCAGCCTATAATTAAATCCATCCGCCGTCGCCTTTAAATAAGCGCATTCCTTATCACTTCCGACATCAAGAGAACGCCGGACATTGAAATTCATCTGTCCGTGGGACTGGTTATAGCCCCTGTTATTCTTGAAATAAGGCTGGTGGTCTTTCGACTTACTTCTGTCCGCTACGATATTATTGTCGTTATTCGTAGGGTGGTTTTTTGATATTTCATTATACACATCTCTGTTTACCGTATAATCGGCAGATTTTGCCATCGTCCTCTTCGCTTTGACAGCGCTTCCCAGCTTACCGCCGCCGTCAACGCGGTAAATCTCCATCCAGTAGACGCGGTCCGCATTAGTATAGGCTGTGGCCAGTTTGCCTGAAAATGCCGCATTTACCCCCGATTCGCTGATTGTAACGGTCTTCTGAATCTCTCCCTCCGCAAAAGTCAGATATGACGATTTTCCGCTAAAATGAGTGCCGCTCACGGCAGATCCGTTGACCGTTCGGTAATAAACTTTCTGTTTGCCGCCTGTACCTTCGGTTCTCGTGACGGTAAAGTTATTGTTTCCATTATTTTTGATAGTAAAGGTTCCGTACTGTTTACCATTAATACTAAATTGTTCCTGTTCACCGTACCACACTTGCCCTGCGGCATTTTTCGCATAGGCGCGGACATAATAGTTCGCACCGTCCACAATCTGCTCCGCTGTCACTTTTAGGGAGCCGTTTTTCTTCTTAACCGGCGTCGCCGTCTTTTTTCGCCCGTTGTTGAACGCTATGGTAGGATTTACCATGACGCCCCACACAAAGCCCGTCTCCGTAATATTCTCCCCGCCTGTACCACGGAGCGTGGCGGAAAGGTTAAAGCTGTTCTTACCGCTCACGCGCGTCGCCGTCGCAGCAGACAGCTCCAACGGTCCCGGCATTACGATGACTTTCAATTTCGCTGTCTTGTCAGGGCAGCCTGCCGCTTTCGCCGTATAAACCACAGTGTATGTACCGACGGCTGCAGAATTGACCGTCTTTGTATAAGACACGCTGCCAAAAGAATCCATAATAAAGCCCTTATACCATGCGTCATCCAACACACTGTCTTCCAAAATTACTGCCTCCGCATCGGTCAAGTTGATAAACGGCTCTTGGGTTACTGTGGCAGTCGCCGTCACCGTTTCGGAAATGCCTCCTTCCGGTGACACTGCATGACAGTAGAGCGTCGTTTCCCCTACCGGCACATGCTCAGGTAATGTTACCGGAATGGAAAAACGGCCGTTCTTATCCGTCACCGCTCTAAATTCCTCTCCTGCCACTTCCACACAGACGGTGCTGCCCGGGTCAGCCGTACCTGTCACATTGCAGGTCTCTCCAACCGTCAGCGTCGGATTCTTAACAGTCAACGTCGGCTTGTGGGGCGGCTCCGGCAGTTCTCCTACGCCAAGCAGCACATAGCGGCTCCATTTTTTTCCGGGATCTACCGTACCGCTCCACGACCATGCCATACCACTGTCTCCGTCATAAACTTTAGTTTTATCCTCAAGGTCGTTAAAAACATTGTCCGGTGCAGCCCTATAATGGCCATACCACAACGTATCGACCGTAGACGCTACCAGATTATATGTATAGTTATTGTTAGGACTTCCTTCCATCTTCAAACCGCTTGCGGTACCCACGACCGGCGCATAGTCGTTGTTGCCAATCATGACGTCTGCCGAAGAGCCAATTTGAAAATCCTGCGCTGTGGAGCCTCTATTCTCCACCGTATAGCGGATTTGGGCATATCTGCCATTATAAACTAATTTGATATCTCTGGAGCCATAGAGGGAATTGCCCATTGCAACGTTCCTCGGGGCGTTCCAATTTATTGTCGCCGTGCCTGCTTTGGACACGGTGCGATAACCGTCATTTCTATAGGTCGTCTGTATGGTTGCCCCATTGTCCAAACCCTGTACCTTAAATACGTTCATTCCACCGGTAAAGCCGTTGCCGCTCTCGTTATTTGCATACTTCATATAATCGCCCTGTCCATTGTCGGACACTTCTGCCTCCGTTTCCGCCGCACGTGCCAAAACCGCCCCCGGCATATTCGGACAGGACGTAACGAATACGCACAGGGCAAGCAGCGCTGCTAAGATGCGTAGACGCCTCTTCCTTTTTGATTTTATATGATTACGTTCACTCATTTTTCATACCTCCATCTTCAGAAATATTATTGCCTGCAATTGTAACATAAAAAAAATGCTTTTTCTGCTTTTGGGAATGGAATGCACTTTTTGAGGTACAATCTGCACAACAGCACAAAAGCCTCTAGACATCAGCTTCCATCCTAGATAAAGAAAGGTGATGACGCAAAAGCATTTACAAACATAGTCTATTGTGTTAATCTGGAAATACAATATTTGGGGAGGTTTAAAAATGAAGTCATCTAATAAGGAAAGAACTTTACAATGGATAGCAAATCAGTACAATAAGGGCAATATATCGTTTTCACATAAGCTTCAGCGTCCTATTGGACAATGGAATACAAGAATGAAGTCATTGCTTATTCACAGCCTTTTGTGTGGATTCCCAATTAACCCGATATACATTGTTGACGAAGAAGGTATTTTATATACGTTAGACGGCTCCCAGAGGACTTCTACTTGTATAAAATATTTAAATAATGAGTTTGCTCTTAGCAAAGATATGCCCCCTATTGTATTACAAACAAAAGAAAACGGGAAAAAGATTGACAAAGAATATAATATTGCCGGAAAAAAATTCAAGAAATTGGATGAAGAAGTGAAATCTACTCTCCTGTCCTGTGGATTACAATTTTGCACCATATCTGATTATACAGATGACGAAGTGAAAGAAATGTTCCGCAGGCAGAATGCGGGAAAACCTTTAAATAACAAACAATTGAGAATAATTTATCAGTCCGACAGATTTAGTGATGCAATTTATTCGTTGGCATGTCATCCTTTTATGGAAAAACTGTTGACAAAAACGCAACGGAAAAATGGTACGGATAGGGATTTAATTGTTCAAACGCTTATGTTAATCTGTACTAACCGAGAAAATGATTTTACGTCATTTAGAACAAAAAATATTGATGCTTTTGTAAAAACGTATGGGGATGAGAGTTTGTCCAAAATGGATGTTTTAACAGAAGTTATGGATAAACTGGACGAAGCTTTTGAAAATATAAAGATTCCCGTTACCTCTATTCCTATGGTGCTGTATAGTGGATATCGCGTTAAAAAAGTCAGAAAATCGTTTTCGAAGTTTGTTGAATTGATAGTCAATTTTCTAAATGATTATGATAATAATGAGGAATATAAAAAGTATGTACAATCCGGTACTGGAAGTGCTGAAAATGTAAAAGGCAGATTGGAGTATTGGAAAAATATGATTAAAGAGTTATAAGATGTTCACTAGTTTGGGAGTAGCACTTAATGAACAAAAAAAGAGACTGAATGTGAGTAATTTAGTCTCTTTTTTTGTATTACAGCCATCATCTTTCCGAAATACTGACTGATTCAACGGCAACACTTCCCCCTCTCGTCACTTCAATTCTATTCACAAATTTTCTTTTCAGCAAAATGATTAAATCATCATTCTTGTTCTCTGTCTGCGTACATTCCAGAAGAACCGTAGAACCATCATAATCAATAATTGTAATTCCAAATACTTTTGACATACGAAACAGTTCCGTTATATCCGCATCCGAACAATGATTAACTTTAACAAATAAAATTTCCTTCATATGAAACGGCGTATCGGTATAATCTACCACTTTAATCACTTCAACACTTCTGCTTAATTGTTTTTTTATCTGTTCAAAAGTCCTGTCATCGCTAGTTAGACTGATTGTCATCCGTGATATCGTGTTATCCTCGGTAATCCCAACGGTTAAGCTGTCCAAATTATAAGACTTTCCAGAAAACAAGCCTGTGATACGGGCAAGTACGCCTATTTCATTTTCTACAAATAAACAAATCCATCTCTTTTTCATTTTGTGCTTTCCTCGCTTTCCAAAATCACCTCGACTAACGTCTTGGTGTGTTCATGCGCCTTATGTTGGCTTGTGCAAGCACAACCCACCGCAAGGCTTATTTTATCATGTCATTAAGTGAGTTCCCTGGCGGAACAATCGGCATGACATTGATTTCTCTGTCTATGATAAATTCTATAATCGTAGGCGTTTTCGCATTCTGCTTTGCACCTATCAAAGCTGTTTTTATATCCTCTGCTTTTGTAACACGGATACCTTTCGCCCCATAGCTTTCTGCCAGCGCTATAAAATCAGGCGTATATTCTGGACAGCAATGATTCGGGGTATTACAGACTGTTTCACAACTTCTTCGGTAACGCATACAGGTACTCGAATAACGCCTGTCATAAAACATCTCCTGCCATTGCCGCACATTCCCCAAATATCCATTATTCAATATACAGATAATAATAGGCAATTCATAAACAACAGCAGTCGCCATTTCTTGAATGTTCATCTGCATACCGCCATCACCAGAAATGACAA
>CAJUTM010000037.1 GCA_910589595.1 uncultured Eubacterium sp.
CAAGATCCATAAACACCAATATATTCGCAGTCTAAAACCTCTGATCGCATAACCTCACATATCGCATACTATTTCTCAGGCAGATATCCCTATCTGCTCTGTTTTCATGTCTTAAAATCCGGTTACCCACATCCACCTCCTAAAAATCCGGCATGACCGGATCTTTACCCTGTTGGAATCAAGATTGCGAACTTGTTTCGCAATTACCTAATTTAACTAGCAAGTTTTTGAGGGCTTTTTTGTGATTTTTTAAAAGGGCGGCATTGACGGCTACGCTCACTATCTTCGTCTGCCCCTTTTTCAGATTTCCAGCGGTTACCTGCAGCTCATAGGCTTCCCCTTTCTTTACTACCATTTCCTTGGTGGTGCTCTGTACTTTGACGGTATACTGCTCTACTACATCCAGTATGCCGTATCCGCTCATTTCCCCGCCGATACTATACAGGTCATTGCCGCAGGCGGCGAGTGTGGAATCTTTCTTTGTCAGGTTCATGGCGGATATCCGGCTCCACTCGTCGGCATAGGCGTCATAGACGAGTACTTCTTTTGTCTCCGCTTCTTTTACCATGTAGATTTTCCCGCGGATGACGGCGGATGCTTTATATTTACCGGATGGTGCAAACACACACGCCGTGCCCGCATCCTCAAATGCGTTGTCTTCCGGCAGGTATTCCTGCCAGAACATTGTTTCTCCATCTTCTTTTAATACAAAGACGCGGTTATCCACGCTGGCGGCGTCTATGATGCTACTCGTGTCCGGCATGACTGCCGTTTCCCATGTATCGGTTTTGATGTTATAGACTTCTGCTTTGTCGGTGGCTCCTGCTTTTGTCCACAGATAGAGGCTGTCTTTGCTGACTGCATATGCTGCATTGGTTCTGCCCTCTGCCATGTTTGCTTTTTTCTGCCACTGCTTTGTATCGGTGTTGAATACATAGACGGATTTTAATAGCTTTGCGGCAGCGCCGGTATCGGTCTGCCCGCCAACGACATAGATTTCATTGTTGTATGGGAACATGGCTGCTTTGCAGATACCGGTTTCTGTGCCGGGATAGTCCGGCAATGTCTCCCATGTCTTTTTCTCCGTATCATATGCTGCAAAACTTTTCAGCGAGCCGGCGGCATTTTGCCCTCCCAACACATAGATTTTTCCATCCAGTGTGGTGACGGAACTGTTTTTTCTTGCCTCCTGCATCGGTGTCGTATATACCCACTCGGACTGTCTGTTGGTATTGAATATCATGCGGGATGTTTCCCCTGTGAGGGATGCGTTTTCCCTTGCTGTAACTGTAAAATCGAGTGTTTTCCCTGCTGTTTCGTTGTTGTAAATGTAATCGTACGCCGTACCTTTTACAACCGCTTCGCTAATTTTTTTACCGCCATCATAAACACAGACGAGATATTCTTTTGCTTTGTCTACCGCATTCCATGTGATGGTAACTTTGTCCTGTCCTTTCAGGGCGGCCGGTTCCGGAATGGCAAACCGCTTTTTCAGGTGGAGGGTATAACTGCCCGTTCCCTTATTTTTTACATTTACTTTCAAGTACTTTCTGCCGTTGTACGCTCCGGTAAAGAGGAAGTTGCTGTCCAGGCCGGAGTTGTCGTCATAACCCGCCCGTTGCTTTTTCGTGTCATACAGGACGGCCTGCGTGTCTAGGGAGGATTCGCTGTAAATGTCATAGGCAATGCCCGGTTTAGCGTCAAAGTAATAATAGTTTTCCTGTCCTGCCGTGATGACGGAACGGGTAATCGGCTGGTTCTCTTTTAATTCCACGGCCCCGTCAAAACCGACTATTTCGTAATGTACAGTAAAATACGGATTGCGGTCAATTTTTGCCTGATAGGCGCGGTTGGAGTTGTCTGCCACAAGCGCCACGCCGTAGTTGGCTTCCCCGGCGACCCATGCCTTTACCATATCGGTGACATCACACTGATAGCCGCCCGCTTTCTGGATTCCCATGGAAGCGGCCGCATTTGGCTCATAGGCAGGGCGGTTGTTGTAGATCAGCTTGTTGGCGCTCCAGTTCTGTTTTACCTTATGGATGCCGATGTCAAAGGTTTTTCCTGCTCCTAATTTCAGTGTTTTCTCATTTTTGATATGCAGCGCCGCATCCCGAATCTGCACATCTTTGTTTTTCAGTTCGGAGAGCGTGGACATTTTCGTGAATGCCACGCATTTGTTTGCCTGCAATAAAAGAGATTTATCATAGCCGTAGTTGCTGTCGGGCGAGCCGGCATAGGCGGCGCCTACTTTTACGTCCCGACTGTGTTTATCGCTCAGGTAGGTCGTGCGGATTTCCAGCGGGAACTTCCTTTTTTTGCTGTTCCACCATTTTTTGTCCGGTGTTACTTTTAATGTTTTTTTCTTTTTGTTGTAGGAAAATTTTGCTTTGGATGTCGTTACTCCGCTGGCGTCAGTTATTTTCGTGCTCATGCGGGTAAATTTTGTCTTACCCTTTTTGGTTTTGAAGTAGATTTTTCTACCCTTTACTTTTATTTTCAGTTTGGTGTTCAGTTTGAACGAAAGGGCTTTTCTCTTCTGCTTTTTATGGATGGAAACAATCTCCTGCACTTTTTCCGGGAAGATGTCGTAGGAGATGCTGGTGTTTTTCATGATTTTTTTGTAGGTGACTTTGTTCTGGTTCAACACATCTGTCGCTGTTTTTTTCTTAGGATTGCTCCGCTTCGCTTTTGCTGCTTTGAGTTTTTTCCCTTTTAAGACAATGGACAGGCTGGTTTTGCCCCGCTTCATGGAAACGACGGATTTCCTGTTTGCCTTTTGGGATACTTTGATGGATAAATCGGTGGCTTTGGTTTTGTATTTCTTTTTGCCGGATTTGACAAGGGTGGTGTCGATTTCTTTCCATGCACCGCCTTTTGATTTTTTGTAGTGGACTGGCATGGAATAAGTTACTGCCGTATAACTGCCGTCGCTCTGGGCAAACTGCTTGACAAAGGCCGTTCTTTTGGCGGTGAGTTCTTCCGTAACGGAGGCATTTCCCCCAGCCGCCACGGCGGCGTCCGCTTTTGTTTCCCGTGTGGGAATGAAATCGGTAGCGCTTACGGATGCCAGCAGGATTGCTCCCGCGGATAACCCGCTGATGGTGATTTTTATGTTTTGTTTCATCAGTGCTCCCCTTTCCTATGTCTGTCCGCTTTTTCTGTCAGACACCTTTCGTAGATTTTGTGTTATGTTGTTTTTTTTGCAAAAAAAACGGCGGTTGAGAAGCGCGACGCAAAAAACTAAAGTTCCATCCGGAAACATGATTTGTATCCGGATGGAACTTTTAATTCCTGCCTTATGTATTTTGGGTCACTCTGTCATTGGTAAATGTCTTGCGGAGTACTTCCCCTGCATCCGGTTTTTCTTTTGTTTTCGCTCTTTATTACATACGTTTACTTTATCAGACTTCGACATTTTATACCAGACGCAGTAGTAATATTTTTATACGCAATGGCAGGACTTTTTATCTCATCAATCATTGTACATCAATGGCGGTCTTATCGTACTCGGTTACCGTTGTCGCTGCTTTCGTAGATGGTTACTGGTTCTGCTCTGTTTTTCCCGCAGATGGTTGTGCCTGTCTGGAACATAGTGTTTCCTCCGGCGTCTGCTTGCGAATATGACCTACATTACTTCTAATAAACTCACTCAATTTTTCCGCCGAAAAGTAAACCGGACCAAAAAAGATTAGATGTTTTTTATCTCTAATCCCAAATATCCCCCAAATTCATCCCATTCGCCATTATTATCAAAGACTTTCACTATTTTAATTTGTTCGCCTCTAAAACCGAAACTATTGTGAATGTTTGCATTTCTATACACAAAAAATCCTCCGCATTTTGGCTTTCTAATTTAGATATTACATTTTCTAATTTCCATCTCTCAAGTGGCAAATCAGTTTTAATATAATCTTCATGTACAGTAACAATCTCTCCTACATAATCTTCCATGGAAAAATCGCCATAAACATATGCTTCTCCAACCATTTTTAATATTTTCCATTTTCCGTATACTGCATCTATTTCTTCGCTCTTTGTAGTATTGCTATCTTTTGATTTTTCGGAACCTGCGATGCTATTGAAGAAACCTGTGCTATATCTGACCTATTGGCAAGAATATTCTCCTCCTTACTGTAGCCCCACCGCTTTGTTTCCAGCGCGCTGTCATAGGCATACTCTATTTTTTGTACTGTCTTCATCAATTTTTCAATTGTCCGACTGCTGTATCAGAAACAATTACCCTGCGTAAATATAGCAAACACTTAATTTACGATGTACTAATAACCCCGTTTTACATACGTCTCATACTCGTCGCGAAACCGTTTTTTCATCACCGACCCCATACTGATTGGTTCCTTTATTCCTTTCAGGTTAATATATTGATTGACATAATCGACAGACTCAATATAGGCTATGTTGACTGCTGTTCCCTTTAAGGGGCACAGAAAAATAGAATCTCTGACTTTTTCCAAAAAACGTTTTAACGGCAGGTTTGGAACTTTAATACTTTCTTCACCCGTATATACGTTAAGCGCTCTGTTTTGATACATTACATATCGGATTTCCGCCACTTCAATCGGATAAGAAATACCATTATTTCTAAAATAAATACGTTCCGGCAGCTTTGATACTTTCTCGCCGCGGTTAATTATTTCATTGACAATTCTTTTTAGCCGTCTCTCATCTATCGGCTTTTCAATATAATCGTAGCAGTGTATGCGGTGCAGTAAATCGACTTCCAGTCCTGCAATACTTGTAATAAATACAACTTCCGCCGCGGCACAGGAAGCGCATTCCCTTATTTTCTCCACAAAGCTGATACCCGAAAAATCATTCCGCTCTTTTGGGCAAAGAATAATGTCTACCAGAAACAAATCGATGCGGTGCGTCATTGCGCAGCCAAATGCTTCTCTCTGATTCGAATAAGCAAATACATTAACTTCCTGTTCCAGTGATTTCAATACCTTAATCAATTTATTGCGTGTATATTCATTATCCTCTAATAAAAGTATCTGTTTCATCTCAATTTTCCAAACTTTCTTTCAGACCCTGAATAAAATATTCTGCCATACGAATCATCATTCTTGTTCTTACTTCTTTTGGACTATTGATAAATACCTGTAGCAACGTATCTGTATCATCGTAAGAATCGTCGGCGGCAAAGTAATTCAAATCAACATTATAGTTCCTGTGAAGCTGTACTGCTTTATCCAATGTCATAAGAGTCTTTCCACTCTCAATCTTCTGATAAGATGACGTTTCCCAATACAGTTCTTCTGCAAATTGCTGTTGTGTAAGTCCACGTTTCTCACGCAATTCTTTCAGCTTTCTTCCTATTTCGATGATTTCTTCATCACTAAGCATTCTTTCCATCGTCTGAGTTACTCCTTTTTTTACTCACATAATAACAATAGCAAGATAAGTAGTGATACAGATTTATTTTCGTATTATAACGATTTTAATTCCTATATAAAAGAACGATAATCTTTTATGCCTTAATCATGACCTCCTTCATTGATTTTACATACTTTCCTACATATTCAGGCGCATCTGCTCCGTATTTCTCAAGCAGTTTCACAATCGCCGAGCCGACAATGGCGCCGTCGGAAATGCCTGCCATTTTCTTTGCCTGTTCCGGTGTGGAAATACCGAAGCCGATAGCGCAGGGAATATCGGTATTCTGTCTCACTACCTCTACAATTGAAGAAAGGTCTGTTCTAATCTCACTTCTCGTTCCCGTTACCCCGAGGCTGGATACGATATACAAAAAGCCTTCCGCTTCTTTGGCAATCATGGCAATGCGGTTTTCCGAGGTAGGCGCAACCAGCGACACCAAATCAATCCCGTACTGCCTGCAAAGCGGCTGAAATTCTTCCTTTTCCTCAAAAGGGAGGTCGGGCAGGATAAGTCCGTCCATCTGCACATCTTTGCACGTGGAAATGAAGCGCTCGGCACCGTAAGAGAAGACTACGTTGGCGTATGTCATAAATACCATCGGTACCTCGATATCGCGACGGAGTTCTCTTACCAAATCAAAGATTTTATCAATCGTTACGCCGCCGTCAAGCGCTCTCATATTTGCACTCTGGATGACAGGGCCCTCCGCGGTCGGGTCGGAAAACGGTATGCCGAGCTCAATCAGGTCGGCCCCGTTTTCCACAGCGGCACGAACAGCGGCGGCAGTCGTCTCCAAATCAGGGTCGCCGCAGGTAAGAAAAGCAATGAACGCTTTTCCGTTTGCAAATGCTTTTTCTATATTACTCATGGATATCCTCCCCTCTGTAGCGGGCAATGGCGGCACAATCTTTGTCGCCTCTGCCGGAAATCGTAATTACAATAATTTTGTCTTTATTCATCGCCGGCGCAATCTTCATGGCGTGGGCGATAGCGTGGGCCGATTCGATTGCCGGAATAATGCCCTCCGTCTTTGCCAGATATTCAAAGGCATTTACCGCTTCATCATCGGTGACAGGAACATATTCCGCTCTGCCGATGTCGTGCAGATAAGCGTGTTCCGGCCCTACTCCCGGATAATCAAGCCCCGCGGAAATCGAATACACGGGAGCAATCTGTCCGTCCTTATCCTGACAAAAATAGGATTTCATACCATGAAAAATTCCGGCTCTACCGGTGGCAATCGTAGCCGCCGTCTCCAACGTATCGACTCCTCTCCCCGCCGCCTCGCAACCGATAAGTCTCACATCTTTGTCTTCAATAAAATGATAGAACGAACCGATGGCATTGGAGCCGCCGCCCACACAGGCAATGACGGCGTCCGGCAGCCGATTTTCTCTGGCAAGAATTTGCTCCTTTATTTCTTGGGAAATGACCGCCTGAAAATCGCGCACAATCGTCGGGAACGGATGCGGCCCCATAACTGAACCGAGGCAGTAGTGGGTATCACTGATACGGGAAGTCCACTCCCGCATTGCCTCGGATACCGCGTCTTTCAGCGTCGCCGTGCCCGTCTTCACCGAAACGACCTGCGCACCAAGCAGACGCATGCGGTAGACATTGAGCGCCTGACGAATCGTATCCTCTTCGCCCATAAAGACGACGCATTCCATCCCCATAAGAGCGGCGGCGGTCGCCGTAGCTACTCCGTGCTGACCGGCTCCGGTCTCGGCAATCAGTCGGGTCTTTCCCATCTTCTTTGCAAGAAGAGCCTGACCGAGTACATTGTTTACTTTATGCGCGCCCGTATGGTTGAGGTCTTCACGCTTGAGGTAAATTTTGGCGCCGCCTAAATCTTCTGTCATCTTTGCGGCGTAGTAAAGCCGCGACGGCCTGCCCGCGTATTCGTTGAACAGTTCATTAAGCTCCCGCTTAAATTCCGTATCGTTTTTATAATGATTATATGCTTCTTCGAGTTCAATAACGGCATTCATAAGTGTTTCCGGTATATATTGCCCGCCATGAATGCCGAAGCGTCCGTTTTGATTTGTCATAATCTGTCTTCCTTTCTGACAGCGGCAACAAAGGCCGCCATTTTTAATTTATCTTTTACTCCGTCCGTTTCAATGCCGGAACTGACATCAACCGCAAAAGGATAAAGCATATTTACCGCATTCTCCACATTGTCGGGCGAGAGGCCTCCGGCGAGAAAATACGGCCTGCGGATGTTCCGCACCAGCTCCCAGTCAAATACGGAGCCCGTCCCCGCTCCGGAATCAAGCAAAATATAGTCTGCACTGCTGTTGCCGGCGTCAGCAATATCCGCCGCAGACTGAATGCGAAAAGCCCTGATAAGCGGCTTGTCAGTGAGCTGCCGCAGTTTCTTTATATATTCCCCGCTTTCAACGCCGTGAAGCTGGGCCATGTCTATCGTACCATCGTTTAACAATCCGGCAACTGTTTGCGGATTTTCGTCGACAAACACGCCAACGGCCCGAATATCCGGAGAAAGCAATTTTTTTAACTCTGCCGCCTGTTCCGGTGCGAGATAACGGCTGCTTTTTCTGGCAAATACAAAACCGACATATTCCGGCTTTAATTCGTTAGCCACATCAATATCGCAGGCTCTGGAAAGACCGCATAATTTTATTTTTGTCATATACTATCCTCTATTCTGCACGCTTTTTCATACTACGCCCCGCAGCTGTGCAAGCTTCGCCTTTTTATTTTCCGCCCTCATCAGCGTTTCGCCAATGAGTACGGCGTCCGCGCCAATCTGCCGCAGTTTTTCCACGTCTGCGGCGTCGCTCACACCGCTCTCGGAAACGAACAGCACATCGCTGGGTATGCGTTCGCGAAGTCTGCGGCTGTTGCCGGTATCCACCGAAAAATCCCTGAGATTGCGGTTGTTGACACCGATAATGCGGGCACCGGCGCGTAACGCCATTTCCACTTCTCTTTCCTCGTGCGCCTCGACCAGAGCAGACAGTCCCAGTTCGTCACAGATACTTATATACTCTCTGATTTTGTCCTCATTCAGAATAGCACAGATAAGCAGTACCGCCGAAGCGCCGAGCGCCCTTGCTTCATAAATCATATATTCGTCCACGGTAAAATCCTTGCGCAGGCAGGGAATGGAAACGCGGGCGGCAATCTCCTCTAAATACCTGTCGCTTCCGAGAAACCATTTGGGCTCAGTCAACACGGAGATGGCGTCTGCGCCTGCCGCTTCATATTCTTTTGCGATTTGCATATAGGCAAAGTCAGGCGCTATCAGTCCTTTCGAGGGAGAGGCTTTTTTGCACTCACAGATAAATGAAATCCCCTCTTTTCCCAGCGCATGTTCAAAGGCGAAATTACCTCTGGGAAGCAGCAGGGCCTGCCGTTTGATTTGTTCGGGCGGTATTCTTCTTTTTGCTTTTTCTGTACGCTCTACCGCATAGGCAGCAAGCTGGTCAAGTATTGTCATTGCTCCACCTCCGGACGATTGCTGACTTCAATCAGCTTATGAAGAGTTTCTAACGCTTTGCCGGAATCAATTATTTCTGCGGCCAGTGCGATACCGGATTTGATATCGTCCGCTTTGCCACCAATACAGAGAGAAGCGCCGGCATTGAGCAGAACCGCATTTCGCTTGTGGCCTTTTTCCCCATTGAGGATGGAGAGAACGATGTCTGCGTTTTCCTTGGGAGCGCCTCCTCGCAAATCCTCTTTCGTACAACGCTCAAATCCGAAATCTTCCGGCGCAATTACATAAGATTTGAACCATCCGTCGCGGATTTCGCAAATCTTAGTCGGCGCGCTCATTGATATCTCGTCCAGTTTATCCTGACCGTAAACAACCATGCCGCGCTTAATTCCAAGATTAATCAGCACCTGTGCCAGCGGTTCTACAAGATAATCGTCATAAACGCCGAGCAGCTGCATTGACGGTGTCGCAGGATTTGTGAGCGGCCCGAGAATATTAAACACCGTCCGGAAACCGAGTTCCTTGCGGATAGCTCCCACATATTTCATAGAAGTGTGATATTTCTGTGCAAAAAAGAAGCACATGCCTGCCTCGCGCAGAAGTTCGACACATCTCGCAGGACTTTGCTGAATGTTTACCCCGAGAGCCTCCAAACAATCCGCCGTTCCACATTGGGAGGAAGCCGCGCGGTTGCCGTGTTTGGCAACTTTCATTCCGGCTGCCGCTGCAACGAGCGCCGACGTCGTAGAAATATTAAAACTGTGGGCATTGTCCCCGCCTGTTCCGACAATCTCAAAAAGTTCCATGTCTGTTTCCACTTTCGTCGCATGTGCCCTCATCGCAGCTGCACAGCCGGCAATCTCGTCCGTCGTCTCGGCTCTGGCGCTCTTCGTGGAAAGGGCGGCAAGAAAGGCGGCGTTCTGCGTCGGCGACGTCTCACCGCTCATAATTTCATTCATAACGGTATATGCCTCATCATAAGTGAGGTCTTCTTTATTGACAATTTTTACAATCGCTTCTTTAACCATAATCTATCTCTCCTTTATAAAATTTTCTAACATCTGTTTTCCGTGCGGCGTCATTATGCTTTCAGGGTGAAACTGCACGCCGTAGACAGGATATTCCCTGTGCTGTACCGCCATGATTTCACCATCTGTAGTGGCGGCGGTCACTTTTAATTCCTCCGACATGGTTCCGGCGTCCGCCGCCAGAGAGTGATAGCGGGCCACGGGAGCAATTTCGGGGCACCCCTGAAAGAGCGGACAGTCCATGTCAAATTTTACATCCGACTGCTTACCGTGCATCAATTCTTTAGCATAGGTGATGACTGTACCAAAGGCGGCGCAAATCGCCTGATGGCCGAGACAGACGCCCAGAATTGGAATGTCTCTGCCAAGTGTGCGGACGACTTCGATAATCACCCCTGCCCCCTCCGGCCTGCCCGGGCCGGGGGAAAGAATCATGCGCTCGGGCTGAAGTGTGCGGATTTCCTCTACCGTCATTTCATCATTGCGTATAACCCTGATATCCGAATCTATCTCGCCGATTAGCTGATAGAGGTTATAAGAAAAACTGTCATAATTGTCTATCAAAAGAATCATAATCCCGCCTCCTCTGCCAGCTCCAATGCTTTCAGCACCGATTTTGCCTTGTTCAGACATTCCTCGTATTCCTTTTCGGGAACGGAATCGGCGACGACTCCGGCCCCGCTTCTGACAAATACCTTGCCATTTTTCTTATAGGCAATGCGTATCGCGATACACGTGTCCATATTTCCCGTGAAATCGATATAGCCAATGGCGCCGCCATATATGCCCCGCTTGTTATTTTCAAGTTCTCCAATTAACTGACAGGCTCTGACTTTCGGAGCGCCGGAGAGCGTTCCCGCCGGCAATACCGCTTCTATTGCGTCGAGCGCGTCGTGACTATCGCTAATCTCTCCGCGAACAGTGGAACCAATGTGCATGACGTGGGAGAAGCGTTCGATTGAATGCAGCTTCTCGACCTCAACGGAGCCGAACTTACTTATTTTGCCGAGGTCATTTCGTCCCAAATCTACAAGCATGTTGTGTTCTGCAAGTTCTTTTTCATCTGCCAGCAGTTCCTTTTCCAACGCCCTGTCCTCTTCATCGTTTTTCCCCCGCGCTCTCGTACCGGCAAGCGGGAACGTGTGCAGTATGCCGTTTTCCAATTTGACGAGCGTTTCCGGAGAAGCCCCCGCAACTTCTACATCCATCCCTGAAAAATAAAACATATACAGGGATGGATTGATTGTGCGGAGCACACGGTAAGTGTTCAGCAGGCTTCCCTCAAAGGGGGCGCTGAGACGGTTGGAAAGCACAATCTGAAAAATGTCGCCCTCACGGATATAATGCTTCGCTTTCTCTACCATGCCGCAAAATTCTTTTTTATTGAATAAAGGTTTGACTTCGCCCAGCAGCCTGCCATCCGTCTCATTTTTCTTTTCACCGTGATTAAGAAGCTGAACAAGCTGCCGCAGTTCCATAACCGCTTTTTTATATCCCACTTCTATATCATCGAGCGGCATATTTACAATGAGAATGAGCTTTTGCCGGAGATGGTCAAAGGCAATTACCTTATCGAACAACATCAAATCAACATCTTTAAAATTCTCGCTGTCTTCCACATTACATTTTACTTTCGGCTCGCTGTATCCTAGATAATCATAGGAAAAGTATCCGACGAGTCCTCCCGTGAACGAAGGAAGATAATCAAAGCGGGGACTTCTGTAATCATCAAGTATCTGACGCAGATAAGCCGCCGGATTATCCGTTTTAAACTTGAGATTACCGATTTTCATTTCGCCGTCGATACAGGTAATTTCCATCTTCGGCTCAAACCCGAGAAATGTATAGCGCCCCCATGTCTCGTTTGCCTGTGCGGACTCGAGCATATAACAATGCGTCGATACATTTTTCAATATTTTCATCGTCTCGATTGGTGTGGTGAAGTCCGACAGCAGCTCGCAGCTTACCGGAAGCACGGTATAATCTCCGCTTGCCGCCACTTTTCCGACTTCACTGAAGTCAGGTGAAATTTTCATATTCGTTTACCTCCCTATCAAAATACTTCTTTGACATTCTGCCAAAGGAGTAAAATAAAAAACGCCCCTGACAGAATAATACTCTCTGTCAAGGACGAATACTGTACAATCATTGAAAGTACGACACTATCCGCGGTGCCACCTTGAATTCACGGTATGACCCGTGCGCTTAGCAGGATACCTACATATCCCCGGCAAATGACGTCTGCCTGCAACGTCGCAGAATACTCTGTGCTAATCACATTTGACTGCGCCCTCAGCGGTCCATTTGACAACTTGTTTCTCACCTGATTCTCAGCATCACAGGCTCTCTGTAAAGGCATCATTGCCGTTATCTCCGCTTCAACGGTTTCATGTATTAAATTGTAGTTATTGTAGCACTGTGTTTTACCGTTGTCAATACGTTTCTTCTTTTTTGTCTCCTATTTTTTCCCCTGAAGTATCTGCCATTTACGGATAATAGCCTCCCTTGCCTGTTGCGGCTCGGACACATCCATTACCGCCTGCTCCATAGGGCACATACCGGTTCCTGCCCGATTAATAATATGCCTCACTGACAAATCATACTCGGGATGAACTCCGTATCGGAAAAGTGTTTCGATTGCCCCGTTACTCATAACGGGTGCATAAACTTCTTTTATTCCCAATAGGACGTAGAGAAATGCCGCCGCTTTTCCGACTACTTTATCTGCCGCACAAAATCCCTGTAACTCCGTCCCAGCTTCCAGCCAATCGAGCAGCGGTTTCACACCGCGCTCCATGGTTGTGTAAACCTCACCGGACTGGCACAGAACACAGGTATAATGATTCTTTTCCAGTAGTTCTTTTGCTTTCTGCGTATTAGCTTTCATGTTCCACCGCTTTCTCTACACCGGCGACAATGAGCGGCAGCAATAGCAACTGAAGAATGATACCAAAGATTCCGGTACTTATACTGTACCAGATGGAAGCCACTTTTATCCCCGCATTCCCAATCACACAGACAGATACGAGAATGGCTGCTGCTTTTACCGCACGCCCCGCCATCTGCACAAACAGCACTTTGGCAATGGTCGGCAGTTTCACATTTCTTAACAGTCCCGCCGTCAGTCCGTAAACACCGAGTTCAATCACCATAAATGGCAGCATAACGCCCACCGGCATACCAGTCAGCGCAAAACTGATAACGGGCGCCAGAAGCCCCGCAATTCCTCCCGCATATTTTCCCGCCAACAAACCAACGAGAATAACCGGCAGATGCATTGGCAAAAGCGCTTCCCCCAGACCTGTTCCAACACCGGATACAAGCCCCATTACATGAAATACCTGCGGCAGAACAACGGCCGCCAAAACCGCCAGAAATGTTGCCACCGCCTGAGTTTTTACAGACAGCTCCTGTCTTTTTATTGTATGTACTGTAATTGAATTTGTCATAATAACCTCCATTTCATTGTTTTTACTGCATTAGCTCAGCTTACTTGAAAAATCTTCCATAGCCTCCGAAATCTTAATCTGCTGCGGGCAGACTTTCTCACATTGGCGACAGTGCAGACATGCGTTCGGCCATTTATCCTTGTCTACTTTGCTTAACGCCATCGGTGCGAAGAAACCTCCGTCGGACAGGGTATGCTCATTATAGAGAGAAATCAGGTACGGAATATCGAGTTTCTGCGGACAATATTCGGTACAATAACGACATGAAGTACATGGCAATGTTTTTTTCATCAACATCGCTTCAACAATTTCCGCCAGCGTATCCATTTCCACTTTATTTAACGGCTTCACCGTTTCGAAAGTCTGAATATTTTCTGTCAACTGCTCCATATTGGACATTCCCGACAAAATCATCGTCACTTCCGGCAACGACTGTAAGAAGCGGAACGCCCATGCAGGTACTGTCTCTTCCGGCCGCAGCGCTTTCAACTTTTCCTCATGCGCCGGCTCAAGCGACGCCAATTTCCCGCCGCGCAGCGGTTCCATTACCCATACGGGAATGTGATACTCGTTCAGCAGGCCAACCTTTCTCTCGTCGTCCTGAAAAGTCCAGTCAAGATAATTCAACTGCAACTGGCAAAATTCCATGTCTGAGCCATAGGCTTCAAGGAAACGTTTTAGTACTTCATATTGACCGTGACAGGAAAAACCAAGGTGCCGGATACGCCCGTTTTTCTTTTGCTCCATAAGATAGTCGTAAATGCCGAAGCGGGGATTAAGGTAAGCATCAATGTTCATCTCGCACACGTTGTGAAAAAGGTAAAAATCAAAATAATCTACCTTGCACTTGCGGAGCTGTTCCTCAAAAATGCTCTTCACTTTCGGCATATTTAACAAATCATAACCGGGGAATTTCGTCGCCAGATAATAACTGTCACGCGGATACTTTGACAACTCCTCCCCTATGACCGTTTCCGAATTGCCATTGTGGTATCCCCATGCGGTGTCGTAATAGTTAATCCCCTGCTTCATGGCGCAGGCAATCATTTCCCGCACCTGCGCGACATCAATGTCCGCGTCGCCTTTTGACCCGTACGGCAGCCTCATGCACCCCAGTCCGAGGGCAGAAAGCTGTTTCCCATGAAATTCATTGTAAACCATTTAGCCATCCTCCTTTGCTCTTAACTGTCTGTTACTTCGAAACTACACCTGCCAATATACTATTGTTATATTATATGATGTCAGGGTCAAAAGGTCAAAATGCCGTTCATGCTTGCATGATAAGGCTTGTGACCTTGAGACCCGCCAAATATGAGAAAGTAGCGATTTACGCAGTAAATCGGCGGATTTCGAATGTTTGAAGAATTGCGGGAGTTGTGAAACAACGGAGCAATTCACATCATTTGTTGTGGGCAAAGTACCTTTTGACCCCAACATCATTATATATGATTTCTCTCATATGTTAAATACTTTTCATGAATAATTGGCAATACTTTACAGGCATGGCAAAACCATGCTCTGTCCAATCATAACTGTTCTATTTTTGCCATAAGTTCCTCATAGGTTATTCTATTTAATGCAAAATCCATCATCGCCAAATGTATTTTTTCGTCTTTTGTATATGTTCTGTTGATACATTTATCTAACAACTCCTCCTCATTTTCCATCGGTTTTCGCACATTTCTTCTCCCCGAAAATGCTTCATAATAGCGCACGCCAAATTTTCTCTGCGAAACCGCATCAATATGTATCCCATCCGGATTCGAAGTCAGACCGGCCGCTGTTACAAAATACGCATTGGGCTGTTCTGTAGCAAATCTCAATAATTCATTATTAATTAATTGATATTCCGTGCAATTGATTCCAAACCCCGTTTTTCCCAGAAAGTCGCCCAAACCTCCGACGATAAACGGAACTTCTCCGGCATTTAACTGATTTCTCAGCGCCTCAACAATGACCCGTAATTTTTTATAATATGTCCGGTAATTTCCACCGCTGCTGTCATTCTCCCCCTGATGCCATAAAATACAGAGAAGCTCGCTGTCCTGCATGGCAAATTGCGCCTGACTGACGGCATGTTTAAAAAGCGTTCCCTCAACCGCCCAATCGTCT
This sequence comes from uncultured Eubacterium sp., assembly GCA_910589595.1. Classification (GTDB taxonomy): domain Bacteria; phylum Bacillota; class Clostridia; order Lachnospirales; family Lachnospiraceae; genus Eubacterium_F. The sequence goes on from CAJUTM010000037.1 coordinate 15,456, forward strand.
AACGAACTTCCTCCCTCCGCACAGGGAATCAGACCAATCTTTTCCTCTTCATTTTCCATACACCACATGGAAGCAAATGAACCAGCGAGCCCAACTCCGGCAACCGGCCGGTCATAATTAATCGGCTCTGTCATTATCTGCCATCTTCCGTTACGAAGCATTAAAATCCTTTCGTTGCAAATCATGGGAACTTCATCCATAAATCCCCGTCCGGCCATATTCGACTGTCCAATCATTAATACAGATTTCATTGTTACCTCCGATAAATTTTCTTTGCGATACATCCCACTCGTCAAAAATCTGAATGGAGTCGCGGTAATTGTAAACATATCACACTTCTTACTATATCACAAAAATGTGTGCGCTTGCATGCAATAGATAGTTTAATTTACTTTTCCAATGCGGGGAGTACATGGCAATAGGGCAGAGGAAATCAGATAGCAGTTAATTCAATCCACGCTCCCATATGGGGAGCGACGCTGGCGCAAAACATTCCACGACGTTTTGGGACAAATTTCAATCCACGCCCCCCACTCGGGGAGCGACCGTTTGAAGAAGCAATAGACACGGAACAATGGTATATTTCAATCCACGCCCCCACACGGGGAGCGACACTTCATCCTTATGGTGCTTGTCTGCAATACTTTATTTCAATCCACGCCCCCACACGGGGAGCGACACTGGTGTTTTAACAATGGGTGAACTATATGTTATTTCAATCCACGCCCCCACACGGGGAGCGACTTGGTGGCGATATTTTGATATCTTAATTTATCGTATTTCAATCCACGCCCCCACACGGGGAGCGACACCGTCAAACCCCAATATGGATGTAGCCATAACAATTTCAATCCACGCCCCCACACGGGGAGCGACACAGTTTAAATATTTACCATTACGAATATCCATAAATTTCAATCCACGCCCCCACACGGGGAGCGACATAAAGGAGGTTAGGTTATATGGAGCTGACTTATATTTCAATCCACGCCCCCACACGGGGAGCGACTTTATCTGTTTACGACCAAATACATATCATCATGATTTCAATCCACGCCCCCACACGGGGAGCGACACATTCTTCAACTGTGCCGATTGCTCGGTACTGCTATTTCAATCCACGCCCCCACACGGGGAGCGACGCATTTATGCAGTTGCTATAATCGTCAAATGCGATTTCAATCCACGCCCCCACACGGGGAGCGACCAATCTCGATTTTGTCGGAGAGGATTGGGGGATTGATTTCAATCCACGCCCCCACTCGGGGAGCGACACATTAAGAAAAACATTTGGGTATCATTATTACCAATTTCAATCCACGCCCCCACACGGGGAGCGACCGCACTTACGGCACTAGGTGTATCAAACGTCACGATTTCAATCCACGCCCCCACACGGGGAGCGACTTTTATGCCTGAGAGGGGGTGATGGGGATTTATATTTCAATCCACGCCCCCACACGGGGAGCGACCAATCTCGATTTTGTCGGAGAGGATTGGGGGGTTGATTTCAATCCACGCCCCCACACGGGGAGCGACATTAGCGTCTGGAGCTGGCACACTGCCAGTCATTACAATTTCAATCCACGCCCCCACACGGGGAGCGACAGCAAAAATGACATATTTATTCTGCTATTTTCTATATTTTATTAGGCAATTTTAACAAAAATAATATGTCGCTTTAGTATTTTAACGATACACCCACCCTATTTCCTCATTTTTCGCGGTGCGAACCACCCAGATATTTTATGTATGCTTCCGGCTCGCACTACTATATAATTAATGTTCCCTCTGCTTCATAAGATACTTTAGCGCCAAAATGTTCTACTTTTGACTGGTACTTATTTCCCAAATTATAAAACCGCAAACTATCTTGTTTGGAATCAATTATTGATAACAGCCTGTCTTTCACCAATAATAATTGAGAAGAGTCTAGTGTGAAAAATGATATTGTCAATATTGGTTGACACTTTTTTTACAAGGATATCAATGCCTAA
>CAJUTM010000038.1 GCA_910589595.1 uncultured Eubacterium sp.
GTCAGTTTTGTTGTTTCTTTTGTGACCTGTCCGGAGGCGTCATCGTAGACAAAGGCGGTGTCGTCCTGTGTGGCTACGTCTCCATAGTCATTGTAAGTATAACTATGTTTCGCCTCTTTCCCTGTCTTTTTTTCTTTTGCAATCCTCTCTGTGAGGCGGTTCCGGTAGTCATAGGTATTTTTCAGGGTATTGCCGTTTTTGTCCACTGTTTTGGTGAGGTTGCTGTTGACATCATAAGTATAGGTTTCTCTTCTGCCCTCTGGGTCAATAAAAGCCACCAGTTGATTTTTTCCGTCATATTCATACTTCGTCTCGGCTACGGTATCGGCCTTTTTCTTTCCGCTGACCGTGAGCTGATAGGTCTTTCCAGCATAGGAGAACGTATCCGCATCTTCCGCGACCTCTGCCGCCTCCGTGACAGTAAAGGTCAGCGGTTCTGTCATTCCGGTGAACTGGCGCACTTTATTCCCCTGAATGTCATAGACATACTGGACGTACTGGGCTTTCTCCCCCTCCAGATGGCTTTTTACCATCACAAGATTTCCCCGTTTGTCATAAGTATATTCTGTTTTTGCTTCCCTGTCACTGTCGATCTGTTCGTTCTTTTCCGTCACATTTCCCGTATTATCGTACTCTGTCGCGGTTTTCTGATACGTTATGCTGCCGTCTTTCTTTTCCTGCGGAATTTCGGACTGTACTTTCCTGCCAAGGATATCATATTCGTATTTCGCTGCCACGTTTTCTTTTGTTCCTCTTGGGGTGTATTCCTTTGTTACCTGTCAATCCCCGGAGCTGCATCAAAGTAATAATAGTTCTCCTGCCCGCTTTTTAATACTTCTCTGGTAATGTCCTGATTCTCTTTCAGTTCCACTGCCCCGTCAAAGCCAACTGCTTCATAATGAATGGAGAAGTATGGATTTTTCCCGATTTTTGTCTGGTACGAACCGTTACTGTTGTCCGCCACCAGCACTACACCGTTGTTTGCTTCACCGCTGTACCATGCTTTTACGATATCGGTCACATCACAGGAACAGGTTCCTTTCTTCTGCATGGACAGGGTGGCTGAACTCTGCGGCTCATACGATGGGCGTTTGTTATTGGTTACTTTCTTTCCGCTCCATTTTTCTTTTACTTTATGTACTCCTGTCCGGAAAGTCTTTCCGGCTCCCATTTTCATCGTTTTTTCGTTTTCTACATACAGTCTGGCCTCCCGCACCCTGACATTCGGATTGCCCAGTCCGGCAAGGCTTCCCATCTGGGTGAACGCTATGCATTTGTTTGCCTGCAGGAGCAGGGATTCGTTGCAGGTGAAGTTGCTGTCCGGCACGCCGGCGTAAGCGGCTCCGATTTTGACGTCCCTCTCGTGTTCACTGGTGGTATACGCCGTGCGGAAAGATAATGGGAATCTCCGTTTTTTGCTTTTTAACCATTTTTTATTGGGAGTCAGCGTAACGATTTTCTTTTTCTTGTTGTATGTTACTTTTACTTTGGATGTGGATACCCCTTTGGCGTCTGTCACTATTGTTTTCAGACGGGTGTATCTGGTCTTTCCTTTTTTTGTTTTGAAGTAAATGCGGTTTTTCTTTACTTTTACTTTCTGCCTGCCGCCGTCTGCTTTGATTTTTATTTTCTTTGTGGCAGATTTCTTTTTTACGGAGATTTTTTCTACGATTTTTTCCGGATAGATTTCATAGTTCAGAGTCTGGTTTTTGTAAGATTTTTTATATTGAACCTGATTACTGTTGAGAATGTCTGTTTTGTCTTTCTTTTTTGGATTCTGAATCGTAACTTTTTTTGCTTTTATGTTCTTTCCCTGTAAGGCAAGGGAGAGCTTATGGGAACCGCGTTTCATTGTGATTTCCGCCTTTTTGTTGGCTTTCTTTGCCACTGTGATACGCAGGTCGGTGGAACTGGTCTTATAATTCTTCTTTCCCGACTTTACTAAGGTGGTGTTGATTTCTTTCCATCTGCCACCCTTTTTATAATGAACCGGCATGGAATAGGAGTTGGCTAGAAAACTGCCGTCTGTGAGAACATACTGTCTGGTGAATTTGGTGCGTCTGGCGGTCAGTTCTTCTGTAATATCTGCCTCGCCGCGGGTTATCTCCGCAACCTTTTCTGCCGCATCGGAAGCCTGTGGGGCATCCATAGCTGGTAAACTCGTTATAATCAACGCCAGCGCTGTCCATATGGTAATTCCTGTTATGAAGCGGTTTCCTTTCTTCTTCATCGTTTTTCCTCCTGTAAATTTAAATGATTTTTTATCAATTTTTACAATTTTATTATAACTATACAATTTAATTAACAAAAGCACAATACTTTTTTAACAAAACGGCATGTTTTCTTTATTTTTTTTATATTTTTTATTTATGTGGCAATTGCAGCAAAGCCACTAAAAGCCCGCTTCTTTCGTCACTTCCTCTAGTGACAAGTCGGAATACTCTGCTTTCCATTATATCAGTTACCACCCGCTTTCCGCAACATTCAAATTTATTTAAAAATGTTGACAATTATTATAATACATCAGTTGATTTTTCTTTCATAAATTCATATACTATACTGTATATAAGATGTTGGAAAAATGCGCATTGCCTGAAACATTAGATTCCACATAAACAAAACCCAAAAGGGAGAGAGATTTATGAAACAAACAAACAATTGTATTTTGTGGTTTGTCACAACATTTAATAAATACCGCATTTCCGTTCATGCTGCTCAGGTAGCCTTTTTCATTATGGTTTCCCTCTTCCCTTTTTTGATGTTTCTCATTACCATGTTAGGATACACGCCCATTAACCAGACTGTTCTGGAAGCTACAATTTATAAACTGATACCGGGCAGCCTGTCTCAACTGGTGGCCGGCTGGTTAAAAGAATCCTATCACGCATCCGGTACTGTTCTGTCCCTGTCTGCGATTTCTGCCCTTTGGGCTGGCTCGAAAGGATTTAACAGTATCTCCTATGAACTGGAAGAAATTTATGAAATCGAAAACCGGCGCAATTTTTTTTCCCGCCGCATTCATTCTATCCTCGATACAATTTTATTTAGTGTTATGATTGTTGTCAGCCTGACGCTTCTCGTCTATGGAAACCAGATTATCCAGCTTATCATTCACTTTTTCCCGAGCATTACCCATATTGAAACACTGCTCTTTCTGGCGCGTTCCGGTCTGGCCCTGTTTTTGTTTGTCATTTATTTTACCCTTATGTATTACTTTATACCAAAACGGCACGGGCGGATACGCGATGAAATTCCCGGCGCCATATTCTCCTCCGTCTTATGGATTACCTTTTCTTATCTGTACTCCATATACGTGGATACAAAACATACATTTGGCTCAGTATACGGAAGTTTAACTTCGATTGTCCTCCTGATGTTATGGCTGTATTTCTGTATTATCTTTGTCTTTTCCGGCGCCATGCTCAACCAGTATCTCCGCCATCACAAACGGCTCAGCCTGCTTTCTTCGCTTCGGCAATTTCCCGTGATGCTACTGTCGTCCCTGCAAAATAAAAAGTAAGAATCGCCTCGCAATTTTTCCCCTGTTCCGCCATTATTTTCGCTCCGAACTGACTCATACCGACGCCGTGTCCGTACCCTCCTCCGGTAAAATAGTACATGTTTCCTTTTTTTTCAAACTGAAAGAAGCCACTTGGCAGCAATTGCAATCCTGCCACTTCTTTTTTATCTTTTCTTTTATAAATGGCTTTTTCATTTCCCAAAAGATAACGGATATTGTACTCGGTATAGATTCGCACAGTGTGCTTACTGCCCTCTACTTCCAATATACGGGCTACGCCGCCCTGTCCCCGCTGGATGATTTTCATCTCTTTCAAGGCGCCGATTTCCACCTCTCCGGTACTGCTGTAAGTGCCGTCGCCCTGCTTTGTCTGTATCTGGGTCGGGTTCACCTGATATCGTTTTTGCAGACGGCTTGATATCTGCTCTCCGACAGCCTTTACCGACTGCGACGTCTGCCAGCGATACCACGGAGAAGACGAATCATAACAGGCTTCTGCCTTTTTTATAAATTCCGCAAAGGCTTTCTCTTCCGACAAATCCATCTGCCTTGCCTGCTCCCCCTGCCATTGGACGGGAAGATACGATTTATCTTTCTTGGCGAACCACACATCTTTCACTCCCTCCGAGCAGCCCCCGGATACCGAATAAAAATATGTTGTCACCACTTTCCCATTCTTTGATACGATAAGGTTATTCGTCTCTTTCACCGCCTGTATTGATTTTTCATCCTCTTTCAGATTATTATAGACCTGAAACGAAACACTATCATCCACATGCGCCCCGTATTTGGCCAGTCTCTTGCCTCTCATCTGCTGGACGGCATAGCTTCTCGCGCATATTGCCTGCGCTTTCAGCGCCTCTTTCGGATATTCGGTCGGCATCTCGCTAGGGACGACGCTATACAAATACTCTTCCACATTCACTTCATTAATAATATGTAATGACTTGTCCACTTTCTCGATTTCAATGATACCACGATATTCCGGCACTCCATATTGTCTCTTTATATTTTCCAGACGAATTTTTCCCTTTCCTTTCGTATCAATGACAACGCGGTTCTGCACATCTTTTGCCTGAAATGCCAGCTTCTTCCCCGCCGGATGTACTGCGGTCTTTCCGTCCGCCGTCACCTCGCATTCCGACGTTGCACTCACAACCACCTCCGGCATATCGTAATTCGAATCAGCGCCTTTGCTCAATAATACGCGGATGTTCGCCATCTGCGACTCTCCCAGCAGCGCCGCGCATATTTTCCCACCTGCTACTACATATTGGATATCCGTATATCCAACCGACAAATCTTCTTTTTTCCCCACACTGACATCGCCGGACGCAGAGACATGGAACAAGCGGAAATTATCGTCTAACGCCACCTTGCCATACTCCTCCACCTGAATAAAGCCATCATCTATTTTTAACACTTTCCCCTGCAGCTTATCCGGTTTACATATAATCTTTACGACTCGGTTTTCCTCCAATATAAGGTCTGCCACCCCCGATTTTACCTGCTCCGTCACGGTGGAAGCCAATGCCCAGCTTTTCTTCTCCCTGTCTATCCCGTAAAGCTCCATCTCTTTCAGACCTGTAATGTAGACATTGGAAATCTTTTGCGTCGTCTGTTTCTTCTTTTCCATTCTCCAACCCTGAAAAAGCCACATTCCCACAATACTTCCCACTAATAAAATCAGTATGAAGATAACTCTGCCTGTCCGTCTCAAAACAAAAATCCCCCTTTGCCTTATAACATATGCAAAGAGGAATCAAAATATGACTATTTCTTATCTTTTTTTACCATTACCACTCAATCAAAATCGCACCCCATGTCAAACCGCCGCCAAAACCGGATAAAATAATTTTGTCCCCCCGCTCCAACAGGTGGTTCCGGTTTAACTCATCGAGCAAAATCGGAATACTCGCCGAGGACGTATTTCCATATCTATCCAAATTCATCGGAAACTTATCCATATCCGTCTTCAGACGTTTGGCAATCAGCTCCAGAATCCTCACATTGGCCTGATGTAAAATAAAATATTTTATGTCCTGTACGTCCGTTTCGGTTTTCTTCAATATCTGCCGGATACAGCGCGGCACGGTAGTAACCGCAAAACGGAACACGGCCTGACCGTCCATGCGCAGATAATCTTTTTTTCTCTTGGAATTATGAAACGGATTCTGTATCCCCCGCCCCTTACAAGTCAGCACATCTCCCTGACTGCCGTCAGAACCGGTGACGCTGGCAATCAATCCGCCTGTCTCACTTCCATCGTCTTGTACGACAGCCGCTCCGGCGCCATCGCCAAACAAAATGCACGACCCCCTGTCAGACCAATCCACCTCGCGGGATAATGTCTCGGAGCCGGCAATCAAAACCGTCTTCGCCATACCCATTTCAATATAAGCATAGGCTGTATTCAAAGCAAACAAAAAACCGGAACAGGCGGCATTAATATCAAAACAGGTAGCCCGAATCGCACCAATCGCTCCCTGAACGGAACAGGAAGTACTCGGCACGTAAGTATCGGCCGATACCGTAGCCACAATAATCATATCCAACTCTTCCGCACTGATACCGGCATTTTCCAAAGCCGCCTCTGCCGCGTGCGCCGCCATATAAGTAGTGCCCTCTTTTCCGTTGGACAAATGCCTCTCTTTAATTCCGGTACGCTGACGAATCCATTCATCGTCTGTATCCACAATGGAAGACAAAAAATTATTATCTGCAATTTTTTTCGGCAAATAACTTCCGGTGCCGATTATTCTGACTGCCATCTCACAATCCCCTTTTAAAAAAATTTTGAGGGAAACAGGTAGTCTGCTATCCCTTTCATTGTACTTTAGTAGTATACTTCTTGTCAGGTCAAGTTGTCAATCGTAGTCATAAAAACCACATCGTAGCATATTTCATACCACTTTTACCGGAATTACAATAACGAAAACAGTTTTTAAAACAGTTTTCCTATCCGCTCCGCCAACACCTTTTTGAATACCGCATACGCAATATCATAGAGAAACCATCCTATCACACCGCCGCCAAGTAACGCCGGAAAAATCCATGATTTCTGTAAAATCTGTCCGGAAACAAAAAGTTTCGGAAAAAATATAATACAAGGAACATAAATGACGAGAAACAAACAAAAACGAACCAGACGATGCCGCCACTCTTTCGCTTTCTTCTCTTCTCCCCGCAGAAAAGAGTAAGTTAATTCTGAAAGCACGACATAGCCGGCTAACGCCAGATATAGCAAAACATGGACTTTATTCGGGTTAATAATAAAATCAAGCACCGCACAGACAACATAAAACAGCAGCCCCTCTTTCTTTCCAAAACGGAGCAATACAATTCCCGCCAGAAAAGAAGCTGCTGCCGTAAAAAACAACGTATTTACGGAAATAAATGTTCCCAATACAAGCAGCACAGTACTCAGCGCCGCCAACACCCCCATTACCGCTATCCGCTTCGTCCGATTAAAAGCAGCCACAAAGATCTCCTCCCATACATTCACATAAAGTATCCGCACACCACAAATCACAGCACAGATTTCCGGTTCCACAGGAACTTCCCCCGCCATAATTTCCATAGCCGCCATAACCACCGTAACCGCCATAGCCGCCGCCAAATGGGGAACCGCCATAACCGTCGCCAAACGGACTTGCCGTACCGCCCCGCTGCAATTGCTGGTAATACTGTTGGAATTCCGGATTTCCCGGTTCCATTTCACAGGCTCTTTTTGCATAATCCATGGCCACGACATTGTTCCCCAGTCCCAAATTGGCATAAGAGGACAAATAATACCATCTCGCACTGCGGTTTCCCATTGCATTGAGTACATTAATTGCCTCATTATAACGTCTGGCACGGATATAATTCATGGCAGCCATCAAGTGCTGGTCTTCCTCCGAATAATTCTGGCTGTTACTCTGTCCATATCCGCCGTAGTTTCCTCTTGTTTTGCCGGAACGCTCATCGACAATCTGATTATAGGCCTCCTGAATCTCACGGAATTTATCTTCCGCCCATTCTTTTTGTGAAGCATCCTGATACGAATCCGGATGATATTTTCTGCTCAGATTCCGGTAAGCTTTTTTAATCTCTTTGTCCGTTGCCCCTCTGGTAACTCCCAATACACTATATGGATCTCTCATCATCATTATGTTTCCTTTCACTCGTTGCCCATACGCCCTCATATAAAATGTTGCGCAAAACCGCTACATCCTGCTCGCATGGTAATTTTTCAAATTCAGCGATTGCCATCCGCAGCGTGGCGTCTAACATCTCGCGTATTTTATCGTCATCCATCTCTTTTTGCAAAGAGAACGGATTATAACAATGGTTCTTTACATCCTCTTCCCTGTCCATCCACGCATCCATCATATAGATAAATTTGCCGAGATAAAAACCCATAGGGCGCAAAATGTTTTGAAATGAATCGTCTTTCCAGACAAAGATTTCCGACATCAGTTCGCCAAAAGGGCGGGATACCGAATCGATATCTGTACATTGCTGTTCTTCCAGAAAGTGCAACGACTCCAGCGACCGCGTAATGACTGCCGCCTGACGGGGATATTTCTTCTCGATTTTCCTCTTCTTTCGGGCATACAGCTTCATCCCCAGAAAACCTTTTAACTTTCGTTCATCCTCCCAGTCGTCCCGCAAGTGGTCGTGAGTCAGCAGGATATTCATATCCGCCGCATAATCGGTAACCGCATTGTATAACATGAACTGTTTCTTCGCCGGATGAATAAGACAACGCCGCTTCTCCTGCTCAGTTACCGGTTCATAGAGAGACGTCAGCAGAATGACTAAAAAGGCCATATCATATGTGAGGGTAATCTGCCCCAGACGTCCGTGACACTGATACAGTCTCCGGCACAGACCACAGTAAAACCCTTTGTATCTGGCAAATTCTCTTATCTTTAATTCCGGCTTATTCGCCATTACATATCCAAACATATACTAACTCCGCTTCTCACGTCTTCTTAATAAATTCGAACCGGCATTTCGGACAGGTAATCGCTATCTTTCCCCGCCCTTTGGGAACGCGGATAATCTGATGGCATTTCGGGCAGCGGAATAACGCTTTCGTACCTTTTCTCTCCTGCCACCTCATCTTATAAAACCGGAAATATTGTTTTACCGAATTCCATATCTGTAAAAACTTTTGATTCTCCAACTGTCTCTTATAAATATTTCTGGAGAAAAAACGAAAAAAGTAGACGAGTATTATAAAATAACTTAAAAGTATTATCACCATACCTGCAGGAGTCCGGCGAAACACCAACTGCAATACAAATAGCAGCAGATAAACAATGAAACAAAAATTCCCTAATGAATCATTTCCATAACGTCCATACATCATTCTTCGCAACCAATTCATAGATTCACAACCTTCTTTCATCGTATAACAACATCGGTTTCCAACAACATGTTAAATATGTTACACCTTATTTGTGAACTTATGATGAAAAGATTTACCTGCCGTTCGCTTTCTTCCATTTCCAATACTGAAACGTATAAAAAAGGGCAATCAACACCCACACAATAAATAATATAACAATTGCCAGATTGAACACTGTCGCTGATTGGAACCCAATCAACAGTCCCTTGAGCACATAGACAGCGGCAACAAAAGCTACACAAATCCAACAGCTTACCATCTCATTTTTCCGGTTCCGCACCGCTCCCGACTTTCCCATGAAAACACATCCTTTCGCTTTCCCAATCATGTTCCACGTTCCTACCATAACACAAAGTTTATGGAAAAACAACTAATTCATCACATTTAGCCATGCCCCGAGAACATTTCTCCATAGTATTTTCCTGTCTTCTCTGTTATAATATACCCAGAAATAACAATTGGGGGACAATGCATATGAAAACAGAAAATAAATCTATGGGCTATCTGCCGCCGCTTGGCTGGAATTCATGGAATACTTTCACATGGGATATCAATGAGACACTGATAAAAGAAGTGGCCGACTGTTTTGTTGAACAGGGCTATAAAGACGCCGGATATGAATATATCGTCATTGACGACTGCTGGAGTCTCAAACAACGCGATTCCGAGGGCAACCTCGTTGCCGATTCCAAAAAATTTCCCAACGGCATGAAAGCAATTGCCGATTACATTCACGGGAAAGGCCTGAAATTCGGCATGTATTCCTGTGCCGGAACTCATACCTGTGCCGGCTATCCGGGCAGTTTCGAGCATGAGTTTCAGGACGCAAAGCAGTTTGCCGAATGGGAAGTAGATTATCTGAAATATGACTACTGCTACAAACCGCGCTATATGGACGGAGAACTTTTATATAAGCGCATGAACCTTGCTCTGCGCAATTGCGGACGCGATATCCTTTTCTCCGCCTGCAACTGGGGCGAGGACAATGTTCATCACTGGATACGCGAATCCGGCGCCCATATGTACCGCTCCACGCCGGACATTCAGGACAACTGGGAATCAATTAAAAAAATCACCCTGTCGCAAATCGAAAAAGAGCCTTTTACCGGTTCTTACTGCCATAATGATATGGATATGCTTGTCGTCGGCATGCACGGGGGCAGCAATGATGATTTCATCGGCAAAATCGGCGGCTGTACCGACGTACAGTACAAAACACATTTTGCCCTCTGGGCTATGATGGGTTCTCCTCTGATGATTGGCTGTGATATCCGCTCTGCCTCCGAAGAGACAAAAAAGATTTTATTAAATCCGGATATGCTTGCCATCAATCAGGACGTCGAATCCCGCGGCGCTTACCGCATTCCGGTAGAGCCCCAGTGGTTCCACAAAGACGAATCCTTTGTTCTGATTAAAGTTTTGTCAGACGGCGATATTGCAATTGGCTTATTTAACCTGAGCGACACACAGAGGGAACTGACCGTCCAGTTTTGGGATTTCGGTCTGCCTTTTGCCTGCGGAAAGGGATTGTCTCTCTATGACTGCCATGAACATAAGGAACTCGGCATTTTCAAGGAAAACTTTTTCGCCACGGTTCCCGCCCACGACTGTCTTGTCGCACGGGCAAAGCTGGTGTAGACAAATGACCGCGCTGCATAATTTATGCATGAACTGTGAAAAGAAGTTAAGTTCAGATGAAAAGGCAATTTTTATGAAACTCGTCGACCGGACAGCCTCCCGTTTTCTTTGCCTTGACTGTCTCGGCGAACGCTTGGAATGCGGGCGGGAGCCGCTCGAAAAACGGATTCGCTATTATCGCGAAAGCGGTAACTGCGTCCTTTTTCGATGAATATTTTCTGATATATAATGATGTGTTGGGGGCAAAAGCTATTTTGCCCCCAACGAATGAAATCTAAGGTGGGAAGGACGTGTTAGATAATGAAGACAAATTTACAAAAGCTGGCTTCTCTGGGACTAGTTTATGGATGAACGCGCAGTAAAAGAGACGATTTCCATGATGCTTGATGAGAAGCATATGCAGATATCTTATCTGCCATTGATGAGCGGGATTGATTCCGGTGATTTCTGTTATTCCGTATATGCAGGAGAGAAAACACCATCAAAGAAGATTGAAGAACTTTCTTCAAAATGGGATGAAGAATTAGCGACATTGAATAAAAGGGTAGAGGAATTTAAAGCCGGAAAAAAATAATATGACAGAGAAAAGCTATCCCCTGCTGCCAATACAGCGGGGGATAGCTTTTGCGTTACCTTTTATTCTATAACCGCTCTCCTACTCTCTGACAAGAAGCGATTTGCCTGTCATTTCCGCAGGCTGCTCCATACCCATCATTTCAATCAGCGTCGGCACAATATCTGCCAGACACCCTCCCTCGCGAAGAACAGCATTGTCATCATAATTGACAACGATAAACGGAACCGGATTCGTCGTGTGGGCAGTAAACGGAGACGAATCTTCATCCAGAAGTTTTTCCGCATTGCCATGGTCGGCACAGATAAACATCTGCCCGTCCACTTCCAGTACTGCATTAAGCGCCTTGCCAACACATTCGTCAACTGCTTCTATCGCCTTAATGGCCGCTTCTATAATACCTGTATGACCAACCATATCCGGATTGGCAAAATTCACAATAATGACATCATATTTATCGGACTTAATCGCCTCTACCAAGTTATCACATACTTCATAGGCGCTCATCTCCGGCTTCTCATCAAACGTCGCCACTTTCGGGGAATCGACAAGAATGCGCTCCTCCCCCTCAAATTGCTTTTCCTCGCCTCCGTTGAAGAAAAATGTGACATGGGCATATTTCTGTGTCTCCGCCAAACGAAGCTGCGTCTTCCCATTCTTTGATAAATACTCGCCAAATGTCATCTTCAACTCTTCCGGCGGATACGCTACAAGTACATTTGGCATCTCCGCATCATACTGCGCCATGCAGACAAATGTAAGCGGGAAATAACCGTTTCTTCTCTCAAATCCGGTGAAATCAGCGTCCACGAAAGCACGCGTCAACTGTCTTGCCCTGTCCGGACGGAAATTGAAGAAAATAACGCTGTCATTTTCCTTTATCATACCATTTTTATCTACTACAGTCGGAAGCATAAATTCATCGGTTACATCATTGGCATAAGAATTTTTTATTGCCTGTACCGCATCGGTTTCTTCTACTCCCTCGCCATATACAAGCGCCGCGTATGCCTTTTCTTCACGGTCCCACGCATTATCTCTGTCCATTGCATAAAAACGTCCGCAAATCGTTGCCACAGAGCCAACGCCGATTTCTTTTATTTTGGCAACCGCCTCTTCCATATATTCGGCAGCCGATGACGGCGGCACATCACGCCCATCCAAATACGCATGAACATATACTTTGGAAAGACCGTTCTTTTTCGCCATTTCCAACAGGCCGTACAAATGCTCCATATGACTGTGTACGCCGCCCGGAGAAAGAAGTCCCATCAGGTGAAGAGAGGAATCCTTTTGCTTACAGTTCTCCATTGCCTTTACTAACGCTTTATTTTCAAAAAAAGTTCCATCCTCAATATCTTTTGTTATCTTCACAAGCATTTGATAGACGATGCGTCCGGCTCCCATATTGGTATGACCTACTTCGGAATTTCCCATCTGTCCGTCTGGCAGTCCCACCGCCATACCGCTGGCGTCGCCTTTCACATGAGGGTACTTTTTCAAAATTTCGTCCATCACCGGTGTCTTTGCCTGTGCAATGGCATTTCCCTCTGTCTCATTACTTATTCCATATCCATCCAAAATCATTAAAACCGTTGGTTTCTTACTCATTTCTCTACTCTCCTTTATGCTCTGTTTTGTGCGTCCACTATATTTTCACTTTGATACATCTTACGAAGTTTCGGCTTTTCAATCTTGCCTGTCGGATTTCTCGGCACATCGGCAAAAAATATTTTTCTCGGTCTCTTATAACGGGGAAGACCTTTACAAAATTCATTGATTTCCTCTTCCGTGCAGATTGCCGCCGGCACCAGCTCAATAATAGCGGCGGCAATTTCTCCAAGACGGTCGTCTTTGAGACCAATCACTGCCACATCTTTAATTGCCTCGTGTTTACTCAAGAAGTTTTCAATCTGCACCGGATACAGATTCTCACCTCCGCTGATGATAACGTCTTTTTTCCGGTCTACCAGATAGATAAATCCGTCTTCGTCCATCTCCGCCATATCTCCCGTATAGAGCCAGCCGTCGCGAAGAACTTCTTTTGTCGCCTCTTCATCATTATAATAACAGGTCATAACACCGGGGCCTTTTACCGCCAGCTCACCGACTTCTCCCTGTGCCACCTCATTGCCGTCGGGGTCGACAATCATCGTCTCCCAGCCGTATCCGGGTATGCCAATCGCCCCCACCTTATGGATATTTTCCACGCCAAGATGGACGCATCCCGGCCCAATCGACTCACTGAGTCCATAGTTCGTGTCATACTGGTGGGACGGAAAATACTCTTTCCAGCGCCGAATCAGGCTCTGCGGCACCGGCTGGGCGCCGATATGCATGAGACGCCACTGTTCTAAGTGGAAATCTTTAATATCCAGTTTGCTGCTGTCCAATTCTACTAAAATATCCTGCGCCCAAGGAACCAGAAGCCAGACAATCGTACATTTTTCTTCTGAAACTGTCTCCAAAATTGTCTTCGGTGTAACTCCTTTTAAGAGCACCGCCTTGCTCCCACTCATCAAACTGCCAAACCAATGCATTTTCGCTCCCGTATGATAAAGGGGTGGAATACAAAGGAACACATCCTCATGCGTCTGACTGTGATGCATCTGCTCTACTTTACAGGAATGCATCAGACTCTCATGATTATGTAAGATGGCTTTCGGAAAACCGGTTGTTCCGGATGAAAAATAAATAGCCGCATCTTCTTCATCAGAAATCGGAATCCCCGGAGACAGACTGGCGCAGTTTGCCGTCAGCTTATCATAATCTTCCGCAAAAGACGGACAATCGCCGCCGACGTAAAACAGCAGACGGTTCTGGCTAATCTTGTCCGCTATCTCTTCCACACGGCCGATAAATTCCGGCCCGAAAACCATTACATCTGCTTCCGCCAGATTTAAACAATATTCAATCTCATCGGACGCGTAACGGAAATTTAAGGGAACGGCTAAAGCGCCCGTCTTTAAAATACCAAAATATATAGGCAGCCACTCCAGACAATTCATAAGCAGAATAGCTACCTTATCGCCCTTTCCAATCCCCCTGCTCAAAAGAAGCTGAGCAAAACGATTGGCTTTCTCGTCAAAAACATGCCATGTGATCTCTCTGCGGTAGTGACAGAGCGGACTGGATTCAATCAGCTCATAATCACGCCATGTCACACGCCTTTTTTCCTGAATTTCAGGATTAATCTCAACCAGACTCACCTCATTCGGGTACTTTCTGGCATTTCTCTCTAATAAATCTGTAATAGGCATTTTCCTATCCTCCGTTGTTACATCAATCTTGTATCCGGCCGCCCGAATTTGAACGCCAAACACAGATATTGTTATTGTACCCTATTTTGTACAAATTAGCAAGATTGTTTAACGCAATTACAGGGCAATCGCTTTTCATTGGAAACAATACGACGGGTATCATACCGTAGCTTATCCGGTGTAACACTCCCGACGAAAAATACATTGTTTGTTTCTTTCGTTTACAGAAATCTTTCGCCGCCCTATCGCAGCCACTTTTTCATTGTCTCCATCAGTTTTTGAACTTCTACCGGCTTTGCCAAATGCTCATTCATCCCTGCGCTGAGGGCAGCTTCCACATCTTCCGCAAAGGCATTTGCCGTCATGGCGACTATCGGTACGGATTTGGCGTCTCTGCGGTTCAAAGAACGGATTGCCATCGTCGCCTGATTACCGTTCATAATCGGCATCTGTATATCCATAAAAATCAGGTTAAAATGATTTGGTTCGGAAGCCTGAAATATGTTTACTGCCTCTTTGCCGTTCACCGCCACTTCCATTTCGACTCCTGTCATGCCAAGAATCTCTTTTACAATCTCGCAATTGATTTCATTATCTTCCACAATTAGTATTCTCTTATCGGAAAAATCTTCCACAGGAAATGCCATCGGGTTGTCCAATTCTTCTGTTTCTTTTCCGCGGGAGACGATATCCTTAAAGGCAAGTGCCAGTTTAGACTTAAACATTGGCTTTGATATAAAAGCATCCGCTCCTGCCGCACGGGCCTCCAGTTCAATATCTGTCCAGTCATACGCCGAGAATGTAACAATCGGCATATTTTCTCCCGCCCTCTTCCTTATTTCCTTTGTCGTCTGAAGACCATCCATCCCCGGCATCTTCCAGTCGATAATCACGCTAAAATAGTCTTCCCCCCGCTCGTGGGCGCTTATAATCTCTTCAATCGCTTCTTCTCCACTAAGTACATAATGTCCCCTCATTCCCAATTCATGCAAAGCGAGACAAGTACTTTCACAAGTATCCTCGTCATCATCCACAACTAAAACCGGAAGCTGTTTAAATTCATCAATATTTACGGCTTCCTCATCCTGCAATTTGAGGAAAATCGTCACAATAAACTTGGAGCCTTTCCCGAGAACACTCTCTACCTTTATAGCGCCGCCCATCATCGTAATAATACTTTTTGTAATTGTCATTCCGAGTCCTGTTCCCTGTATTTTGTCCACACGGCTGTCCTCTTCTCTGGCAAACGGCTCAAAAATCTGTTCCACAAACTCTTTCGACATACCAATACCGGTATCGGCAAAGACGATTTCATATCTTCCGAGTTTACTCTGTTCAGATTTCTTTTCCGTAATTTCCAGAAAAATAGTTCCACCCTCCGGCGTATATTTAATGGCGTTACTCATCAGATTTACAAAAACCTGCTGGATGCGAAGACTGTCTCCAATAACATTTTCATGCCGGATATCATGCACGCGCACTTTAAGATGATGGCGCTTGGCTTTTACCTGTGTTCTTACCATTTCTAACAGATTGTCAATCAACTGTGCCAAATTAAACTCTTCTTCGTTGAGATTTAATTTCCCCGCCTCAATTTTACTCATATCCAATACTTCATTTATCAAGCCCAACAAATGTTTGGATGATGTTGTTATTTTATTGAGACAATCTACAACACGGTCTTTTTCATCAATATGTGCTCCCGCAATCGCCGTCATTCCGATAATTGCATTCATTGGCGTACGAATATCATGAGACATCTTTGAGAGGAAATCAGACTTTGCATGATTTGCCCGGCAGGCTGCACCATAAGCTTCACGGAGAGCGAACTGAGTATCGAGCTCCTTTTTCTTCAGTTCGTCAATATTCTCAATGGCAAACATGGCTTCTATCGGCACACCCTTTTCATCTCTTTTTGCCACAATAAAACTAGTGTACTGACACATTTATATTCAGTTTAATAATTCTTTTATTTTTCACCGT
>CAJUTM010000039.1 GCA_910589595.1 uncultured Eubacterium sp.
GGGCAAAAGTCAGTAAAATCAAGTGTTTGCAACCTAATCAGCAGACACTAAATATTAAAGTATTTCCAGACAAATAGTATAATTTCCTATTTTCAAGCGCCTCCTCCTTTTTGTCCACACGTTCAAAGGATGCATTCCCGTCCCATTCCATTTTCAAAATAAGCATTCCATCTTCTTGTATTTTCCAATTTGTTGCATCTGCACTTGTATGATTTTTATAAACATTTACACAAGTTCCATCATCATAAAAATGCATTCCGTCATCGCTACTTTTACTTTCCACATATATCCAAGTGCCAGTTATATCATTTGATGAACCACATCCAACAAATGATATACAAATCAATAACAAACCAACCATTACTAACAACTTCTTTGTCGCTACTCTCATACTGTAATTCCTCCATTCTCAATGTCCTGTTCACATTTTATACTAATGTCAAAAGGTATACTTTTTGACACTCTTTTCATATGCACAACCCATCTGTTTTAAGGGCTTTTTTCGGGATATCACCCTTTATAACTTAGCTTCCTCAATCTGCGGTAAAACGTTGATTTACTTATTTTGCATTTTCTCAGTGCTTCTTTTAAGGTAATTTCCTTATTTTTCCAGCGGCATACAATTGTTTCGAAATTTTTTGGTATTGAGGCCTCCGGCCGTCCAAAGCGGACGCCGTTTTTCTTGGCGGCGGCAATGCCCTCTTCCTGTCGTCTGTGGATATTTTCCCTCTCGCTCTCAGCAACGAAAGACAATATCTGCAAAACCAAATCCGCAATAAACGTTCCCATTAAATCTTTTCCATTCCGCGTGTCCAGAAGCGGCATATCAATTACACAAATATCAACGCCTATTTCCTTTGTCAGTATTCTCCACTGCTCCTGCACTTCCACATAGTTGCGGCCGAGTCTGTCGATGCTGACTATGTACAGTAAATCTCCGCTTTGCAGCAGAGACAGCATTTTCTCATAATTTTGTCTGTGAAAATCTTTTCCTGTCTGCTTGTCAACATAGATATTTTCCTTTCTTATTCCGGCATTTAACATCGCTGTTATCTGACGGCTCACATTCTGCTCCATGCTCGACACCCGCACATATCCATATTCTATTCCTTTTTTCATCTAATTTTCCTCCTTTTAACCACGAACGTCACGCTTCGCGAGACCACTCGGTTCGCGGGTGCGCTCCAATATCTGCGAGCAAGTCCGCAGGTATTCTCTCTTTACTTTCGCGTAAATAAAAAAAATCCTACTGTATTTCTACAATAGGATTCTCTAAAAATCAAAAGGAAATCACATCATACCTTTACTACTTTCATCATATTTGTTGTTCCGGATTGACCGAGTGGAACGCCGGAAGTAATAACCGCCAAGTCCCCGTCTTTCAGCAGTTCTTCTTTCTTTCCCTGCTCTACCGCATGGGAAAACAGTTCTAGTACATCAATTTTCTCTTCCAGAAGAAGTGGTTTCACGCCCCAGCTCATGGCGAGCTGACGCCACACCCTGCGGGAAGTCGTGCCACCGAGTATCGGGCATGCCGGACGAAAACGGGAAATCATCTTTGCCGCCCGTCCGGTTTTTGTCACCGCAATTATCGCAGAGGCGCCAAGGTCGTAAGCCGTTGTACAGGTGGCATGACAGACCGCGTCGGTGATGTCCGGATTTTCCAATCGCCCTCTATGAAAAAAACGCTTCTTATAATTAATGTGCTTCTCAATATTCTCGGCAATCCTCACCATTGTAGAGACCGCTTCTACCGGAAACTTTCCAGCTGCGGTTTCGCCGGATAACATAATAGCGCTCGTACCGTCATAAATCGCATTGGCCACATCCGTCACTTCAGCGCGGGTCGGCCGCGGATTCGTAATCATCGATTCGAGCATTTGCGTGGCCGTAATCACCTGTTTTCCCGCCTCGTAAACTTTACTGATTATCATTTTCTGCAGCACGGGAACTTCCTCTTCCGGCAGCTCAACGCCCATATCCCCGCGCGCAATCATAATTCCGTCGGAAACTTCTATAATCTCGTCAATATTTTCAACGCCCTCGCGATTTTCAATCTTTGCTATAACAAGAATGCCGTCGCCGCCGTTTTCATGCAGAAAACTCCGCAAATCCCTGATATCCTGCGCCGTTCTCACAAAGGACGCCGCAATGAAATCAAAATCCTGATTAATTCCGAATATTAAATCGCTTTTATCCTGCTCGCTCAAATACGGTATATTCAGATGAATCTCGGGAATGTTGACGCCTTTATAATTCGACAAAATACTGTCGTTCTCAACCCGACAGACAACCGATGTTTCACGTACTTCCTCCACGCGCATCTCAACTAAACCGTCGTTGATGAGGATTCGTGTTCCCACTTCCACTTCCTTTGGTAAATCCTGATAAGAAACATGGCTTATTGTCTCGTCGCCCATTACATCTTCCGTCGTCAACTCAAATGCCTGTCCTGCTTTTAGGGAAACTTTTCCGTCTGCAAAATTTCCCAAGCGGATTTCTGGCCCTTTCGTATCCAAAAGCATAGCTAGCGGTTTGTTGCATTTCTTCTGAATCTCCCGAAACTCATCGACTCTCTTCTGGTGTATTTCATGGTCTCCGTGTGAGAAATTAAAACGTGCCACATTCATTCCCTGAGCAATACACTGCTCGAGAATGCCATCTTTATCTGTTGAGGGTCCCAATGTACATACAATCTTTGTTTTAGGCATTCCGTTACTATCTCCTTTTTCGATAATATAATCCTCTCCCGTTTGAATTCTCTTTCCTGCGGGCCCGCTTATAATGATTTTTTCTTATGCGGTGTTCCCGCCTGCTGTAAAAACGCATAATTGCCACCGTTGCGCATCCTGCAGAAAATAGAATAATAAGAATAATTAAAATTACTTTCTTCCATGGGAACGGCTTTTCTTTGGCCTTTTCAATCGCGGCGTCAAACCATTTCGACATATCAATACTGTCCTCCAGAACCGGATAATTCTTATTTTCGTAGTAAATCTCGGCGCCGCCTACTTGTTTTCCCTTATAAGTATATGTTATTTTCCCAATATTTTTCTTCTTATTTGTAATTTCTTTTGGCTGTTCATATAATTCAATCTTTCGCTCGGCTTGATTCAACGGTACTCCTTTTGGCAGCAAAACTCCTGCATTCTGCTCAAACGTTAAAGGATTCTGTTTGGAATTGTAGTACGGACTAAATTGCGTAAACAAATTGTTATCATTAATCGCCATATTGGCATTTTGATTTATGGCATGTCTGTCATAATTTTCAAAACAATGATTGAGAATCTTCGTTGTATCCGTATATTCATTTGGCACTGTCCAAGGTGAATTTGGCGCTTTCATAATAACTGAAACGAGCGTCATATTATTTTTCTTGGCATAAGTCACTAACGTATACCGGCATTTTATTGTGAAACCTGTCTTTCCGCCGACACAATACTCATATAAATATTGCGAAAATGTGCTGGCGTACAACATTCCGTGGTGATTGAACAAAGACCGCGGGCCGCTCTTATTTGTCTTGTCGATATTATATCGCTTCGTGCCGGTAATCTTTGCAAAAGTAGGATTTCTGTATGCTTCCCGCGAAATGATTGCCATGTCGTGGGCCGATGTATAATGATTTTTCATCCACAAACCGTTGGCGTTGGCAAAATGCGTATTGGTACAGCCGAGCTGCTTCGCCCGCGCGTTCATCATCTTAACGAAATTATCTATACCGCCGGCGATATGTTCAGCCACACCATTGCAGGCTTCATTTGCTGACATAAGAAGAATCGCATATAAACTGTCTTCCATCGACAGTTTTTCTCCCGGCTTTATTTCAATATTGGAAGCATTTATTTCCAGATTGGTAACTGCTTCCCGCGAATAAGTAACCGTTTCCGATAAGGAAGAATTTTCAATGGCAATCAGGGCCGTCATTATTTTCGTAATACTGGCCGGATATTGTTTCTTATCCATATTTTTTTCATATAAAATCGTTCCTGACTGTACATCCATTACAATCGCTGATTCTGCTGATATAGATGGTTTTTTCTTTGCATCAATATCAGAATGAAATAAAAGCAGTCCTATTATGCATACCAGAAATGTAAGATATTGCTTTTTCATTTTTCTCCTCCATGTACTTGAATTCTATTCTATCATACACGATTTTATATATTTTTCCAATCTTTTATTTGATAATTTTTCATTTTATGATATATTATGGTACGGAAAGATAAAATTTTTAGCGCCGGATTGGAGATTAGTATGAGATTACGCAATATTAAAGGTTCAAAAGAATTTATATCCGCAAGTCCGTTTGTCATACAGACGCCGGAAGATTATAAGGGAACATGGTCTTCCCTCTTTCAAGATCAAAATCCCCTGCATATTGAAATCGGTATGGGAAAAGGACAATTTATACATCAGTTAGCCGAAAAAAATCCGCAGATAAACTATATCGGCATTGAAATGTACTCCAGTGTGTTATACCGTGCTTTGGAAAAACGGGCGGAAACGGATTTAAATAATTTATATTTTCTGCGTTTTGACGCCAAATATCTAGAAGAAATTTTTGATAATGGAGAAGTAGGACGCATTTATCTTAATTTCTCTGACCCGTGGCCGAAAGAACGGCACAGTAAAAGAAGACTGACCAGTCCTTTATTTCTCTCACGATACGATAAAATACTGGCGCCGGAGGGATTGATTCAATTTAAAACCGATAACCGCGATTTGTTCGATTTTTCTGTGGAAACGGTACAACAATCCGCCCACTGGCATATAGATGAAATCACTTATGATTTGCACCATAGCGAATTTGTAAAAGGAAATATTATGACTGAATATGAGAACCGCTTTGTCGCAGAGAGAAAACCGATATGCCGCTTTGTTATTTCCCGCTAAAAAGCTGCACAAAAAGAGAACCTTTTTCATACAATAAAGAAAAAGGTTCTTTTCTATGTCGTCTTCTTTACAACGGAAACTTTCTTCAAAATTATACCGCAGCCGGAGTTCTAAAAAGCTGCTCCGCATTCTTCTTTCCCTGGAAGAAATTAAAAAATTACTGGGAATCAAAGGATGAAATATTTTTTCTTTTCAATTTCTTTTCCATTATTAAATTGATAAGATACGTGAGTACGGCAACGGTCGGCACACCGAGAAACATTCCCAACACGCCGAAGTAGGCGCCCCCCACTGTTATTCCAAATATTACCCAGAGAGGTTTGATTCCCGTCTGGTCTCCTAAAATTTTCGGACCAAGGTACAAACCGTCAAACTGTTGCAAAATTAAAATTAATACGGCAAATACGATTGCCAGACGCGGGTCAATGAACAGATAAATCAAAACCCCCGGAACTGCTCCTATAATAGGCCCGAAATACGGTATCATATTGGTAATGCAGACAATGAGGCTGAGAAGAAGCGCATAAGGTAATTGCAGAATAATCATGGCAACCAGACAGATAATACCGATAATCAGGGAATCAATTACTTTTCCAATCAGAAAACCATTAAAGATATGATTGCACTGTTTGATTGTATCCCACACTTCTTCTTCTTTTTTACTCGGTGAGACGGCATATATCATTTTTTTAATGCTCTGTTTTAATTTTTTTGAATCCAAAACAATATAGATGGATATAACCAGACCCATGAGAACATTATATAAAGTAACAATCAGTGAAGAGGAAAGCTGATAAACATATGGGAACCAATCGCTTCCGTGATTCATAATTTTATCATATAAAAATTTTTTCATATAATCAATAATGCCGCTGATATCCATAAACGGTATTTTGTCATTGATTTCTTTCTCATGCGTTATCATATATTTATATCCGTCCTGCACCGATTTTCCCATATCTTTTGCGCTGTCGCGTATCTGTGGGAATATATATATAATAATTACTGCCAGTATTCCGATTACAATAATATAACTAATCAAAACACTTATCATACGCTTAATTTTCTTGCCCTTATGCGGCGATATTAAATTTAATCCTCTGGAAATCATTCCCACAAGCGGCTTAATTAAATAGGCAAAGAAAAAACCAAAGATGAATGGCATCAAAATTCCAATAAACCGGCCGACAATATGCCAGACTTCTCCCCAGTTGGCAAATAGAAGAAACACAATAGCAATAACGGCAATAATGGCAACTACATACCATATATTAGATACAATACTTTTGATGATATCAATACACTTATTTTTCCTTTCCATATAAATCCCCATTTCTGCGCTGCCTTTTGCGCATAAAGCAACTTTGTGTCAAGCAGCGCGCAGACACAAATTGCCGTGTAAAAAATAAGCTATTGATCTCATTTTTTACACTATACTCCCATAAATTTTCATTTTTTTTAATTTAGTACTTGCATTTTTGCATATACTGTTATATAATATCTTTTGCGTGATTGATTAAGCGCCATTAGCTCAGTTGGAAGAGCACCTGACTCTTAATCAGGGTGTCCGGGGTTCGAGCCCCCGATGGCGTACTCCCGAGTCCTTGTTTGGCAGACCTGCAACTGCTGGGTGAGGGCTTTTTTTATTGCACAAAACAGGTTTCATGCCAAGCCCCGCACCTGCTAATTGTTTTTTTACATATTTCCGATAGCTTGCTCGAGAGACTGGCTCTCTTCTTCCGATAAGGAGACAAATACTTCGCCAGCTTTTACTTCCTTAATGTAAATGTAACAGCCCTCTTTGTTACTGTGCATGGAATTCATAATAAATCCGTCATTTTCTTTCGTAAGAAGTGTGAGAACAAAACTCAATGTGCCCCCTACCTGTTTGAAAGCATCATATTTGACAATACCGATTTTCTGGTACGTTTTCAAAAGATTTGTCTCAATACCGTTTAATCTTGTATCAATTTCCCTGATTTTCTCGTTGATAAAATCCATATTTTCAAATTTCTTATGGAACGATTCCTCGAGACTCTTGCCGTCGGCCCCCTCCATTAAGCTCATATATCTTTTTTTCAGGGAGCTGTTTTTACCTATTAAAACAATACAAAGAATAAGTAAAATAAAAATACATCCGATGGCGCCTAATAATACTACATCCGTACTGAGACCGTAATCACTAAACTGAAACATTCTTCTTCCTCCTTACAAACATGTGTTCGATTATTTAAAGTATGCTACTATTTTTTCTAATTCTTCCTGAGAATAATATTCTATCTCTATTTTACCCTTATTTTCTGATTTGCGATTTATTTTTACTTTTGTACCTATCTTTTGTTTTAACTGCTCTTCCATATCTTTATAGACAAAATCATTTTTCAATTCTTTTTTCGCAGATGGCTTCGCCGGCTGATTCATCGACTTAACCATCTTCTCAATATCGCGGACACTCAATTTGTCGCGGACAATTTTCTCCGCCGCCTCAATCTGCTGTCCGGCGTCTTCAAGGGAAAGAAGCGCTCGGGCATGTCCACTCGATATGGTTTCCTCAACTAACATGTCCAACACTTTGTCATCCAATTTGAGAAGACGCAGAGAATTGGTAATCGCAGAGCGGCTTTTTGAAACGCGAACTGCCAGTTCTTCCTGTTTCAAATTGTATTCCTTAATCAGATTTTGATAAGCTCTCGCCTCTTCTACCGGATTTAAGTCCTCACGCTGAATATTTTCGATTAGCGCAACTTCCATGATTTCCTGTGGCGTATAATCTTTAATAACTACAGGAACTTCCTTTAAACCAGCTAGTTTGGCGGCACGCCAGCGACGCTCTCCCGCAATAATTTCATAGTAGTCTTCTTTCTTTGCCACGACAAGCGGCTGTACGATTCCGTGCTGCTTAATGGACTCGCTCAATTCATGCAGCGCTTCCTCATTAAATGATTTTCGCGGCTGTTTCTTATTCGGCTCTACTTCGTTTATTTTTAATATTGTTTCACCGGTTTTTGTACTACCCGCTTCCGGCTTCTGACTGGTAGCTTTTCCAATCGCTTTCGGCGGTATCATGGAATCCAATCCTTTTCCCAAACCTGTTTTCCTCGTTGCCATTATCTTTTGCTCCTTTCAATCACTTCATCTGCCAACGCCATATATGCTTTCGCTCCTGTAGAACGAATGTCATATTGAGTAATCGGCAATCCATGACTAGGTGCCTCTGCCAGACGAATCCCACGAGGAATAATTGTATTATAAATCGTCTGATTCAAATTATTTCTTACATTTTCTATTACCTGCATGGAAAGATTTGTTCTTCCGTCATACATAGTGAAAACAACGCCGTTAATACACAATTTAGGATTCAAACGATCTTTCACAAGATTAATCGTATAAATAAGCTGACTCAATCCTTCCAATGCATAATACTCGCATTGAATCGGAACAAGAACGGAATTTGCCGTCGTCATGGAATTAATCGTCAATGTATTCAGAGAAGGAGGACAATCAATAATAATGAAATCATATCTTTCTTTCACTTTTGAAATAATGTTGTTCAAAATGTAATTGCGGTCTTCCATATCCATTGTTTCAATCTCAATACCAGCTAGATTAACATTTGCGGCTAATACATCCAAATTGTCAAAAATATCCTTTTGCACACATTCATCAAATGTATTATCGCCAATCATCAATTGATAAACCGTTGTTTCTAACTCATCCTTATCAATGCCAATCCCACTAGATGTATTTCCCTGCGGATCCATATCAATGACTAAAACGTGTTTACCTTTTTCTGCCAGAGCCGCAGCGAGGTTAATCGTCGTAGTTGTTTTACCAACGCCGCCTTTCTGATTGGCTATCGCCATAATTTCACATTCACTCATACTTTTCTTTTGCCTCCATTCATAACTCGACTATTGCCATTATAGCATTTCAAAAAGCATTTGACTACATAAATTTGCTTTTTTTATCTTATTTCATCAATATAATGTTTCACGTGAAACAATTTTCATTTTCTATCTGTCTCTTATACGTTTCACGTGAAACATTACAAAGGTTTTTTCTTCGGTTTACCATCTTTTCTTGGATACTTGTCTTTCGTAAGTTCATTGTTTTGAATAAATAATAAATATCTCTCTTCTTCCTCTCTCAATCTATACTTCTTGCAATAACGAAAAACTGCCCCCAATTCCGTAAATGCATGAGACGCTTTTTCAATTTCCTCCTCCTGCCTTTTCCCCTTATAAGAAATAAAATACCCCTCTTTCTTTACAAAGGGAATACAATATTCCATTAGAACCGGAAGTTCCGCTACTGCTCTTGATACAACAAAATCAAATTGATTACGAAATTCTTCTTTTCTCCCAAAAGTCTCCGCTCTGCCGTGAAAGGTCTCTACATTCTTTAAAGACAATTCTTCAATTACCTTTTGAAGAAAATCAATTCTCTTATTCAGTGAGTCCAGTAATACAAATTTCTTGTCCGGATTTAGAATAGCAAGTACCATTCCGGGAAAGCCGGCGCCGGTTCCTACATCAAGCACTCTTGCTGAATTACTCTTTTTCCAAATATCGTCCAACATAAGAAAGGAAGAATCAAAAAAATGTTTCCATATGACGTCTTCATACTCTGTTATTGAAGTCAAATTCATTTTTTCATTTTCACTGACTAATAATTCATAATAGGTATTCAGCATTTTTTCCTGTTGCTGTGAGAGAACTATACCGTATGTCTCAAATATCTTTTTCATCTGTAACCCCTTTTCTGCTATTCTGCTCCAGATAAATTAATAATACCGATATGTCGGATGGCGATACTCCGCTAATACGGGCAGCCTGTCCAACTGATTCCGGCCGTATATTGGATAACTTCTGAATTGCCTCTAATCGCAGGCTTTTTATATTGTTATAATCTAAATCAGCCGGTATCCTTTTCTTTTCCAGTTTATGAAACTGCTCAACCTGTTTCTGCTGTCTCTTTATATATCCTTCGTATTTTAAAATAATATTTACTTCCTCTTTTACCTCATCTGATAAATGCGGGCGCTTCTCATCAATCGGGGATAAGACTTCATAATTCAATTCCGGTCTCCGTATCAACTCGGCAAGTGTGACGCCGCTTACTAACTTTGTGCTGCTATATGTTTCCAATACTTTTTGTACTTGTTCGGTATTGCCGACATGCGTCGTTTTCATCCTCTCTACTTCCTGCCTGATTTGATTATATTTCTCTACAAAACACTGGTATCTTTCCTCCGAAATCAAACCGACTTCATAACCAAGTTCTGTTAGTCTCTCATCGGCATTGTCCTGCCGGAGAAGAAGACGGTATTCGGCGCGGGAAGTCATCATCCGGTATGGTTCATTCGTTCCCTTTGTCACCAAATCATCAATTAATACGCCTACATATCCCTGCGAGCGGTCAACAATAACCGGCTCTTTTCCCAGAACTTTACGGGCAGCATTGATTCCTGCTACCAATCCCTGTGCCGCAGCCTCTTCATAACCGGAACTTCCATTTGCCTGTCCGGCGCTGTAAAGTCCTTTTATTTTCTTTAATTCCAAAGTAGGAAGTAATTCCAGAGAGTCAATACAATCGTATTCAATGGCATAGGCATTTCTGACAATTCGCGCGTGCTCAAGTCCGGGCACAGACTGATACATTTTTTCCTGAACATCTTCCGGCAGGGAACTCGACATTCCTCCCACATACATTTCATTTGTATAATTCCCCTCTGGCTCGATAAATACCTGATGACGGTTTTTATCGGAAAAACGAACAACCTTATCCTCTATGGAAGGACAGTAGCGCGGGCCCGTACCTTTAATATAACCGGAAAAAAGAGGAGAACGGTCCAAATTTTCTCTTATAATATCATGCGTCTCCTCATTTGTATAAGTCAGCCAGCACTTTACCTGCTCCCGCTGCAAATCTTCTGCCTCATTCATAAAAGAAAACGGTACAATCTTCTCGTCGCCATATTGAGGCTCCATTTTGGAATAGTCAATCGTACTGCCATCCATGCGGGCGGGAGTTCCGGTCTTAAATCTTCTGATGGAAATACCTGCTTTGAGAAGAGAATCCGTAAGATGTGTAGCTGCCTGTAATCCATTGGGGCCAGTATGAACTGCTATCTCACCGGTAATACATTTCGCATTCAGATAAGTTCCCGTACACAAAATACATACGCGGCAGGAATACTCATTACCCGTATAAGAACGGACACCGGTAATTTTCCCATCCTCAATAAGTAAATCCGTAATTTCTCCCTGCTTAATTGAAAGATTCTCCGTCTCCTCCAATACTTTTCTCATCGCATAACTATATTCTTTTTTATCTGCCTGCGCCCTCAGTGAATGGACAGCAGGGCCTTTTGACTGATTCAACATCTTTGACTGGATAAATGTCTTATCAATATTTTTTCCCATCTCTCCACCGAGAGCATCAATTTCCCGAACCAGATGTCCTTTTGACGTTCCCCCGATATTAGGATTACAGGGCATCATGGCAATACTGTCAACACTTACCGTAAAAATAACTGTCTTTAACGATAATCTCGCCAATGCCAAAGCAGCCTCACAACCCGCATGTCCGGCGCCCACTACAATAGCATCATAATAATCTGTCATGATATTCCTCCCCTTTATTTTCCCATACAAAAATCTTTAAATATCTTCTCGATTATGTCTTCCTCAACCGTCTCTCCAATAATAAGACCGAGTGATTCGTAAGCGTCTGTCAAATCTATAGCATACATATCTTCCGGCATACCTGCCTGTATACTTTCCTCTACTTTTTCCAGACTTTCTTTTGTCCTCAAAAGTACTTCCCGCTGCCGCACATTCGTAATATAGATTTCTTCTTTTGAATCCATCTTCTTGTCCGACAATAACTGATTCAAATAATCTTCCAGCTCATCTAATCCCTCTCCCTTTTTAGCAGAAAAAGGAATCACCTTTTTATTACTGTACCTCATTATCTCTTCTTTTTGTAATGCGGCAGGTAAATCATTTTTATTTAATAAAATTACGCCGTCTTTGTCTGCAATCAATGACAAAACTTCTCTGTCCTCTTCGGAAAGACTTTCATTTTGGTTGAGAACACAAATAACAAAATCTGCCTGTTCCATTGATTCTTTCGATTTGGCAATACCAATAGATTCCACTTCATTTTCCGCTTGGCGAATCCCTGCGGTATCAATGAGCCGCAGTAAATGACTGCCAATTCTTATATCCTCTTCCAACGTATCCCTTGTCGTACCGGGAACATTCGTAACGATAGCACGGTTCTCCCGCAGCATACAATTTAAAAGAGAAGACTTTCCTACATTTGGTTTTCCTACAATTACCGTATGAATGCCATCCTTTATAAGCCGCCCGTTATTGCTATTTTCAATCAAATGATTTACTTCTGTTAATAAATAATCGACATGCGACTCAATCCGCTCTGTAAAATCATCGAGTGAAATATGTTCGGGGTCATCGAGTGCAGCTTCCAGATAAGCTACATCTTCCAAAATCATTTCCCGCAGCGCAATAATTTTTTCTTTTATCTTACCGCGCAATTGCTGTAAAGAATTTTGCAGGGACAATTTGCTCTTTGACTGAATAATATCCATAACCGACTCCGCTTGTGATAAATCAAGACGGCCATTGAGAAAAGCACGCTTCGTAAACTCTCCCGCCTCGGCGATACGGACGCCGCCTTTCAATAATAACTGCAAGATTTCTTCACAAATATAGTGGCCTCCATGACAATGAATTTCAATAACGTCTTCCCGCGTATAACTGCGGGGAGCTTTCATCAATAATACAAGCACTTCATCAATCAGGCGATTCGACTCATCACAAATAAACCCATAATGTATCGTATGAGTTTCATATTTTGATAAATCAATCCGCTTTCCTTTTCCATCACAAAAAATATTGCTCACAGCGGCAAATGCTTCGTTGCCACTGACTCGTATAACACTGATACTCCCATTTGCCGATGAAGTAGCCGTGGCGGCAATAGTATTTTCATATAACATAACGTTTCATCCACCTTTACAGGTAACAAAAGGCTGAATCATAAGATTCAGCCTTTCACACTTAATCTTCTTTTTCAATTTCTCTCTTTTCTGAATATGGTCTTCTGTGTTCGCGGGAATAGTTATTTCTCCGTCTTCTGTAATTATTTCTTCTCGGCAAATCCGAAGCATATTCCCGATTCAATGTAACGACTACTTTGCGGTGCGGCTCGTCACCTTCGCTATGTGTATCTACATATTTATCATTTTGCAATTCTGCATGGATAATTCTTCTCTCATAAGGATTCATCGGCTCAAGAAATGCCGGACGACCTGTCTTTTTCACTTTGCTTGCCACATTCCGTGCGAGATTTTCAATTGTCTCTTTTCTTCTCTGACGATAATTTTCAGTATCAATCTTAATTTTAATATAGTCTTCAGTCTTCTTATTGGCAACCAGAGAAGTTAAATATTGCAGTGAATCTAATGTCTGCCCTCTTTTTCCAATAAGCATACCCATCTCATCACCTTTGAGTTCAATATTCATCTGGCGTTCCTGCTCGTCAAAATCAATTTCTATTTCTACAATAAGTTTCATTGCATCAAAGACTTTTGTAAGAAAATCCTTTACATTATCGGTTACATCTTTCTTTTTGCGAACCCGAATGACAGCAGGTTTACTAAATAAACCTAAAATACCACTCTTTTCTTCTTCGATTACTTCATATTCAATTTGGTCGCTTGTCGTTTCCATTTGGATTAAAGCATTTGTCAAAGCCTCATCTGCTGTTTTTGCAGAAAACTCTTTCCATTCTTCCATTTTCTTTCCCCCTACTTCTTATCTTTTTTACCGGAAAGCATATGAGCATAGCCTGCAATGCTACCTGATTGATAATTTTTCTTTTCTTCAATGCTTACATCTTCTACTTTATCTGAAGTCTCTTTATTTTGATAAGCAGATGCACTCTTAATCGTAGAAGTACGCTTTTTCGCATACTCTTCCATTTGCTTGTTCATTTCCGCACGTTTTGCATTTTTCTTGGAAGCCTTTTCCTTATTTTTCTCAATCAAATCATCCATAGAAATACTATCGACTTTTCGATTAATCAAAATAGCCTGAACAATTCGGAATAAACTGCCGGCTACCCAGTAAAGACCAATATACATTGGTAAACTCAAACAAAAAAATCCAGACATAAACGGCATAAAATAATTCATCATCTTCATTGAGCTTGCCATCGAATCCTGTTCCTGATTACCATCGGTTTTTACCTGCATCAGTTTCGTATTTAAAAACTGTAATACTACGGCAAGTACCGGAATAAGAAAAGCAGCCCATCCGAACGTATGTCCCTCGCGAAAGAAATTCAGTGGACTTGAATCAATATTCAACCCTAAGAAAATATTAGAATCTTTCGCCTCGGCCAAAGCCGGTACATATTTCTTTACATCATACATAACCCGATACAGACAGTACATAACCGGTAAAGTAACAATCAGTGGAAGACAACCGCTAAACGGACTGATTCCGTATTTCGCATAAACTGCCTGTGTCTCCTGATTCATTTTCATCTGGGACGCCTGATCTGTCTTTCCTTTATACTTTTTCTGAATCGCTTTTATCTCCGGATTAATTTTACTCATTAATCGGGATGATTTCTGCTGCTTGGAGTTCAGAGGATACATGAGTAAATACGCAACAATGGTAAACAAAATAATACAAAGCCCGGTATTATGGATGCCTATCGTATGAAATACAGCCCAATCAATACCGAAAAGGATTTTACCAAAAATCCAATATAACCAATCTAACAAAATTATTTCCTCCTGTTATTTACGGCACAGGGTCATAACCACCTTTATGAAAAGGATGGCATCTTAAAATTCTTTTTACAGCCAAAAAACCACCTTTCCATGCACCATATTTTTGTATCGCCTGAACTGCATATTCAGAGCAGGATGGTGTATAGATGCAAGAAGGTGTTCTCTTCATCGGCGATATATATTTTTGATATATGTGTAACATTCCCAATAAAATTTTCTTCACATACTCACTTCATTTCAAAATTCCATGTAATTTTAATAAATGAATTACTGCGCCGTCTACTTCTTTAAATGTCCTGTGACTGACATTCTTTCTGGCAACAATCACAATTCTGTTGCCCTCTTTTACTAATGCGTCATTTTTACGAACGGATTCTCTTAACAATCTGGTAATGCGGTGACGCACAACACTGTTTCCTACTTTTTTACTAACAGAAAAGCCATATCGACTGGGACCACTCTCCCCGGTTTTTACATACATCACCAGATATTTATTTGCTTTTGATTTACCGAATTTGTAAACCTTTTGAAATTCAGGATTCTTTCCTAATTTTTCAAACAATCTTTTCTCCCTCTGACAATGAGAAGAAAAGGTCGAAAATAATCGACCTTATGCAGACAACTTCTTTCTTCCCTTTGCTCTTCTTCTGGCAATTACTTTCCTGCCATTGGATGTCCTCATTCTTTTTCTAAAACCATGAACTTTTGATCTCTGTCTCTTTTTTGGCTGAAATGTCATTTTCATAAGCGGATACACCTCCTTCTTTATAAAATCGTTTCAAAATCCGTATCAAGCCTAATTATATTATCTCTTTTTTCAATAGTCAAGCATATCTTTTTACTTTAACCCTAAAAATATAGGATAATCATTTAATTATTTATTTTAATACACGGATATATTGCCGTATATCATCCGGTGCAACGCTCCCAACGAAAAATAGATTGTTTTTTTATTTACAGAAATCTTTCGCCGCCCTCACAAAACTCTCTGTCTGCTGTTGTTTTTTCCTGACTTTTGCAGCATTGACCGCTCGCCGGTACTTATGCACCACCTCTG
>CAJUTM010000040.1 GCA_910589595.1 uncultured Eubacterium sp.
TGCGTCAGCGAATACTATCTTATCAAAGAAGTTTTCTCTTGTCAACACTTTTTTTACATTTTTTTTGACATTTTTTCGATTTTTTTCTTTCCTGTCCGAGTCCTTTCCACAAGAGCAAATCCGCCCCCCAAAATAACCCAGAAAACGGGAGCGGTGACAATCATGGAATCACAGAACAGGGAAGTAATCACATAGCCCGTAACAGAGATAAGGCAGGCAAAGGATAACATATGCTCCCTATCCATTTCTTTTTCCCGCAGCGACATGGCGGCGCGAAACGCCTTGACAAAATACAATAATAAAAAGCAGAGAATCAGTACCGCGGAGCTTACGCCCGTTTCCGCAGCCATCTGCAAAAACCAGTTATGCGGCCTGTTGTAAATCACGGAATCCAGTTTGCAAAGTGCCTTTGACGCATAATCGTTGTTCGGGAAAAACCGTTCAAAATTATCCGGCCCCACACCAATAAACAGCGTCTGCGGCAGTTTTGCTATCGTCTTCGACCATGCATAACCCCGATAAGACGCAAACGGATAGAACGCCTTTGGCAGCGCATTTTGCGAGGCAATGCAATCGTCCCAGCGCCCCATGCGGTTCAGGAATTGATATTTCCCTTTATGGCGGGCGAAAAACCATGCCCGATTTCCACAGAAAAAAGTGTAGCCATCGTATCTTTTCTCTCCCTCAAAATAACTGTTGGCCTGTACATAAATTCCCTGATAACGGTTGTCCCCAATCCGATAGACCGGAGCGTCTTTGCGCGCTCTCGCCAGCGATGTCTTCTTTAATTTGGCAATATTTACCGGCAATCCGGCGGTATAAGTGAGCTCTTTGCCGTCTCCATCCTTTAACGTGAGCTTCAAGTTCCCCTTTTCCTTTCGCCAATCTGCCCGCAAAAGAACGCCTTTCTTTTTAAGTACAACATCCTGCGCACTTGTCTCAATGGATGAAAAGCCGGAAGAAGCCATTTTTTTCGTATCCTCATGCATAAAGCGGGCGCTCAGCTTGTGCCCCTGCACATAGTCAACAAACAAAAAGAGAAGCACAGAAGCGGTAAAAGCGACAACAGCTTCTATAATAATCCGCTTTCTGTTTTGTTTTCTTTGAAAAACAGCAAAGAAAAATGCCAAAACTGCAATAATAGCCAATGCAACAATCCCCGCCCTTGACTGGGAGCCATAGAGGCACATCATCATGCCGGTGAGCGACACAAGACAGATACCGCGCCAGACATATGTCTTCTCCCTGTGAAATCCAACATATGAGAACGGTATTAATAACACCATCATAGTGCCGACATAATTAGAATGATATAAAGTAATTACAATGCGCTCACTCTCCACGAGAGAGACATTGGCAATTCCCAACAACTGCCGCAGCCAATCCCAATGCAGATAGTCGCAGCCAAATATTTGCAGTACGCCGCAGACGGACAGCAGCAGACCGGCAACCGTAAAAATCCGGTTGAGAAAGGAAAGCATATCTGTCTTCCTGTTCTTTTCACCGTTAATGACAATATATACATAATAGAAAAGTAAAAGATATGCGATTAGGGCGCCGATTGGCTGCATCATCTCCAGTGCACCGCGCCATGAAGTTTTTGAATCCTCCCCAAACAGAGTCGATAACAGCGCCAGAAACAGATAGCCTGCAGGCAGGACGAATATTTTCGGCATTGCAAATATCTTTCTGCCAAGAAGCAGGAAGCAGAGCATACAGAACAAAATAACGCCGATAATGACAAATATAAATTCTTTTTTTACACATAAAAAAATATCCGCCATCACAGGGCTTGGATTTTCCCATCCGGCTCCTGCCAGCAAATTTTCAACCTCCCGATACGCGACAAGTAATGGCAGTATTACTACTGCCATTACTATCGGTATCAAATACGTGATATATGTTTTATCCCATGTTTTCTTACGCATTTGATTTATCCCTTATTATTTTTTTACATTACACTTGCAGCCGATTTTCGCTTTTTTCAAAGCCTTTTTAAACTTCTTAATCTGCGCTTTTTTAACTTTAAAAGTAATTTTCTTACAACCCTTAAATGCGTTTTTACTTACCTTTAATGTCTTTGCATTTTTAACGATAACGGTTTTCAATTTTTTACAATTTTTAAACGCGTTGCCCTTAATCGTTTTCACGCTGGCAGGAATCGTTATCTTCTTTAATTTCTTACAGTTCTTAAACGCACCTCCGGAAATTGATACTACCTTTAACTTCTTACCGCCAATCGTAACCGTAGCAGGCACCTTATAGGAAGTGAGCTTCTTAGCGTTTTTCACTTTCGTGAGCGCTGCTGTCGTCTCGGAAACCGCTTTGAAAACAGCTTTTCCCACAGTAGCTTTTTTCCCTTTCACGGAGCCGCCCTTGCCATCGTCTTTTTTATCGTCCTTTGGCTGAACCCATTGCTCTTTCGGCGCTGCGCCGCTTACATTAGCCGCCGGATTTGTCACATCGTTTACGCTCATTGTCGCCGTTCCTGTCTCCGGTCCCATAAACACAAGCAGATGCTCGCCCTTTACATCATTCTCTTTCTCTGCAACAAAGTATCGATTATGTGACTCCGTTCCATCAAGACTATAATAGAAACAGGAACCGTTTCCATTATTATTTATCTTATACGTTGAATTTCCCTTAAACCGATAGGTAGCCGTCTCTCCTGCCCCCAGAGTGACCGTCTGACCTGCCTTGTATTCGAGCAGCGTATTGAGACTGGCGGTATCGTTTATATTCAGCATACGGAAATTCGTTACCGCGTTCGTCCGGTTTACGGCGTGGACATAATAGCCGCCATTTAACTTTGACAGATAAAATCTCTCCGGTGCAAAAGAACTTTCCTCAGCCAGAGAATACAGGGTTACATCTACATTTTCATTGCTGCAGGCAAGCATATGCTTTGCCTCCGTCGCACTGCTCATATAGTAGATTTTTTCTTCATTTGGCTTTAACGGCACTTTCGTTCCGGCCTGATACGTCTCAAACTTATTGGCCGTATTTTTCACGGAAACCGTCTTTACCGCTCCGGTAAAAGGAGCCGATTGCGCTCTTACTTTCAATCCATATTTGACATTTCCATATAAATCTTTTTCCGAATAAAACCTTGCGCCCGCCCTCGCTTCTTTTACATACATATAGGATGTAGCAAACATACTATACATCGGGGAAACCGTATTATCTTCCCATACGAGCTGATATTTTGCAGATACCTGCTCAAACTCCGGCCACACTGTTACTTCATCCGCAGTAAAGCGAATTTCTTTGATTCCCTTGCTCTCCTCTGCTCTGGCAGTACTCGGCTGCAGACCGAGGATTAACGCTGCCGCTAATACTAATGCTACTAATTGTTTGGATAGTTGTTTTAACTCTCTTACTCTCATCTTTTTCCTCCATTTCCTGTGTCTGTTACGTTAGTTACTCCTCGACAGTCACCGGTTCCTCCGAAACTTCCGTTAAGGCAATTTCCTCCTCTTCCGCAAAGGTCATTTCGACATCATCGCTTATGACAAATCCTTCCTGTGTAGCAGTAGTTTCCAATCCTCTGGCTCCTGCAAATCCCTCTGCGCCTGTAATTTCTTCTGGCTCAGTCGGGTCAAGATTGTCTGTCAAATCGCTGTGAATGCGGATGTTGCGGTATCGTTTCATTCCGGTTCCGGCAGGAATTAATTTACCTATTATAACGTTTTCTTTCAGGCCAATTAATGGATCCTCCTTACCCTTTATCGCTGCATCTGTGAGAACTTTTGTCGTCTCCTGAAAAGATGCTGCTGACAAGAATGAACTTGTTGCCAGCGATGCTTTCGTAATTCCGAGAATAATCTGCTTTCCTTCCGGCGCTTCTTTTCCCTCTGCTTTCATCTGCTCTACGACATCCTCATACTCCAAGGCATCGACAAGCACTCCCGGCAGAAAATCCGAATCACCGTTATTCTCAATGCGAATCTTCTTCAACATCTGGCGAACAATTACTTCAATATGCTTATCGTTAATTTCTACACCTTGCAGACGATAAACACGCTGAACTTCACGCAGCATATAATCCTGTACGGCACGGACACCTCTGATTTTCAGAATGTCATGCGGATTCACACTACCTTCGGTCAGTTCATCTCCAGCTTCCAGCTCCTGCCCCTCCAACACTTTAACACGAGAACCGTACGGTATCAGATACGCCTTACTCTGTCCGGTTTCGTCGTTTGTAATGACTACTTCCCTCTTTTTCTTTGTCTCACGAAGCTGTACTTTTCCAGCAAATTCGGAAATAATAGCAAGACCTTTCGGCTTTCTTGCCTCGAACAGCTCCTCGACACGGGGAAGACCCTGTGTTATATCATCACCAGCAACACCACCGGTATGGAATGTACGCATGGTAAGCTGTGTACCCGGCTCACCAATCGACTGGGCGGCAATAATACCAACTGCCTCTCCTACCTGTACCGGTTCTTTTGTCGCCATGTTAGAACCATAACATTTTGTACAAATACCTACATGAGACTTGCAGGTCAGAATCGTACGAATTTTAACCTGTGCTTTATCTCCTGCGTCAATAATTGCTTTTGTATTCACAATGCGGGCGGCGCGCTTCGGCGTAATCATATGATTCGCTTTCACGATAACATCCCCATTGTCATCTTTTATCGTCTCACAGGAATAACGTCCGGTAATACGCTCTTCCAGCGTCTCAATCACTTCGCGTCCATCCATGAAAGCGCTTATCCACATACCCGGAATCTCGTCGGATTTGCGGTTCGCACAGCAATCAGTCTCACGGATAATCAATTCCTGAGAAACATCTACCAATCGTCTTGTCAAATATCCTGAATCGGCGGTACGCAGCGCTGTATCGGACAATCCCTTACGCGCACCATGAGCGGAAATAAAATATTCCAATACATCGAGTCCCTCACGGAAGTTCGACTTAATCGGCAGCTCAATCGTACGGCCCGACGTATCCGCCATCATACCACGCATTCCCGCAAGCTGTTTAATCTGCTTATCGGAACCACGGGCGCCGGAGTCCGCCATCATATATATATTATTTAATTCATCCAAACCACTCAGCAGGTCGTGGGTAATCTGGGCATCCGCCTCTTTCCATGTCTCGACAACTGACTTGTAACGCTCTTCTTCCGTCAACAGACCGCGGCGGTATTTTTGGGAAATAATTTCTACCGTCTCTTCTGCTTTCTTTAACAAATCTTTCTTCGTCGCCGGCACTTCCATATCGGAAATGGAAACGGTCATTGCCGCTTTCGTGGAATATTTATAACCGAGCGCCTTGATGGCGTCCAGTGTCTCCGCCGTCTTTGTCGCACCTTCGTTGTTAATACATTTTTCCAGAATCGGCTTTAACTGTTTCTTGCCTACGTGGAAATCTACTTCCAATTTGAGGAAATTGTCCGGATTACTGCGGTCAACGAAACCAAGGTCCTGACTAATTATTTCATTGAAAATGAAACGTCCCAGCGTAGACTCAATGACACGGGATTCTATCTCACCCTGCGCATTCTCGCCAAAACGGCGAATCTTAATTCTCGCATGCAGAGTTATCTCGTGATTCTCGTAAGCAATAATTGCTTCGTTCATATCTTTAAAATATCTGCCGGTACCCTTGGCGCCCTGCTCTTCGGTACGCTCCTGTGTCAGATAATAAATACCAAGAAGCATATCCTGTGACGGCACGGCTACCGCACCGCCGTCCGACGGCTTCAACAGGTTGTTCGGCGATAAGAGAAGGAAGCGGCATTCTGCCTGCGCTTCTACTGACAGCGGCAAATGCACCGCCATCTGGTCGCCGTCAAAGTCGGCGTTGAACGCCGTACATACTAACGGGTGAAGTTTGATTGCTTTTCCCTCTACAAGGATTGGCTCAAACGCCTGAATTCCCAGACGGTGAAGCGTAGGGGCACGGTTCAGCATTACCGGATGTTCGCGAATCACTTCTTCCAGAATATCCCATACGGCAGGCTCGAGTTTCTCTACCATCTTTTTCGCATTTTTTATATTGTGAGCCGTTCCATTTGCTACAAGTTCTTTCATAACAAATGGCTTAAACAGCTCGATTGCCATTTCTTTTGGCAGACCGCACTGATAGATTTTCAGTTCCGGCCCAACGACGATAACCGAACGGCCGGAGTAGTCAACACGCTTGCCGAGCAGGTTCTGACGGAAGCGTCCCTGTTTTCCTTTCAGCATATCGGAAAGAGATTTCAGAGCACGATTTCCCGGCCCTGTAACCGGACGGCCGCGGCGGCCGTTGTCAATCAAGGCATCTACCGCCTCCTGAAGCATACGTTTCTCGTTGCGCACAATAATATCCGGAGCGCCCAGCTCGAGCAATCTCTTCAGACGGTTGTTGCGGTTAATAATACGGCGGTACAAATCATTCAAATCCGACGTTGCAAAACGTCCGCCGTCCAACTGTACCATCGGACGCAAATCCGGCGGAATCACCGGAATTACCGTCATTATCATCCAATCCGGACGGTTGCCTGATTCAAGAAACGCTTCCACTACTTCCAATCTCTTGATAATACGCGCGCGTTTCTGTCCGGTCGACGCTTTCAATTCTGTCTTTAATTCATTTGATTCTTCTTCCAAATCGATTCTCTGCAGCAATTCCTGAATGGATTCTGCTCCCATGCCAACACGGAAAACGTCACCGTAATCCTCGCGCGCTTTCTGGTATTCCTGCTCGGAAAGCACCTGTTTTACCTGAATATCCGGCACTTCGGATTCCAAAACAATATAAGAAGCAAAGTACAGTACTTTCTCCAGTACTTTAGGGGAAATGTCAAGTATCAGACCCATGCGGCTCGGAATCCCTTTAAAATACCAGATATGGGAAACCGGCGCTGCCAGCTCAATATGACCCATGCGCTCGCGGCGGACACTGGACTTTGTAACTTCGACACCACATCGGTCACAGACTACGCCTTTATAACGCACTTTCTTGTACTTCCCGCAATGACATTCCCAGTCTTTGCTCGGCCCGAAAATGCGCTCGCAGTAAAGTCCGTCCTTTTCCGGTTTCAAAGTACGATAATTAATCGTTTCCGGCTTCTTTACTTCTCCGCGCGACCACTCACGGATTTTATCCGGAGATGCCAAACGGATTTTAATTTTATCGTAAATTAACGTCTTTTCCATTTCATTACCATACTGTGGCATATATATACCGTCCTTTCTATCCTTCTACACCGATGCTACTGTCATCATCCAGACCCTCCAGTTCCGTTTCACGGAAACCGGCAGCTTCAAAGGATTCGTCTCCGATTTCATAACTCTTATCATTGATGAGCTCATTTACATTTTCATTCGAGCCGTCTTCCAACGTCTCCGCCATCTGAATCTCTTCGCCCTCTTCGTCCAGAACAGAAACATCCAGTCCCAGCGCCTGCAGCTCTTTGAGCAATACTTTAAAGGACTCCGGAATGCCGGGTTCGGAAATGTTATCACCTTTGATAATTGCCTCGTATGTTTTCACACGTCCCACTACATCGTCCGACTTAACCGTCAAAATCTCCTGCAGCGTATAAGCGGCGCCATACGCCTCCAGCGCCCACACTTCCATCTCTCCGAAGCGCTGTCCGCCAAATTGTGCCTTACCGCCAAGCGGCTGCTGCGTAACGAGTGAATAAGGACCTGTCGAACGGGCGTGGATTTTATCATCAACCAAGTGGTGGAGCTTCAAATAGTGCATGAAGCCAATCGTCACTTCGCCGTCAAAATACTCGCCGGTACGGCCGTCGCGGAGCTGGACTTTTCCATCTTCCTTAATCGGCACGCCTGCCCATTCTTTTCTGTACTCCTGATTGTTGAGCAGATATTCCATTACCTGCGGCTCAAGAATATCTTTATATTTCTTTTCAAACTCTTCCAGCGGCGTATTGACATAGTCGTTTGCCAGCTTCAGAGTATCCATAATATCAATTTCGTTGGCACCGTCAAATACCGGAGTCGCCACATTAAAACCAAGTACCTTGGCTGCCAGACTCAAATGGATTTCCAATACCTGTCCGATATTCATACGTGATGGCACGCCCAGCGGATTCAACACGATATCCAGCGGACGTCCGTTCGGCAGAAACGGCATATCTTCTACCGGCAACACGCGGGAAACGACACCCTTATTTCCGTGGCGTCCGGCCATCTTATCGCCGACCTGAATCTTTCTCTTCTGCGCGATATAAATACGCACGGTCTGGTTGACGCCCGGCGACAATTCGTCTCCATTTTCACGGGTAAATACTTTGGCATCTACTACAATACCAAACTCACCGTGCGGAACGCGAAGAGAAGTATCCCGAACTTCGCGTGCTTTTTCTCCAAAGATAGCACGGAGAAGTCTCTCCTCCGCCGTCAGTTCCGTCTCGCCCTTCGGCGTAACCTTGCCGACGAGAATATCTCCGGCTCGGACTTCCGCACCGATACGGATAATACCGTATTCATCCAAATCCTTTAAGGCATCATCACCGACGCCCGGCACATCTCTGGTAATCTCTTCCGGCCCCAGCTTCGTATCGCGCGCCTCGGTCTCGTATTCATTGATATGA
The DNA here is from genome assembly GCA_910589595.1 of uncultured Eubacterium sp. Classification (GTDB taxonomy): domain Bacteria; phylum Bacillota; class Clostridia; order Lachnospirales; family Lachnospiraceae; genus Eubacterium_F. The sequence continues at coordinate 8,562 of CAJUTM010000040.1, forward strand.
ACGGAAGTATACACATCCTCCTGCACGAGTCTCTCGCTCAAAAGGACAGCGTCCTCGTAATTGTAACCTTCCCATGTCATAAAGCCGATGAGCGGATTCTTACCAAGCGCAATCTCACCGCCCGAGGTAGACGGGCCGTCGGCAATCACCTGTCCTGCCTCTACTTCTTCTCCCTTTGTTACAATCGGTCTCTGGTTCATACATGTGCCCTGATTACTGCGGACAAACTTGGATAATTTATATTCATCAATATTACCGTCTTTTTTGCGTATCAGCACGCGGTTTGTCTCTGCGCGCTCTACCTTGCCACCCTCTCTGGCAACAACACAGTTTCCAGAATCGACAGCCGCTTTCATCTCCATACCGGTTCCTACCGCAGGAGCTTCCGTAACAAGAAGCGGAACTGCCTGACGCTGCATGTTGGAACCCATCAGGGCACGGTTCGCATCGTCATTCTCCAAGAACGGTATCATCGCTGTGGCCACGGAAAATACCATCTTCGGCGAAACGTCCATATAGTCAATTTTGCTGCGCTCAAATTCCGACGTCTCCTCGCGGAAACGGCCGGAAATGTTCTTGCGGACAAAATGACCGTTTTCATCTAACTGCTCATTGGCCTGCGCCACATGATAGCGGTCTTCTTCATCCGCCGTCATATAGACAACTTCATCCGTAACAAGCGGGTTTTTCGGGTCTGTCTTGTCTACTTTGCGATATGGCGCCTCGACAAAACCGTATTCATTAATGCGCGCATACGACGCCAGCGAGTTAATCAAACCAATATTCGGCCCCTCGGGAGTCTCTACCGGACACATTCTTCCATAATGGGAATAGTGTACGTCGCGCACCTCAAATCCAGCTCTGTCACGAGACAAACCGCCCGGCCCGAGCGCTGACAGACGGCGTTTGTGCGTCAGTTCCGACAACGGATTATTCTGGTCCATAAACTGCGACAACTGGGAACTTCCGAAAAATTCTTTTACCGCAGCCGTCACCGGTTTAATGTTAATCAGCGACTGTGCGGAAATTCCCTCGATATCCTGCGTCGTCATGCGCTCACGCACAACGCGCTCCATACGAGAAAGACCGATACGGTACTGATTTTGTAACAACTCTCCGACCGCACGAATACGGCGGTTTCCCAAGTGGTCGATATCGTCGTCATTTCCCAAGCCATATTCCAAATGAATATTGTAATTAATGGAAGCAAAAATATCTTCTTTCGTTATGTGCTTTGGAATCAGCAGGGCAACGCTTTTCTTAATCGCCTCATAGCGTTCTTCCAAACTGTCATATTTTTCTAAAATCTCCTTTAATTTCGGAAAATAAACTTCTTCCGTAATCCCTAATTCATTTTTGTCCGCTTCCGGCAGGAATGTATGCAAATCTACCATCATGTTGGAGAGAACTTTGACAACATGACCCTCCTCGGTATCCATCATAACAAACGGAATGGCGGCGTTCTGAATCTGCACGGCCAGTTCTTCCGTAACCATCGTTCCGGCCTCGGCGATTACTTCACCAGTCTCCTGACTCACAGCGTCCTCAGCCAGAGTGAAACCGACGATACGGTTGCGGAACGCCAATTTTTTATTGAATTTATAACGTCCGACTTTCGCCAAATCATAACGCCGTACGTCAAAGAACATATTGTGAATCAGGCTCTCTGCGCTGTCCACAGCCAAAGGCTCACCAGGACGGAGCTTTTTATATAATTCCAACAGACCATCCTGATAATTATCGGAAGGGTCTTTGGCAAAGCTCGCCCGAATCTTCGGCTCATCGCCGAACATATCCAAAATCTCCTGATTGGTTCCTATACCAAGCGAGCGGAGAAGCACCGTAATCGGCACCTTTCTATTTCTATCTACACGAACGTAAAATATATCATTGGAGTCTGTCTCATATTCCAACCATGCGCCACGGTTGGGAATAACAGTTGAAGAATACAATTCCTTACCAATCTTATCATGAGCAATTCCATAATAAATTCCGGGAGAACGAACTAACTGACTGACAATAACACGCTCGGCGCCATTGATAATAAATGTACCGGTCGCAGTCATCAGCGGTAAATCACCCATAAATATATCATGCTCACTGATTTCCTCTGTCTCATTATTATGGAGTCTCACCTTTACTTTTAACGGCGCTGCATAAGTTGCATCACGCTCCTTACACTCCTCGATGGAATATTTCACATCATCTTTGCACAATTCAAAGCTCACAAATTCAAGGCTCAAATTGCCGTTGTAATCCGCAATTGGCGAAATATCGCGGAAAACCTCATTTAAACCCTCTTCCAGAAACCATTTGTACGAATCAGTCTGCACCTCAATCAGGTTCGGCATCTTCAATACTTCTTTCTGTTTTGAGTAGCTCATTCTGACGCCTTTGCCAACTTGGACAGGGCGTATTCTGTTTTTCTCCATTGATGATTTCACTCCTTGTCTTTTCTACAAAACTGTGGTATACTGTTATCAAATAGGTTTATTAAGCCTACCATACCACAATAGTGCATTTTCTATCGTACCACAAATGTAGTCTGCTGTCAAGCATTTGTCAGGTACTTTTTTTGTCCCCGAAAAAGGCAAAGAGTGCGCTCAAAAACACGCACTCTATCCATCCGGCAAAACACTTTTATTTGTCTGGCTGCCCTATGACAATTTATTAATAAATGCTTCTAAAATCTCTGCCGTTCCCTCTATTCCAAGCAAGCTGCTATTGATACAGATATCATAATTTCGGGAATCTCCCCATTTAAAATCGGAGAAATAATTATGATATCTCTTTCTCGACCGGTCATGGCGCTCACATTTGAACACTGCCTCCTGCCTTGATACCCCAAACTTGTCCATTGTATGACGCAGTTTTGTCTCTTCATCCCCAACAACAAAGATGGACACAAGCCCCTCCCTGTCTTTCAAAACAGTTTCCGAGCAGCGCCCCAAAACGACAAATGATTCGCCGCTGTCCGCTCTCTTTCTCAGAAAATCAAACTGCATTTGCGCCAGATTCTCTTCCATCGAGTTGGAATGTCCTTTCACCCGCCTCGATAACAGGCGGTTTCTCGGCTTCTCGTCAACACTTTCTAACATTTCCGGCTTAATGTTCTTTTCCTGCGCAATCTCCTCTAACATGTTGCGGTCGTAGAACTGCAATCCTAAATCCTGTGCAATTTTCTGCGCAATCTCGCGTCCTCCGGTTCCATATTCACGACTAATGGATATAATCTGTTGTTTTGCCATAATGCCCTCCATTCCGGTGCAAACTGCGAACATGTATTCCGCATTCTGTATGCTCCCTGTTTCTTTTATATTTTGATTACTGTTTTCTTAATACTATTATGAACTGCCTGTCCCTTTCGTCAGCAGAGACAATCTGCAAGAATCAATCAAAGCAATTGGTGGACATTTAAAAAACACCTTCTCCAAATCGCCTGTTTTATAATACATCGTAGGGTCTGCAAAAATGCAAACTATATCATCCCCTACTTCTATCTCTGTATACCAAAGAAAATGTGGCAAATCTTTTTTCAATAATTCTTCTATGCAGTCTCTTTGAATATCATTCTTTTGTTCTTTAAGAAAAGATTTCAATATGCTATTATCAACTAAAATATTTCTTAATGCCACTTCTTGCGAAAGATTACTTTCCTCATCAAACATTTGGCAGACAATAGAGCCCTTTTTATCCAGAACAGCATACTGGTAAAGATATTCTGCCAAAAATAGCTGATATCGTTCAAAATCAATATAGACCCTCTCATGCTCCGGTGTTAATATAAAAAAGCTATCTCTCCCGTTCTGGCAACCGGCAAAGTAGTCACGAAGTTCCTTTACACTTAACGTATACAAAAATCTGTTACAACTCTCGCTGATATCAAACACGCTTATCTTTTCAAGATGTCCGGAGTCATCATAAACAATATATTTTTTCTGCTCTCCATTTTCCATACCTAAATGTCCGATTAATTGTACTACATGCCCTTCTAACCCTAAAATTACAGGAAGTCCACTTTCTATATATGTGTCGATATTTTTTTGTACCCTGTCCCAGCTTTCGTCTTTATAACACTTTACATTTTTAAAACGCTGTACCCGATAGGGGATATTTAATTCCTCGAGCATATTCTCAAGCAAGGCACTTCCTATTTTTTTGGAAAACTGTGCCTGTTGCCGGAATTGCGGGAAATCAATTCCATAGAACTTATTGGCACATTCTTGTACCTATTGGCAAAGTATTTTGTCAACATAATAAGATTTGCATCTGCACAACATGTAACAATAGAATCCTGCGAGAAGAAAGGATAAGTATCTATCTTCAATGTCTTCCCCATATAATGCACTTCTTTCTCAAATGAACCCGTATTACCTTTTCCCTTAACGCATTTGCATAAGCACTGTGCAAATAGTGTCTGGCAATCATTTCTTTCCATTCTCTCTCAACATAATTCTCTTCAATAATTATATATTTTGCCGCGTCAAACAGTACCCCTATTCTATTTAAAACCTTTTCTTTAAAATCACAGGAAAAACGGAATAAAAAATCATCTTCGCACTTTCCTGCCGCATTACAATATCCAAAATTGTATATTGCCGCTAATTCTCCACATAAATGTTCTTTACGAAATACCATCCGTCCACACAGCCTCAACGCCCCAAGGCAATAAGTTCCTCTATCGCATATTCCTCATTTTCTAATTCCCGTTCCGCAATTTCATTCATTTTATCATCAATAACGGACGCTCTTTTATCCATCATTTCAAACATATGCCTGCGGGTATATAAATCGCTAACCGCTTTTAATAATTTTATAGATTCTGTATCCATCTTTCCACCTCCAAATTCATCTTCTTCAAAAGTCTCCCAATTCTTCAGAAAACACATCCTCTTCCATCTCTTCATCACCACTATCTTCTGAATTAATTAGTGTCTGCTGATTAAGTAGCTATCTGCAACTTCCAACTCTTACATCTG
>CAJUTM010000041.1 GCA_910589595.1 uncultured Eubacterium sp.
GGTTTTCGTAGACACTGCGGAAGGTGTCGCCGTAGGCGGCTTCCACTGCAGTGTTGTACACCTCACCAAAGGTAGGGTTTTCACCTGCTGCATGGCTGGCGATACGACCGGTATATAAAACTGTACCACACAGAAAGACGGCAGCCGTCACTCCATATATCATTGATTTCCATTTTCCCATAATTAATGCCCCTCTTTCGTAACTTGTTTATTTTCTATTATTATATAGTACATAAACACTTATGAAAAAGGGGCTTTTGCGATAGTTATATATATTTTTGTGGTACAATCTCCTGTCTGCGCTATACCGGAGTTGCCTGACCGGAAGATGGCATATTCAACTGCCGGAGTCCATCTACTTATAATATTGTGCCTGTGCGTTCCACATCTGATAATAAAGTCCGTCTGTATTGTCCATCAGTTTATCATGGTTTCCCTGCTGGACGATTCTGCCTTTGTCAAATACAAGTATCTGGTTACAGAAGCGGCAGCTTGACATGCGGTGGGAAATATAAATCGCCGTTTTTTCTCCGACCAGCCTGTCAAAACTGCAGTAGATTTCGTACTCGGATTGTGGGTCAAGCGCTGACGTCGGTTCGTCTAAAATAACGAGCGGCGAATCTTTATATAAGGCGCGGGCAATGGCAATCTTCTGCACCTCACCGCCGGAGATTTCGACGCCATCCCTCTCCAGCTTATAAAGGCTTGTATGAATATCTTTTTCCAGTGTTCCGAGGCGTTCGCTAAATCCTGCCTTTTCCAGACAGCTTCTCACTTTCTTTTCATCAAACTCCTTTGACACGGCTACATTTTCTGCGATGGAAAATGAAAACAATTTGAAATCCTGAAATACAACCGAAAACAGTTGTATATATTCATTGTAATTGTATTGCCTGATATCCACACCGTTTAACAAAATCCGCCCCTCTGTCGGGTCGTACAGACGGCACAAAAGTTTGATAAACGTCGTCTTTCCCGCGCCATTTGGCCCGACAAGCGACATCTTCTTTCCGACTTTAAGCTTCATGGAAATATGTTTGAGTACTGGCTCCTCGCTGTTCGGGTAAGAAAAGGAAACGTCGCAAAACTCAAATTCATATTCTCCGTCCTCCCGTTTTTCAATTGACAGGTTTCCGTTATACTTTTCGTTTTTAATATCCATAAATTCCTGAAAATAAGCGAGATACTGGGCGCAAATAGAAATTTCCGTATACGTTCTGACAACGCTTCCTAACGCCGCGCTAAATTTTGTAAATGCCCCCACATATCTTGCCACGCTTCCGATACTAACCAAACCAAGTCCGGCCTTAACTCCCACATACACATAACTAGCAATCGTGTAAACCGCACTGCAGCATTCATTTAAGAAAGAATATTTTTCCATGCGCTTTCGCATCTGACGGAAGACTTTCATTATGCTGTTGACATCCTTTTTGTATCTTTCGCTAATCGTGTCTGCAAAATCATACATGCGCACATCTTTTCCCTTTGCATAATTTGATGAATCCATAAGAAAAGACATGTAGTAGTTATAATGCCGATTTGCGTCCACATTGATATCAAACGTCTGCTTTTGCAGGGCTCCCATTCTTCGCTGGCTCCAACCGAGAAAAATAAGCTGTCCCACTAAAATCAGATTTAGGGCGATGCTGCCAAAATGAGATTGAATAAATTGGAAAAACGGCGCCCCTGTGCTGGCTCCAACCGCAAAAAATACCGGAATAAACAGAATTACCGCATAAATGATATCCGCCATAACACCAATCATATTGGCAATGCGGTCGCAAAAAACAGTGATATCCCCATTGGTATTCATTCCCTCCCTTGCCTTATGAATGCATTCGAGAGTTTCCTTTTTCTCCAAAATCTCATAATCAAGAGTGAGTCCTTTTTGAGAAATCATTTTCTGTACCTGTTCGGCCAGCAGATACTTGCGCACATTCACAAGCTTATCAATACCCCAGCAAAACATACTTAGCGCAAAACTCAGACCCATCATCCACAATGCGTATTGGAAAATCTGTTCAAACCCTTTTTTCTGAAACAGCGCGTCAATAATAATACTGCTGCCTACAATATTTACATATGGTACTGCCGCACTCGATATTTTCATCAGAATAAGCAGCGGCAAAAAGCTGGGACACAACTTATGTACTATTTTTAATACGAGATGAACAGCTTTTCTATTTGTCATAATTACAATCCACCTTTCTGTGCATTTTTCTCTTTCCGGTAATAATGACTCTGTATCTCAAACATTTTTGCATACGCGCCATTTTGGGCAATGAGCTCCTCGTGAGTTCCCCGTTCTGCCACCTTGCCCTTTTCCAGAAAGAGAATCTCATCACAAAATCGGGTGCTGGCTAAGCGGTGGGAAATAAATATGGAAGTCTTTTCTTTCGTCATTTCATTATACTGCTCATAAATCCGGCTTTCGGCAATGGAATCAAGCGCGCTCGTCGGCTCATCTAAAATCAGACATTTGCCGTCTTTATAAAGCGCGCGGGCAATCAGAAGTTTCTGAAGCTCCCCGCCGGAAAAGTTGACGCCTTCACGCTCGAGCGTCTGTGTAATATAAGTATCCTCTTTCTCCTCTAACGAATCAATCTGCTCCCATATCGCCGCTTTCTCGAGACATTGCCGCACCCGTTTGACATCTATCTGTTCTTCCTCTCCCCCCGCAATATTCATCGCCACGGTAAACGCCGTCATAAATCCATCCTGAAATACCGGTGAAATTAATTTTCCATATTCATCCATATCATAATCTCTCGTGCTGATACCATTGACGAGAACATCGCCCTCTGTCGGCATATAAAATCCGCATATCAATTTGACAATCGTCGTCTTACCGGCCCCGTTATTTCCCACGAGCGCAATCTTTTCTCCGGCCTCAATGTGGAAACTGAGATGAGACAGTATATCCTCTCCGCTCTCTTCATAGCGGAATGACACATCGCGAAATTCGATAGAAACCTCACGCGATAAATCCGGCTTTTCCCCACTTCCATGCCGGAACACATCCGCCATTTCCATGGCGTCCGTATAATATCCCATTTCCACGTTCATCTCCATTACCTGCGATAAATGAGTGACTGCCTCATTCATCCACACAGAGAAGCCTGCAACAACGCCAACATAAAACGTAAACTCAGCCACGGAAATACTACCGCCCAGCGCCATGCGGATTAGCAGCGTATACATGACAAAATCCCGAACAAAAATTCCTATCTGGTCGCCCACGGTCGGAAAATACCAGTGCAGTTCCTGTTTGGCAATCACACGGTACATTTTACGAATCTGTTCGTCAAAAATATCGCGAAACCAGTTTTCCACATGATAAATGCGGATATCTTTTCCATAGTCAAGAGAAATTCCCTGATGTTCAAGCATGGAATTGACGCGGCCTGCCGAATAGCGCTCATCTGCCAGCTTCCGCCAATACAAAATAGCGTGCTTTTTCAGTAAAAAAGTTACAAGAGTTGTAACAGCTACAATCAGTAAAATACTCCAATGTATGGAAAACATAATTGTTCCATACGAGAGCAAACCGAATAATCCGTAAAACATTTCAAACGAATAACGGGCAAGCCCCTCCACACCCCGAGAAGTGTTTACAACACTTTGTACTCCCCGAAACATCTTTTTTTGCTTATCCGCGGGCTCTATATTACAAAAATCCATCGTCAGGCACTTGCGTAGTAATCGGCCGGCAAAGGCGTTCAGGCGCATGCCCATAATATCAAGACTAAAGCGGTTTTCAAGCAAAATGCTGATTCCTGCCAAAAGCATATTGACAACAAGCAGCGCGCTGATTCCCAACACATACTTTGTCAGGCCGTCCCGTGTGAGCATCGCAATCGCGATTGCCGGTATCGCACTGACAATAAGCGGCATAATAATACGAATCAGCGCATATAACGGCAACTGCCAGCAGATTTTTTTCGAATAGCGAAACAGCTCTCTGTACACATTAGAAATATTTTTAAAAATCCCCTTTGCATTCATGCTATCTCCCTCTTACCTTATCATTGATAATACTTTGCCTGTGCCTCCCACAACTTTGCATACAATTCACCGGTCTGACTCATAAGCTGCTCATGGCTTCCCTGCTGGACGATTTTCCCCTTGTCAAATACAAGTATGCGGTTGCAAAAACGACAGCTTGACATGCGGTGGGAAATATAAATCGACGTCTTGCCCTGAACCATCTCGTCAAAATGTTTATAAATCTCAAACTCAGAAACCGGGTCTAATGCCGATGTCGGTTCATCCAAAATAACAACAGCCGCATCTTTATAGAGGGCTCTTGCCAGTGCAATCTTCTGCGCCTCCCCTCCGGATATTTCAATCCCTTTTTCTTTCATCTGATAGAGATTCGCATAAATGCCATCTTTAAACTTTTTAAGCTGCTTTTCAAAACCGGCCTCAATCAAGCTGCGTTTTACTTTCTCACTATCGTATTCTATAGAAGCCGCCACATTTTCTGCCAAAGGAAAACTGAAGAGCTGATAATCCTGAAAGACAATGGAAAAAATTTTCATATACTCCTCATAATCATACAATTTAATATCAATCCCATTCAGTAAAATCTCTCCCTCTGTTGGGTCATACAGACGGCATAACAACTTAATAAACGTACTCTTGCCGGCGCCGTTCGGCCCCACAATAGCCATTTTCTCCCCAATTGTAAATTTCATGGAAACATGAGAGAGTACCATTTCCTTTTGATTTGGATAGTGAAAGGATACATCTTTAAATTCCAAAAGATATTCATTGTCGTCCCGCTTCTCTAACGGCAGCGTGCCCTCATATTTTTCATTTTTAATATTTAGAAAATCATAATAATAGGAAGTATATTTTCCCTTTATCTGAAGAGCATTATAACTCTCCATCATGCTCCCGAGACTATCCGACATTCTTGTAATTGCCGCCACATACTTCATAACGTTACCTAAACTGATTAGGCGGCAGATTACTTTCAAACCGACATAAACATAAGTACTCAGGAGCAAAATGTAATTTATCACGCTTTTCCATATAATATAAGGCCGTTCCTCCTTTGCCATCCATTGTCCATTGTTTTCTATTTCTTTCGCATTTTCAACCACTCCGTTTAAAACCTTATCCTGCATATGATATAAACGGATATCTTTCCCTTTCTGATAGCGGAAGATGAGGTTAAAAAAGTATGCAAATTTACGATTCAAATCAATATTTTTTTCAAATTGCATCTGTCCTATCCGGCTCATGCGGCGCGCAAGCAGGTAACGATATACAACCGATACAATAAGAATGCACATTAAAATCAGACCGCTGTACCAACCGTTTAAAAATCCTGTCAGTCCCGAAACTTTTTCCGACGTGGGAACAAATAACGGAAGGAGAACGACTATGGAAGTGATAATTGAAATGAAATACTCAATAAAGGCCGTGAGATTATAGTAAAAATTCCCTATCCCACCTCCACTATTAATTGAATCTCCCGCTTTCTGAATCATTTCCAGCGTTTCCTTTTTTTCCAAAACCTCATAATCCAATGTCATACAGTGCTCAACAATGGCCTGACGCATTTTGCTGATTAACTCCCTCTCCATTACCCGCAGCACATTTTCCACTCCCCACCATCCCACAATCAATAGGGCGGTACTTATAACCATAATGAAAACAAGGCGCATAATCTCCGAAACTGCCTGTCTGCCAATTACCATATCGAGAATCATACTTCCCATAATAATTGAGACATAAAGCTGGCTCACCGCCAAAATCTTCCCCAATACAACGAGAGGGATATATTTTTTATTTAGAGAATGTGTCATTTTCAATGATTTCCAAATCATCTGCCATGCCCCCTTTCTCTTTATAGTAGTGGCTCTGAATATCAAAAATCTTCCGGTACTCTCCTCCGGCTGCCATCAGCTCTTCGTGACTTCCCTCTTCTCTTACTTGTCCATTTTCCAAAAACAGTATCTTTTCACAAAACTTTGTACTTGCCAGACGATGGGAAATAAAGATTGCCGTCTTACCCTTTGCCAGTTCACTGTACTGCTCATATATGTGACTTTCCGCAATGGGGTCGAGGGCGGACGTCGGTTCATCCAATATGAGGAAATCTCCGTTTTTATAAATCGCCCTCGCCAAAAGCAGCTTCTGTGTCTCCCCGCCGGACAACACAATACCATCTTTATCAAACGTTTGCGTTATATAAGTATTCTCTTTGTTGGGAAGAAACATTACTTTCTCCCACAGTTCCGCCTTTTGCAGGCTCTCTTTCAATTTCTGCGGACAATAGTGTTCTTCCTCACCTGCACACACATTCGAGGCAATGGTAAAGTGAAACGGCTCAATATCCTGAAACAGTACACTGATACGTTTTTGGTAGTCCGTACGATTTAGCGTGGTAATATCTATGCCATCCACATAAATTTTACCGCTGCTTGGATGATACAAACCACATAACAATTTTACTAACGTTGTCTTTCCGGCTCCATTGTTTCCGACAATCGCTATCTTTTCCCCAACTTTAATCTTCAGATTCAAATTATGAATCGTATCTTCGTCGGCATCCTCATACCGAAAACAGACGTTTTTTAATTCTATGGAAAACCCTTTTCCGACTGGTGTTTGCAACTGACCATCCGCTTCCGGTTCCTCTTCCTCATCCATAATCACCCGATAAAAATCATGCTCCTTACTTGCCTTGCGGATAGCGGAAAAGTTTTCTGAAAAACCATAAAACCAAGAGGCAAAATCTGCAATAACGCCAAGATAGAAAGTAAACATGGCTGGAGAAATCTCACCGGCAACCGCCTGTGAAACGAGTATAAAATATGAGAGTAAATCCCGAATGACCGCGAAGCACTGGTCCGCCAACGTTGGAAAATACCAGCGAAGCTGTATTTTACCGACAAGTGAAACTTCCCGTTTAATCAACCTTTCAAACGTCTGGTGAAACCACGGCTTCATCTGATATATCCTTACATCTTTTCCCGCTTTTAAATCCAGTACTTCATTTTCTACATATCTCATCTGATAATAAATATCTACGTTCTCCTCCCATGACTTATTGGAATAGGCAATGGCATGGCTGCGAAGTAAGATATCAATAATACACATAACAATCATAACTATAATGATTCTCACGTCGAGCACAAGAAGCGTAATACCATAAGTAAGTAAACCGGCAGACTTTATAACTAAATTAGGCGACTCATACATGAGACGTTCCGCCCCGCTTGAATTTCCATTTATACTTTCCGACGCCTCACGAATCTTCTTCTGATGGCTGTGAGGTTCTACTTTTGCATAATCCATTGTCAAAACCCTTTTCACTAATCGGGGAATAAACCACTGCATCCGACAATTAATCCGACATAAAAAGGTATCCAAATCTAACACGTCCTTGACCGCTTTCAATATTCCCAAAAGCAGCAGAACGCCGACCATGCAAAGCAAATAGTATTGAATGTTTCCCTCCGTAATCGCAGCGATGGCAATGGATGGAACTGCTGTCATTAATAGTGGTTCGCCCACCTGAATAACAATAAGAACCACTGTTTTCCATCTGGATATTGGATAGCAGGTAAACATTACTTTCAGCACCTGACAAATATTCTGAAAAACCGTAGTATGTTTCTTTTCTGCACTTTCTTTCATACAATTCCTCTCCTATACAGAATGATTGTTGTTTTGAAGTATATCAGATAAAAAGAAATAAGAATCGTAGACGTACACGAAAAGACAAAATCCAGACACAAAATGCTTCTTATATCGGAAGCATCACTTCCGTGACAAACACGCCCGGTTCATTTTTACGGTTTACATAACCGTCATACTTCTCAGTTATGCGGTCAATGCGCTGCAAACCAAAACCGTGCTCGCCTTGTTTTCGAGTGATAAAATCCGCCAGTTTTTGACGTCTTGATTCATTCGTGGAATTGCTGACGGAAATATAGAGCTGTTTACGGTAGATTCCCATGTATATACGCAAAAAGCGTTTTTCACTCTGTACCCGCATACAGGATTCTATCGCATTATCCAGAAGATTTCCCAAGATTGCACAGAGGTCTACATCACTTACCGACAATGCTTTCGGTACGCGCGCCGTACAATTAACGGAAATCTCGTTTTTTCTGGCAATTGACACTTTACTGCTGACGATAGCATCAGCGCTTACGTTCCCCGTACGGATGGCAATATCAATACTGTCCAAATCTTCTTCGAGATGGCTCAGATATGTCAATGCCTCGTCAATCCGTTTCAGCGACAGATACGCGTTCATCGTCTGCATATGATTGTGGTAATCATGCCGCCACCCGCGCATTGTCTCGTAAATATTCTGAACTTCCTCTCTTTGCTTCGCCAGCACCTTATCCTGATAATCCTCCATTTTCTTCATCTCAGAATTTCTTACAAGAATCGCTGTTACAAGAGCCGTCAGTGCAACCGCTAATATTAATATGATAATTTGTATTTCCATACTCATAAGGAGTCTCCCCTTTCTCTCTCCTGATAGTACTCGATAAATGCCTGATTGATTGCCTTGTAACAACTCTTGCTAACAGGTAATGTTTCCCCATTGTCCAAAAAACATTCCAAACGGCCAATCCTCTCTATATGGCTTATATTCGCATACAATCCCCGGCGTACCACGACAAAACCCTGCCTTTCAAATTGTTTTGCTATGGAAGAAAGACTGGACTTCCAGCGGTTAGCTTCGTGTGCTGTATGAATGTTTACATAGTGCCCCTCAGATTCAATGTAATATATATCAGAAAAGGGAATACGCTTCGTACAACCAGACGCCTGATACAGAAAGTATTTTGTCTCACCTGATTCGATTTCATCACAAATTTTTTCAAGTAATTCAAATAGAACTTCTTCCCGAACAGGTTTTAGTAAATAACGCACCGCACCTACTTCGTATCCCTCTATCGCATAGTCTTTCAATCCGGTGAGAAAAACAATATAAGCCTCTTTCTCTTTCTCGCGAATCTTTTTTGCCAAATCCATCCCATTCATTTTTCCCAATTGAATATCCAGAATAAACAGATGGTAAGGCTCTATATCTTCCTGACTAATCAGAAACTGCTCTGCACTTATATAGGTATCTACAAAAATTGTCCTCTGATGCTTTTTAGCATAAGTTTTTATTAATCCGGTAATATATTCTGATTGTGGCTTCTCATCCTCACAAAATGCAATGCGTACCATGGCCGCCTCCCAATATTAAAACTGTTATAAAATGATGTTGTGGTAACCTCATATGTATAAATTTCCCTTTTCATGCCCATACTATCACAAAACCTAAAGGAGGGCAATTATGCAATTAACAGAACAGGAAAAAACAGTTATCAAAGATCTTCAGACTCAAGAGCAGACTTGTATTGAGAAATACCGCTTCTATGAAAATTCAGCAAAGGACCCACAGTTGAAAAACCTCTTTCATCGAATCGGTAATGAGGAGCAAGAGCATTTCGATTCTCTTGCGCAGGTACTCAAAGGTGAAGTTCCTAATGTAGAAGCAGCCCGCAGCGGTATGGAAGGCTTTTCCCCGACTACCACATACGAGGCTGGTGATAATTCAGAAAATAAGCGCCATGACCAATTTCTCTGTACCGACACAATCGCAACGGAGAAACTTGTTTCCGGCACTTATAATACCGAACTGTTCGCCTTTGGCGCAGCCGCTATCCGCCGCCTGCTCAATCACATTCAGACAGAAGAGCAGAACCATGCGGAAATGATTTATAAGTATAAGACGGCAAACGGAATGGCATAAGAAAAAACTGACGTACCAGAAATGTTTAATCGCTGGTGCGTCAGTTTTTTTCTGTTTAATTCTACAATAGAACTGCATTAACATAACCACTTCTTATAAAGTATACCTCATCTCATGCCATTCCTCGCCGCCCCATGTCGAGTTAGCGATTCCCCCATCGGTGAAGCCGAATTTTTCATACATTTTTATTTTGGCATTCAGGCAGGTAAGAAAAACTGTTTCCCGATTTCTCTCCTTTTCCCTTTTCAGATACTGAAATACAAGTTCCCTGCCAAGACCCTGATTGCGATATTCCGGCAGTACATCTAAGCCGAGCAGCATAATATTTTTCCCCTGCGGATTATATAAACGGATATCGGTAAAAAATTCATCCCGAAAAGCGTCTTCATTCGTAGCAATCCCATTCAAAAATCCTGCTATCTTTCCTTTTTGCTTATCGACTGCCACTAAAAACAGCTCGGACGCTGCAGCAATTCTTTCTCGAATGCTTGTATCGGAACAAGCTTCATTGGGCGGAAAACAAATCCGCTCAATTTCTGCTGCCTGTCCTGCCTCACTCTGTTCTATGTTACGAAATGCAAATCTTTCCATAAGAGACAATAGTTCTTTTTCCTGTATGCCAGATTGTTTGTTCATATGACAAATCCTTTCCTTTATTCATTTAATTTTATTGTACTAATCCCCCCTTAAAAGTCAAGAAATTTTCACTAATCCATCAGCATACACCAATCGTACAGCGCATGATGAACTATATGGAAGCATACATATTGGATTCGATTCCCTTGCCCATATTTTTTCCCACAACAAATACTACTTATGCCACATTTTTAAAGAAGAGACCGGCACGACAATTTATAACTATTTACTGCTGCTACGCATTGCGCCTGTCTGCGTTAAAACGTTGATTTGTTTATTTTGTGAATTGGTTCTTATGGTATCTTTGTTTGAAAGAAATTATGGAATTATATTGAATGGCATGGTATACTATTTATGTTTCTTAGAACAAAACTATGTTTATAAAGGAGTACAATGATTGAATTAGTAAAGGCTGGTACGTCGGATGCTTTGGTGATAAATAGTATCTCGAAACGTTCATTCGAAAGTGATGTAGCGGTAGGAGCTCTTATCAAAGGAGGCCCTCCCGGGTATATGTCGATACAGTTTCATACAAAAATGGCAAGGTCAAATCATTTATACAAATTGTTACTGGATGGGCTTATTATAGGCGCTGCTATTCTTTTTGCGGAGGGAGACAAGCTTACCATAGGAAGAATATTTATTAGTCCGGAACACCATAAAAAGGGATATGGTGTTTATATGATGCAGGAAATCGAGGCAATGTTTCCTACTGTAAAAGAAATTTATCTTGACACGCCTATTTGGAATATTCGCACAAATTCTTTCTATCAAAAGCTGGGATATACCGAATATAAGAGAGACAAGGAGTTTGTTTATTATACAAAAAAAGAAACCGTTGACTGGGACAGTTTCTCTATTCCCAGCGAGAGAGACGCCGATGTAGAAAATTATATGAAAGAAATACGTGATAAGGACAGATTATAAATTTGTTTATTCTTTACTTTCTTAAAATTCGCTTACGAATACCACAACGGGAATGAGATGCTTGCATAGAAATTTTTATCTCTTTTTTTCCTACTGGCATTATAGCATATGCAGGGAGCACATGCCTTTTCTTTTGGCTATAACCCGAACAAATCCGCATGGGTGCCAGTTCTGTCAAGATATAATTCATTTTCGTACAGCCGGTATATAAGCAACCAATCAGGGGAAATGTGGCACTCCCGACGTCCGGTATAATTTCCCTTTAAGGCATGGTCTTTATTTTTCAGTGGAAGCGGAGCCGGTATTCGTAACGTGTCCACTATGGCATTTAGCAGGCTGATATTGTAATTGCGCTTTTGGCATAGCTTTAGGTCACGCTTGAATTGTGATGTCAGATTGAGTTTTAACATAGCTTATTCCTCCAGAATCTGGGCAAACAATTCCTCTGTTGAACCCTCAAAGTGCTGCCCGTTTCCGGTTCTTATCATTTCATCCGTTTCAGCCATTGCTGCAATTGTCTCTGCATTTGGCTTGAAATCCGGATATATGTCAAGTCCGGACATTTCCCCCAGTCCTTCGAGCATATTGATAACGAAAATCATTTTGTCGTCCGGCAGGCGGTCAATCATATTTTTGGCAATTTCCTGATAGTTCATAGTATACGCTTCCTTTCTTGGTTATTGTATGCAGCAGCAAATGTTGTATTCACTTGTTGGCATTACCTATATTGGATGTTCGTCTAATAATAAATTGCTAATGGCTGTTACCTTTATTCTGCGCGTTTGAGAATATGTTTCCTATTTTTTGAAACTGGCAGGAGTTTTTTAATATCCTCCATAGTTAAAACAAAGCATTGTTCGGGGTCTGATGGTTTTTTCAGCAATGTTGAGCATTGCCCGAACTTTGTTAGGAACTGACATATTGCATTCCCTCTCATCTTTGTTTGTTATAGAGAATATAACACAAATGATTATTAAATTCAAGAAATAGAAAAAATCAAAAATGGAGCCGGAAAGACTCCATTTTCTATCTACAGGTGACAAACCCGGATTATGGCATATGCAGTAATCCTTTTCAATATACTCATCACAAAAATTTTATTTAACTCTTTTTCTCCCGCTTAAATGACTGAATTGTTTTCCCTTTAAAGGAAATAATTCCCACATCACCTACTGCTATAATCAGTTGATTGCTCTGAAAATTTCAAAGTTTCAATCGTCTCGCAACTTTTTACTATCATTTTGATTTTTAGTAAACCATTGAATTGCCTTGTTGTTGGCAAAAACACAATACGGCCCATAAAAAATGGATACATTTTGCGTCTTTCCCTCCTCTAACATCAGTGTGGACGGTGTGGCTATAATGGCGTTTATCTCGCTAATTGTCGACTTTTGCGCAGCTGTATTATTTAGTGTCTGCTGATTAAGTAGCTATCTGCAACTTCCAACTCTTACATCTGC
>CAJUTM010000042.1 GCA_910589595.1 uncultured Eubacterium sp.
GTGCAAACGGGCTGTCAAAAGTCAGGAAAAAACGACAGCAGACATCTCAGACAATGCTCGGGCGGCGCTCTGTAAATAAAAAAACAATCTATTTTTCGGGGAGCGGCACAAGGATAAAATATGGCAATATATCCGTTACCTTAAAAACTATAAATAATTAAATGATTACCTTTAAAAAGTGTTAATAAAATTTGATTTTACTCTCTTTTTGTAGTACAATAAAAATGTATGTTTTTACCTAAAATCAATTTTTATTAAGATAGGCAGGAAATTTGATGAAAAATGAGATAAAAAACAAATGGAGCGAAATAATCACTTATTTGAGGGATGAATATCTAATCAACGGAGTCCTTTTTCGGACATGGATAGAACCCTTGACTGTTGTTTCTTTCCAAAATAATACTCTTGTTATCGCCATTGATAAGACAACGCAAGGTGATATTATGAATCTGATTGAACAGCGGTACAAAATTCCCCTGCAGGTTTCCATTGAAGTTATCACGGAAATGCAGGTAGATATTCGTTTTGTTTACAAAAATGAGATAGAAGAAAAAGGAGTTTCTTCCTATGATAAGGGGAATTTATTAGAAGAAAAATATCCCTTTTTGAAAATGGGACATTCATTCGATACATTTGTTGTCAGTGGAAGTAACAATATTGCATATGCGGCAGCGGTTGCCGTGGCAGAAAATCCGGATGGACAAATGTACAATCCCTTATTCTTTTACAGCGGTCCGGGATTAGGGAAAACCCACTTAATGCATTCCATTGCCAGATACATTCTGGAAAACCATCCCGAGTACTCCGTTATGTACACGACAAGCGAAGATTTTATGAATAACGTAGTAGAGGCCATCCGTAACAAACAAGATACGGTCGCCGTTTCCAACCTGAGAAAGAATTACAGAAATGTCGATGTGCTTCTCATTGATGATATACAGTTTATAATAGGAAAGGATACAACCCAAATTGAATTTTTTAATACTTTTGAGGCGTTGTATCAGTCCGGCAAACAATTAGTCATTTCCAGTGACCGGCCGCCGAGCCAGATGGAACATCTGGATATGAGATATCGCTCGCGGTTCAACTCCGGAATGACGATTGATATCCAGCCGCCGGATTATGAGACAAGCATGGCTATTCTCCGGAACAAACAAGAAAATTCCGATATTCATCTCAACGATGAAATTCTCAGTTATATAGCAACAAATATTAAATCCAATATTCGTATTTTAGAGGGAGCTTACAATAAAATTCTTCTTTTTGCCCGCTTTACCAATCAGGGACAGGAAATCACATTGAGTATGGCAGAAGAAGCATTAAAAGATTTTATTTCTCCCAATGAAAATTTGGTAATCACTGCCGAATATATTATTGACATAGTTGCCGACCACTTTAATTTAGACAGAGATTCTCTTCTCTCTGAAAAGAGAACAAAGGCAATTACCGTACCGAGACAGATATGCATGTACTTATGTGATGAATTAACAAATCTTACACTAAATGAAATTGCCACAAAGTTAAAGAGACAGAACCATTCGACAGTTATACACGGTATCAACAAAATACGCAAAGATATTCTTGTTGATAAAGAACTGGAAAGTACGATACAAGTTCTCAATAAAAAATTAAATTCACAATAACCTGTTTAAAACTTGTACAAATCAGGTGGACAAGGTTATTACAAGAAAAAGAGAGACATTTTTTACTTATTTTTTATGAACCTTTTTACACCTTAACAAACATTTTATATTTTGTAACTGCAAGAGCCGGAAGTAACTCGTAGTAAGGCTTGTCAGAGTTGTCCACAAATCAACAGCCCCTACTACTATTACTACTAATTAAACCTTAATATGATATATTTATAGAGAGCTGAAAGGAGTTATTCACACTATGAAATTTTCCTGTACAAAAAATAACTTTAACAATGGAATCAATATTGCCTTAAAGGCTGTTCCGGGAAAGACAACAATGCCTATTCTGGAATGCGTCGTAATTGAGGCCAAAGATGAAAGTATAAAACTGACAACGAACGATATGCAGCTTGGTATTGAGACAAAGATACCTGCTTCGGTAGAAAATGAGGGTATCATTTTAGTGAATGCCAAAATGATTTCCGAAATCGTCCGCCGTCTTCCGGATGATGACGTTAATTTTGAAGTAGATGAAAACAATAATATTCTTCTGTTCTGCGGAAAATCAAAGTTTAGTATACCGGGGATTAACCATGAAGAATTTCCGATGCTTCCAAAGATTAATGTAGAAAAGAAGATAGAGATATCCCAGTTTACATTAAAAGAAATGATTCGCCAGACAATCTTTTCCATTTCCGATAATGAAAGCAATAAAATTTTAACCGGTGAGCTCTTTGAAATTAATGGGGATGAATTTAAAATAGCGTCTTTGGATTTAGTCCGTGTGTCCATACGCAAGATTCAGTTAAAAGAGAGTTACGAGCATATTAAAGTAGTGATTCCCGGCAAGACGTTAAATGAAGTAAGCAAGATTTTGAATGGAGAATTAGAAGATGAAGTTACGATTTCTTTCTCTAAAAATCATGTTTTATTTGAATTTAATGAAACAGTTGTTGTTTCACGGCTTATTGAGGGAAACTTTTATAATATAGACCAGATGTTGAAAAACAATTACGAGACAAAGATTACTATTAATAAAAATGAATTGTACGGCTGTATTGACCGCGCTACTCTTCTTCTCCGCGAATCAGAGAAAAAGCCGGTAATCTTACATATAAGAGACAAAGAAATCCAGATGGAAATGAATACAAAAATTGGCTCTATGGATGAAGAAGTAGTGGCTGATAAAGAGGGAAAGGATTTGACGATTGCCTTTAATCCCAAATATATCAATGACGTATTGAAAGTTATTGATGATGAAGAAGTAAATCTGTATCTGTTTAATGCAAATGCTCCGTGTTTCATAAAAAATGATGAGGAAACTTATATTTATCTGATTTTGCCTGTCAATATGAATTGATGAATGGAGCTGACGCATAGAAAAGAGTGAATGGAGATTATTATGCAGGAGATTACCATTAAAGATGATTATATAAAATTGGGACAAGCTCTCAAACTGGCGGGTCTTGTCGGTTCCGGCGTGGAAGCTAAAATGCTTATACAGGATGGACTTGTTATGGTAAATAACGAGGTCGAGGAAAGAAGAGGAAGAAAGTTGTATGCAGATGATATCTTTTCTCTGGATGGAGAAGAAGTAAAGGTTACGGCTCTATGATTATTAAAAGTATAGAACTTTGCAACTTCCGTAATTATGAGAGAGAAGAATTTCATTTTCACGAGGGCACGAATGTTCTTTATGGGGATAATGCGCAGGGAAAGACAAATGTGCTGGAAGCCATTTACGTGGGAGGTACGACAAAGTCTCATAAAGGAAGTAAAGATACGGATATGATAAAACAGGGAAAAGAAGAATCGCATATTCGTTTTTTCGTAGAGAAGAAAGACTGTACTTTTAAAGTTGAGATACATATGAAACGCAGAAAGGCAAAAGGAATTGCCATTGATGGCCTGCCAATCAAGAGCAGTAAGGAATTAATCGGACTTTGCAATATCGTTTTTTTCTCGCCGGAAGATTTAGGTATTATAAAAGATGGGCCGGAGCAGAGAAGAAGATTTATAGATATGGAATTGTGCCAGTTAGATAAAACATATTTATATTATCTGACACAGTATAAAAAAGTATTGAAACAAAGAAATGCGCAATTAAAGCATATTCAAGAAAAAAACAGTTTATCTTCGACTTTAGAATTATGGGATGCCCAGCTCGTGCAGTATGGTATAAAGGTGATGGAGCTGCGGGAAGAATTTATTGCGCACCTCGGTGAGATTATGAAAGAAAAACACAGCCATCTCACCGGAGGAAGAGAAGATATTGAAACGGTGTACAAACCTGGCTGCAACAAAAAGGATTTTTCCGAGCAATTATTTATCAACAAGGATAGAGATATTTTTCAAGGTTCTACAACAATTGGGCCGCACAGAGATGATATTTTATTTTTTATAGAAAATCAGGAAATAAAAAAATACGGCTCGCAGGGCCAGAAAAGAACGGCTGCTTTATCGCTCAAGATGGCTGAAATCGAAATAGTGGAGCAGTTGTTAGGGGAAAAACCGATTCTTCTGTTGGATGACGTGTTGTCGGAACTGGATAGAAACCGGCAGAATTATCTTCTGGAAAATTTAAAAGGAATCCAGACGATTATTACCTGTACGGGATTAGAAGAGTTTATAGAAAATGGTATTAATATAAATCAAACGTTTGAAATCGTTGATGGAAGTATTAAAGATAACTGATAAAAGTGGAGGTTATTTCATGAGTGACAAAGAAAAAGAAATTGTATACGGCGCCGACCAAATTCAAATATTAGAAGGTCTGCAGGCTGTCCGCAAAAGACCCGGTATGTATATCGGAAGTACATCCGAGAGAGGACTGCACCATCTTGTATATGAAATTGTTGATAACGCTATTGACGAGGCATTAGGCGGCTACTGCGATGAAATTCAGGTTTTTATCAATCCGGATAATTCGATTACCGTTACCGATAACGGGCGGGGAATACCGGTTGGTATCAATCATAAAGCCGGAAAACCGGCCGTGGAAGTTGTATTTACGGTTCTTCACGCCGGAGGAAAATTCGGCGGCGGCGGATACAAAGTGTCTGGAGGCCTCCACGGCGTAGGCGCTTCTGTCGTAAACGCCCTTTCTGACTGGCTGGAAGTTGATATCTTTCAGGATGGAAAACAGTACAGACAGCGTTATGAGCGCGGCAAGACAATGTATGAACTAAAAGAAATAGGAACGACAGACCTCCGCGGAACAAAAGTATCTTTTATGCCGGATGCTACTATTTTTACAGAAACAACAGAATTTGATTACAGTATTTTAAAACAGCGTCTTCGCGAGATGGCCTTTTTGACAAAGGGAGTTAAAATTATTTTAACAGATTTACGCGGGGAAGAACAGCGCACGGAAACATACCACTATGAGGGTGGTATTAAAGAATACGTGACCTATCTGAATAAACATAAAGAACCTCTTTATGAAGATATTATTTACTGTGAGGGACAGAAAGGGGATGTCTATGTCGAAGTGGCGTTCCAGCATAACTCGGCATTTAATGAGGGATGTTACAGTTTTGTAAATAATATAACGACGCCAGAGGGAGGAACTCATCTGGCGGGATTCAAAAATGCCCTGACAAAGACATTCAATGATTATGCCAGAGGACAGAAGATTTTAAAAGAAAATGACACTAATCTGAGCGGGGAAGATATTCGTGAGGGATTGACGGCAATCATCAGTATTAAAATTTCAGAACCACAATTTGAGGGACAGACAAAACAAAAACTTGGCAATTCGGAAGCGCGCGGTGCCGTCGATAGTATTGTAAGTGAACAGTTGACTTATTTTCTGGAGCAGAATCCGGCCGTGGCCAGATTAATTTGCGATAAGGCGGTATTGGCACAGCGAGCCCGCGACGCCGCCCGTAAGGCCCGCGACTTAACGAGAAGAAAAACGTCGCTGGACGGCTCGGGATTACCGGGAAAACTGGCGGACTGCAGTGACAAAAATCCGGAAAATTGCGAAATTTATATTGTAGAGGGAGATTCTGCAGGCGGCAGCGCCAAGACGGCTCGTGACCGTGCAACGCAGGCAATTCTTCCGCTGCGCGGCAAAATCCTAAACGTAGAAAAAGCGAGATTGGATAAGATTTTAGTGAATGCGGAAATAAAAGCAATGATTACTGCTTTTGGTACCGGAATATCAGAAGATTTTGATATTGATAAATTGAGATATCATAAAATTATTATTATGACGGATGCCGATGTGGACGGAGCTCATATTTCTACGCTGCTACTGACATTTTTATATCGGTTTATGCCGGAATTAATTAAGCAAGGTTATGTTTATCTGGCGCAGCCGCCGTTGTATAAAATTGATAAAAACAAAAAAAGTTATTACGCATACAGTGACGAGGAATTAAATGCCACGTTGGAAGAAATCGGACGCGACGGTAATAACAGCATCCAGCGCTATAAAGGTCTGGGAGAGATGGATGCTGAACAATTGTGGGATACGACAATGGACCCAGATAAGAGAATTTTGCTTAAAGTGACGATGAATGAAGAAGAGACATCGGAAGTTGATATGACATTTAATACCCTGATGGGCGATAAGGTGGAGCCGCGTCGGGAATTTATAGAAGCCAATGCCAAATATGTAAGAAATTTAGATATTTAGTGTGGAAAATTCTGTGATAAACAGAAAGGAGTAAAGTAGAATGGATGAAAATATATTTGACAAAGACAGATACGATTCGATACAGCCGGTCGATTTGAAGAGGACGATGGAAACATCTTATATTGATTATGCCATGTCGGTTATCGCATCGCGTGCTTTGCCGGATGTAAGGGATGGTTTGAAACCGGTACAGAGACGTATTTTATATGCCATGATTGAATTGAACAACGGACCGGACAAGCCACATCGTAAATGTGCCCGTATCGTCGGTGATGCCATGGGTAAATATCACCCTCACGGGGACAGTTCCATTTATGGCGCATTGGTTAATATGGCACAGGAGTGGTCAACCCGCTACCCTCTCGTAGACGGACACGGAAACTTTGGCTCCGTAGACGGAGACGGCGCCGCCGCCATGCGTTATACCGAGGCAAGATTAAGTAAGATATCAATGGAAATGCTTTCGGATATCAATAAAGATACGGTAGATTTCATACCTAACTTTGATGAAACGGAAAAAGAGCCTACGGTACTTCCCTCACGTTTTCCAAATCTTCTTGTAAACGGTACGTCTGGTATTGCAGTAGGTATGGCAACAAATATTCCTCCTCATAATCTGAAAGAGGTAATTAACGGCGTTGTCAAAATCATTGATAATATAGTAGAAGAAGAGCGGGATACAACGCTCGATGAAGTCATGGAAATCATTAAGGGGCCGGATTTTCCAACCGGGGCAACTATCCTTGGAAGACGTGGAATAGAAGAAGCATACCGTACCGGACACGGAAAGATTCGCGTCCGCGCCGTGACAGACATTGAGCCGATGGCAAACGGAAAAAATCGTATTATCGTTACTGAATTACCGTTTATGGTTAATAAGGCGAGACTGATTGAAAAAATAGCGGAACTTCATCGGGATAAGAAAGTCGATGGCATTACTGAAATACGCGATGAGTCAAACCGCGAGGGAATGCGTGTGTGTATTGAATTGCGCAAAGATGTCAACGCCAATGTAATTTTGAACCAATTGTATAAGCATACGCAGATGCAAGATACGTTTGGTGTAAATATGCTGGCTCTGGTAAACAACGAGCCAATCGTTATGAATCTCCTGCAGATGCTTCAACATTATCTGAAGCATCAGGAAGAAGTCGTTACCCGCCGGACAAAATATGATTTGAACAAGGCGGAAGAGCGCGCCCATATTTTAAAAGGTCTGCTGATTGCTCTGGATAATATTGATGAAGTAATCCGTATTATCCGCGGTTCAGAGAGCGCTGCACTGGCAAAAGAAAAGTTAATTGAGCGTTTCGGTCTGGATGAAGTACAGGCACAGGCCATTATTGATATGCGTCTCCGCGCATTAACCGGTTTGGAGCGGGAGAAATTAGAAAAAGAATATGAAGAATTGCAGAAAAAGATAGCGGAATATAAAGCGATTCTTGCTGACCGTAAACTTTTGCTCGGCGTGATTAAAAATGAAATTTGTATCATTCGGGACAAATTCGGGGATGAGCGGAGAACAGCAATCGGCTTTGATGAGTTCGATATTTCCATGGAAGACTTAATACCGGTAGAGAATACGGTAATTGCCATGTCACATCTTGGATACATAAAACGAATGACGATTGATAATTTTAAAAACCAGCACCGCGGCGGCAAGGGAATCAAAGGAATGCAGACAATTGAAGACGATTATATCGAAAATCTGTTTATGGCGACGACCCATCATTATCTCATGTTCTTTACGAATATGGGACGCGTGTACCGCATGAAAGCATATGAGATTCCGGAAGCAAGCCGCACTTCCAGAGGAACGGCAATTGTTAATCTGCTGCAATTGCTGCCGGAAGAAAAGATTTCCGCTGTCATTTCCATAAGAGAATACGAAGAAGATAAGTTCCTCTTTATGGCAACAAAAGACGGAACGGTGAAAAAGACGCCGATACGGGAATATGCCAACATCCGCAAGACCGGACTTCAGGCAATAACGCTGCGGGATGGCAATGAATTAATGGAAGTAAAAGTAACGGACAACAACCGCGACATTTTCCTTGTCACAAAGAAAGGGCAATGTATCCGTTTTAATGAGAGAGACGCCAGAACGACGGGACGTACTTCCATTGGAGTCCGCGGCATGAAAATTGATGAAAACGATGAAGTAGTGGCAATGCAGATGGATAGTCAGGGGCCTAACCTTTTACTGGTATCGGAATTTGGTATGGGTAAACGCACTTCCATTGATGAATTCAGTCCGCAGTTCCGTGGCGGCAAAGGAGTAAAATGTTATAAAATTACGGAAAAAACAGGAGACGTAGTCGGCTGTAAGGCAGTAGAAGACGGTACGGAAATTATGTTGATTACCAATGAAGGAATTATCATCCGTATCGGCGTCGACGATATCTCACAGCTCGGCCGCGTAACTTCTGGTGTGAAACTGATGAATCTGGATAGTGAAAAAGATATAAAAATAGCAAGTATAGCACGCGTTCACGACGATGAAGATTCAGAAGAGGAAACAGAGGAAGAAAACGAGAGCGACAATATAGAAAAGGATGATGAGGAATTAGTATGAGAACAATTCACACGGATGATATTATAAAAAATATAAAAGAAATGTGCATAGCCGTTAATGTTAAATTATCGCCGGATGTCAGGAATGCGATTCTCACAGCTCGGGAAAATGAAGAGTCAGAAATTGGAAGTCAGATACTTGGGCAGTTGGAAGAGAATATGGATATTGCCTATGAAAGTAAGATTCCCATCTGTCAGGATACGGGAATGGCCGTTGTATTTTTAAAAATCGGTCAGGATTTACACATTGAGGGAGACAATATTGAAAATGCCGTCAATGAGGGAATCCGTCAGGGATACGAAGAGGGATATCTGCGAAAGTCTGTCGTCGGCGACCCGATTATCCGCAAAAATACCGGAGATAATACACCGGGTATTATTCACTATGGGATAGTACCGGGCGACCGGTTGGAGATAACGGTGGCGCCAAAAGGATTTGGCAGTGAAAATATGAGCCGTATATTTATGTTAAAGCCGGCAGATGGAATCGAGGGCGTCAAAAAAGCAATACTGGAAACCGTGGAGGCGGCAGGGCCAAACGCTTGTCCGCCGATGGTAATCGGCGTGGGAATTGGCGGTACATTTGAAAAATGTGCCATATTGGCGAAAAAAGCGCTGACGAGAGATTTAGATGTCCATTCGGACATTCCTTATATAAAAGATTTAGAAACAGAAATGCTGGAAAAAGTAAATAATCTCGGAATCGGGCCGGGCGGCCTTGGCGGCCGCGTGACGGCAATCGGGCTCAATATCGAGACATACCCGACGCACATAGCTGGTCTTCCGGTAGCCGTCAATATATGCTGCCACGTAAACCGGCATATAAAACGAGTGTTGTAACGCGACAAATCAACTACGCTTCGCAATGGAGGTTAAGATGGATAAATATATAGAAACACCGCTGACAAAAGATAAGGTAAAAGATTTGCATGCCGGAGATTATGTATATATATCGGGCACGATTTATACAGCGAGAGATGCCGCGCACAAAAGGATGACAGAAGAGCTGGCAGAGGGAAAGTCGCTGCCTTTTGATATCGCGAACCAGATTATATATTATTTGGGGCCAACCCCAAACCGCGAGGGGCAGGTCATCGGCTCGGCGGGTCCGACGACAAGCAGCCGCATGGATAAATATGCGCCTGTTCTTATGGATATGGGGCAGACAGGAATGATTGGAAAAGGAAAACGTAGTACAGAAGTAATAGAATCCATGAAAAAAAACACGGCTGTTTATTTTGCAGCAGTCGGCGGCGCGGGAGCATTACTCTCCCAATGCATAAAGAAAAGCAAAGTAATCGCTTATGATGATTTGGGAACCGAGGCAATTCGGGAATTATATGTCGAAAATCTGCCGGTTATAACCGTGATTGATTGTCAGGGAAATAATATGTATGAGACAGCAACAATTTCCTATAGAAAATAATTGACAAACTGATTTTTATTTGTTAAAATATTGCTTGCATTAAAAAAGAATATGATAAAAATATTCAGTTGGAGAAGTACTCAAGTGGCTGAAGAGGCGCCCCTGCTAAGGGTGTAGGTCGTTCGCGCGGCGCGAGGGTTCAAATCCCTCCTTCTCCGTTACCTAAAAAGGTGAGCAAATCCCTATTTTATAGAGGTTTTCTCATTTTTTTTATTCAAGAAAAGTAAAGCCGTTTTTAACGGCTTGAACACCTTTGAACACCTAACCCGGATAACCAAGATTTCTGAATGCTTTTCCAAGTCATTTGACTATAAAGCCGGATAAGAAAATGTATTAGAAAGGGTAAATTAAAGAATGATAGAAACAGGAACAAGAATAATAAAAACAGAACGCCTAATCTTACGAAAGTTTACGTTGGCGGATGCGGAGGAGGTGTACCATAACTGGACATCGGATGAAAAAGTTACGCCTTATGTGAGCTGGAGTACGCATAAAAATGTGGAGGAAACCAGAGAAGTCATTCAAGATTGGATTAATAAATATGAAAATGGCAGCTATAACTGGGTGGTTGAATTAGAACAGACAGGGGAATTGATTGGTAGCATTAGTGTAATCCATATTTCCAGAAAGCATAACAATTGTGAAATTGGTTATTGTTACGGGTCAAAGTATTGGAATCAGGGGTATGCGACGGAGGCGCTAAAGGCAGTTGTTGACTATATGCTGAATGAGTGTGGAATGCATGTCGTAGAAGCCAGATATCATAGTTTGAATCCAGCGAGTGGGCGTGTAATGGAAAAGGCAGACATGGTGAGAGAGGCAGTATTAAAAGAAAGGCGGTATGATGCAGTTATGGATACATATGATGATATGATTTGTTATTGTAAAATTCAGTAAAAAAGCTTTTTGTATTTTTTTGAAAAAAATTGCAAAAAAAGTGTTGACAAGAGAAAACTTCTTTGATAAGATAGTATTCGCTGACGCAGTAAAGAACATTTGCTGAGGAAGCAGGCTCCGGCTGGACAGGTCGGGCAGAGAACCTTGATAATTCAACAGTGAAACAACCCCGAAAAATAAAAAATATTTTTCGGAGTAATTATTCGACAAGAATAAACCAACCCGATTCAATTCATTTCCCGAGAGGGAAACAAACAGTAATCGAACAGGATAGCTAATGACTGAATAGTCATACAGGCGACCGCAAGGTCGCACGCAGGCATTTATTCTGCCGGTTCAACTTTTTAACATGAGAGTTTGATCCTGGCTCAGGATGAACGCTGGCGGCGTGCTTAACACATGCAAGTCGAACG
>CAJUTM010000043.1 GCA_910589595.1 uncultured Eubacterium sp.
GGGGTAAAAGTCAGTAAAATCAAGTGTTTGCAACCTAATCAGCAGACACTATTTAGGAAAGAGATTTTGCAAATCACTTTAGGGAATCAACAATCATTTGTGTTCCCTGCCGCACAAGTTGTGTTATGGTAAGGTCATTTTTGTCTGCGCACTCTCTAATCTTGGCATATTCTCCCTCTGTAAATCGAACCTGAATATTTTTAACTTTCGGATCATCTACTTTGGGACGCCCCATTTTCTTGGTTTCAACAGCCAAATTGTGCACCTCCCCTATAACCTTGTATGCATTATACTTTTTGCATTACAAAATCTTTTCCAGACTACATACGAAAACATTCCAAATAACGATCCAGCAATTCTATACTGACCAATACCATACGATTGATTTTATAAATTGCTCCGGCATCCTTAGCAATCTGCTTAAATTGTCTCTCACTCATATCGTACATATCTGCCCCTGTCCGATACCGTACAAATTTTGTCCCCGGCAAATTTACCTCTAAAACTATTTTTGCAAATGTAGTTCTGGGAATCCAGTAAATCTTGTTACCATCATCACATCTAATCATATCGCAATTTTCTTTACTCTCCATAGAATCTCCTTTCCGTACATACCATATCTACATCCAGAATCCAAAGGCTCCAGACACATAATTTAAGGAAGAAAGTAATGAGACTAACAAAACGCAAGCCTCCCTCTGCTACTTTGGCATTTCTGCCAATAACAATACACTCTGTCAAATGCACTCTTATTGACAGAAATTATCAGAATCTCCAGTTGAAATCATCGGTGGTTATGGTCAGTAACCCACTCTGGACTTGCACCAATTATCATAGAACCCTTACGGGGAGTATCATTATCAAAAGTAGTCGCAACCTCGAAACCACCACGGTTCCTGTTTTGCATGGATATTCTCGCAACCAGACTGTCACATGGGAACATGATAATCATAATATCCCGACTGGTTATGGCGTATCTGCGGTACGGCGCAATGCGTAACTACTCCGAACGTCCGATGAATTCATCATATTCAGTTATAGAGTCCAACAGAAAAACAAATATTTTTATGGCGGCATCCTGTGGACACATTTAAGTATAGGCGATTATTCTCCGTTTGGGTAGGACTTATGTTTCGGAAAACTTTCCCGTTTTATCGGTGCAGTTTCCAAAATAAAAGGCATTCTGATTAATAATCTCAGAATACCTTACTGATCTGGCATATGTCTTAATTTCCCTCTATTAACGCCTTTATGTATCCTTCCACACATCCTTTCTGCCTCTCCGACAACCTGCGAAAATTCTTAACAAGCCATACCTCACTTTTTTCGCACAAATAGACAGCATTATCTTCATCGCTAAAGAGTTCAGAGGACGGCACTCCCATACCCTGTGCAATTTTGCGGATATTGCTCTCCCGCACATCATAGCCCTCTTTATGCCCCAGACTCCATAAAGTACTTTCTGGAATCCCACTCCTCTTGGAAAATTCATAGCGTGTCATACCTGTTTCCGCTAAAAATTCTAAATATTTTATTCTAACAGATTTACTAATAGCAGACACCCCCTTTTCCATCTGCACTAAGTATAACGCTGCACAGAAGAAGAGGATAGGGCATATGTTTCGGTGTACTTTCCCGATTTATCAGTGTATCACTATCATTCCCATTTAGAATTACCAGAAAATCCGGGCAAAAGAAAAGCGAGAAGATGCTGCAAATTTCGTAAACTGCTTTCTGCATCTTCTCTCAAAAAAACACTATAGTACGACCAAGCAAAAATGATGTAACAATCTATGCTATATTGTAGATTTTTTAACTTTTTACCTTACTCTCCAAACATAACAATCTCCAATCTTCTTTTATTATGGCATTACCTATCCCGCATTTCCATCCTTTACGAAAACATTCTTCTCTCCATTTACCTTCTTGCTGATTCACAGTTCTTCTTCATCATTTGATTTGGTAAACAACAGATCCAATATCAGCATTCTGGAGCCTGTTTTACACTTGGAAAAGTATCCCTATAGGCTGCTTCCAATGCGGTATCATATGTTTCCCCTGCTACTTGCCAAGTTACATCACTCACAAACACCATTGCCCCGCAAAAAAATGCTACTACTGACGCTCCTGCCATCATCTGTTTTTTACACATCATCTATATTTACCAAACTATCACTATTATGAAACTTCAACAGCAAACTTACAAACCGACAACTCTAATTGTTTTTCATACATTTTTGGCACATGGAAATTTAGGTTTTGAAACATTATTTTCAGTAAAATAAAATTTATCTTTACCTAAGTATATCAAATCTTTTTCAATTACTTTTACTTTTCCTCAAGAAAAGGTTCTGATTCAAACTCCTCTTTAGTATGCTGAAACAATATTTTACGAAGCTTAAAAAGGAGAGATTGTTTTGAAAAAAAAGGAATTTGGCGTTATTTATTGTTATTTTGACTATACTATTCATGGTGATATTGATACAATTTCCCATCTTCCCTGCCTGAATCATGGTCTTCTCCCCTGTCACTATAAACAAGGTTACCGCCGCAACCTCGGTCATTCCTCCTCTGCACTCTGCCTCCCCAAGACAGCTCCAGTTCCAGCTGGTCGCCGTCCCAGACAAAGACCGTCTTCTCCCCGTTCACTTAATCTACGAAATATTTTTGAGTACCTAATCCACTATTCCATCTCATTATGTCATTCGGCATTTTTTAATACAAATTCTTCACTTTTCCTTCGTCTAATAGTACTAACTTTTGCCTTACACTTTCTTTTCCATCCAGTTTTTCCACATATGAATACAATAACCCATTATTTGATATTGAAAAATCTATTATAGGACAGTCAACATCTAACATTGTTCTTTCCCTGACTCCATCTTGAATGCAATAAATATTTTTACCATCCGAATAAAAAATTGATTTATTAATGACATCAAGCATCCGTATCGGGGTAGATTTTTTTATTATTGAAATTTTTGATCCGTCCAAATTCATTTTGCAGAGATTATTTCTTTCCTGTTCATAAAAATATATTTCATTTATTCCAACAGTAAACAGATCACTACCTTGATATAACACTTCCTTTTTTAATTTTTTTCTTGAAAATCTGTTGATACTTCTTTCCCCTATCACACTATAATATATCCAATCCTCTAGAACCATAACATTCTCAATATTCTCATTGATAATTTTTATCTTCTTTTTCTCTTTATCTAACCTATATAAACAACTTCCCTCCAAAGTAGGTTCAATAAAATATAAGCCATCTTCAAGGTACATTAAATCACTGATTACTCCTTCATATAGGATAATTTTATTACTTCCATCCAAACTCATTTTACAAACTGCATGCTCGCGAACCTGACGAAAATAGATACTATTACCTACAATATTTATATAATCACTTTTTGCATCATTTAGTTTTTCCAAACGTAAACCGTCAATACTTTGTCTATAAATTCCTCCTTTTTCCTGATTGGAATAGTATATCCAACCTTCGTGCTGAACCATATCTTTTCCTTTTATAATGCTTCGATTTGAGCAGCAACTACTGGGAATCTTCTTTTTACTATCATCTCCGTATTGTGTTGCAAATATTATACTGCTACAAAAGAAAAGAACTATAATAAAAATTATTATTATTTTTTTCATTTTATTTTTTCCTTTCTAAATAATACAATTTTAATTGATAAAAGAAACAGGAAAATCGCTTTAATTTTGTCGAAAAACTAAACCTCTTAAATCAGTGGTTCCTCTCATATTCATTATCAAAAAACACTTCTAATTGTTCTTTCGCTCGATTTTTCCACCCATTATAATATTTTGATGCTTTATTTTTATTAAAAAGAAAAGCTTTTTTCCATCTATTCCTATTTCTATTTCCTTTTTTTAATATTTTTAAAATGTCTTCATTTAAATGCCCACTCAAAAATCTTTCCATAATCAACGCATCAAATTCATACTGAGTTAATTGTATATGATACTTTTTTTTCCTTTTTATATACTTATTTATTGCTTTCTCTGAAACCTTAATATCTTTCTCAAAAAGTCTATTTGCGTTTTTAATCGAGAGATAATTATTTTTAATATATTTTTTAGTTTCATTTTTCCTTTTTATATCATTGTCCTTAACATAATGACCATATCCGTAAGTTAAACCACCGTCGCCGACATTGTATGCTGTATATCCTTTTAATTTACCTTTCTTTGAATACACTTCTGCTGATTTTGGTGGATGCTCATAATTCTTTATTAATTCTTTGATAGCTTTACTGGCCTTTTGTCTTTCAAATAGATAATCGTCTCGCATTCTACTATATTGTATAGGTTTAACATTAGGATTAATCGGACTAAATACAACAACTTCTATATAAGCATTCCCGCTTGGATCCCAGGCATTTACCCCGTCATTCCCACAATATGTATACAAATGCAGACTCAGCGGTTCATCTTCTTCTCCCGTATAAGTATCCCTAGTCAAAAATCTCCCCTTGTCCGGCTGGTAGTACCGTGCCCGCAGATAGACCTCCCCCGTCTTCTTATCATAGTACTCCCCGCAGTAACGGAATGGGTTGTCATCCTTACTGTCCGGATTGACCTCATTTCCGAACGAATCATACTCGTAGGTCTTGATGACTTTGCCACTTTCATCCGTCAGCTGCACCACATTCCCATGCGGGTCAGTCACATAATACTGCTTCTCGGTATTTGTTCCTTTGTCTGCATAAACTAGGTCATTACCACGGATATAGCGTTTCTGAACTTTACCACTTTCCGAAAGTTCCATTACCAACTGGTCTCCATCCCAGACAAAAACAGTCTTCTCCCCATTCACCGTCTTACTGGTACGCAGTCCCTCGGCATCATAAGTAAAGCTTACCTTATAATTCTTTGTAAGCGTCTGTGTCAACTGGTTCAGGGCATTGTAATGATTGACTACATTCTCATTGAGACGGTTATCCCCCAGTGTCACGTCGATATCAACATAAGTGTTATCCTTTTTGTCACTTGGGATTTCATAGCGGTTGACCGTAGCCAGCTGGTTTCCGTTCTTATCATTTTTATAGATGACTACTTTGTCTTTTTCCGTGTCGGTGTTTAACGTATCAGTGCGGAGAAGTTCATCGTTTTTGTTGTATCTGTAGGCAGTTACCTTATTTCCAACCGTCATTTCCTTTCGGTTGTTGTTGCTGTCGTAGGTGTAACAAATGTCCTCACTGCCGGTTTTGGTTTCTCTCTTAATACGCCCTAACAAATCATAGGTGTAGGCGGCTGTCTTTTGGGACTTCCTGCCATCTTTGTCCATCACATCAGAAGTTTCTTCCGACTTCTGCCCATTGGCAAGATATTCCAATGAATGCTGGGATATTATCCCAGCGCTGCCTGTCTGGTTCTTCATTGCTGTCAGGCGGTTCTGATAATCATAAGTATAAGTGGTAGTCTGGTTGTTGCCAGGCACAGTCCTCTCTGCCAGATTTCCATCCATATCATAGGAGTATCCCACTACCTGACTTCCCTTTTCATCCGTAACAGCAGTCAGCTTGGACTCTCCATCATAGTTATAATGCAGGGAAAGTTTGGTATCATCCCCCACTTTTACGGCAAAAGCAGATTTATTCCCAACACTGTCATAGGTGTAATTCTTGACCACATCCTTGTTCTTCGTCAGTTTTGTTGTTTCTTTTGTGACCTGTCCGGAGGCGTCATCATAGACAAAGGCAGTGTCATCCAGTGTGGCTACGTCTCCATAGGCGTTGTAGGTATAAGTATGCTTCGTCTCTTTTCCTGTCTTTTTCTCCTTTGCCACCATTTCTGTAAGACGGTTCTGATAATCATAGGTGCTTTTCTGGGTGTTGCCGTTTTTGTCTACGGTTTTGGTGAGGTTGCTGTTGACATCATAGGTATAGGTTTCTTTTCTTCCCCCGGGGTCTGTGTATGCCACCAGCTGGTTTTTCCCATCGTATTCATACTTGGTTTCACGGATGTCATCGGTTTTCTTTTTTCCGCTGACGGTGAGCTGGTACGTCTTTCCGGCATAAGTAAAGGTGTCTTCTGCTTTTGTATCTTTTGCCACCTCTGTTACGGTAAGGGTCAGCGGTTCTGTCATTCCCGTGAACTGGCGCACCTTGTTCCCCTGAATGTCATAGACATACTGGACATACTGCGCTTTATCCCCCTCCAGATGGCTTTTTACCATAACAAGATTTCCCCGTTTATCATAAGTATACTCTGTTTTTGCCGTCCTGTCACCATCCATCTGTTCGTTCTTTTCCGTCACATTTCCCGTATTATCGTACTCTGTCGTGGTTTTCTGATACGTTATGCTGCCATCTTTCTTTTCCTGCGGAATCTCGGATCGGATCATCTGACCAAGGATGTCATACTCATACTTGGTTGCTACATTTTCCCTGGTTCCCCTTGGGGTGTATTCCTTAGTTACCTGTCCCTGCTCGTCATAGTCAGTCTTGACAGTCTGGGACTGCCATTCCGTCTCACCCTCTTTGCGGCTCTTTGTCTCCGTCTGGCTGACATTGCCGTTGTCATCATAAGTGGAAAGGGTCTGTGTTTCATAGGCGGGAAGCCACTTCCCGTCCTGCTGTTTTCTGGTTACGGTGGTTTCTTTTGTTGTTCTGCCGAAGTCGTCACTTTCATAAGTTGTTACAGTTTCGATTTTATTTCCCCCACGTATGGCAGTGCTTGTCTGGGATAAGGTGTTCCCTCCCACATCGGTTACCGTTTTTGTGATGTTTTCGCTTAAAACTGCGTCATTGAACTGGTCATAGTACCCCTCTGCATCTGCCTCCGGCTGGTATTTCGCCGAATTTAAGGCTTTGCTGTAACTGATGGAGATCGTTTGTGCTTCGTCTTCCTCCCCAACTACTTCCGTCTCACTCTTACTGAAGCTCCATGAGGTACAGTGGGCAGCGTCCAGTTCCCCGTTTCTGAATTCGGCACTGCCGATTTCATTGCCGAGATTGTCATAGAAGTGTTTGCTGCCGGAGAGGATGTCTTTCCCTTTTCCGGTGATGTAATAATTCGGTACGGTTTCCCCGTTTTCATTGACAATGAACCGCTTTTCATCCGGCTCAAAAGAATAGGTGCGTTCTTCAATTAGACGTGCTGTCTCTTCCTTTTCCTCATCGGAATCATTTTCTTCATCATCGCCGGAAGCGTTATCACCATCTTCCCTACTTCCATACTCATAAATACTTTCCGTCCATGTGCCGGCGACTTCATCCTTGCTGATTACTGTGTTGCCAAAGGCATCCTGAATGTCAATGGAAACACGGCCGTAATCATCTACGGTCATCGTTTTTAAGCCATCCGCAGAGCGGTATTCCTTATCTTTGGATTCATACTCCGTCCCCACGGCATTGACGGTTTGTGTTTCTTCTCCTGTCTCTGGATCATAAGAGGTTTTTGATACCAGACCGTTTTCATCGGTGTAACTCAGTTCATTACCAAAAGTATCGCAGCTTACTTCTTCCTCCGTATAAGTACGGTTATCTGCCGGACGTTTTGCGGAGGTAATGGTTACGGTTTTCTTTGTCTGCTGTCCGAGGCTGTTGTAGGTGTAATCATTCTGGATCACCTCTTTTTCCCCATCCGTACTGTAAGAAGGGTAGACTTTCCTCTGGGTTTCATTTCCCTGTCCGTCATACTGGAAATCTGTTTTGGAAATGGTTTTGTATGCCCCGCCGTTTACGCTTCTCTGTTCGGAAATGCTGGCATAATCAATACCGTTGTCTGCCATCCGGCTGACTATCCTATTCTTTGTTTCTGCACCGACATAGGATTCCTGAGCCAGAAGAGGCGATACAAAGGCAGCGTCCCCAGCAGGGTATCCGTTTTCTGTCCCCTGATAAGTATAGGTCTTCGTATACAGATGTTCCTTTCCTTTATTTTTTGCTAGATAGGCTTTGTTTTCTTTTTCCGTGATTACGTTGCGGTCGTT
Source organism: uncultured Eubacterium sp. (assembly GCA_910589595.1). GTDB lineage: Bacteria > Bacillota > Clostridia > Lachnospirales > Lachnospiraceae > Eubacterium_F. The sequence goes on from CAJUTM010000043.1 coordinate 7,961, forward strand.
GTCATAGGTATACCCCTGTTTTGTGGTGGCTGCTTTGTCCCCTTTCTTTCCAAAAGACTTGTCCGTTTCCAGCACCACAAGAGAACCCTTTCCGTTTTTATCATAGCTGTACAGGGTTTCTTCTTTTTCTTTCCCGTAGTTAATCTCATCGGTAAGAAGTTTATTTTCATTATATATGTAAAGGGTGACATTCTTTTTTGTGTCTTTTTTTAACCGCATTGTCTCTGGATTGATTTTGGATTTTTTATAGGTGTAGTCATAATACTTCCCGTTTGTTTTGTATTTGTTCGGATTAAAGGTGCTGACTACGGTTACTGTCCGGAGGCCGCTGTTGCCGTACTGCCATGTTTCATAGATGGTTCCCGCGCTGCCGTCTTTTTTGTCTTCCCGCTCACGGAAGTCGTCATAACTGCGCAGGCCGCCGTTTCCTTTTTTCTGGAAGTAATCGTATTTTACCCCGTTTGATTTTTCCCCTGTTCTGGTGTCTTTTTCATACTCCCTTGTTACATAGAACTGTTCGGTCACGACGTCTCTTTTCTGCCCGCTTTTTTCCTCTCTGGAGCCGCGCAGGGAACCGGCGCGGTACTCATAGTGGGTTTCACTGCCGTCGGCGGTGATTTTGTTCAGGAGATAGCTCTGGTTGGTGGAGACACGCTGGGAGGCTACCCCTGCGCCGGAGGTATTCACCAGCCGCTCTACGGTTTTGTAACCATATGTTTCTTTGCTGCCGTCGACCGTTGCACTGGTAAGAACCACTCCATGCAGCCGGTCGCCATAATGGGGTGTATAAGATTTTTCTTCGGTTTCATACGTGATTGTTTTTTTCGATACTCCTCCTTCCATACGCTGACCCTGAACGGTTACCGATGAAAGAGTCTTTTCCCCGTCGTCTTCTTTATAATGGAAGACAATTTCCCGTCCGACGGAATCGGTGATTTTACTGAAATAGATCCTATCTGTGTAGGTATAGGTGATCTTGTTGTTATGGGCGTCTTTCTGCAGCACCACAACCCCGTCTTCATTGAAATAGGTGCGCAGTCCTGTTTTGTCACGGAGAAGATATTTGCAGGCAATACCGTCTACGGTCTTATCCCAGTCTTCCAGTTTGATATCCTCATAGCCATAGCCCTCCAGTCCCTTGATGGAATAACTTTTACTGGCATTGTCTGTCTCTGTCTCGATATTCATCACTCCGGCACTGCCGTAGTGCAGATATCTGGGTTCTTTCCCCCAGCCTTCTTTCTCTGTCAGTGTGACCGTCTCAATCCAGGGGAAATCATACCGCCAGCCGCTTGCCAGCCCGTATACGTTATGCCTTTCGTTGCTGACAATCTTGGTCCTCTGGGTTCTTTCTTCATAGTCCGGTTTCCCGTCAAAGGACACTCCTCTTCTCCCCTCCCCCTTTTCATATGTGGCTAACAGGTTTTTCAGGGCTTTTTTGTGGTTTTTCCAAACGGCCGCGTTTACTATGATACGCCTCTGCGAACCATCTGCCGCTGTGTAATTGACCCAGATGGTGTCTACCTCCAGTTTCTGGGTATATTCCACGGTGGCATGGCCTAAGTTGGCTTCGTTGCTGTCATAGTATCGGTTGAGTTCAAAATCCATGCCGCCTGTCCCATCCAGTAACAGGTCATTGCGGGAAAGCATCAGGTGGCCGGTGGCGGTATCTACACCATCGATTTCCTCGACTTCCAGAGGGGAGCCGGCAAGACGGTTTTCGTAGACACTGCGGAAAGTGTCACCGTAAGCGGTTTCCACTGCCGTGTTATACACCTCACCAACGGTGAGGTTATCTTCTGCCGCCTGACAGGTACTGCTGTTTGAGGACAAAACAGTTCCACTTATCATAGCAGCGGTTATTGCTCCAAACAATATCTTTCCTAATCTTCTCATAGATTTCAAACTCCTCGTATTATATAGTAGTAGTTTTTAGAGACCCTCTCCAAGGTCTTTCTAACTATTAAGTCATAGTCTTTTCTTTACCTCTTCCATAGGTTCGACTATGATATATAAGATGCTGTGGATTGGTTCTCACCTCCTACCACTCGATGGTTTTAGGAAGGCTCCAACCACAGTCTCTTTGTTCTTTGTTAATCAGTTAGATACCGCATGACGGTTTATTTAGAACGAGGTTACAATCGCAAGGAGCACCTGTGGTTCTAAAACAGTATCAAATACATTTCAAAGGAGATTATTATGATTTACGTAGGAATTGATGTTTCTAAGGATAAGCACGATTGCTTTATTACAAACTCGGATGGAGAATTGAATTGTTCATATTTTTTATCGCCTTTTTCATAAGCCCATCCATTTATAT
>CAJUTM010000044.1 GCA_910589595.1 uncultured Eubacterium sp.
GGTCAATGCTGCAAAAGTCAGGAAAAACGACATTGCAGACAGCGAGTTTTGCGAGATGGCGGCGAAAGATTTCTGTAAACAAAAGAAATAATGTATTTTTCGCTGGGAGTGGATACCGGATGAGATACCGCATGATACCCGCTACCCCGAAAAGGGCAAATGATTAAGCGATTACCCTGATTGCAGACAGATATAAAATATTTTATACCACTTTCTTTAATTCGTACTCAGCCTCAAACCGCCTGTTCGTTCTGTAAATCAGAAATACGACAATGGCAGCCATGACAAGTACGGCAGCCAGACCCGCTGCAAAACCCGCTCCGGTATGTCCCGTAGTGATTAACGTACCTATCTGATACACAAGAAATGCAATCGTATATCCCGTTGCAAACTGAAGCGCAATTCCACCCCATAACCACTTTTTACTCTGCATTTCCGAGTTCATCGCCCCCAGCGCCGCAAAGCAGGGAGGCGTAAATAAGTTAAACATCAAATAGGCAAGCGCAGCTACTTTGGTAAGCGCCATCGCGGAAGCAACTACATTTCCGTCCCCAACAAGCGCAAGCTCTTCCGTGTCAATAAAAGCGTTCAATCCATAGCATACCGCCAGCGTTCCCACTACATTTTCTTTGGCGATAAAACCGGTTACTGCTGCCGCCGCCAACTGCCATGCAAGAACACCAGTGATTGGCACAAGCAGGAAAGCCACCGGCGAGGCAATCGTCGCCAGAATAGAAGTACTTTCCAAGCCCTCTTCGACCACCTGCAGCTTCCAGTTAAACGATTGCATAATCTGTACAAGCGTATTGCAGACAAGAATAATCGTTCCTGCCTTGATAATATATGCCCTGCCCCGGCCAAGCATGGAGATTACTCCCCTCTTAAGACTCGGAAACTTATATTCAGGAAGTTCAATAATGAAGAATGATTTTCTGTATTTATAGCCGCTAATGGCTTTTACTAATAAAGCACCCAGCAAAATCAGGATAATTCCCACAAAGTACATGAGCGTTCCCACCCACGACGCATCAGGGAAAAATGCTCCGACAAACAATGCGATTACGGGTAACTTTGCACCACATGGCATGAACGGCGTCAGCATTGCCGTCGCTCTTCTCTCTCTTTCGTTGCGAATGGTACGACATGCCATAACGCCCGGAATAGCACAACCGGTTCCGATTATCATCGGTATTACGGATTTTCCGGAAAGTCCCACTCTTTTGAGGATGGGGTCGAGAACTACTGTAGCTCTTGCCATATATCCGCAATCTTCCAAAAGAGCAATCAGGAAATACATAACCATAACAAGCGGCAGGAAACCGACAACGGCGCCAACACCGCCGATAACGCCGTCCACAAGAAGCGACTGCAAAAACGGATTGGCATTTTCTACAAGCCCCGCTACCCAGCCCTGAAAAGTTTCAATCCAGCCGGTAAATATTCCTTCCAGCAATTTGCCAAGTCCGAGAGGTCCTTCCGACTGCGAAATATGAAATACGAGAAACATGACTGCCGCAAAAATAATCAATCCGCATACCGGATGCGTCAGCACTCCATCTATTTTATCCTGTCCGTTTTTCTCTTTTGTCAGTACCTTGCGTTTCTCAACCGACGCCACAATTGACTTTACAAAATCAAAACGTTTTCTGTCGGCAATTTCAACTTCATTCTTATCATGTAAGTCAATCTTCCCTTCGTCATAAGGAGCGTTCTGAACGCTTCCTTTGAGGGCGGCCGCCTTTGCCACCACTTCTTTTAATCCCGCATGATCGGCAGCAACAGATACCGTTTTCATCACCGGACATCCCAGTCTCTCTGACAAAAGCGCCTCATCTATCTCCGTATCTTTCTTTTCATTGATATCGCTCTTATTCAGAGCCACAACGACCGGAATCCCAAGCTCTAAAAGCTGCGTGGTAAAAAAGAGGCTGCGGCTCAGGTTCGTGGCATCCACAATATTAATAATAGCATCCGGATTTTCGTTCTTTACATAAGCGCTTGTAATACTCTCCTCCGATGTAAATGGAGACATGGAGTAGGCCCCCGGCAAATCCACTGCTATCAGCTCTTCCGTTCCATCATAATACGCCCTCTTAATCGGACTCTCTTTCTTTTCCACGGTAACTCCGGCCCAGTTTCCGACCTTTTCATTTCTTCCGGTCAGGGCATTATACATAGTAGTTTTTCCACTGTTCGGATTACCTGTCAATGCAATTCTCATTTCAAACCCTCCTTGTTTTAGCTTTATTTAACTATGGTTAGCCAAAGCTAACTATAGCGCATAAAAAATAGTGAATCACTCACTATTTTTTATATTGAAATAGCTCTCGCTAAATCAGTATCAATGTTATATCTGGCATCCTTGATGGAAACCACACACCCTCCCTTAATGTGAGAAATTACCGTAATCGGTTCTCCGCTATAACAGCCAAGGGAAAACAGGAATCCCTCTAACTCTTCGTCTTCCGTGGCAATATCTTTTACAATGTACTCTTCTCCATCCATTGCCTCTGCCAAGTTCATATCTTATCTCACTCCTTTGCCAAATAATTATGCTTTAATTCCTGAATATCCAGCGCAACATTCAGGAATAGTTTCTTTGCTCTAACATTAGTTTAACATAACTAACTTTCGTTGTCAATACCTAACATGCTCGTCAAATTGCCTGAGTAGAAGGATTTGATTGCGTCTTCATATAAATCGTGTTATACTTTTGTAAGAATTATCGCAGGGCTCACACCACAAAAAACAGAAAGGGGATACCGGTTGTGAAAAAGAAATACAACGAATCGGAAGAAGATTATTTAGAGACAATTTTACTTTTAAGTCATTCCCTGCCTGTCGTGCGTGCTGTCGACATCGCCACGGAAATGGACTTTAAAAAATCAAGCGTCAGTGTCGCCATGAAAAATCTGCGCGAAAAGGAACATATAACAGTAACCGGCGCCGGTTATATTTATTTAACGGAAACCGGCAGGACAATTGCCGAAAAAGTATATGAACGGCATCACGTATTGACACAATACCTTATCTCTCTGGGCGTATCCGCTAATCATGCAGAGGAAGACGCCTGCAAAATGGAGCACATCATTAGTGAGGAAAGTTTCCTCGCACTAAAGGGAGAATGGGAAAAAAGGAAGAAAAAAGAGAGTAATGGAAACCGCTAAAACAATGATAACGGTTTCCATTACTCTCTTTTTTATGCGGCCGCCTTTGCAGGACAGCCGCTAATCCGTACGTGAGAGGATTCGAACCCCCGACACCTTGGTCCGTAGCCAAGTGCTCTATCCAGCTGAGCTACACGTACAACGCATGTATTATATTACTTCATAAAAAACCAAAAGTCAAGCACTTATTTTGGAAAGTTTTCCCCTATTTGACTTATGCGCAAAATAAATCAATAATAATGATTAAATTTAATCATTCCCAAAGTGCATCTTTTGTGATATGATATAAAAACAGTAAAAGCAGTGACGAGGAATAGTAACGGTTTACCTTCTCACAGAGAGCTGCCGGTTGGTGCGAGGCAGCAGAAGAGATATCGCGAACTCACCTCCGAGCTATGTGTTCCAACGGAAACCGCGTGTTTCCCAGTAGTTCACATCGGTTCCCCACCGTTATTTGGGAAAGGCATGTCAGTGCCTGCGAGAGCGTGTCTGATGACACGAAGTAGAGTGGTACCGCGAAAGTATACTTTCGTCTCTACAACCACATCGGTTGTGGAGCGGGAGTTTTTTTATCGTTCAGACCGATTATCTTTATAGCGCACAACAGGCTGTGCAAAAACGGAGGTATGATTATGAAAAACTTTGAAAAGTATGAAAAGGCATATTTTATGCCGCCTGAATGCACCTATGACTGGGTGAAAAAGGATACGATTGACAAGGCGCCGATTTGGTGCTCGGTTGACTTAAGAGATGGGAATCAGGCTCTGATAGAGCCGATGGGACTGGAAGAGAAAGTTCAATTTTTCCAGATGTTAGTAGATATCGGTTTTAAGGAAATAGAGGTTGGCTTTCCCGCTGCGTCCGAGACAGAATACGAATTTATGCGCACGCTGATTGAGCGGGATATGATACCGCAGGATGTAACGGTTCAGGTGCTGACACAGGCACGCGAGCACATTATCAAAAAAACTTTTGAGGCGGTAAAAGGTGCTCCACACGCTGTCATTCATCTGTACAATTCCACATCGGTATCCCAGCGCGAGCAGGTATTTAAAAAGAGTAAAGAAGAAATTAAGCAGATTGCCGTTGACGGCGCCATCCTTTTAAAAGAATTAGCGGATGAGACAGACGGAAGTTTTTCTTTCCAGTACAGTCCGGAAAGTTTTCCGGGGACGGAAGTAGATTATGCCGTCGATGTCTGCAACGCCGTTCTTGATGTCTGGAAGCCAACGGCTGACAACAAAGCGATTATCAATATTCCGTCTACGGTGGAAAATGCCATGCCGCATGTTTTTGCCACACAGGTGGAATACATTCACAAGCACTTAAAATACCGTGACGCCGTGACGCTTTGCCTGCACCCGCACAATGACCGCGGAAGCGGCGTTGCTACCGCTGAACTCGGAGTACTGGCCGGAGCAGAGCGCATTGAGGGAACACTGTTTGGCAATGGCGAGCGCACCGGAAATGTAGATATCGTCACTCTGGCAATGAATATGTTCACACATGGCGTAGACCCTGAATTGGATTTTTCCAATATGCCAAAAATCCGCGCCAACTACGAACGCTTTACGGGTATGCATGTCTATGAGCGGCAGCCATACGCCGGAGATTTAGTATTTACCGCTTTTTCCGGCTCTCATCAGGACGCGATTGCCAAGGGAATGCAGTGGCGTGAAGATAAGAAGCTTAACATTTGGAGCGTACCATATCTGCCTGTTGACCCGAAAGATGTAGGGCGCACTTATGACAGCGATGTCATACGCATTAACAGCCAGTCAGGAAAAGGCGGCGTCAATTATATATTAAAACAAAACTTCGGCATTTCTCTTCCCGATGCTATGCGCGAAGAAGTGGGTTATCTGATGAAACATGTGTCCGACGAAGAGCACAAAGAACTCTCCCCTCAATGGGTTTATGAAATCTTTGAAGAACACTATATTACGCCTACTCCTTATTTCCAGATTAGCGAATGCCATTTCAAACAGGTCGACGGCATTATGGCAGAGACAACGATTGTCTGCGGCGACAAAAAAACAGTAGTAGACGCCAACGGCAACGGACGTCTCGACGCTGTCAGCAATACGATTAAGCAATACTTTGGCATTAGCTACCAGTTATCAAACTATGAGGAGCATTCCCTCACACAGGGTTCGTCCTCAAAGGCAATCGCATATGTCAATATCACCTGTAACGGTGAAATTTTCTGGGGCGTCGGCATTGACGAGGATATTATCAAGGCATCTATTCATGCACTTTGCGTATGCGTCAACAAGCTGCCGGACATAAAAAAAAACGAGGTCTGTAAAGACGAACGGCTGATGGATATGATTAATTTTATGCAGGCCAATTATCAGACGATAACACTTCCGGATATGGCGGCACAGTTTCATTTGAGCGAACCGTATATCAGCAAGTATATCCGCGAAAAATCCGAAAAGACGTTTGGCGAACATCTGACGAATATACGAATGAAAAAGGCGAGAACGCTTCTCAAAAACGGAAATATGACGGTGGAAAACATTGCTCTCTCCGTCGGCTATCAGACAGTAGAGCATTTCAGCCGCACATTCCGCAAATTGTATGACATGACACCAATCCAGTATCGCAATGAAAAGTAACCGTTTTTTATAAAAAAATAGATGGGGAACTGCACGACAAAACATTTAAAGTCCGCAGTTCCCCGTTTATTTTTCCACTATCCGCTAACGAATCGTAAACCTGCTTTCCAGCAGAAGCCACATAGCCCGCTGGAGACGCATAATCTGCCACACACCTATTCCCCGCAAATTATATTCTTCCAATAAATTATATTTACTCTGCAAACTTCTCACATCTTCAAACCATACTTCGTGCAAAATACCATCTCTTTCATAATTAAAAAACGGTGATTGCGATAGTTCATCAAAGCGGATTTGCGCATCATTGGCAATGGCAATTTGCACAGCCTCAACATTGCCTATTGTCACCGCCTCGCTCTCCCCTCGTATAAATGGCAGCATCCAATCATATCCATAATTTGGTATGCCGAGTAATATCTTTTCAGAGGGAATCTCCGTCAATGCATATTCCACGACCTGACGGACTTTATTGATTGGCGCCACCGCCATATTGGGACCATATTTGTATCCCCACTCATACGTCATCAGCAGCACTTCGTTCGCCGCCTCGCCAAGTCCCCGATAATCTTTTCCTTCATATAATAGTCCCTGTTGGTCGGCAGATGTTTTCGGCGCCAGCGCAACACTTACGCGATATCCGTTTTCATTCATTCTCCGGCGCAGCTCTGCCACAAAAGACGTAAATAAGTCCCTGTCCTCCGCCAAAATATATTCAAAATCTACATCAACGCCGGCAAACCCTTTCGTCGGCATTGTCGCTAAAAGTTCATCCATTAGACGCTCTCTGGCAGAAGAATTGATTAACATCTGATGAATCAGATTATTGTTAAACTGCCCGTCCGGCCCAAACGGCGTCAACGTCAGAACGCTGTCACGCCCTGCCTGCGCCGCCGCTTCCCGCATACTCTCATCCGATACCGCGGGCGGAAGCAGCTCCCCCTCGGTTGTAAAACCATAAGAAAAGACAAGGAGTGCGCTCAAATATGGCAGCGTCTGCGAGAGCACCCACGGACTGATATACGGATACGCATATCCATTCGCCTGCACCTCCCTCGTCAGTGGTGTCCCATCCCCTCTGTCAATCAAAACAGCCTGACCGATTGCCAGTGCATATGGAAACGGAATCTGATTAATATAGGAAATGGATTCCACTGACACTCCAAAGTTTTCAGCAATGCTATCTATCGTATCCCCTGTCTGTACAATATAAATTTCCATAAAATCCTCCATTCCGAGAACGTTTTCGTTCGAGGAACCGCAAGAGAAATCTGCAACGCAGTTTCTCTTGTCGGATAGGGACTATTTGTGACGTTCTCGGCACAAATAGTTCTGTGAGAAATTGGCATATCAATGCAATTTCTCACAGTAAATCCTTTTTTTCTATTGTATCGCCGAGAGCAGGCAATCATTCCTATTTTTGTTCCGCAATGGATGAAGCAGACAAAAAAAAGTAATACCACCTAACGACAACTGCGTTAAATCGTATTACTTTCTCTCTGGCTGCTCTCATAGGCAGCCTCACTATGCTGGTAACCGGAATCGAACCGGTACGGGTGTCACCACCCACAGGATTTTAAGTCCTGGGCGTCTGCCAGTTCCGCCACACCAGCGTATTTCATATAGGAGGATTAGCTTTCCTCCTAACGACCCAGATGGGACTCGAACCCACGACCTCCGCCGTGACAGGGCGGCGCTCTAACCAACTGAGCCACTAGGCCTTAACATGGACCCTCGGGGACTCGAACCCCGGACCGTCCGGTTATGAGCCGGATGCTCTAACCAACTGAGCTAAAGGTCCCCGATACGGGATACTTTTTACCACGTCAACATTAGTTATGTTACCATACCAACAAGAAAAATGCAAGCACATATTTTTATTATATTAGGGCAATCGCTTAATCATTTGTTATTTTCAGGGTAGCGGGTATCATGCGGTATCTCATCCGGTATCCACTCCCAGCGAAAAATAC
>CAJUTM010000045.1 GCA_910589595.1 uncultured Eubacterium sp.
ATAGGCTGGCAAATAGAAACCAGCCTTTTTAGGATGCCTAAAATCAACTCAATTTGAAAAAATCATAAATTTTCAAGAAAACGCTTGACTTTTGTTAGCAGGTTTCTTTTTGTATATTAGCAAATGCGGCGATATGTCACGATAGAGGGCAGATTGTCGCATTTTTGTATAAAAAAGCGTCGTAAAAAAGTTATAATATAAATATCGGGAGATAGGCAGACGTGTTTTGTGTATCAATGAATTATAATGAGGAATGGAGGTTTGTACTATGCCAAAAGGGTTAGTATCAAAAGTATTACTATTGTGTTGTTTTTGCTTTCTACTTTCATCGCGTGTGAGTGTAAAAGCAAATAGTTCAGCGGTGCAGATTTTGACAGATAAGAGCGCGGCAACGGTTACGGTCACGGTAACAGATACTTCGCTTAGTGGGAAAGAAGTCTCGGTTATCTGCTATACTCCGTCGTGGAACGGAGCACAGAGCGATTGGTCTGTTAAGTCGGGGCATGTAGCCTATTTGGGGCAAAGGAAGTTAGGCACTCCGCCTGTATTTACTTTTCGACTGAACGGCAAAGCAGCGACAGGAAATTACACACTTGTTTTGGGCGCGGGGGGAAAGAAGATAGAGCAGAAATTTTCCTTTGATGAGGCAAAGACGAATATCAATGATGACTCGGGGCATGTGAAGCCGCTGGTTGTCGCAGGGAAAAAGAAAGTTTCACTCAAGGCGCCTTCAATAAAGGTGAAAGTGAAAGGGAAAAAAGTAACGGTTTCGTGGAAAAAGATAAAAGGGGCGAAAGGATATCAAGTCTATACGGCCAAGAAAAAGAAAGGGAAATATAAACGAAAAGCTACTTTGAAAAAAGCGACGAAAGTGAAATACAGCTTTAAACTCAAAAAGAAAAAGAAATGTTATATCAAGGTGCGGGCATATAAAAAAGTATCCGGCAAGATGGTATACAGTAAATATTCAAAAATAAAAAAGGCTGCCAGAAAGTAGAAAGGAGGGTGTGGAAATGAAGAAATTGAGAAAAATAACTGCCGTATCCCTTGCCGCCATGTTGTTGCTGCAGAGTTCCGGCACAGGCGTTTTATATACCCATGCAGCAGAGGAGGGATTAAAAGTGACGGAAAAATCTGCCGCAGACGGGGAGTGGAAATATGGTCTGGGCGACGCTGTGGGCTTCAATGAGAGCACCTATGAGAGCGTTGAAAAAAAGGCAACAAAAGAGAGCTGGCGCGAGGGTTCCGTGAGCGCTAACGGGGAAATGGCATTTATCGAGAGCTGTGACCCGAAAGAAGATGTATTTATTTTTAATAATACAAAGATTGTAAGCGATGGAACGGATATATATGAGACTCCTGTTATTAGCGATATACTGGATAAACAGCGCAAAGGAGCGATTGAGAGAAAGCGGTTTCCGTGGATTAATGCGGTCAACAAATATGCTTCCAGTACATACGGAACATCATGGGGACTGACGTGGCCGAGAAGCTATCAGCCGGCAGCGCAGTACCGTATCATTAATAACAGTTATTCCTCTGAAAATGCAAACAATTACAACAGGTATACCAATTATGAGACCGGAGAAGTCGGCGTTCAGTGGAAAGACGATAAGGGAAATGAGTGGAACAGAAAATCATTTGCCTCAAGAAGCGATGATATCATCGTCACCTATATTGAGGCGCCGGATGAAAAAGATTTGGATATCACGCTTTCCATGGACCATATCGTGGAAATGCACAATAGCGGTACGACAAATCCGTGTCCGGAATCTGATTATGTTGTTACCAAAGACGCCAACGGATATGCATTTGGCATGGTAGGGAAATATCCGATTCAGAACCGGAAGGGTTCCAAGAATAAGCAGCCTACGAAGTTTGCTTATGGCGGCTGGGGTACGGCGACCAGAATTTTGACTGACGGAAATCTCAATTATGCCGCTGACAAAAGAGATATTTCGGCGCCGTCCAGTTTTGGCGGCGGTACAATCAAGGACGCCAATGACCCGAAAATCACGGTCACGGGAACAAAGTCGCTTATGTTGATTACAAAGGTGGAGCGTATTGATAAAGGTTGTGAGACGACAGAGGATGTAAAAACGAAGCTGTATGACAGTCTCCTTAGTGATATTGACAAAGTAGTATCATCCAATTCCGTAACCGGAAATGATGAGAGTTATAATAAACTTCTCCAACCGCATGTGGCAATTCATGGCGGCATGTTTGACAATGTGCGTATCAATATCTGTTCTACAGATGAGGAAAAAGCGGACAGATTACTTACCAATTCCGAATTAATTGCCAAACAGAATAAGAAAAAATCTGAGATTAATAAGGCATTTCTGGAAAGAATTTATAATAACGGAAGGTTCGGGCTCATATGCGCAAGCGGCTATTCGACAACCCGACTTGGCGCCATATGGAATGGTTCGTGGAATCCGCCTTGGAGCGGCGACTATACGCTCGACGCCAATACGAACCTGCAGGTATCCGGCATGAATACGGGCAATATGCAGGGCGCCGGTGATGGTTATATTAATTTCATCGTGCGAATGCTGGAAGACTGGGATGACGACGCAGCGAATATTTACGGTATGACAGACGCTATCAAGGCGCCGCCCCGTGTGGACGGTACCGGCGAGGCGGGAAGTTATCATTTTCTCAATGGATATCCGCATATTTATGTAAATGGTATTACGGACTGGCTCATTATCCCAATCTTTGAGTACTGGCAGTGTTATGGCAATCAGCAGATAGCCGTGGGTAAAGATGTCGACATGGATAGAAATAAAGAAGTACTCGACCTCACGGATGAAGATTTGCAGAGAATTAAATCAACGGGATATATGGATTTGGAAAAAGATATTTTATATCCAATGCTCAGAAAGACAATGAATTTCTGGCTTCAGTATGTGGACGAAAAGTACTATACCGATGGCGACGGTGTGGAGCATGCCGACGACGGCACGACGATAAGCGAAGCAATTGCGGCGGGAGACAAGAAATGTAAGTATATCTTTACGCCGGGATATTCTCCGGAAAACTCTCCTTTGGGAGACGCCGATAACAGTGAAAAAGCGCTTGCTTACAATACGACGATGGACATTTCGGCTTCGAGAAGTACACTTGCTATGGCAAGAGAAATGATTGAAGTGATTAATCCATCTAACAAAAAAGAACTCCTTGAGAAATGGGCAGAGTTCGAAAGCAAGATTCCGGATTATCTGTATGCTGATACCGGAGAATTAAAGGAATGGGCTACGCCAAAGCTGAAAGATAAGCACACGCACCGCCATGTAAGCCACGCGTATGCGGCATGGCCGTCATACGATACGCAGGATAGCGACGAGCTGCGAAAAGGAATTATTAAGGCAATGGACGCAAGGTCGGCGGCTTATAAAGGAAAGGAAGCGTCAGAATCCCACGGGCCTACGCATAAGGCGCTTGTAGAGGCCAGACTGAAAAACGTCTCCGGCTTGGAGAATGTGCTGAAATACCTGCTTACGAATAATTATCAGTATCGCTCAATGATGACATCACACAATCGCAATCATGAGTCGGCATATTGTACTGATTCGGCATTTGGTATTATGGGAGCCGTAAATGAATCGCTTTTGTATTCGAATACTGGTGTAGTTGAAATTCTTCCTGCCCTGTTATCGAGTGTAAAAGACGGAAAAATCATGGGACTTCGGGCAAGATGTAATACGCAGTGTGATATTAGCTGGGACGAGCATGCCAAGAAAGCAAGCGTGACGATGACATCCGATGAAGATAACAATGATGTTAAGGTAAGATGTGGACTTGACTGGAGCAGCGCTGCCATTGACGGCGTTAAGCAGAACATAAAGACGGATGATGACAATATTCCGTATGTGGCAGTTAAATTGCCAAAGGGACAGGCGGTGACGGTTGATTTTGAACTTGCTGACAAAAACGGCAGTGTAACCGTGACAACAAGTACCGACACATCAGGAACGGTTTTTGCCGGAACAACGATGGTATTTAACGCAAAATATACGTTTACGCGTACCGATATTGAGGACGCCAAATGGCATGTGATAGATACAGCGGATGGCTCAGACGCCGGTATCACCGTAGATAATGGTAAATTGGTACTGGGCGATGTCGTGAGAGGAAAGAACCTTAAAGTATACTGCGAATCGCCTACGGGAATTAAATCCAATGAGATTACATTCCGTGTGTCTTCGGGAGGAACGGAGACATTCGGCGTAGATACGCAGCTCTCGGGCGATAACCTCGGCGTAAAGATTACGAATGTCTCGCGCAAAAAAGATGTTGTCGCAATCTGGGCCGCCTATGATACTTCGGGTACACTAATCGAAACAAGCGAAAAGAGCATTAGTCTTCCGGCCAATGAATGTACGGAAATAACATTACCGGCAAAATGGGCGGTCAATGACTATAAATCTTTGTTGTTCTTATGGGATAAGGAAATGCTTACTCCATATTCATCGGAAATTCCGGTAAAATAGGATTGTCTGGTACAGGGGAAGTTGTAACGCACATGCATTATATCCTCCCCTGTTGTCATTTTTTGCGGTAGGTTATTTATACATTTTTGCAGTATAAACGGAACATGGTTTTCTTGTACATTTCCTCTATAGAAATATACTTGCGGTTAAAATATAAATATAAAGGAGGCATGGTTATGCCGCTTTCATATTTCTCATTTTAGTTAATTATTTTCCATGTTTTTTGTTACTACTTCTCCATTGGTTTTTCCTTATATCTTTATATAATATATACTATATACATAGAGGACAAAAGAATAGCAGGGTGGAAAAAGACAATTGGAGGTATAAGAATGATGAAACAGACAATGCGAAAGTGGGTTGGAGTGACCCTTTGTTTGTCTTTGTTTTTTTCTATGTTTTCCAGCGTATCCGGAACGGCAAAGAAAGCAGCAAAGATAAAAAAGATTGAGGTCAGGACAACGGATTCAGGGGTACTGGTCATGAAAAAGAAAGAACGGAAAACATTGAAACTGGCGATCAATGGCAAAGTTTCAAAAACAGCATGGAAGAGGCTGAAATTTCGCTCTAAGAACAAAAAGGCTGTGAAAGTGAACAAAAAAGGGAAATTGACAGCGAAGAAAAAGGGAAGCAGTAAAATTACCATTACAGCAAAAGGAAGTAAGAAGAAGACGGTCTTGAAGGTGATTGTTGGAACTAAAGTTAAATCAATCAGTATGAATGCAACGGCGTACACGCTGGTGGAGGGAGGAACGGTACAGCTTTCGGCGGCGGTTGCTCCCCAAAAGGCATCTTACAAAAAAATACGATGGAGCAGCAGCGATACAGGAGTAGCGGTGGTAACAAATGGACAAGTGCGGGCGGTCAAAGCGGGAACAGCAACGATTACGGCAATGTCAATGGATGGTACAAAGAAAAAAGCAGTGTGCCGGATTGTTGTGGAAAAGGCAGGAGGCAGTTCTTCTTTTCCGTCAGTAACACCGACAGTAACAGTAACCGGCCAGCCGACGGAAAGTGCAACAGCAACATCAACGACAACAGCGTCCGGTCAGCCGACGGAAAGTGCAACGGCAACATCAACGACAACAGCGTCCGGCCAGCCGACGGAAAGTGCAACAGCAACATCAACGACAACAGCGTCCGGTCA
>CAJUTM010000046.1 GCA_910589595.1 uncultured Eubacterium sp.
GGGAAAAAACTTTTCCTGTTTTACGTGAAATCATATCATTCCCATAATATATGTAATCCTTATCTATTTCAAGAAAGGAGCTTTCCTCACCGGATTTTTGTTTATCCCTAAATCCAAAAAACTGCTGTTCACTTTCTGACGGCATATCATAACAGAACAATTTAATTTTTGAATCTTCTTCTACGGCATAAAATATCTTATTATCCATATACAGTAAATACGGTTTTGCTTTCTTCCGATTTGTTGTTGTCGGTAATTCTGTTGTCGGTGTCCCTTTCGCAATACCGCCCTCAATCGGCAGCTTTAGCGATTTTGACCTCAAATACGATGACTGCCATTTCGTCCGCTTGTCAAAGTAGAAATAGTCCTGATAAATACAACAGAACCGGAACTTCCCATCCCCCGAAACAGGTGTTTCTGAAATATCATACAAAGTTTCCAATCTCTTTGTGTCCAAATTAACCCGCATTAATTTCTGCACCTCACTATCACTGTAATCAGCCCAGTAACTAATAAGAGCATAAAAGTTACTTCCATATTTCACAAAACCATCCAGTGAATAATAATCATCATTAATTTTAAACGTACCCACTTCCTTTTTATTATCCCGATAAATGACGTATTCTCTAAAATCTGTATCATATCTCAACCAATAATAGTGTCCATCTTCCACCTGTGAATAATTGGTTATCCATTCGGTATCATAAAAGTAGGCCCCCTGAAGCTCCGTATCTATATTGGAGAGAGTCACTTTTTCCACCTGTTCTGTTTTTTTCTCTTCCTTTTTCTCTATTTTTTTATCCGCTCTTTCCCCTGCTTTGTTGTCTGTCTGTTTCAAGTCAATCTGGGTGATTTGTGTCCTGCGTCCAGTGCAAAATAAGACAATCACACCCACAATTACAAGAACTACTATAATTGATATTGTCAATACTATTTTTTTGTTCCACACATATCTCATCCCTTTCTAAAACATAATGCTTCATTATCCAACTCTATTAAAGATAGTTTTTTTCAGATATTTCTCCGTATCTCTTATAGCTTTTTTATAACGACTATTGTCACTACGTTTTGTTGTATCATCCCATGTTCCATCCTGAATCGAAAAATCCATATATGGATTATCTTTATATTTCTTATGTTCTTTCTTTCTGTCTTTTTTATTCTTTTTTTTCCAATCAGAATGATATGCTAATTCTATTCTATTCAAATTTGCACTATTTCTCTTCTTTCTAAACTGTTCTAAATCAGATACAAAACTGTGCGCAGAAAAATCCTGAATAGAATGTAGAACACACCCAACCATGAAAAAGGCTTCATTTTTCATACTAAATATATTCTTTGGCAACCTTTTAAGTAAAAGCTTCTTTAACTTTTTTAATCTCTTTGTATTTTTTCCATGAAGCATATTGTCATTTTCCAAATTTATTTTAAATTTTGTCTTTAACTTCTTTACTTTTTTCGTTGTATTTTTGTACTTTTTGTAATAACTTGAAACCCTTGTGTTTGATGACTCGCCTCCAAAATTTATCTGCTTTTCCAGTTTTAAGTTAAGAAAATCAGGATATATCGAACCTTCCAACAACAATTCGTACTGCTTATTTTTCAAAATGTACATATAGTTAAGATTTAGTAACGCCTCTTTTGTTATATCTTGATGTACATATCTTCCATCAGTAAGTCCCCAATGCCCTGTCGGGTCTATCATATTCACCCCATCATTCCCACAGTATGTATACAAATGCAGGCTCAGCGGCTCATCCTCTTCTCCGGTATAAGTATCCCGTGTCAGAAACCTCCCCTTGTCCGGCTGGTAGTACCGTGCCCGCAGATAGATTTCTTTTGTCTCTTTATCGTAGTACTCCCCGCAGTAACGGAACGGGTTATCGTCTTTGCTGTCCGGTTTGATTTCGTTACCGAAAGAGTCGTACTCATATGTCCTGATGACGTTTCCTGCTTCGTCGGTCAGCTGTACCACATTCCCATGTGAGTCAGTCACATAGTACTGTTTTTGGGATAACTCTTTAGAGGTGTTGTCTGCTCCTCTGTCGGCATATATAAGGTCGTTCCCGCGGATATATCGTTTCTTTACTTTTCCACCCTCAGAGAGTTCCATCACCAGCTGGTCTCCATCCCAGACGAAGACAGTCCTCTCCCCATTGACGGTCTTACTGGTACGCAACCCTTCTGTATCATAAACAAAGCTTACCTTATAGTTCTTGGTTAAAGTCCGTGTAAGCTGGTTCAGGGCATTATAATGGTTGACTACATTCTCATTTAGACGGTTATCTCCCAGTGTCACGTCAATATCAACATAAGTGCTGTCTTTCTTATCGCTTGGGATTTCATAGCGGTTGACGGTGGCAAGCTGGTTTCCGTTTTTATCGTTTTTATAGATTACTACGTTATCTTTTTCCGTGTCGGTATTCAGTGTGTCAGTCCGGATTAGTTCGTCGTTTTTGTTGTATTTGTAGGCGGTTACTTTATTGCCGGCTTTCATTTCTTTGCGGTTATTGTTGCTGTCGTAGGTGTAGGAAATGTCCTCCCTGCCTGTTTTTGTTTCTTTCGTAATCCTCCCTAACAAATCATAGGTATAGGTGGCAGTCTTTGTGGACTTCTTGCCATTTTTGCCAATCGTATCAGAAGTTTCCTTAGATTTTTGCCCATTGGCAAGATATTCCGATGAATACTCCGATATTACCCCAGAGCTGCCTGTCTGGTTCTTCATTGCTGTCAGGCGGTTCTGGTAATCGTAGGCATAGGTGGTTGTCATGCCGTTCCCTGCCACGGTTCTTTCTGCTAAGTTGCCGTCGGTGTCGTAGGTATATCCTGCTATTTCGCTTCCTGTTCCGTCGGTAACAGAGGTCAGTCTGGATTCTCCGTCATAGGTGTACTTCAGGGAAAGTTTCGTGTCGTCTCCTACTTTTACCGCAAAGGCGGTTTTATTGCCGGCGCTGTCATAGGTGTAGGTTTTTACTATATTTTTATTCTTTGTCAGTTTTGTTGTTTCTTTTGTGACCTGTCCGGAGGCGTCATCGTAGACAAAGGCGGTGTCGTCCTGTGTGGCTGCATTCCCGTAGGCATTATAGGTATAACTATGTTTTGTTTCTTTTCCTGTTTTCCGCTCTTTTGCTGCCTGCTCGGTGAGCCGGTTCCGGTAGTCGTAGATGTTTTTCAGGCTGTTGCCGTTTTTGTCTACGGTTTTGGTGAGGTTGCTGTTTCTGTCATAGGTGTAGGTTTCTCTTCTGCCCTCAGGGTCGGTGTATGCCACCAGTTGGTTTTTCCCGTCGTATTCATACTTGGTTTCACGGATGTCATCGGTTTTCTTTTTGCCGCTGACGGTGAGCTGGTACGTTTTTCCGGCATAGGTAAAGGTGTCTTCTGCTT
>CAJUTM010000047.1 GCA_910589595.1 uncultured Eubacterium sp.
TCCGTTAAGCGGAATATATGCTTTCTCAATGGATGTTTCCTGAAGCAGGTATTTATAAATTTCGATGCAATCGAAAGCGGCATCCCCGAGAAAAATTTTCGGATTAATAAGTGGATGTTTTTGAAAGAAATCTTTTAATACAGGTATTAGTGCTTTGGAATCCGCAAGGCTTTTATCCTCGTCCGGGGAATCGGATTTCTTTTCAACCACAATGTCAGGGTGTGCTTCAAGAAAGTCTTTATTATAAAAGGTGATGTCCCTGACAATGCCAAGCCCGTTTGTGACGATGCCAAATTTATAGGCATAACAGAAATGGCCATTCATGTACATTTGCTGGATAGCCGGATTAGCGGCTGCATGGGAGGGCATGGAGCCATAAGCAGCCCTGTCATTCTCACAGTACGCATACAGATGCAGGCTCTCCGGCTCATCCTCTTCTCCGGTATAGGTATCTCTTGTCAGAAACCTCCCCTTGTCCGGCTGGTAGTACCTTGCCCGCAGATAGATTTCTTCCGTCTCTTTATCGTAGTACTCCCCGCAGTAGCGGAACGGGTTGTCATCTTTGTTGTCCGGCTTTACTTCATTGCCAAAGGAATCGTACTCGTAGGTCTTAGTAACTCTGCCGCTTTCGTCGGTCAGCTGCACCACATTCCCATGCGGGTCAGTCACATAATACTGTTTTCCGGACGCCTCCCCAGAGGCGTTTTCTGTTCCTTTGTCGGCATATATAAGGTCGTTCCCGCGGATGTACCGTTTCTTTATTCTATGTAAACTAATTCAGTTCTTTGTAATTATTGATTACATTTTCTTTTAGGTAATTATGCTATTGCATTACTTTCCCTTGTCACGTTGGCATCCATGTATGGGCAGTCTTTTTTCTTAAGGTTTATGGTTTACATTTAAAATCATTTTAGGTTTAGGTATTTGTATAGCAACTACTACATTTGACAAATTCTCTTTTTAAAATAATAGCTAAAATTTCTTTCTAACTTTTTAAAAAGTCAAACGGTTTCTTAAACTTTGTATACCTCATTTTTTCTCTTATACTGTTCTTAATTTCCCTTTCTGGCAATTCCTGCGGATATTCAATAGGTACCTCTATCTTGTATTTGATTTTATGCCTTTCACACCATTTTTTAGCTAAATCTAATCGTAACCAATTCTCAATAATATATATTTCCTCTCTAATATCTACTATATCTGCAAATTTCCAGAATTGTATTTCCCTTTCTTTTTTGTCTAAATTTGAAAAATATTCTTTTAGTGAATGAAACTTGAGAAAAGAAAAAAACCAATCATAAGCCCAGTCATATGTAGAACCTTCCACTTTTAAATATCCGTATCTTTGTAATTTTTTTTCTGATAATTTAGTTGATTTAGAAAAAAACTTTTCTTTTAACTCATACGGCCTGTATACTTCATAATCATTATAAGAAAACCAATTCGTATAAGCAAATTCTTCATTATCTTCTACCAGTGACCAATCACTTTCCTTATGTTCTTCCATATCATAGTTTTCAACAAATCTAATAACTAAATATTTTTTTCCATGTTTATCAATCATATAACCATATCTCCCTTTAATATAAATTGTTTTCCTTTAGCATTTTGTTATATAAATTATCATATACTACTTTTTGCTCATTTCCAAACCATATATGAATAAAATGCCTCTTATCATGATAATGTCCGTACTGTCCATATTTATGTACTTCAGGAGCCGAATACGCGCCAGTAACAACAGCCATCGCTTTTGCTGCTATTTGAGTATCTGCGTAGATCCCCCATAAATTATTCTTTTTCTGTTTCTTCCTTAACTGACTTCTTGCATTTGACCTTTGAAATCTTCTTCTAGTCAAAAATAATCTCTGACTAACACTATTAGTAGCTGCAGTAACTCCCAAAGAGGCAAAAGCTTGAATAAATGACATTTTTTTACCAAATCGCAGCAGTTTGCCTCTCTTTCCAACATATGCTAACTGATATTTTTTTCCCTTTTGTGATTGAGCCGAAACGTCCTCTAAAGTTATATCTGTACTACGAACTTCTGTTTGCAATTGGCTTCTCTGCTCCATTTTAGATACATCTGAAACCACATCATAAACTCGTTTTGTCACATATAAAGAAACTGCCAAATCAACTACTACTTTTGCTGCGGTAGGTATGGCTACTACAAACGCAAAATGCCCTGTCGGGTCTATCATATTCACTCCATCATTCTCACAGTAAGTATACAGATGCAGGCTCTCCGGCTCATCCTCTTCTCCCGTATAGGTATCCTTTGTCAGAAACCTCCCCGCCTTTGGCTGGTAGTACCGTGCCCGCAGATAGATTTCTTCCGTTTCCTTATCGTAGTACTCTCCGCAGTAGCGGAACGGGTTGTCGTCTTTGCTGTCCGGCTTGATTTCGTTACCGAAAGAATCGTACTCGTAAGTCTTTGTAACCCTGCCACTTTCGTCGGTCAGCTGTACCACATTCCCATGCGGGTCTGTCACATAGTACTGTTTTCCGGACGCCTCCCCAGAGGCGTTTTCTGTTCCTTTGTCTGCAAATATCAGGTCGTTTCCGCGGATATAGCGTTTCTTTGCCTTCCCACTCTTAGTGAGTTCCATCACCACTTGGTCACCGTCCCAGACGAAGACCGTTCTCTCACCATTCACGGTCTTACTGGTACGCAATCCCTCGGCATCATAAGTAAAGCTTACCTTATAATTCTTTGTAAGCGTCTGTGTCAACTGGTTCAGCGCATTATAATGGTTGACTACGTTTTCGTTCAGCCGGTTGTCTCCCAGTGTCACGTCAATGTCGATGTATGGTTTGCCTTTCCTGTCATTGGGGATTTCATAACGATTGACGGTGGCAAGCTGGTTTCCGTTTTTGTCGTTTTTGTAGATGACAACGGAATCCTTCTGCGTGTCAGTATTCAGGGTATCGGTTCGGATTAGTTCGTCATTTTTGTTGTATTTATAGGCGGTTACTTTATTTCCAACCCTCATTTCTTTGCGGTTGTTGTTACTGTCGTAGGTGTAGGAAATGTCTTCCCTGCCTGTCTGGGTTTCTTTCGTAATCCGCCCCAGCAGGTCATAAGCGT